>DASREL010000001.1:0-22897 GCA_035652075.1 Vicinamibacterales bacterium
GGCTGATGAACTCGTTCAGGTAATCTAGAATCTCGCGCTGCCGCTTCGTGAGAGGAAGCATCGGCACCTCTTTCTGGGTCGCAAGGTTACGCAAAGATAAAGCGAAAGTCAAGATACTGGGTAATTAGGTCTTTGCCACACCTTGCGACTCGACAATTATCGAAGAAATCTGCCTGAAAGTGCAACAGTTTCTATGGTTTACAGGCGTGACCTAGTCTGTCAGGCCTGCCTCATAGACTCGCTTCATGGCGAGCACGAAAACGACCGGCAACCTGAGCCTCATCGGGAAGCACTTCTCAGACGAAACGGCCGCGCGTGAATTACTGGAGCGGTTGCGCTGGAACGGCCAGCCGGTCTGCCCGCGTTGCGGCGGCTCCGACCCCTACAAGCTCAATCCAAAGGCGTCAGGCAAGAATCCGGCGCGGCAGGGACTCTACAAGTGCCGCGCGTGCAAGCGCCAGTTTTCCAGCACGACGGGAACCATCTTCGAGTCGTCGCATGTGCCGATCTCAAAGTGGCTGCTCGCGATTCATCTTCTGAGCGCGTCGAAGAAAGGCATGTCGGCGCATCAACTGCACCGGATGCTCGGCGTCACGTATCGCGCGGCGTGGTTTATGGCGCACCGGCTGCGGCACGCAATGGCGGAAGACGGCGGTCTGTCGCTGCTCAGCGGCACGGTCGAAGTGGACGAAACCTACGTCGGCGGTCGTCGTCGCCTCGGTCCCACGAACAAGGCTGACCGAGAAAAGCTCGCAACCGGTCGTCCCGGCCCGAAGGACAAGAAACTGACGCCGGTCATGGCCCTTGTTGAGCGCAAAGGGCGCGTGCGGATTTTCCCAATCGAGCGCGTCGACAGCCGCACGCTACAAGACGCGATCCGAGCCAACGTCCATCTGAACACGCGCATGGTGACCGACGATCTGAAGGGCTATCACGGCCTTGATATGGGCTTCGCGCAGCACGACACCATCAACCACAGCGCGAAGAAATACGTGCGCGGCGACATTCATACGAACACGGTCGAAGGCGTGTTCTCGTTGTTGAAGCGCGGCATCGATGGCGCGTTCCATCACGTCTCGAAGGGCCATCTGCACCGCTATTGCTCGGAGTTCGAGTTCCGCTACAACCGTCGCGGCATGTCGGACGGCGAACGCGCGGCAGACATCGTGACTGGCGCGGAAGGCAAGCGCCTCACCTACAAACAACCATCGAGCGCAAGCGCTGCGTGAACGGTTGCGGCTGAAAGGCCGCGCGTGGCATCGCGGTCCGCGTGGAGCGCCGGAGAATCGAACCCCGCGTTGTGAAGACTCCATCAGTCTTGAACGGGACCAACCGCGCCCCCATGAGCACTATCGACAGCAGCGGTTGCCGTTTGAGAGCGTATGATCGGACTTCATGAAGAAAAGGGCATCGAAGCGACGGCAGGGACAATCGTTTGTGCCAGCGATCACAGTGCCGTTTGAGGAAGCAGTGTCTCGGCTGCTGAAGGTGAGACCCGCAAAAAAGACGCGTAGTGCGAGGAAGGCGAAGCCCTAGCCGAACTTTAGTTCTTGCTGTTGCTCTGTCGCGAGGGCGACTTTCAACATCTTCGGATCTGGGAAGCTGAGCGTCCTACTGGCCGGAAGCTGTGGTCGCTTCCCGGCGAGAATGTCAGCCACGGTCAAGATTTGGATACCCGGATACAGGTTGTCGTCGTGAGAACGGTACACGTCCGCTGCCGCCGCTTCTTTTTTCATCGCGACGCTCGGGTCTTCGAGCGTCACTAAAACACCAATTTGCGCTCGCTCTCTCTTGACGACGCCGACGAGTTCGCGGACGTAGGCTGGTGTAATCCCTCCGCTCTTAACTGAAAAAATCAGTTGTTTCGGTTTACTCGTATCAGGTCCGTCAAAGAAGAATAGACGTCCATCGATGCCGCGATCTGCGCCACGCTTTTGATGGAGCGGATTGATGCCGAGTTCACCAAGAATCCAGCACTGAAATTGAAATGGATCGCTACCTGCCAGTTCCACTGCTTCATCAACCGTTGCCGGAACCCAATGTGTTCCGTACGCATCAGGCGAGACGCCGTTGTTGTGAAGCCGTCCACGAATTACGCCGATGGCGAGGTGCGTGATGTCGATTCCGATCCATGTGCGGTTTAATCGCTGCGAAACAGCGATCGCCGTTCCGCAGCCGCAGAATGGGTCCAGCACGACGTCGCCTTCGTTGCTGCTCGCTTTCAATATCCGCTCAAGGAGAGCTTCCGGCTTCTGTGTCGGATACCCGAGCATTTCTTTGCCGAGATTGATCATGCCGCGAATGTCGGTCCAGACGTCGCCGACAGCCACGCCCGGTGCTTCATCCAAATAGACTTTCAACCGTGGCACTCTTCCGTTGGGGCGAAATTCCACGCGGCCTGCTTTGTGAAGGCGTTCCATTTTTTCTTTGTTGTAGCGCCAGTACCGCGTTACGCCAAGAAACTCGTACTTCGGATGACCACGCGTGCCCTGTCCTGGCGCCGTCAAATCCGAGAGTCGATATTGACGGCCATCCGCATCTCTGAAGTTGTAGAACGTCTTAATGTGATCGCTGTCGTACGGGACAAACGGTTGTGCGAAACGTTTAGCTGTCCGGGCTGCGCCCGTTGATTTGTAGTACATCAGCAACACGTCATGCACACGGGGCCAGTTGACAGCGCCCTGTTTGTAGTCGTTTTTCGTCGTAGTACGTCGCCAGATCATCTCGTTAGAGAAATTGTCGTGACCAAAGACGGCATCCAGCAACGTCTTGAGATAGTGGCTCGCGTTCGGATCGCAGTGTAAGTAGAGGGTACCGCTCGGCTTCAACACTCGCCGTAACTCGATTAGCCGAGGGGCCATCATCGCGAGATACGCCATTAATGGTGTCGGCCCAAGAAAAGAAAAGAACGCGCGAATGGCATCCGCAATGCGCCCGCCGCCCTCAATCGTGCGTTCGTATGTCTCCTTCGAGGCTTGGTTCCACTCCCACGTATCTTCAAACGCTCGCTGCTGCGCAGCCGCCTTGCGACCGTCTTGCTCGCGGTAAATTACGTTGTAGTTTTGGTCGCTCTTGAACGGCGGGTCGAGGTAGACGAGATCAACCGACTCGTCCTTGATTTCCTTGCGAAGGACATCGATGTTGTCGCCGCAGTACAGACGATTCAATTGTCCGGCGGGGATCGTCGCTTTAGCCGCTCGGCGCACGTCTGCGCCTATCGGCACGTCAGAATTGGGCTGTACGCCCCAACCTGTGACCGCTTCGGCGGTCGGGCACACTACATCAGCTAGTATTTTCGACGGAACTTCGTCCGAAATCGAGACCTCGACCGGGACCATTACGGCCCCGGAAGTGTCCCCTTTGGCTGGGTCTAAGGGTGTGGCAAGCACCTAATTACCAGATACTGATCAGCTGATGCGGATTCCTTTTCGCCTTCCAACGCCGGGTTCGAAGCGGTTCGACGTGGTGGGATTCGGCTGCAACAGCATCGACCTGCTCGCGGTCGTGGCCGAGCATCCGACGCCGAACAGCAAGCAGCGCCTCCAGCGCTTCGCTCGGCTCGCCGGAGGTGAAATCGCGACCGCGATGGCAGCGTGTGCGCGCCTGGGACTTTCCGCTCGATACGTCGGCAGCTTCGGCGGCGACGAATTTGGCGTCGAAGCGCGTCAGAGCCTGACCGCCGTGGGCGTCGACGTGGCGGCAGCCCGCGTCGTCGCCGGCGTCACGAATCGCTTTGCCGTCATCCTGGTCGACGCGCGATCCGGCGATCGCACGGTGCTATGGGACCGCGATCCGGCCCTCGCATGGACGCCGGTTGACGTATCGCCCTCGGTCGTCACGTCGGGCCGAATGCTCCTCGTCGACTGCTACGACCCGGCCGCGTCGGCGCAGGCCGCGAAGTTCGCGCGCGAAGCGGGCGTGCCGACCGTGATTGACGTCGAGATGGTCCGGCCGGGCATCGCGGATTTATTGCAGAACATCGATGCCATCATCACGTCCGAAGAATTTCCCACGGCGCTGACGGGGCACGAGGATCTCGGACGCGCCTTGAGCACGATGGGGCGGGAGTTCGGCGCCGGCATCGTCACCGTCACCCTCGGCGAAAAGGGATCGCTCAGTTGGTGCGGCGGACGCGAGATCCGCACGCCGTCCTTTGCGGTGGATTGCGTCGACACGACGGGGGCGGGAGACGTGTTTCGCGGGGGTTTCGCTGCCGGATGTCTCCGGATGTCGGACGTCGATGGCGATATCGAGGACGTGCTTGCCTACGCGAATGCGACCGCCGCCCTGAACTGCCGGGCCCTCGGTGCCCGCGGAGCGCTGCCGGACGCGGGCGAGGTGGAGCGCCTTTTACTTTCTTCACCAAACCGGGTCTAAACGAGGTGGATGGCCTTGGCGCTCCCCGTCCCGTGGCCCGCCTTCATGGCCGAGACTGAGGCGAAATCAGTCGCCACGCTGGACGAGCCGGGCCTCGTCGCCGCGGCGCTTGCTGGGGAACCGGGTGCCTTCGATCTGATTGTGGAGCGGCACCGGCGGACGATTTATCTGCTGTGCTACCGGTTCGTCAACAACCACGAGGATGCGGCAGACCTTTCGCAAGATGTCTTCCTGCGGGCGTTTCGCGGCCTGAAGAACTTTCGAGGGCAGGCCTCGGTGGCGACGTGGTTGCATCGGATTGGGGTCAACGTCTGCCTGAATCGGGTGAGCGCGAAATCGCCGCTCGACCAGAAGAACGAACCGATCGAAGATGAAGCGTTTGTCGACGTCCGGAACGACTCGCCGGCCGATCGTGTCCTGAAAGCGGAACGGGATGCGCGCGTCCGGGCGGCGATCGCGAAGTTGCCCGAGAAGCAGCGCGCGACGTTGATTCTCCGGACGTATCACGAGATGTCGCATCAGGAGATCGCAGACATTCTCGGCAGCTCGGTTGGCGCGGTGAAAGCGAACTTCTTTCACGCGCTCGGGAACTTGAAAAAATTGATCGGCGACGAGATCTAGAGCCATGCATCTGCAGCCAGACGAACTAATCGACATCGCGGAAGGAACACGGCCGCTGTCTGCGTTTCCGCATCTGACGGCGTGCGAGATGTGCCGGACGCAAGTGGCGGATCTCCGCTCGACGATGTCGATGGCGGCGGGCGTGGAGGTTCCGGAACCGTCACCGCTGTTCTGGAATCACTTCTCGGTGCGCGTCCGCGACGCGATCGCTGCAACACCGGAAGGCAACACGTGGCGATGGATCTGGGCGCGCTTCCGCGTCCCGATTGCGCTCGGCCTTGCGCCGGCGATGATCGTGTTCGGTATGCTGACCGCGCGCCTGATGGATTCGTCCACGCTGCCGTCGCCACCATCGATGGTCTTTATCGCGCACCCGCCACCGCCATCAGCTGCCTTGCCTGATGATTCGTCGTTCAATCTCGTGGCGGACCTTGCCGGCGATTTCGACCTCGATGATGCGAAAGCGGCCGGACTGACCGGGCAGGGCAGCGCCGAGCACGAGGTCACACACATGTCGGAGGGCGAGTTGCAGGAGCTCCATCGCATCCTGAAGGAAGAGATGGCCAACACCGGTGACTAGACTCGCTATCGTCGTCATGTGTGCGTTGTGCGCGGCGCCAGCGTTTGCGCAAGGGCGCCGGGGCGCGAATCCGGAGTCGGCGGTCGAACAGGGCGTCAGCCCCGCCGAGATCCAGCGCATGTTCGACTCGTACGCACTTCTGCAGGCACAGCAGCAGCTCCAAATCAGCGACGATCAGTTTCCGCAGTTCCTGACGCGGTTCAAGGCGCTGCAAGACATCCGTCGAAAAGCCCTCAACGAGCACGCCCGCCTCGTGCAGGAAATGCGCATGATGCTGCAGCAGGCGCAGCCCGACGAAGCGCAACTGAAAGACCGCGTGAAGTCCCTGCAGGACGCCGACGCGCGCAATCAGCTGGAGATCAAGAAAGCCGCGGACGCAGTCGATCAGGTCCTCGATGCGCGGCAGCAGGCCAAGTTCCGCGTGTTCGAGGAGAACATGGAACGGCGGAAGCTCGAGTTGGTCACACGGGCGCGTCAGAATCGAAAACAGCAGCAGCACTAGAATAGAGTCGTGCAGGGTGCAAGGTGCCGGGTGCACGGTGCTTTGGGTGCGATGGTGCTAGGTGCGATGGTGCTGGGTGCGATGGTGCTGGGTGCCACGGTGCTTCTGGCCGCAGGCCCCACGAAGCGTGATGCGGCGGTCCTGCGTCAGAAAGTCGATCTGATCAACGCGCACGCGGCGAGACCGACCAAACAAGGGCGCCGTACCGTGGTCAGCGAAGCCGAGGTCAACTCGTACCTCGCGTTTGACTCCAAAGATCAGTTGCCCGCCGGTGTGGTCGAACCGTCGGTGACGATACTCGGCGCGGGCCGTGTATCGGGGCGTGCGGTGGTCGATCTCGACGCGGTCCGCAAGGCGAAGAACGCCACCAGCCTCTTCGATCCCACGAGCTACTTGACGGGTCGGCTGCCCGTGACGGCGACGGGGACGCTCAAGACGTCGAACGGTAACGGGCAGTTCATCCTCGAAACCGCCGCGATCGCAGGTGTGCCGATCCCGAAGCTCGTGCTCCAGGAAATCGTCAGCTACTACACACGGACGCCGGCGAAGCCGTCGGGCCTCGGGCTCGACGATCCGTTTGCACTCCCGTCGCGCATCCGTGAGATCCAGGTCGAACGAGGGCAAGCGATAATCATTCAATGACCGCGGACGAGGTGCTCTCGACGCACCTGCAGTATCTGAAAGGCGTCGGTCCCCGCCGCGCCGCGGACCTCGAGAAATCCGGCCTCGTCACCATCGAAGATCTCCTGTATCGCTTTCCGATCCGCTACGAAGATCGCAGCCGCCTTCAGTCCATCGCCTCGCTCAAACCTGGACGTCCGGCGTCGATCAGCGGACGCATCCTCGCGTGCGGCCTCCGCTCGACGCGTCGCCCCGGATTCAAGATCTACGAAGCGGCGGTCGACGACGGAACGAAGTCGATCCGGGCGGTGTGGCTGAACCAGCCCTTCCTGAAAGATGTCTTCGAGCGCGGACAGCACGTCGTCCTCTACGGGGCGGTGGAGATGTACGGCGGCGGCGGCCTGCAACTCCTGAATCCGCAGTACGAGATTCTCGACGACGAGGACGCCGAAACGCTCCACACGGGACGCATCGTGCCGGTGTACGAGAAGACCGGCGGCGTGACGCCGAAGATGCAGCGTCGACTCGTGTTCGAGGCGCTGCAGAAGCTCCCGTCCGAACTGCCGGAACACTTGCCCGACGAGATCCGCGTGAGGCTGCAGATGCCGACGCGCCTCGCGGCGCTGCACGCGACGCACTTTCCACCGAGCGACGTCTCGATCGAGGCGCTCAATCGATACGCGACGAAGGCGCAGCAGCGTCTGATCTTCGAAGAGGCGTTCCTGTTTCAGCTCGGCGTCCTTGCGCGCCGCCGATCCGCGGCGGCCGAACGAAAGGCGGTGTCCGTCACGGTCGACGATCGAATTCGAGAGTCGGCTCGCAGGGTGCTGCCGTTCAAACTGACGAACGGTCAGAAACAGGCGTTGAAAGAAATCGTCGACGACCTGCAGCGTCCGCAGCCGATGAACCGGCTGCTGCAAGGCGACGTCGGCGCGGGGAAGACGATCGTCGCGCTGCTCGCCGCGCTCGTCGAGATGGAAAACGGACTGCAGGTGGCGTTCATGGCGCCGACCGAGATCCTCGCCGAGCAGCACTTCGTCAACATCTCGCGGCTGCTGCAGCAGTCGCGTTTCCGCGTCGCGCTGCTCACCGGCTCGACATCGGCTGCCGCACGACGCGAGCATCTCGCCGAAATCGAAGGCGGCTCGATCGATCTCGTCGTCGGCACGCACGCGCTCGTGCAGGGCGGCGTCACCTTCAAGCAGCTGGGACTCGTCGTCATCGACGAGCAGCATCGGTTCGGGGTCATGCAGCGCGCGACGCTGCGCGAGAAGGGTCTTCATCCCGATGTGCTGGTCATGACGGCCACACCGATTCCACGCACCCTGGCGTTGACGCTCTACGGCGATCTCGACGTGTCGATGATCCGCGAACTGCCGGCAGGACGACTGCCGATCAAGACGACGGCGAAACCCGAGTCACGACGGGAGGAGATTTATGAGTTCGTGCGTGGGCGGCTCGACGAAGGGCGTCAGGTCTACGTGATCTATCCGCTCGTCGAGGAATCGGCGAAAGTCGACGTGAAAGCGGCGACGGAGATGGCCGACACGCTGCAGGCACAGGTCTTTCCGCAGTACCGCGTCGGTCTCCTGCACGGCCGCATGAAGGCGGACGCGAAGGATCGCGTGATGAAGGCGTTCGCCGCGCGCGAGATCGACATCCTGGTGTCGACGACGGTCGTGGAAGTCGGGATCGACGTGCCCAACGCCAGCGTCATGATCGTCGAGCATGCGGAGCGGTTCGGGTTATCGCAGCTGCACCAGCTGCGCGGTCGTGTCGGCCGCGACGTGCACCAGTCGTACGCATTTCTCGTGTATCAGTCGCCGCTCTCCGACGAGGCACGCGAGCGCCTGAAGGCGATGACGGACACGACCGATGGATTCGAAATTGCCGAACGCGACCTGCAGCTGCGCGGTCCCGGCGACTTCTTTGGCACGCGCCAGGCGGGCTTGCCGACCTTCAGGCTCATCGATCTGGTGCGCGATCGCGAGCTGCTCGACGACGCGCGACGCGAAGCCGAGGGGTGGATCGACAAAGCGGCGCCGACACCGGCCGCGCGAGACAACCTGATGACAACCTGGGAGGCGCGGTTCAAATTGATCGAAGTGGGTTAACAAGCACGAAGATCACGAAGACCACGAAACGCACGAGGATAATAGGAAGGGTTTTCGTGAGCTTCGTGTCTTTCGTGAGCTTCGTGGTGAGCACGTGCGCGTTATTGCCGGTACGCTGAAAGGGAGACGGCTGAAAGCCCCGACCTGGGACGGCCTGCGTCCGACGTCGGACAAGCTGCGCGAGACACTCTTCAACATCCTCGCGCCTGTGATCGACGGCGCGCGCGTGCTGGACGGGTATGCGGGCACCGGCGCGGTCGGGATTGAGGCGCTCAGTCGCGGCGCGGCGCATGTGACGTTCGTGGAGCGCGATCGACGCGCGCAATCGCTGATCGCTGAGAACCTCGCATCCTGCGGCGTCGCCGATCGCTATGCTATTATTCGCGCCGGGATCGATCGCGCCGCGACAGAACTCGCCGCGGCATCCTTCGATCTCGTGCTGCTGGATCCGCCGTACGACGCCGCTGCCGAGCCGATCCTGGCAACGGTCGCGACACTGGTAGCGGCCAACGGTACGTTAGTGCTCGAACACGCCCGGCGGCACGCGACGCCGGCGTCGGTTGGCGAACTGCACCGGACGCGCGAAGTTCTCTCAGGCGACTCCGCGCTGGCGTTTTATTCATGTCCACCTTAGCGGTTTATCCCGGCTCGTTCGATCCCCTCACGAACGGTCACGTCGACATCATCCTGCGTGGCGCGCGGCTCTTCGATCGCATCATCGTCGCGATCCTGGTGAACGCCGAGAAGTCGCCGCTGTTCTCGATGGCCGAGCGCGTCGAAATCGCACGCGAGGTGTTCAAGGACCAGAAGAACGTCGAAGTCGACACGTTCAACGGATTGCTCGTCGATTACGTCGCCAGGCGGAACGCACAGGTGATCGTCCGCGGACTGCGCGCCGTGTCCGACTTCGAATTCGAATTCCAGATGGCGCTCATGAACCAGCGGCTCAACGCGACGATCGAGACGGTGTTCATGATGCCGGCCGAGCAGTACACCTACATCAGTTCGCGATTGATCAAAGAAGTCTTCGCGCTCGGCGGCCGCGTGCACGGCCTCGTGCCGGATCTCGTCGAGCAGCGCCTGCGTCAGAAGGTGTAAGCACATGAAGCTTGCGGATCGCACATCCCGGATTTCGAGCTCGCCGACCATGAAGGTGACGGCAACGGTCGATCGACTGCGCCGCGAAGGGGTCGAAGTCATCGACTTCGGCGCGGGCGAACCCGATTTCGCCACGCCGGCGGCGGTCAAACAGGCGGCGGTGGACGCGCTGGACCACGACTTCACCCGCTACACGCCGGTCGGAGGGATCGTCGATCTCAAGCGCGCGATCTGCAATCGCTACAAGACCGATTACGGCGTCGAGTACAAAGAAAACGAAGTGATCGTCACCGCGGGCGGCAAGCAGGCGCTCTACAACACGGCGATGACGCTGTTCGGCGCGGGCGACGAAGTAATCACGCACGCGCCGTACTGGCCGACGCTGACCGAGCAGATCAAGCTCGCCGAGGCGACGCCGGTCCTCGCGCGAACGTACGCCGAGGACGGATTTGCGATCAACGCGAAAACGATCCTCGACGCGGTGACGCCGCGCACGCGTGGAATCATCATCAACTCGCCGTGCAACCCGACGGGCGCCCTGATCGGCGAGCCGGAACTCGCGTCGATCGCGGACGCGGCCGTGCAGAAGAACATCTGGATCGTCGTCGATCTGTGCTACGAGAAATTGATCTACGACGAGGTGCCGCACAACCTGCCGGCGCTGCTGACGAGCAAGGCTCGCGATCTAACGGTGCTCTGCGGATCCTCGTCGAAGGCGTACGCGATGACCGGGTGGCGCTGCGGCTGGTCGCTCGGGCCGGCTCAGGCGATCGCAGCCCAGACGGCACTGCAGAGCCACGAAACGTCAAACGTGACGTCGATTACGCAAAAAGCTGCGGTCGAGGCGCTCACCGGATCCCAGGCGCCCGTCAAGGCCATGCTCGACGAATACCGCAAGCGTCGCGATCAACTGCACGCGTGGTTGACGGTCGATCCACGGCTGAAGTGCCGCAAGCCGGCCGGGGCGTTCTACATGTTCGTGGATATCAGCGAGGCGCTGTCGGTGGATGGTTTCCGCACGTCGCTCGACTTCGCGGACGCACTCTTGCAAGAAGCTCGCGTGGCGGTGACGCCCGGTGAAGCATTCGATGCGCCCGGCTTCATGCGCATTTCGTACGCCACGTCGATGGAGAACCTGAAAGAAGGCAGCCGCCGCATCGTCGAATTCGTGCAGGCGCGCGCGCCGAAAACCGCGTATGCCTAAAGTGGTCGCCGTCATCGGCGCGTCGAGCAATCGCCAGAAGTTCGGTAATCGCGCACTTCGCGCGTTTCAACACCAAGGCCATACGGTCATCCCGATCAACCCGAACGAAGCCGAAGTCGAAGGGCTGAAGACGTACGCGTCGGTGCTGGACGTGCCCGGACCGATCGACATGGCCACGTTCTACGTGCCGCCGGACATCGGGGAACGCGTGCTCGACGAGGTCGCCCGGAAAGGCATCGCCGAAGTGTGGTTAAATCCCGGTGCCGACGGCGACGGCATCGAGGCTCACGCACGCGCGCTCGGCCTCAAGCCGATCGTGGCGTGCAGCATCATCGCCCACGGCGAGAACCCCTATCGATTTTGATAGACTGACGAAAAATCATGCCGAATCCCAAGCGCCACGGGCCGGCGCGGACTGGTAACGGTCCTTCAACGCCAGAGACCCCACCAGCCCCCGCCGCCGAACAGACAACCAATCCCGAACAACAAACGAAAAGCAGTCAGCAGGGGCCGTTGCAGGCTGACGCGCCGGCGCCACCCGCACAAAAGCGCTTGAACATCACCGACCTGAAGGACATGAGCATCCAGAAGCTCACCCAGGTCGCGAAGGATCTCAACGTGAGCGGCGCGACCGGCATGCGCAAGCAGGAGCTGATCTTCCAGATCCTGAAAGCGCAGACGGAGATGAGCGGCTTCATCTTCTCCGAAGGCGTGCTCGAAGTGCTGCCGGACGGATTCGGTTTCCTGCGGGCGCCCGACTACAACTACCTTCCCGGCCCGGACGACATCTACGTGTCGCCGTCGCAGATTCGCAAGTTCGATCTGCAGACGGGCGACACCGTCAGCGGTCAGATTCGTCCGCCGAAGGAAGGGGAGCGCTACTTTGCGCTCATCAAAGTCGAAGCGGTCAACTTCGAAGCGCCGGAGCAGGCGCGCGACAAGCTGTTCTTCGAAAACCTGACGCCGCTGTACCCGCAGGAACGCCTGACGCTCGAGACGACGCCCGAGAATCTCTCGGCGCGCGTGATGGATCTCTGGACGCCGATCGGCAAGGGTCAGCGCGGACTAATCGTGGCGCCGCCGCGCACCGGCAAGACGATGCTCCTCCAGAGCATCGCGCAATCGGTCTCCAAGAATCATCCGGAGGTGTACTTGATCGTGCTGCTCATCGACGAGCGGCCCGAAGAAGTCACCGACATGCAGCGCTCCGTGGATGGAGAAGTGATCTCGTCGACGTTCGACGAACCGGCGCAGCGGCACGTGCAGGTCGCCGAGATGGTCATCGAGAAGGCGAAGCGGCTCGTCGAGCACAAGAAGGACGTCCTGATCCTGCTCGACTCGATCACGCGCCTTGCGCGCGCGTACAACACGGTCATCCCGCCGTCGGGCAAGGTGCTCTCAGGCGG
Organism: Vicinamibacterales bacterium; assembly: GCA_035652075.1. Lineage (GTDB taxonomy): Bacteria > Acidobacteriota > Vicinamibacteria > Vicinamibacterales > CAVVIG01 > Gp6-AA45. The sequence goes on from DASREL010000001.1 coordinate 12,524, forward strand.
TCTCGATTCGAACGCGCTCCAGAAACCGAAACGCTTCTTCGGCGCGGCGCGCAACATCGAAGAGGGCGGCTCGCTGACGATCATGGCAACGGCCCTCATCGACACCGGGTCGCGCATGGACGACGTCATCTTCGAAGAGTTCAAGGGAACCGGCAATATGGAAATCCACCTGGACCGCAAGCTGACCGACAAGCGCGTCTTCCCGTCGATCGAGCTGCAGAAGAGCGGCACGCGCAAGGAAGAACTGCTGATCCCGCGCGAAGATCTCAACCGGATCTGGGTCCTGCGGAAGGTGCTCGGACCGCTGTCGCCGGTCGAGGCAATGGAATTGCTTCTCGACAAGATGTCGAAGACGAAAAACAACGCGGACTTCCTGTCCTCAATGCAGAAAATGGGGTAGCGGATGGCGACGATTACGGTTCGGCAGAACGGTTCGTATCGGGTGGAAGGCGACGACGTCAAGCTCGTCGACTGGAACGGCAACGAATATCAGATTCCGAAGCGGCCGTTCGCGCTGTGCCGGTGCGGTGCGTCGACGAACAAGCCGTTCTGCGACGGCACGCACTCCAAGATCGGATTCGCCGCGGCCGAGGCTGCGGTCCCGGCCAGCGGCGACAAGCCCGCTATTTGATTTCCGTCTGGACCGTCTTCACCGGTCCCATGCCCATGATCTGGACGATCACGTCCTCGGTTCCGGGCTTCGATCCATCGTAGTGGTGATAGCCGGCCGGGTGAAACATCATCCCGCCGGCTTTGATCGGCACCGCAGTCTCGGGCGCGAACTTGTCGCCTTCGCCGGTCCACCACGTGCCTTTGATCACCGTTACAAATCGATCCTGATCGTGATAGTGCGGGTGGCTCATCGTGCCGGATTTGAAGTGATTCCGGATGATGTACATGCCCGGCTTGTTCGGATCGCCGAACAGCGTGACGTTCGTGTCGCTGTAGGCTTCTTCAGGCTGCAGCCGCTTGTGGTCCGCAGTCATCGGCGCCTCGTTCGGCGGGGCCTGCGTCGGATCCTGACTGGCGGCAAAACAGGGAAGCGAGATCAGAAATCCAGCGACGAGCCATGAAAGACGCGAGGTCATTTTCATGGCCCGGATCATACGCTAGCGCGCGGTGGATTGGATGCTGCAGGCTGCGACGCCGCCATCGAAACCGGCATGGAATGACGCGGCGCGCTGTTCCGGCGCGGCGTGCGTAAACGTCTCCGGTGCGACGGCGCCGGTCGACATCACGGAGAAGCGTGCGTTGCCCGTCGCGGCGACGGCGTTCAGCGCGTCGTCGGCCTGCGCGGGATCGAGTTGGATGAGTCCCTGGTCCGCACGCCCGGCCTGGCTCGCGACCGCGGCCCAGACGCCGGCGTAGCAGTCCGCTTGCAGTTCGAGATCGCTTGCAGCGCCTTGCGCGCCAAGAAGCTTCTGAATGTGGTGACCCATTTCGTGTCCGACGATGTACGCCTCGCCAAAGTCCGCGACGGTCGGAAACGCCGACTTCAGATCGTGAACGAAGCCAAGGTCCATGTACGTGGACGCATCCGACGAGCAATAGAACGGCCCGCCGGCGAGCGACGTCGTATCGCCGCAGCTGCCCTCGAGCGTGTCGCGGTAGAGCACGACACTCGTTGGCTGGTACGCCTCCGGCAACAGCTGCTGCCACGTCGTCTGCAGGTCCAACATCGCCGTTTCGGCGAGGTCCATCACCTGTTCCTCAGGCACACGGGTGGTCTCCGGATCCTGGGTATCTTGCGCAAAGGCGCCGGCAGACGCACCAGCCACAAGGACAAGGGTGAACAGAGCGGACTTCCAAAGCATGCGGTCGATTTTAGCGCATTTTAACGGTCAGTAGAGGACATGGTGTCGCACGCGGTCGGCCGGCCCGATTCGAGTCCGCGCCGGAACCAGGACACCCGCTGAGCTGAGCTGCCGTGGGTGAACTTATCGGGCGATACATGCCCCGTCGCCATGCGCTGGAGCCGGTCGTCGCCGATGGCGGATGCGGCGTTCAGGCCTTCCTCTGCGTCGCCAGGGTCGAGTTCGACTTTCCCCTGCGATGCACGCCCTGGCTGCGAGGCGGCGTGTCCCCAGACGCCGGCGAAGCAGTCGGCCTGCAGTTCGATCGCGACCGAGGGGCCTTCGATGTCCATGAGGTGCTGGACGTGATGCCCGACTTCGTGCGCGATGACGTAAGCGCGTGCGAAGTCACCAGGCGCGCCGAGCTTATCTTGCAGTTCGCGGAAGAAACCCAAATCAAGGTAGACGCGACTGTCCGAGGGACAGTAAAAGGGGCCAGTGGCCGACTGGGCGAGGCCGCACCCGGATTCGAGCGAGTCCGTGAACAACACGACGCGCGTACGCCGATAGCGGCCGGGCAGTAGTTGTTCCCACGTGTCCTGCACGTCCTTCATGACCGCGTCGACGAAGGCGACCGACTGATCGTCCTGGCCGGCCGTGCCGACGGCACGAGTCGACTCGGCGGGCGTGGCGTCACCGGTGCCGAGCACCTGGAACAGATTCGTCCCTGTTGCCCAACTGAGGAGCAGCAGGACGACGAATCCGCCCAGCCCAAGCGGCACGCCGCCGCCGAAACCGATCCCGGACCGTCCGCGTGCATCCTCGACGTTGCTGCCATCTCCAGATGTCCAGCGCATGCGTTCGCGATCCTACAAGGCGAGTGCCAAAATACGCTGCAGTGCGGAACCCGCCTACCGTTCCGGTCGTGCTCGCAGGCGCGGCCGCGTTCCTCAACCTTTATGCGACACAACCGCTGCTGCCGCTGCTCGCGCGCGTGTTTCACGCGTCCGCGTTCCAAGTCGGACTGACCGTCACCGCGCCCACCGTCGCGGTCGCGATCGCGGCGCCCTTCGTCGGTCGGCTCGCCGACGTCGTCGGCTTGCGACGCGTGATCGTCGGGTCGGCGTTCCTGCTCGCGGTTGCGACGATGCTCGCGTCGACGTCGGCGACGCTGACGCAGTTGATCGCGTGGCGGTTCGTGCAGGGGATCGTGACGCCAGGGATCTTTGCCGGCACCGTCGCGTATATCCACGAGATGTGGCCGGCGGAGCAGAGCGGTCGCGCAACAGCGGCGTACATGACCGGCACGATCCTCGGCGGCTTCTTCGGTCGCGCGTCGACGGGATTGATCGGATCGTACGGCGATTGGCACTGGTCGTTCGCGTTCATTGGCGTCTGCATCCTCGTTACCGCGACTGTGATGTGGCGGACGTTGCCGGACGAGCGCGATGGCAGGCCTGAAGGCCTGCGCTACAACAGACACAGTCATAGCCGCGTTGGCGCCCTGCTTCGCAATCGCGCGCTCGTGGCGACCTACGCGATCGGATTCTGCGTGCTGTTCACGAACGTCGCTGTGTTCACATACATCACGTTCTATCTCGCCGCGCCGCCGTTCGGCCTCAGTACGGCGGCGCTCGGATGGTTATTCGTCGTGTATCTGGTGGGCGCGGCAGTGACGCCGTTCGGTGGACGGTGGATCGATGCGTACGGACACCGCACGGGCATGACGGTCGCGATGACGATCGGCGCCGTGGGTGCATTGCTGACGCTGTCGCCGTCGCTGCCGGTCATCATCGCAGGACTCGCGCTCGCGTCGACCGGCGTCTTCATCGCGCAGACCACGACCAGCAGTCACATCGGCTCGGTGACGAACAACGATCGCGCGCTCGCGGTGGGTTTGTATTCGACGTGCTACTACAGCGGGGGCAGCGCCGGCGGATCGGCACCGGCGAGCGTGTGGAACGCTGCCGGCTGGCCGGGTTGCGTCGCGCTTGTCGTGATCGTGCAGTTAGCGGGCGCAGTGATCGCGCTTACGCTGTGGGCGCCGCGGCAAAACCGAGCAACTGACGAAGTTCGTCGCCCTCCATCACCTCGACTTCCAACAGACGGCGTGTAACCGACTCGAGCTTCTCGCGGTTCGCGCTGAGGATCTCGCGCGCCTTGTTGTGCGCGTCGGTCACGATCCGCTTGATCTCGGCGTCGATCTTTTCAGCGGTCTGCTCGGCGTAGAGGCCGCGCTCCTGCGGCATCGGAATGTCGAGGAAGCGCGCGCGCTTGTTGCCGTCGTAGTTGATGGCGCCGAGCGAATCGCTCATGCCGAACTCGGTGACCATCGCGCGCGCGATGTCGGTCGCGCGCTGCAGGTCGTTTTGCGCGCCGGTCGAGATCTCGCCGAGCGCGATTTCCTCAGCCGTCCGTCCACCGAGCAGCACTGCGAGCTGGCTTTCGAGGTCGCGCCGCTGCATCAGATAACGATCCTCGAGCGGCAGCTGCATCGTGTACCCGAGCGCACCGAATCCCCGCTGGACGATCGAGATCTTGTGGACCGGATCGAGGCCCGGCAGTGTGCTGGCAACGATCGCGTGGCCCGATTCGTGGTACGCGACGATCTCGCGTTCTTTCGTCGACATCACGCGCTTCTTCTCCAGGCCGGCGATCAGGCGGTCGATCGCGGACTCGAAATCTTTCATGTCGACTGCGGTCTTGTCGTTGCGGGCGGCGAGGAGCGCCGCTTCGTTGACGAGGTTCGCGAGATCCGCGCCTGCAAAACCTGCCGTCCGCGCAGCGATGACCTTGAGGTCGACGCCGTCTGCCAGCTTCACCCCCTTGACGTGGATCCGCAGGATGTCCTCGCGGCCTTTGACGTCCGGTTTGTCGACGAGCACCTGCCGATCGAATCGGCCGGGGCGGAGCAGCGCAGGGTCGAGGACTTCCGGCCGGTTCGTCGCGCCCATGATGATGACGCCCTTACGCGAATCGAAGCCGTCCATCTCGGCGAGCAGCTGATTCAACGTCTGCTCGCGTTCTTCGTGACTGCCGACCGGGCTCTGAACGCGTACCTTGCCGAGCGCGTCGAGCTCGTCGATGAACACGATGCACGGCGCCTTGGCTTCGGCCTGCTGGAAGAGATCGCGGATGCGTGCGGCGCCGACGCCGACGAACATCTCGACGAATTCCGATCCGCTGAGGCTGAAGAACGGAACGTGCGCTTCGCCCGCGACCGCGCGCGCGAGCAGCGTCTTGCCGGTTCCCGGCGGTCCCACGAGCAACACGCCCTTCGGTATCCGTCCGCCGAGGTTGGTGTACTTCTTCGGGTTCTTCAGGAACTCGACGACTTCCATCAACTCTTCGCGCGCCTCGTCGGCGCCCGCGACGTCCGTAAACCGAACTTTCACCTCGTCGTCGGCGTAAATCTTGGCGCGGCTGCGCGCGAACGACATCACGCCGCCTTCGGCGCCGCCCATGCGGCGGAAGAAGAAGCCCCAGATGCCGATGAAGAAGACCAGCGGCACGACCCAGCCGAGCAGATCCGGCAGCCACCGATTGACCGGCTCGCCGGTGTATTTCACGCCTTTCGCTTCGAGTTCTTCCGTCAGCTTCGGATCGTCGACGCGCGTCGTCTGGAACTGCTTCCCCTTCGGGTCGTCTTGTTTGAGCGTCCCGCGGATGGTCTGGTCGCTGATGGTGATCTCGGCGACCTGACCGCTCTTGACCATCTGCTTGAAATCGCTGTACGGCACCGTGCGGCCGTTCGGCGTCAGGTAGTACATCTGCGCCAGGCCGAGCAGCAGCAGGAACGCGAGGCCGTACCACAACGTCGACGATGGACGGGTGCCGAGCGGGCGTTGACCGCGCCGATCGCCGCCGCGCGGGTTGAACCGAGGATTGCCCTTGGGGGTAGCCGGCATTACGCGTGCACCGTGTGTCCCTTCTCGAATACTAGCCCGTCACGGCCGGCGTCTGCCGTCACCGTGTCACCCTCGCGGAAGTCGCCCTCGAGGACGCGCATCGCGAGCGGATCCAGGACGCGCCGCTGAATCGTCCGCTTGAGCGGCCGCGCGCCGTAGATCGGATCGTAACCTTCTTCGACCAGCCGCTCCTTGGCAGCATCGGTCAACTGCACGTGGATCTTCCGTTCCTCGAGCCGCTTCATCAGGCCCGCGATCTGGATGTCGATCACTTTCTTCAAGTGCTCCTTCTCGAGCGGGTGGAAGAAGACGATCTCGTCGATGCGATTCAGGAACTCCGGCCGGAAGTGACTCCGCAGCGCGTCCGTCACTTCGCGCCGGACGCCTTCGTTGAGCGGACCCGTCATGAACTGACTGCCCAGGTTAGACGTCATGATTACCACAGCGTTCCGGAAGTCGACCGTCCGTCCCTTGCCATCCGTCAGACGTCCATCATCCAGCAGTTGGAGCAGGACGTTCAATACCTCGGGGTGCGCTTTTTCGATTTCGTCGAAGAGCACGACCGCGTAGGGACGCCGACGCACCGCTTCGGTCAATTGTCCCGCTTCTTCGTAGCCGACGTACCCAGGCGGCGCGCCGATCATCCGCGAGACCGTGTGTTTCTCCTGGTACTCCGACATGTCGATGCGCACCATCGCCTGTTCGTCGTCGAACAGGAATTCCGCGAGCGCGCGGGCGAGCTCGGTCTTGCCGACGCCGGTCGAACCGAGGAACAGGAAGCTGCCGAGCGGACGATTCGGGTCCTGCAGTCCGGCACGAGCGCGACGAATCGCGTTGGCGACGCCGTTGATGGCCTCGTCCTGACCGATGACGCGCTTGTGCAGGCGATCCTCCATGTGAATCAGCTTCTGGACTTCGCCCTCCATCAGTCTGCTGACAGGGATGTGCGTCCACTTGCTGACGACGTCGGCGATGTCTTCCTCGTCGACTTCGAGCTTCAGCATCCGGGCGCCGCCGTCTTTTGAGCCCGACTCCGCTTGCTGAATCTGCTTTTCGAGCTCGGGGATCCGCGAGTACTTCAACTCGGACGCCTTGCCGTAGTCGCCCTGCCGTTCGGCATCCTTCAACGCCGCATTCGTGTCCTCGAGTTGTTTCTTCAGGTCGGCCGCGCCGTAAATCGTCGCTTTCTCGCGCTGCCACTGCGCCTGCAGCCGGTTCTCTTCTTCTTTCAGATCGCCGAGTTCTTTCTCCAGCTTCTGCAGACGGTCCTTCGACGCTTTGTCCTTCTCTTTGCGCAGCGCTTCGCGCTCGATCTCGAGCTGCATCACGCGCCGCCGGACTTCGTCCAGCTCCGCCGGCATCGAGTCGATTTCGGTCCGCAGCTTGGAGGCCGCTTCGTCGACGAGATCGATCGCCTTGTCGGGCAGGAACCGGTCCGAGATGTAACGGTTCGAGAGGACGGCCGCCGCGACGAGCGCCGAGTCCTTCAGCTTCACCTTGTGATGGACCTCGTAGCGCTCGCGGAGTCCGCGCAGGATGCTGATCGTGTCCTCGACGGTCGGTTCGCCGACGAGCACCGGTTGGAAACGCCGCTCGAGCGCCGCGTCCTTCTCGATGTACTTGCGGTATTCGTCGAGCGTCGTGGCGCCGATCGTATGCAGTTCGCCGCGCGCGAGCATCGGCTTCAACATCTGCGACGCGTCCATCGCACCTTCGGCGGCGCCCGCGCCGACGACCGTGTGCAACTCGTCGATGAACAGGATGATGCGGCCGGCCGAGTCCGAGATCTCCTTCAGGACCGCCTTCAGCCGCTCCTCGAACTCACCGCGGTACTTCGCGCCGGCGACGAGCGAGCCCATGTCGAGCGCGAAGATCGTCTTGTCCTTGAGCCCTTCGGGCACGTCCTTGTCGACGATGCGCCGCGCCAGGCCTTCGACGATGGCGGTCTTGCCGACGCCGGGTTCGCCGATGAGGACCGGGTTGTTCTTCGTGCGGCGTGACAGGACTTGAATGACGCGACGGATCTCTTCGTCACGTCCAATGACCGGATCGAGCTTGCCCTTCCGCGCGAGCTCCGTCAGATCGCGGCCGTAGCGCTCGAGCGCTTGGTACGTTGCCTCGGGGTTCTCGTTCGTGATCCGCTGCGAGCCGCGCACGCTCGTCATCCACTGCAGGATGGTGTCGCGCGTGACGCCGCGCTGCTTCAGCATCTGCGCGGCGGGGGAGCGCCCCGTTTCGTCAGCGATCGCGATGAACAGGTGTTCCGTGCTGACGTATTCGTCCTTCAGGCGATCGGCTTCGGCTTGCGCCTGATCGGTGACCGTACGGAGGCGCGGCGACAGCGACGGCTCGGATCCGCCGTACGCCGACGGGAATTTCTTGATCAGGTCGCGTGTCGCGCTGGCGATCGTCGCGGGATCGACCTGCGCTTTGCGGAGCAGTTCCGGAACGATGCCTTCGCGTTGCTCGACGAGCGCGAGCAGTAGATGCTCCGGCTCGACCTGCGGATGATTGTCTTTTCGCGCGAGCTCGATCGCCGCGGCGACCGCCTCTCGTCCTTTTTCGGTGTATTTGTTGATGTTCACGGCTACGCCGCCCCTTTTTCCAGCTTCTGCAATTCCTCGAAGTGAATCCGCTGCAACGGCGACAAGTGCGTCGGCAGATGGACCTCGACGGTCGCATACAAATCGCCGTGCTCGTCCTTCTTGCCGAGCACCGGCATGCCATGGCCTTTCAACCGGAAGACCTGGCCGTTCTGTGTCGTTTCCGGCACCTTCAACCGGATATCTTTTCCGCCGAGTGTTCTGATCGGGACTTCCCCGCCAAGCACGGCCGTCGTCAACGGCACTTGGACGCGGACGTACAGGTCCTTGCCTTTGCGCTCGAAGCGGTGATGCTTCCCGAGCCTGACCCGCAGAAATAAATCGCCCGACTTGGCGCCGCCGGTGCCGCGTTCGCCTTCGCCGCTGACGCGGACGCGCGAGCCTTCGTCGACGCCGGCAGGAATTCGTAGGTCGACGGTGCGGGACTGTCCGTCGTGCGTCAGCGTGACGCTGCGCGTCGCTCCGTTATAGGCCTCGTCGAGACCGAGTTCGATCTCGCTTTCCACGTCGCGGCCCGCGTGCGCGCTGCGAGCGCGCGCCCCGCGACCGCGACGCTGCGCGTCAGCGGCACCCCGCGACTGCCCGCCAAAGAACGTCTGAAAGAAGTCCGAGAACGGATTGCCGTCGCCGAACATGTCGCGCATTTCGTCTTCGGTCATCGTGCGGTAGCCGCCGCCAGCGCCGCTGCCTGCGCCCTGCCCGAAATGCACGTCCCAGCCGCCACCGCCGAACTGGCTCGGATCGAATCCGCCAAACGGACCGCCGCCCGGCGCGCCAGACCGCTCGTACGCTTTCCAGTTCGCGCCGAGTTCGTCGTACTTCTTGCGCTTGTCGGGATCGCCCAGGACCTCGTACGCCTCGTTGATCTCCTTGAACTTCGTCTCGGCAGACTTATCGTTCGGGTTGACGTCGGGGTGGAACTTCCGCGCCAGCTTGCGATACGCCTGCTTCAGCTCTTTTGGCGTTGCCGTCTTCGCGACGCCGAGCGTTGCGTAATAGTCTTTGAAGTCCATTAATCGAGTCCTAAAACTCGAGTCAGTTCATCGAGTTCCTGCACGAGGCGCCGCCTGGCGTCGCGTGCCGACAATGCGTCTTCCCGCATCAGCGGACGCAAGCGCTGCACCACCTCGGCTATCGACAGCAATCGTTGCACCCCTGCGAGGTTGATCCCGCCGTCGTCGACCAACCGCTTGATCAGCCGCAGCCGTTCGATCTCTTCGCGCGAGTAGAGGCGCATGCTGCCGATCGTGCGCGTCGGCTGCACGAGGCCGAGCCGCTCGTACTTGCGGAGCGTCTGCGGATGCATCCCCAGAAGCTGCGCCGCCATGCTGATGAAGTAAAGGTCTTGCTCGAAGGGCATACCGGAACCTTGCAGTGATCCAACTATAGACCTTGATACGATTCGTGTCAAGGCGCGGTAATATCCAACAAGTGATCCATCCGGCGGATTTCGTCACCATCGGCCTCCTGGTCGCGCTCGAGGGGATGCTCAGCGTCGACAACGCGATGGTGCTGGCGGTGCTCGTCCTCGGCCTTCCTCAGCGTCAGCAGCGCAAGGCACTGCGGTACGGCATGCTCGGCGCGTTCTTCTTTCGCGGCATCGCGACGCTCCTCGCGATTTACCTCATCAGGTTGTGGTGGGTGAAGCTGGTTGGCGGCGGTTACTTGCTGTACCTCGTCTACGACCACTTCGGCAGCGGCCAATCGGCCGAAGAACGGCGGACGCCGAAACCGGCGACGTCGCTGCTTGGGCTGACGCCGTTCTGGTCGACCGTCGTGAAGGTCGAGCTGACTGACATCGTCTTCGCGATCGACTCGATCCTCGTCGGCGTCGCCATGTCACCGAAGACGTGGGTCGTGATCTCGGGCGGTTTTCTCGGGATCGTGATGATGCGGCTGCTGATCGGCCAGTTACTCTCGATCGTGGAACGGTACCCGCCGCTGGTCGATGGCGCGTTCGTCATCATCGCGTGGGTCGGGCTGAAGCTGCTGGTCGAATTTCTGCATAGTGCCGGATACGTCAGCCTCGAGATCCCGACGTGGCTGTCGCTGACGCTCATCGTGGTCATT
>DASREL010000002.1:0-31987 GCA_035652075.1 Vicinamibacterales bacterium
CGGTAGTAGTCCGCCGCCTTTGCATGATCGCCTGTGCGCTCGTTGATCTGGCCCAGGAAGTAGAGGCTCTGGACGTACTCGATGGGCGTCGGGGCGTGCATGACGCCGCTGTCGAGAATGCGCTGGAAGCGCGCCGCCGCCTCCGCGTCGTTGTGGTTCGTCAGGTGTGCAACGCCGAGCCAGAACCAGATGCCGATGCCGCTGACCGCGGGCTGCGGTACCGGCACGGGCGCCAGCATCGATTCGGCCTCGCGCAGTGCTGCGATCGCCGCGGCGACGTCGTGGCGCTCCAGCGCGAGCCGGCCGACGAGCAGCTTGTGCTGACGCGTCAGCGCCGGGATGTTCGCGATCGCTGCCTGGCCGCCGAGGCGCTCGACGGTTTTTGCGGCGTCGACGCTGTGGCCGATGCGCATCTGCGCCACGCCGAGCAGCGTCTGCGAATTTCCCTGCTGCGGCCCGCGGTTGCCGACCGCCTCGTACGCGCGTTGCGCTTCGACGTTCGCGTCCGCGTTCTGGTTGCGTGCGAGCAGGACGTTCGCCATGTTTGCGTGAGCGGCGGCCGTCTGGTTCCCGCCGCGTTCGCCGGCCAGCTTGGCGGCCTGGTCGAACGCCGCCATCGCCTCGGCGCTGTGACCGTGGAACAGCGCTATGTTCCCGCGGTTGATGACCGCCGTCGCGCGGACCGTCGCGTCGGTCGACTTCTGGAGCCGCCCGATCGCCGCGTCCAGGTCGGCCCACTGTTCGCGCACCGTGAAAATCGAGACGCGAACAGTATCCGGGCGCGGGTTGCCGGGGTCGAGCGCTTGTGATTTGTCGGCCGCGGCGAGGGCCTCGTCGTAGCGGCCGCCGCGGGCGAACAACGCGGCGAGCTGCACGTACCCTTGCGCGCTGTCGCCGTTGCGCTCGACGAACTCGCGATCGACTTCGTACGCCTTGTCGAATTGGCCGAGCGATGCGTACGAGTCGGCAAGCGATCCGTACGACACCGGAAACGTCATGCCGCGTCGTCGCAGCTCTTCGAAGTTCTTGACCGCGTCGTCGTACCGTTCCATCACGCTGTAGATCGTGGCGAGGTTGTGACGCGCCGACGCGTGGTCGGGATACAACTCCAGCGCCTTCTTGTACGCAGCAATGGACTTGTCGAAGGTGACGGTGTCGAGCTGATAGCGATAGCCCTCGACGTAGTAGCGCTCGCGCGACGTCAGGTGGTCGACGTGTTCGAATGCGCGTTTCGCGTAGTCGAGTTGCTTGGCCGCATGTCCCAGGTTGCCGTGGACGACGGCCAGCTTCGTCAGCGCCATCGCGAAGTTCGGATCGATCTCGACGGCCTTCTCGAGCAGCGGAATCGCTTCGATATCTCGCGACCGCTCGTGCAGGTTGATCCCCTCGGCGTAGTACCGATAGGCGTCGATCGACGAGGTCGTCACGTCCTTGAGGTCGCGATCGACCGAGTTGCCGATCGACGTGGACACGACGATCGGCGAGGTAATCAGGCCTTTGGTCGGATCGACGCTGCCCGGCAGCGCGAACTTCGATTTGATCCGCTTCGTGAGGTCGTCGACCATCGGCAGCAGGTTCGATTCCCCCGCCGCGTCGACGCGCTCGGTCGTGACCAGCTTGCCGCTGGCCGCATCCTGCAGCTTGAGATTGATGCGGATGGTGTCGCCGGCCTTCACGTAGCTGCCGAGAACAACGGTGCGCACGCCCGCGCGTCTCGCGATTTCCTGCACCGTGTCGAACGAGATCGCCCGATCGTCCTGGTGCTTCATGTCGCCCAGGATCTGCACGAGGCGATCGGTCGGCAGCACCTCCACGTCCGGTGACTGCGACAGGTCGGTGACGAGCATGTCGGTCAATCCGGTGCGGAGCCAATCCAGCTGCGCGTTGCCGGTGTTGTTCTCGAAGTAGAGGACCGCGACCGACGGTTTGCCGCTGGATGCGTCGGCCGCCGATGACTTCGGTGGCGCGAGCCGGGCGCGCAGCGCGCCGACGCCGACGAGGGCGAGCACCAGGATCGCGGCGCCCGCGTAGACCCACTGGCGCGCGAACATGACGCGCTCGGCCGACGCACCTGGCGCCGGCAGATGCGAGGTCGTGTCGAGGCGTCTGCGCGCGCCGCGAAGATCCACGACGATATCGCGCATGCCCTGGTAGCGTTCGGCCGGATCTTTCGCGAGACACTTTTCGAGGATGCGCTGCACGTCGGCGGTGACCGTCCCGCCGAGCGGAGGGAGCGGCGGCACCGGGTCGTGGAGAATCGCATGCATCGTGTCGATGCCGGTGTTGCCCCGGAACGGCGGACGTCCGGTCAGCATCTCGTGCAGAAGAATGCCGAAGCTGAAGACGTCGCTCCGGTGATCGACCCTGCCGCCGCGCGCCTGCTCCGGCGACATGTAGCTGACGGTGCCGAGCACCATTCCCGGATCGGTCTCGTTCTTGAGCACCGTTTGTCCGCCGGAGTCGCCGCTCAACGCGTCGACGAGCTTCGCGAGGCCGAAGTCGATGATCTTCGCGTGACCGTCCTCGGTCAGCATGACGTTCGCCGGCTTCAGATCCCGATGGACGACGCCTTTGTCGTGGGCGCGTGCGAGGCCTTCGGCCACTTCGACGGCGAGTTCGAGCGCGCGTGCGGGCGCCAGGGGCCCCCGCGCGAGCACGTCCGACAGTTTCTCGCCGCGCACCAGCTCCATCGCGATGAAGCTGACGCCATCCGCTTCGTCGATCGCGTGGATCACGGCGATGTGGGGATGCTCGATCGAGGAGGCCGCGCGCGCCTCGGTCACGAACCGCTCGCGCCGCGCCGTATCGGACACGAGATCGGGCGGCAGGACTTTCAGCGCGACGTCACGATGCAGTTTGGTGTCGACCGCGCGGTACACGACGCCCATGCCGCCGCGGCTGATTTCCTCGACGATGTGATAGTGGCCCAGGGTTCGACCGACGAGGTCCGGCACGCGCGAATCTTAGCGCAGTTGTCGCTTCAGCGCCGCCCAATCCGCCTGCAGCTTCGCGAGCTTCGCGCGTCGATCCGCGACCGCCGCGACGAGCTGCGACGTCGGCGTCACGTCGGCGCCTTGCAGCAGACCCATCAACTGATTCATCGATCCGATAATGCTGCTGAACGACTCGGGCCCTTCGACGGCGGCGCCGCGGCCGGCCGGCTGACCCTCGAGCGCGCGCAATTTTTCGTCGTTCGCGTTTTGTTGCCGCGCGGCGCGGATTTCCTCGAGCGATTTTTGCGCGGCGATCATCCCGTCGTACATCTGCTTCGACAACGTGAACTGCTGCTGCAGCCCCAGCATTGGTGTCTTGACGCGCGGATCCATCTTCAGCGTCAGCGGCTGCGTGTAGCTCTTGCCGTCGACGGTCAATTTGACCGTGTACTGTCCCGGCGCAGCCCACGGTGCGGTCGGCGCGGCAACCGTGTCGAAGGGAACCGCAGCGATTGGCAGCCCACCGCGTCCACCGACGTTCGCGACCGACTGATAGTGCACGTCCCACGTGAACCGATGCAGCCCCGGCGTGGTCGCGAGCGTTTGCGGCGCGCGATACCAATAGGTCGGTACTGGCGCCGTCGCGGGATCGGCGGGTTCGGCTTTGTCCGCGCTCGAATAGTGGCGGATCGGCCGCGCGCCTGGCTCGCTCGCGCTACCGGCGTAGATGTCGAGCGTCACCGTCGACGCGTTGGACGCGAGCGCGTAGTTGATGATCGCGCCGTCCGGCGGATTCTTGCCGTACGCCTCGTCGGGTGGAATCGGCGTGTCCGTGTTCGTGTTCTGCCGCACGCGATACGCGACCTGCGGTTTGAACAGCTCCGACTTGAGACTGGCGACTTCCAGACTGGCGACTTCCCGTAAGGGAGAGATGTCGTCGAGGATCCAGATGCCGCGGCCGTGCGTGCCGGCGATCAGATCATCGCCGTGGACGATGACGTCGCGAATCGAGGTCGCTGGCATGTTGAGCCGCAGCGACTGCCAATGATCGCCATCGTCGAACGACACGAACACCTGACGTTCGGTGCCGGCAAACAGCAGCCCTTTGCGTTTTGGATCTTCGCGCACCGCGTCGACCGGCGCGCCGTCGGGAATGCCGTTCGTGATCTTCGTCCACGTCTTGCCGCCGTCGTGCGTGCGGTAGATGTACGGACGCATGTCGTCGAGCCGCAGCGTGTTGATGGCGGCGTACGCGGTCATCGCGTCGAAGCGGCCGGCGTCGATGATCGAGACCTTCATCCACGGCTTCAGATCCGGCGGCGTCACGTCAGTCCACGTCGCACCGCCATCCATCGTCGTGTGAATCAGCCCGTCGTCTGTGCCGGCCCAGATGCGATTGAGCGCGACGTACGATGGCGCGACGGTGTAGATGACGCCTCGCTGCGTCGCCTTCGCCGAATCCTGATCGCGGTACTTGCCGATGCTTGCCGGGACGTCGAACGTCTTGCGCGTGAGATCGGGACTGATCTTTTGCCAGCTCGTGCCGCCGTTCGCCGTCTTCCAGAGCGTGTTCGACGCGAAGAACATCACGTGCGGATCGACGGTCGAGAAGGCGACCGGCGCGGTCCGCAGCGTGCGGAAATCTGCCGGACGAACGGGCGTCGGCGCGATGTTCTGCACCTGCGCGATGCGGCGGTCGTAGCGCGTCACCTTGCCGCCGAAAATCAGGTTGTCGTTCAGCGGATCCGGAACCGCGTACCCGTACTCTTCGACGCCGACCGGATGCCACTCGCGGAACGTGATCATGCCGTCGTTGCCGCGGCTCGACACGCACGCCGATCCGCTTTCCTGCTGACCGCCGCAGACGCGATACGGGAACGCGTTATCGGCGTTGACGTGATACATCTGCGACGTGGGCTGGTTGTACCAGGAGCTCCACGTCTGTCCGCCGTTGACGCTGATGATCGCGCCCTGATCGCTCGCGAGCGCGATGATGTTCGGATCGTTCGGGTTGATCCATGGACGTTGGTAATCGTCGCCACCGGGCGCGCCGCGCAGCGCCGTCCACGTTTTGCCGCCGTCGGTAGAGCGCCACGAAACCGTGCTGGCGATCACCACCGTGTCACGATTCTTCGGATCGACCACCGGCACCGGTAGATCGCCGCCGCCGATTCGTCCCGCTGGACGCGCATCGGTCGTGATGCGCGTCCACGAGTCGCCGCCGTCATCCGATCGATAAATGCCCACGGGTTGTCCCGTTGCGACGGTCGCGTACAGGCGATTCGGGTCGCTCGGCGCGACCGCGATGTCGGCCTGCACGACGGCGGGCAGGCCGCCGCTCAACTGCTTCCACGTGCGTCCGTTGTCGGTGGACTTGAAGATGCCGCCGTTGGTGCCTGCCCACGCGCCGTTTTCCCACGGACCTTGACGCTGCTCCCACATGCAGGCGTAGACGATGTCGGGATTCTTCGGATCGAATTCGAGATCGGAGCCGCCGGTGTTCTCGTCTTTCGACAACACTTTGTCGAAGGTGCGTCCGCCGTCGGTGGAACGGTAAATCCCGCGCTCGGCATTCGGTCCGTACGGATGACCGAGCACAGCGACGAGCAGGCGGTTCGCGTCGCGCGGATCGACCACGATCATCGGGATCTGTTGACCGTCTCGCAGCCCGAGATGCGTCCACGTCTTGCCGGCGTCTGTGGATTTGTAGATCCCATCGCCCACCGACAGATCGGGACGCGCGAGACCTTCGCCGCTGCCGACGTACACGACGTTTGGATCCGACGGCGCGACGGCGATCGCGCCGACCGATCCTGTCGGCTGGTCGTCGAAGATCGGCGTCCACGTGCGGCCGAAGTCGGTCGTCTTCCAGACGCCGCCGTTCACCGCGCCGGCGTAGAACACGTTCGGCTGTGACGGCACGCCGGTGATCGCTTTCGTGCGACCGCCTCGGAACGGCCCGATGGCACGCCAGCGCAGATCGTTTCCAGCAGACACAGAATTGTGATCGGGCGCTTGCGCCATCAGCGCGCCGAAGAGGAGCGCGACGAGTGCGAGCGACGCGAGGAACGTTTTTGTCATGAAGGCAACCATTTTGCTTTGTGCTATCAAGAATCTGAGTTCGCTGGAAATTGTGTACCAGAACAACTCAGCCGTGTGGCGAACTTGAAGCAGAACAATACATCAGGGCTCGTGTGGCGCGTCCGTATCATCGCCGCACCGAAGCCGAGAGAATTCGACGAGTACTCCGTCGGGCATTTCGAAGTCGGGCGGGTGTACGAAGTCTCGGGCCGTCTCGCAAGCTTGCTGATTCTGGCAGGCTACGCGGAGCCTGTGAACGGGGCCGGCGAGGATCTCGCCGAAGCCGCCGACAAGCCCTAGCGTTCGGCGCGGACCCACGCCTTCGACCGGCCCAGCGCTGCTTCCCATCGTTCGCGCAACGCACCGACCTCGGATCGAGCCATACGCGGCTCGAACCGTCGATCCACCTGCCATTGACCAGTGATCGCGTCGATTGATTTCCAGTACCCCGACGCGAGCCCAGCGAGGTACGCCGCACCGAGCGCCGTCGTTTCCGTGACCGCTGGCCGCACGACCGGAACGCCGAGCAGATCTGCCTGAAACTGCATGAGCGTGTTGTTGGTCGCGGCGCCGCCATCGACGCGCAGTTCCTTCAGCGCGATGCCGGAGTCGGCGCGCATCGCCTCGAGCAAATCGGTCACTTGGTACGCGATGCTTTCGAGCGCCGCGCGCGCGATGTGACCTGACGTCGTGCCGCGCGTGATGCCGACGATCGTACCGCGCGCGTACGGATCCCAGTGCGGCGCGCCGAGGCCGGCAAACGCAGGCACGAGGTAGACGCCACCGTTATCGGGCACGCTCGACGCGAGCGCTTCGATCTCCGGCGCGCTGCGCACGAACCCGAGTCCGTCGCGGATCCACTGCACGACGGCGCCGCCGATGAAGACGCTGCCTTCGAGCGCGTAGTCGGTGCGACCCCCGATCTTCCATGCGACCGTCGTGACCAGTTGCTGCTGCGATCGCGTCGGCGTCGTGCCGATGTTCTGCAGCAGGAAGCAGCCCGTGCCGTACGTGTTCTTCGACATGCCGGGCTCGCGGCACATCTGCCCGAACAGGGCGGCTTGCTGATCGCCGGCAACGCCGGCGATCGGGACGCCGTTCCAGTCGCCGTAGACCTCGCTCGACGACCGCACCTCGGGCAGCAGGCTGACGGGGATCCCGAACAGGGTCAGCAGCTCCTCGTCCCACCGCAGCGTGTGGATGTTGAAGAGCATCGTCCGCGACGCGTTGCTGACGTCGGTGACGTGCTGCGTGCCGTTGGTCAGCTTCCAAATCAACCAGCTGTCGATCGTGCCGAACGCGAGTTCGCCCTTCTCCGCACGCTGTCGCGCGCCGGCGACGTTGTCGAGCAGCCATCGGACTTTGCTCGCCGAAAAGTATGCGTCGATGAGCAATCCGGTCTTGGCCTGGATGGTGTCGGCCGCGCCGCGCGCCTTCAGCGATTCGCAATAGTCCGCAGTCCGACGATCCTGCCAGACGATCGCGTTGTGGATCGGCTCGCCGGTCGCGCGGTCCCAGACGACGGTCGTTTCGCGTTGGTTGGTGATCCCGACGGCCGCGATGTCGCGGGACGTCAGCTGCGCGCGCGCCAGCGCTTCGACCGCGACGCCGATCTGCGAGGCCCAGATCTCCTGCGCGTCGTGCTCGACCCATCCGGCCTGCGGAAAGATCTGCGTGAATTCTTTTTGCGCGACCGCACGAATGGCGCCGTCGTGATCGAACACGATGGCCCGCGAGCTGGTCGTTCCCTGGTCGAGCGCGAGCACGTAACTCATCCGCGTGACTATACAATGGCGCCCATGAAACGAGAGCTGCTCGCCGAATTTCTCGGCACGTTCGTGTTGATCGTGTTCGGTGTGGGTGTCGTCGCGCAGGTGGTGCTCAGTAAACAGACGGCCGGCAGCTACCTGTCGATCAACATCGCCTGGGGCCTCGCCGTGACGATGGGATGTTATGTGTGCGCGGGGGTGACCGGCGCGCACCTGAATCCCGCGGTGACGATCGCGCTGGCCGTCCACCGCAAGCTCCCGTGGAACAAGGTGCTGCCGTATTCGATCGCACAGCTCGCCGGGGCGTTCGTCGCATCCGCGGTGGTGTTCGTGACGTATCACGAGGCGCTGAATGCGTTCGACAGCGGCGTCCGCCACGTGACGGGACCGTTGGCGACGGCCGGAATCTGGGCGACGTATCCGCAGCCGTTCCTCAGCACATTCCCGGGCGGCTTCATCGATCAAGTTGTCGGGACGGCGCTGCTCGTCGGCGTCATCCTCGGCATCACCGATTCGCGCAATTCGCCGGCGCCGGCCGGACTCGCGCCGGTCGTCGTCGGACTGCTCGTCGTCTTGATTGGCGCGACGTTCGGCTTCAATTCGGGATACGCGATCAACCCGGCGCGCGATTTCGGTCCGCGTCTCTTCACGTTCGTCGCAGGCTGGGGCGGGGAAGTCTTCAGTGCCGGCAACACCTGGTGGTGGGTTCCCATCGTCGCGCCGTGCGTTGGCGGCATCCTCGGCGGCTGGGCTTACGACGCGTGCGTCGGTCGGTTTCTGACGGAGAACATCACAACGGTCCAGGTGCAGCAGCCATAGAGGGCTGCGCTACACCTGCCCATCGTCCTGTCGTAGCGCAGGCCTTTAGGCCTGCCGTTTGCAGCCATCTGATGCGTGCGACGATCACGCCTCATCCTTGTGTGTGCGCTCGGGCTGGTGATTGTCTCGTGCTCGCGCACGCCGTCTCCCGATCAAATCGCTGCACAACATGACGCCGTCCGAGCCGCGTTGCAGCGTCGACCCTCGTACGTCGGCGGCGACACGCGATCGAAGCAGCTGTGGGAGGCGACGCGAAAGTACTACGACTCCCACGACGACGCGCTACTCTGGAGTGACGGCACGAAGCCGAACGATCGATTTGCCGCGCTGTCACGTGCGTGTGCGCACGCCGGCGAAGATGGACTCGAGCCAGCCGACTATCAACCGGGGACGTTCGACGCGGCGCATGCCGCGGATGGCGACGTCCGCGCGACGTACGTGTTCTTCCAGTACGCCATCGATCTGAGTCGCGGCACGATCGATCCTGAGGTCATCAATCACGATTGGCATCCGACGCCGCGGAGCGTGAAGATCGACGCGGCGCTGGACGACGCGCGGGAATCAGGCGACGTCGCGGCCGCCTTGCAGAAGCTGGCGCCCCACACGCCGCAGTACCTCGGCCTCAAACACCAGCTTGCGGCGTGCCCGGACGATCGATGCCGATTGACGGTTTCGATGAACATGGATCGATGGCGGTGGTTGCCGGACGATCTCGGGTCGCGCTACCTGATCGTGAACATTCCCGCGTTCCGCCTCGATGCGATCGAGGACGGGAAGAGCGTCCTCGAGATGAAAGTCGTCACCGGCAAGAAGGACAACCCGACGCCGGTCCTCGCCGACGAGATGACGTCGGTTGTGTTCAGTCCGACCTGGAACATCCCCGAGGACATCGTCACGCGCGAAATCCAGCCGAAGGTCGCGAAGGATCCCGACTACTTGTCGCGCAACAACATGGAAGTGGATGACAAGGGCCGCTACCGTCAGTTGCCGGGCAAAGGGAACTCGCTCGGCAGCGTGAAGTTTCTCTTCCCGAATCATTTCAACGTGTATCTGCACGACACGCCGTCGAAGAACCTCTTCGAGCGGATCGAACGTGACTACAGCCACGGCTGCGTGCGCGTCGAGGAGCCGCTCGTCCTCGCGAAGTACGTGCTGCGCGATCAGCCGGAGTGGACCGAAGACCGAATCAAGGCCGCGATGGACTCCGGCGTGGAGCAGAGCGTCAAGCTGAAACAACCGCTGCCGATCTATCTGGTGTATTTCACGGCATGGGAAGAGAACGGGACGCTGCGGACCGTGGCCGACGTGTATGGTCACGATCGGCGGCAACAATCGTCCTCGCGTACGTGACGCTGGCGACTGCCGCCGTTCGCGCGCAAAAGTTCGACGCGAAGACGGCGTCGTTCGCGATTGCGTTCGGCGACGTGGTCTCCTCGTATCGCGAGTTTTCGATGTTCGTGCTGCCCGGCGAGCGCGTGTCGCTCACGGTCGGCGATGACGCCATCCAATGGACCGCGCCATCACATCCAGGCATCTATCCGATGAAGTACGTGCGGCCGACGCCGCCGTACGACGAGATCACGCTGCGCGCGATCGTGCTCGTGCCGTTTTCTGAGGTGAAGGACGGGTACTTGAACGGCTATCGCATCGGCGATTATCCGCCGCCGCTCAAAGGCAATCCGATCTACACGCCGCCGCGCGGCTTCGTCGAGGTGACGAAAGACAATCAGGATACGAAGCTCTCGCCGCATTTCGAGCTGAAGCAGTTCATCTGCAAGGAAGACACGACGAAGACGTATCCCAAGTACCTGATCGTGCAGGAGCGGCTGCTGCTGAAACTGGAAGCGATTCTCGGCGCCGTCAACGACGACCTCGGCGTCAAGATGAACACGCTGCACGTGATGAGCGCGTATCGCACGCCGTTCTACAACCACGCGATCGGCGACGTGAAATACAGCATGCACCAGTTCGGGAGCGCCGCTGACATCTACATCGACCAGATTCACGACTCGAAGGTCTTGTACGACCACATCGAAACGTGGTTGACGACGCGGCCGTTTGCGAATCTGCAGGGCGGAATGGGTTTTTATCCGGCGACGACCGCGCACCCGCCGTTCGTCCACGTCGACGTCCGCGGCACGAAGGCTCGATGGCGCGGGTAATCGCCGTCACGCTCCTGCTGACGTTCGTGCCGGCGCCGGCGCGGGCGTATTCGGTCCTTGCGCACGAGGCGAACGTCGACGCGTTGTGGGATTCGCACATCCGGCCGCTGTTGCAGCAGCGCTTTCCGCGAGCCACACGCGATGAGATCGCGCAGGCGCGTGCGTACGCGTACGGCGGCTCGGTGATTCAGGACGTCGGCTACTACCCGTTCGGCAGTCACTTCTTCAGCAACCTGCTGCACTACGTCAAGTCGGGTGATTTCGTCGAAGCGATGCTGCGCGACGCGCAGACCGTCAACGAATGTGCGTTCGCGATCGGCGCGCTCTCGCACTACGCCGCCGACAACACCGGTCATCCCGAAGCGACGAACCTCGCGGTGCCGATGGTGTATCCGAAGCTGGAGAAGAAGTTCGGCGACCGCGTCACCTACGTGCAATCGCCCGCGAGCCACGTCATCGTCGAATTCTCGTTCGACGTGGTGCAGGCGGCGGCGGGCGCGTATCTGCCGGAGGCCTATCACGGCTTCATCGGGTTCGAAGTGGCGAAGCCGGTTCTCGAGCGCGCGTTTCGTGAGACGTACGGTCTCGAGGTGAAGGACGTCTTCGGCGACGAAGATCTCGCGATCTCGACGTATCGATATGCGGTGAGTCAACTCGTTCCCGAAATCACCGAGACCGCATGGAAGACGAAGAAGGACGACATCATCAAGCTGATGCCGAAGGTCGACGAAGGCGCGTTCGTCTATCGATTCACGCGGGTGGAATATGAGAAGGAGTACGGGACGAACTACCGAAAGCCCGGCTTCTTCGCCAAGGTGATCACGTTTCTCTACCGATTGCTGCCGAAAATCGGGCCGCTCAGGCCGCTGAGCTTCAAGGCGCCGACACCGGAAGCGGAGCGGCTGTTCGCCGACAGCTTCAAGGACACGCGCGCTCGCTACGCCCGCGCGCTGGACGAGTTGCGCGCCGGCCACTTACAACTCCCCAATACGAATTTCGACACCGGGCGACCCGCCAAGCGCGGCGAGTACTCGCTCGCCGATAAGACGTACGACGAACTGGACAAACGCCTCGCGCGGGCGAAGAAGTAAGATGGCCCGGCGGGCCTAGAGGCCTGCGCTGCATCTATGCGCCGCGTCGC
Organism: Vicinamibacterales bacterium; assembly: GCA_035652075.1. Lineage (GTDB taxonomy): Bacteria > Acidobacteriota > Vicinamibacteria > Vicinamibacterales > CAVVIG01 > Gp6-AA45. Next base: position 11,906 of record DASREL010000002.1, read on the forward strand.
CCTCGTCCTGATCAAAAGCCTGATCACGACCGTCATTTTTTTTGTGATCGTCGAGGTCGCCTTGCGCGGCGTCTACAACGTGCGCAACGCGTTCGTTCGGCTCGTTCCGCTGCCGTATAGCGTCGGCGACGAGTACGGTCCGATCCCGCCGTGGCTCGATCGCATGATGATCCTGGTGCCAGACGAGGTCACAATCTGGCATTTCGCACCGAACGTTCGCCGCACGTATCTCGACATCTTCGCGCCAGTCCACACGGCGAACGATCGATCGGCGCTCCTGCGGCGTTTCTCGCCGACCATCCCCGAAGAGTTCAAGAACAACCCGACGTGGCGCGTCGAGATCAACTCCGCGGGATTTCGCGGCGGTGAGATCGGTCCGAAGCAACCCGACACGGTCCGCATCGCGTGCGTCGGCGATTCGTGGACGTTCGGCATGCCCGTCGGCCAAGACCAGAGTTATCCCGCGCGATTGGCGACGCACCTCGCCACGCACGACGCACAAAGCACATCGCAGTACGAGGTGTTGAATTTCGGCGTCCTCGGCTACACGTCGTTCCAGGGACTGCAACTGCTGAAGACACGCGTCCTCGATCTCCATCCCGACATCGTCGCGATCGGTTTCGGCATGAACGATTCGGAGGTCGCGGGCTACCGCGACAGCGACATGATCAATGCGACGCCTCCGAAGTGGACGACGCGGCTGAAGGAGTCGGCAAAAGATCTCGAGTCGTACAAGCTGCTCGACTACGTGGCGTTGCGATTGAAGTTCCAGCCGAGGCCGATGAGCGAATACCTCAAAGCCGACAGCGAGGACAAAGGCACTGGCGCGACGGACTACGACGCCGTCGAACCGTGGACGCGCGTGTCACCGGCGCGGTACGCCGACAACCTGCGCGAGATGATTCGCCTGTCACGATCGATCGGTGCGAAGGTGATCCTCATCGACAACGAACTGTGGGAGGAGAGTCCGTATCATCCGATCGTCCAGCGACTCGCCGAAGAGCTCGACATCCCGTTCGTCGACAGCCTCGCGATCATCACGCAGTCGAAGACGAAAGTCCTTCGCGATCGCGAGCGCGACCTCGGCGTGACCGGAAGCAGGCCGGGTCCGAAAGGACCCGCCCTACCAGCCCCACCCGCCCTCACTCACGTGATCTTCCGTGTTTTCCGCGGCACGACGACCGTTCCGCGCGCGTTCTCGATCGTCGGTCCATACGCGCAGCTCGGAAACGACGTGCCGAACACGATCTGGATGCACGACGATGGGATCGATGGAGACGAGAAGGCTGGCGACGGCGTGTGGAGCGTGAAGACGACGTTTCCCGCCGGTACGCACGTGAGCTATGTCTACACGAACAGCGGCACGCCGGGACAGTGGGAAGGCCTCGACCTCCCGACGATTCGCCACGTGACGATCCCCGCGTCGAACGAAGTCACCGTGCTGCCGCTCGATACGTTCGGTGAGATCTACCTGCAGGGCGATGGCTGGCACACGAACGCCGCCGGGTACGATCTCATCGCGAGGGCTGTCGCTGACGCGATTCGCGGGTTCGAAAACGCGCCGCCGGCCGCCGCCCGCAAGTAGTGTCGGCGGCGGCCGGCGACGCGTTTAACTCCGTTCCTCTGTGTCTCTGTGTCTCCCGAGTACTAACCGTTGTCTCTGACCTCTCCGTTGTCTCTCAGTCGTGCCGCAGCGCCTTCGTCGGATCGAGGCGCGATGCGCGTCGCGCGGGCAGATACGCCGCGATCGAGGTGACGGCCAGCACGATCGGAATCACGATCAGCAGCGCGCCGAAATCGCGTTGATCGTTGCCTGACGGGAACGCCGCCGCGAGGACGCGTCCCGCGCCGACGCTCGCGGCCAGTCCGACGAGCAAACCGCTGACGGCAAGCGTGACACCCTGACGGAGCACCAGGCGCATCACCGATCCGCTGTCGGCGCCGATGGCCATCCGGATGCCGATCTCGCGCGTGCGTCGGCTCGCGGCGTACGCGACCAGACCGTAGAGGCCGACGATCGCGAGGCTCAGCCCCATCAGGCCGAGCGACAGCACCGTGCTAATCAGCACGTTGAACACGCGCGTCGCCCGCATCTCATACAACTCGTCCATCGTCCGCACACCGAAGACCGGCATGTTCGCGTCGAGGCCGTGCACGACCGCACGCAGCGGCGTGGCGAGGCTCGCGGGATCACCGGTTGTTTGCACGACCATCACCATGCGCGGATCGGGCAGCTGGCGGTACGGCAGGTAGACGAACTCGGTCGGCGGTTCTGCGATGAATAGGTACTTGCTCGTCTTCGTCACGCCGACGACTTGCACCCACGCGTTCTTCGCGTTGGCGACGCGGAAACGCTTGCCGATCGGATCGTGATTGGGCCAGTAGTGTTTCGCAAACTGCTCGTTGACGATCCCCACGAGCGGCGCGCCGGGGCCATCCTCCAGATGGAAATCGCGTCCGCGGACGAGCGTCAGGCCGAGCGCCGAGATGAAATGCTCGTCGACGCGCGACGCGAACACCGTCGCGTTGTCTTTACCGGCCGGGAACTGGAATCCTTCCGGGACGACGGTTTCGCCGCGAATCGTGTCGTTCCACATCGGGATGGCCGTTGCCATCGCCACCTTCGTCACGCCTGGCTGCATCCGTGCGCGATCCGCGACGTCTTTGAAGAACGTCTGCGCTTGCGCGTCCGAGTACCGGACGAGACTCGTATCGAAACTGATCATCAGCAGATGATCGCGGCGGTAGCCCGGACCGTCGGCGAGCTGCTGGCCGAAACCGCGATACATGAACACGGCGACCGAGAGCACGATGACGGAGACGGCAACCTGTCCGCAGACCAGAACGGCGCGACCCCAGCGCCGGCGGTTCCCGGGCGCGACAGCGTCTCCGGCTTTCATCACGGCGGTGAGATCGGTGCGCACGGCCTGGATCGCCGGCGACAAGCCGAAGAGCACGGTGCTGACGAGCGCGACGATCAGGCTGGCGATGAGCACGCGCGCGTCCATCCGGAATGCGAGGTTGATCGGTAGATCGGTGGGCAACTCGATCTGCCGGAAGAGCGTCATGCCGGCGTATCCGACGCCGAGGCCGACGACACCGGCGGCAACCGCGATGAGGAGGCTCTCCACGAAGAGCTGGCGGATCAGTTGCGCGCGGCCGGCGCCGATCGCCAATCGCAGCGCCATTTCCTTTGCGCGCGCCGGCGCGCGACTCGTCAACAGGCCGGCCACGTTCGCGCACGCGACGAGGAGCACGAGGCCCGCGAGCGTCGCAAGCATCTCGACGAGTGTCGCGTCCGGCGGATCCTCGCCCATGCGCGCCTGCAGTTCCGTGCGAATGGCGAGCCGTCGGTTCTTGTTCGTGTCGGGATACGCACGCGCGAGGTCGTTGCCGATCGTCGTCAGCTCGGCTTGCGCGGCCGCCTGCGTGGCGCCGTGTGCGAGTCGACCTTTGAGCGTCAGATTGCGCGCATCACGTACGTTCAGCGAGGCGGCGCGCGGGTCGACGAGCAACTGCGCCGACATCATCATCGGCACGAAGAAATCGGAACGGACCATCGGGTTCACGCCGGTGAACGACGCTTGCGCGACGCCGATGATCGTGAAGGGATGACCGTCGAGCCGGACTTCCCGTCCGATCACGGTTGGATCGGATCCGAACTCCTGCTCCCACATCGTGTGCCCCAGCACGACGACGGCGTCGCGGCCGGGGACGCGATCGTCTTCCGGCCCGAACGGACGACCCATCTCGGTGGACACGCCCATCACAGAAAACAGGTTTCCGCTGGCGAGCATCCCGAGCTTCAGCTTGGGCGTCGCGCTGGCGTTGGGCGCGAAGCCCGCCGTCACGTTCGCCATCGCGACGAGGCCGTCGATCGTCTTGCTGCGATCGCGGATGTCCACGTAGTCGGGATACGAGGACACGATCGAGCTCGCGCCGAACGCTTCGACTGCCGTCACGGACCCGACGGTGTAGAGCTCGCCGGGCTGCGAGACGGGCAGCGGCCGCAGCAGCAAGGCGTCCGCGAAACTGAAGATCGCGCAGTTGGCGCCGACGCCGAGCGCGAGCGACAGGATCGCGACGGCCGAGAACCCCGGGCTGCTGGCGAGCGTCCGGCAGCCGTACTTGATGTCCTGCCAGAGACGCGCGGGCGAAAGAAAGTGAAGCATCGACCCTTTAGACGGGTCGGGGGCGGGATTGTTCTATGCCGACGTCACGCGGCCGTCGGCCATCCGGAGCACGCGGGTCGCGAACGTCCTGACGAACTCTTCGTCATGCGTGGCGACAAGCAGCGCCGTGTCTCGCTGCGTCAGTCCTCGTAGCAGCTCGCCGAGCTCGTTGCGTCGCAGCGGATCGAGCGATGCGGTCGGTTCGTCCATCAGCAGGACCGGCGGATCGACCGCGAGCGCGCGTGCGATGGCGACGCGCTGCGCTTCGCCGCCCGAGAGTTGGCGCGGCAGCGCCTGCGCACGATGCTCGACGCCGAATGCGGCGAGAAGCTCGCGTCCCAGTTTCGATGCTTGTTCGCGCGGGATCCTGTGCGCGACCACTGGTGCGAGGCAAACGTTGTCGATCGCGCTCAAATGTTCGAAGAGATGGTGGAACTGAAAGACCATCCCGACCCGGCCGGACAAGTCGATGTGTCCGGCATCCACGCGTTCGAGTCCTGCGATCGCGCGCAGCACCGTCGTCTTACCCGATCCCGATGGCCCCATGATCGCGACGAGCTCGCCGCGCGCGACCGAGAAGCTGACGCCGCTCAGGATCGTCCGCTCGCCGCGCCGCATGTGCAGATCGGAAACGCTTAGGACTCGATCTTCCATTGGCGTTCCATTCGGCGCGCCAGCGCGGCGACCGGCAGCGACATCATCAAATAAAGTCCGGCGCACATCGCGCCCGGAATCACCCAGCTCCCCAGGTTCGTCGCGAAGATCTGCGTTTGCTTCGTCAGCTCCAGCACCGTCAGCACCGACACGAGCGACGAGTCTTTGAGAAGCGCGACGAAATCGTTCGTCATTGGCGCGAGCGCCAGACGAAACGCCTGCGGACCGCGGATCAGCGTCAGGATTTGCCGCTGGCTCAGACCGAGTGTGCGCGCCGCCTCGAGTTGTCCGACCGAGACCGCTTCGAGCGCGGACCGATAGATCTCGCTTTCGTACGCGGCGTAATTGAGCGCGAGGCCGATCAGCGCTGCGGCAAACGCGGGCAACTTAATCGCGGCGGCGAGTCCGTAATAGATGACGAACAACTGCAGCAGGATCGGCGTGCCCCGCATCAACTCGACGTAGCCGAGGAGAACGGCGCGAACCGGCCGCGCGCCGTACACGCGGCCCGTCGCAATCAGCACGCCGATGACGACGGCGAGGCCCATCGACAAACACGAGAGCGCAATCGTGACGACCGAGGCTTGCAGGAGGGAAGGGAAGTATCGTTTCGCCGCTTCCCATTTCGAGATCTTCGTCGCGTCGTTGCTCGCCGTGTCGAAGCCGATGACCGGCTCGACCGGTTTTCCGTCGAGGAGCTGCGCGTACAGCTTCGGCTGATCGTCGTTCCAGACCTGCCATTTGCGGAACATGCGCTCGAACGTGCCGTCGCGCATCGCCGTGCGGAAGATCTCGTTGATCGAGTTGCGCAGCGGCTCGCTCTTGGCCGACAGCACGCCGACGTAGTGTCCGATGGCGACCGACTGCGGCTGAATCGTGAAGCCGGCGATCGTCTTCTTGCGCCGCTCGGCGAGGACGTTGTCGAGCAGCACCGCATCGACGCGGCCAAGCGCGAGATCGCTGTACGGGTGGACGTCGTCTTCATACGACACTGGTTTGACGCCGTAGTCTCGCTGCGCGCGCAGCAGGATCTCGTAGGCCATCGTGCCGGCCAGCGTCGCCACCGATTTGCCGCGCAGGTCAGCGAGCGCCCGATACGTCGACGCATCACGATCGCGGACGCTCAGCACCTCGCGGAACTCGTAATACGGAATCGTCACCGCCATCGTCGCGCGCCGCGCCGGCGTGTCTTCGATGCCGCTCATGCCGAGCTCGGCATCGCCGCGCGTGATCGATTGGTCGATGTTCCAGAAGGAAATGTTGACGAATTCGGGCTTGCGGCCGAGCGCCTTCGCAATCAGCTGGACGATTTCGACGTCGAAGCCGACGAGCGTGTCGGGATGGGAGGGATCGGACTCGACAAACGGTGCACCGCCTTCGGGGTCGCCCGCCCAGCGGAGCGCCGGCTGCGCCTCCGCGCACGAAACACGCGAAAGCACGAAAAACACGAAAAAAACTAAAGTACGGCGCAAGGCTGTTGATTGTAACGGAGGGGGCGCAATGGCACATGTAGCGTTTCTGGGGACCGGGTTGCTCGGCAGCGGACTCGTCGAAGCGATGCTCCGGCGCGGCGACATCGTGACGGTGTGGAATCGCACCGAGGCGAAGGCGCGCAGGCTGGAATCGCTTGGCGCACGCGTCGCCGTCACGCCTGCCGACGCGGTGGCTGGCGCCGATCGCGTCCACATGACGCTGCCCGACGATGAAGTCGTCGATCAGATGATTGGCGGATTCGTTGGGCGGCTGAAACCCAGCGCCGTGATCGTCGATCACTCGACCACGTCGCCGAAGGGCACGAAGGCGCGCATCGAGCGGATGGAAAAGAGTGGCGTCGCGTTTCTGCATGCGCCGGTGTTCATGTCGCCGCAGATGGCGCGCGATGCGGTCGGGCTGATGATGGTGTCCGGCCCGCAGGCGCTGTTCGATCGCATCGCGGACGACCTGAAGAAGATGACGGGCGAGGTGTGGTACGTCGGCACACGCGGCGATCTCGCCGCCGCGTATAAACTCTTCGGCAACTCGATGCTGTTCGTCATCACCGCCGGGCTCGCGGACGTGTTCGCGATGGCGAAGGCGAACGACGTACCGCTGCCAGACGCCGTCAGCGTGTTCGACAAATTCAAAGTCGCGAATGCGATCAGCTATCGCGGTCAGAAGATGGCGCGCGGAGACTTTGATGCGACGTTCGAGTTGACGATGGCGCGGAAGGACATGCGGTTGATGCTCGAAGCCGCAGCGGGTCATCAGACGATGGTGCTGGCGCCAATTGCAAAACGCATGGACGAGGCGATCGCGAACGGTCACGGCAGCCACGATCTCGGCGCGATTGCGGCGGAGTTGGTGCGATGAAGAACGTGACGGCAGCCCTGAAGGGCTGCGCGACATGCGCCGCGGTCGTTGTTGCCGTCGCCGCGCAGGCCTTCAGGCCTGCCTTCGCGCAGCAACCGCGTGCGCAGGATTTCGTCTCGGTGCGCGGCGACGTAATCGCGCTCACGCACGTGCGCGTCATCGACGGCACCGGAGCGCCGCCGAAAGAGAATCAGACGATCGTCGTTCGCGACGGCAACATCGCATCGATCAACGACGCGGCGGCGCCTGCCGGCGCGACCGTCGTCGATCTCGGCGGCAAGAGCGTCATCCCCGGCCTGGTGATGCTGCACGAGCACCTCTATTACCCGACCGGCCCTGGCATCTACGGTCAACTCGATGTGAGCTTCTCGCGACTGTATCTCGCCGGTGGCGTGACGACGATGCGGACCGGCGGGAATATCGGTGGCATCACCGATATCAATCTCGCGCGGCGGATCGCGGCGGGGGAGATGGCGGGGCCCGACATCGACGCGACGGCGCCGTACGTCAACGGCGAGAACACGTTCCTGCAGATGCACACGATCAAGACGCCGGCCGACGCGCGCGCGCACATCAAGTATTGGAACGAGCAAGGCGCGACGTCGGTGAAGGCATACATGCAGATTTCCCGCGCGGCGTTGAAGGCGGCGATCGACGACGCGCACGCGCGGCGGATGAAAGTCACCGGCCATTTGTGTTCCGTGACGTATGCGGAAGCCGCGGATCTCGGCATCGACAACCTGGAACACGGCTTCATGCCGATGACCGACTTCGTCACCGACAAGCAGCCGGACGTGTGTCCCGGCCAGGCGAAAGGACAGCAGACGGTCGCGGCGCTCGACGAGAACGGCGCACCGTTCAGAGCGCTGGTGAAGAAACTGATCGACAAGCACGTCGCGTTGACGTCGACGCTGACGGTGTTCGAAACGTTCACGCCGGGCACGCCGCTGCCGCCGGGGCTCGAGGTCCTGACGCCGACGCTGCGCGACAACTTCATGCGGGCGCGCGAGCGCGTCGCGGCAAACGCGCAGACGTCCGTCTACACAACGCTGTTCCCGAAAAACATGCGCATGGAGCGCGCGTTCGTCCGCGCCGGCGGACTGCTGACCGCCGGAACCGATCCGACGGGATCGGGCGGCGTCATCGCGGGGTTCTCGAACCAGCGTCAGCTCGAACTGCTCGTCGACGCCGGCTTCACACCGCTCGAAGCGATCACGATTGGCACGCTGAACGGCGCGAAATACCTCGGCCGTGACAGCCGCATCGGCACGATTGGGGTCGGCAAACAGGCCGATCTCGTCGTGATCAACGGCAATCCCGCCGCGGCGATCGCGGACGTGCGGAAAGTGGAAACCGTGTTCAAGAAAGGCGTGGGATACGACGCGGCGAAGCTGATCGCGTCGGTCTCTGGACAGGTCGGCATCTGGTAGACTGACCGCGCCGTGGCAGCTGACGTGGTCGTCATTGGCGGCGGTCCTGCGGGCGCCGCTGCCGCACGCGTGCTCGCGTCGTGGAACCACCGCGTCCTGCTGCTCACGCGCCCGATTGACCGCGCGCGCGGTCTCGCCGAATCGCTGCCGCCCAGCACGCACAAACTTCTCGCCGAAGTGGGCGTCCTCGCCGACGTGGAGCGCGCAGGTTTCTATCGATCGACGGGGAACACTGCCTGGTGGGCATCGTCGGAACCGCGCGTCGAGCGTTTCGACGGCCTCGGTTATCAAGTGTTTCGTCCTGACTTCGATCGCGTCCTGCTCGATTCCGCGCGTGCCGCGGGTGTTGACGTGCGTGACGCGACGGATGTCGTACTTCGTAGTTCCGACTTCCCTGTGGTCCTCGATTCCACCGGTCGGTCCGGCGTCTTCTCACGCCGCTTCCGCATGAGCGAGGCGACGCTTCGAACGATTGCGCTCGTCGGCGTCTGGCGTCGGCGCGACGCGTGGCCGATTCCTGATCCGACGCACACGGTCGTCGAAACGTTCGACGATGGCTGGGCGTGGTCGGTGCCGATTTCGGCCGATGTTCGTCACGCCGGCGTGATGCTCGACCCCGGACGGTGCCTGGCTACCCTCAGGCACCAGGATGCCATCGGGATGACGCGCGCGGTCGCCGCACTCCTCGACCGCGCCGAGTTGCAGCACACGTTCGCGTGCGATGCGTCGCCGTACCGGTCGACCCGGCACGCGGACGGGAACGTCCTGTTCGTCGGCGATGCCGGATCGTTCATCGATCCGCTGTCCTCGTTCGGGGTGAAGAAAGCGCTCGCGTCGGCGTGGATTGCGGCCGTCACTGCGAATACGATCCTGACGCATCCCGATCGCCGTGATGCGGCGCTCGAGTTCTTCAACGACTGGGAACAGCGCGTCTACGTCGAGCACGCGCGGCGGTCGCGCGAGTTCGCGCGGTCGGCATATGCGGCGCATCCGCATCCGTTCTGGGCGTCACGCGCGGCGATCGATGTCGACGATCGCGACGACGCGCACGATGTTCGAGACGCGTTCGAGCGGATTCGATCCGCCGACACGATCGCGTTCGCGATGTCCGATGACGTGCGGATCGAGCCGCGGCCGGTGATTCGCGGTCGCGAGATCGTGCTGGAAGAGGCGTTCGTAGGCCGGGTCCTTTTGGACCCAGCGGGTCCGCGACGACCCGCCCTACGTTTCGCGGCAGACGTTGATCTCGTTGCGCTGGCACGGATCGCGTGCCGTCAGACGCGCGTGCCGGATGTGTTCGAGGAATATTGTCGGACGGGCGTGCCGGCGCCGCTGCCGAACGTGATGTCCGGTTTGTCGTTGCTTGTCGCCAAAGGAATTCTCCATGCGAGAACGTAGTCTGCTGTTCGCGATGCTCTTCGCCGGCATCGCGACGGTCGCGTCGGCGCAATCCGTTTCGTCTCCTGACGGCTTTCCGATCGACAACCCGACGGTCAAGGCGCGCTGCGGCAGCTGTCACCGGTCCGACGACAAGGGGCGGATGTCGCGCATTTCGTTTCGTCGCGCGACCCCGGAGAACTGGGAGCGGACGATCAAGCGGATGGTCGCGCTCAATCACGCGACGCTGTCGCCGGAAGACGCGCGGGCGATTCTGAAGTACCTCGCCGATCATCAAGGCCTCGCGCCCGAAGAGTTGCGGCCGATCGCGTTCGAGCCGGAGCGCCGGATGATCGACTACGAATACAAGGGCGACGAGATGACGTCGAACCTCTGCACGTCGTGTCACTCGATCTCGCGCGTGCTCAGCGAGCGACGCACGAAAGAGGAGTGGCAGCTGCTGCTCGCGATGCATCGCGGGTATTACCCGCTCGTCGACAACCAGCCGATGAACGGTCCGCAGGGATTCCGACGTACCAGACCGATTCAGACGGAGCCGGGGCCCGACGGCCGTCCGCCCGACAATCGCCAGCCCATGGACCGCGCGCTCGAACACCTCGAGAAGACGCTGCCGCTGACGACGGCGGAGTGGTCGGCGTGGAGCGCGGCGATGCAGCCGCCGAAGCTCGCCGGCAAGTGGGCGATCTCGGGATCGCAGACCGGCAAGGGACCGATCTACGGCGTGATGACGATCGCCGCCGATGGCAACACGCCCGACGCCTTCACGACAGACATTCGGTACACCGTCGCGCGCACCGGCGAAACGGTAACGCACACGGGCAAAGCGGTCATCTACACCGGTTACCAGTGGCGCGGCCGCGCGAACGACTGGCGTGAGGTGATGTTCGTCGAGCGCGACTGGAAAGAGATGTGGGGACGGTGGTTCTCGGGCGCGTACGACGAAACCGGCATCGACGTGAAGCTGTCACGCCTGGCGAGCGAGCCGACGGTCTTCGGCGCGAGCGTCACTGCGATCAAAACCGGATCCGCGGCACAAAACGTCCGCATCTTCGGCGCGAACCTGCCGTCTTCGATCCGCGCGGAGGACATCGGTCTCGGTCAAGGTGTCAAGGTCTCGCGCATCGTCAATGCCCGTGCCGATGAAGTGTCAATCGACGTCGACGTTGCGGCGTCAGCGCCCGTCGGCGTCCGCGACATCTCGCTCGCTGGCACCGTCAAGCCGAACATCTTCGTCGTCTACGACAAGGTCGACGCGATCAAAGTCCTGCCGCAGGCCGGAATGGCGCGAGTGGGCGGCAACGTGTTCCCGAAACAACTGCAGCAGTTCGAAGCGATCGGGGTCAGCCACGGCCTCGACATTGGTCTCGTCGACGTCAAGTGGTCGCTCGAGGAATACACGGCGACGTTCACCGACGACGACGTCCAGTATGTCGGGACGCTGGATCAAACGGGATTGTTCACGCCGAATGTCGATGGCCCCAATCCGAAGCGGTCCGGCAATCGGAACAACGTCGGTGATGTGTGGGTCGTTGCGGAGCTCAAGGACCATCCGGTCCGCGCGCGCGCGCACCTGCTGGTCACCGTGCCGCTCTACATGAACTGGTTTACCGAGGATCAGAAGTAATGACGTGGGCTGCACGCGAACATCATCGTTTCGAAGCGGCGGGGAAGCCGTTCGTCTATCTCGTCCCGAGCGCCGCGATCTTCGAACTCGACGAAGCCGCCGATTCGCTGCTGCGGACGCTGAGTGAACGTCCGCACACGCGCGAAGAGCTGTCGGGCTTCGAGAACCTCGACGACACGATCGCGGAACTGTCGCGCGTCCAGGCGATCCGCGAGATCGCCACTCCGATCGCGCCGACACAGAAGGTCATTCCGCTCGAGCCATTTCCGTTGACGACGATGGTGCTGAACGTCACCAATCAGTGCAACTTGAGCTGCACGTACTGCTACGAGTACGGCGAGGACAAGATCGTCGACACCGAGAACGGCAAGCAGCCAAAGTTCATGACGGAAGAAACCGCGCGCGAGAGCGTCGACTTCCTGCTGCGCGAGTCCGGCAAGGTGGCGCACATCACCTTTTTCGGCGGCGAAACGCTGATGAACTTCCCGGTGCTCGTGAAGACGATCGAGTACGCGCGCACGCGCGCGGCGGAAGAAGGCAAGGACGTCGACTTCAGCCTGACGACGAACGCGACGCTGCTGAAGCCGGAGATCATCGAGTTCATCGCCGAGAACCGAATCGGCGTCACGATCTCGATCGATGGTCCAAAAGAGGTGCAGGACAAGTTCCGGGTGTTTAACAACGGCGCCGGCAGCTACGACCTCGTCGCGCCGAAGATCAAAGAGTTGCTGAAGCGTCATCGCTCGCGGCCGATCGGCGCGCGCGTGACGCTGACCTCCGCGAACATGGACGTGAAACGGATCTACCGTCACCTGACGGAAGACATCGGATTCTGGGATGTGGGCTTCGCGCCGGTGACGACGGCGTCCGCGCGCGGCCATGCGATTTCCGACAGCGGCTACGACCAGATGCTCGGTCAGTTCCGCGACCTCGCGTACGAATTTCTCGACGCCGCGGTTGCGAACAAGCATCACGGCTTCTCGAACGTGAAGGAAACGCTCGAGGAACTGCACAAAGGCGTCAGCAAAGCGTTTCCGTGCGGCGCGGGCATTGGACTACTCGGCGTGGCGACCGACGGCGACGTCGCGCTGTGCCATCGCTTCGCCGGCAGCGACGATCACAAAGTCGGCAGCGTCCGCGACGGGATCGATCGCAACGCGCAGCTCGCGTTCCTCGACAAACATCACATCGCGAACAAGACGGACTGCAGCGTCTGCTGGGCCCGGCCGCTCTGTTCCGGCGGCTGCTATCACGAAGCGCACACGCGGTACGGCGACACCGCGCACGCAAACCTGCACTACTGCGACTGGATCCGCGGCTGGACCGATGTCTGCCTCCAGATCTACGGCGAACTGTCAGTGAAGAATCCCGCGTTTCTCGCACAATTCGAGGACGAGCATGAAGCATCTCAAGTCAGTTAACCGCAAGGCCGCGCGCATCGAGGCGTTTACGAGCCTCCAGCCTCCAGCCTCCAGCGCCGAGGATGACGTCGTCGCGCTCCAGCGCACGGGACTGCCGGCGAACCCGCACTTCCCGATCGGCTGCTCGCTCGTGTTCTCGCCCGGATGGGAAGCGGATCGCACCGGCGGCACCGCGGGCCTCTGTCAGCCGGTCGAACGCGATCTGTTCGACTGCCACATCGGCTGCTACTGGCCGGCGCAGGTGCCCGACCAGCTCAATCACGCGCCGAACTGGACCGCGAAGTGCGCCGCCGCGCAAAAAGACTGGCGCAAGATCGATTTGATCTTCCCATGAAGAAACTACTCATCGTCATTGCCGCGCTTGTCACGCTCGCCGCGGATAAACCGAAGGTGTCGGCGGGCAACGGGACGCTGATCATCGGGACGTACCCGAAGCAGTACTGGATCATCGACGAGGCGACGGAAAAGATCGTCGGCACGATCCCGTTCCAATCGGGGATTCCGCGCCGGACGTCGATGTCGCGGGACCGCAAGCGCTTCTACACGATCGAAGCGGCGATGGAGAAGGTCGAGGTCATCGACATCGCATCGCGCAAGACGCTCGACACCTTCACGCTCAGCGAAGGCAACAAGAAGGTGCGCATCCGCAGCCTCGAGCCGGATCCGCTGCACCGGTTCCTCGTCATGTTGATCGCGTCGGCGACCAAGCAGATCGATCGATTCGAGATCGGCAACCCGACGCTCGTGCAATACGACCTCGCGCAGCACAAGATCGTGCGCACGATTCCGTGGCCGAACGACGAAGAGCGGCAGAACGCGAACATCCTGTTCTCGCCGGACGGCAAGCTGATGTACCTGTTCACCGATCAGGACGTCCTGATCTACGAGACCGGCGAGTTCAAACAGGTCGACAAGTGGGAGCTGTCGAAGCCGATCGAAGAAGGTTTCGGCCGCCTCGAGTTCGGCCCGCGCGATGTCATCAACGACGAGCCGGGCTTCTACACGGCGATCTTCAACATGTCCGACCCGGTGCAGCATCGGCGGACGATGGGCATCGGCCGCGTGAACCTGGCGGCGAAGAGCGTCGACTTCTTCCCGCTCGGGCCGTCCACGCCGGTCAGCTTCACGCTCGCGCCCGATCGGAAGAGCGCATTTGGTCTGTACGAGGAGATCGGCCGGTTCGAGTTCTGGAAATTCGATCTCGAGCACAAGAAGCTCGCGAACCGCGTCGAGTTCAAAGGGCGTCCGCGCATGGGGCTCAAGACGAGCTCGAACGGCAAAGTCCTGTACATCTACGTCGCCGGCAACACAATCGATCTCTACGACGCCGAGACGTATCAGTACCTGCGGACCATCACGCTTGATGGAGATATGACGACGGAGCTGTTCGTTTTGCCGACGGCGCCGTCAGCCACGACCCCGTCGCAGCATTGACCTGGGCGTTCCGCTTCATCCGCCCGTACTGGCGATCGCTCGCGCTCGTCCTCGCGCTGAGCGTCGCCAGCACGGTGCTGTCGCTCTACCTGCCGCTCCTCTCGCGTGACTTCTTCGACCGCGCGCTGATCGGCCGGGATCTCTCGACGCTCGTCCGCGTCGTCTCATCGTTCGCGCTCATCTCGATCGCCAGCTTCGCGGTGAACATCGTCAGCGGACTGCGCTACACGCGCGTGTCGGCGGACATCCTGTTCGACATGCGGCTCGAGATGTATCGCCACCTGCAGCAGTTGTCGCCGCGCTTCTTCGCGCGCACGCGGATGGGCGACATCCTGTCGCGCATCAACAACGACATCGGCGAGATCCAGCGGATTGCGGCGGAGACGGCGCTGGCGTGGATCGGCAACGTGCTGTTTCTCGTCGGCACTATCGCGATGCTCGCCTGGCTCGACATCCGACTGTTCATCGTGACCGTCGCGCTGGTCCCAGTGAGCGCGTGGGCGCTGACGCACTATCGCAGCCGGCTCGAGGCGCATGTCGCAGCCGTGCGTCAGCGGAGCGCCGACATCGGCAGCTTCCTGATCGAAACGCTGCAGGCGACGCGGCTCGTCACGCTGTCGAACGCGCAGCAGCGCGAGACCGCGCGGTTCCGCGAGCGCAACGACGCGTTCGTGCGCGCGCTGATGTCGATGCAGCTGATGTCGTACCTGTCAGGCGGACTGCCTGGATTGATTCTGTCGGTCGGCACCGGCGCCGTGTTCGTCTACGGCGGCATGCGCGTGATCAACGGTTCGATCACCGTCGGCACCTTCGTCGCGTTCATGGCCTATCAAATGCGATTGATGCCGCCGGTGCAGGCGCTGATGGGGATGTACGCGAACCTGGCGACCGTGCGCGTGTCGCTCGATCGCGTGCGCCAGGTCCTCGACGAACCGATCGAAGTGCAGGAGTCGGTCGACGCCGTGGCGCTGCCGCGCGTCCGCGGCGAGATCGTGTTCGAGAACGTCACCGTGTCTTACGATCGCGGCGGACCGGTCCTGGATCGCGTGTCGCTGCGCGTGCAGCCGGGCGAGTCGGTCGCGATCGTCGGGCCGAGCGGCAGCGGCAAGTCGACGATTGCGGACCTGGTGCTGCGGCTGATCGATCCTGATGAAGGCACGGTTCGCATCGACGGCCTGGACGCGCGGACCGTGAAGCTGGCCGATCTGCGGTCGCGCATTGCGCTCGTCGAGCAGGATCCGGTGATTCTCCACGCGTCGATCGCCGAGAACATCCGCTACGCGCGTCCGGGCGCGTCCGATGCGGAAGTGACGGCTGTGTGCGGCCATGCGGCGCTCGATGTGTTCATCGCCTCGCTTCCGCAGGGCCTCGACACGATCGTCGGCGAACGCGGCACCGCGGTGTCGGCGGGCGAGCGTCAGCGGATTGCGATTGCGCGCGCGCTGCTCCGGAACCCCGACGTCCTCGTGCTCGACGAACCGAGCGCGGCGCTCGATCCGATTTCTGAACGTCACATCGCCGACGGCTTCGCGCACGTGATGCGGGGCCGCACGACCATCCTGATCACGCACCGCATGGATCTCGCCGCTCGCGCCGATCGCGTCATCGAAACGTCGCTGCTGTCGTGCGCGTCCGCGTAGCCGTCATCGATAGCGGCGTCCACGCGGCGCACCCGCATGTCGGCGGCGTCGCCGGCGGGATCGCCATCGATCCGGACGGTCGAGAACACGACGACTACGTCGATCGGCTCGGCCACGGGACCGCGGTCACAGCGGCGATCAAGGAGAAAGCGCCGGACGCGGACGTCTTCGCGGTGCGGATCTTCGATCGGCAGCTCGCCACTCGCATCGAGACGCTCGTCCGTGCGATCGACTGGGCGATTCGCGAACGGATGCACATCGCGAACCTCAGTCTCGGCACGACGAAGCTCGAACATCGCGACGTCCTGCTCGGCGCTGTCGAACGCGCGAACGCGAGCGGATTGTTCATCGTGTCCGCGCGCGATGACGAGGGGATCCAATGGCTGCCCGGCAGTCTGCCTGGTGTGATTCCCGTGCAGTTGGATTGGGAATGTCCGCGCGATCAATATCGCGTCGTGCAGCAGGATGGCGTGGTCGTCTTTCGCGCGTCCGGCTATCCGCGACCGATTGACGGCGTGCCGCCGTCGCGAAATCTCAACGGCATCAGCTTCGCCGTCGCCAACATGACTGGGTTCGTCGCCCGCGCCCGCGAGCGTTACGAGGCCGCGACGCTCGTCGCCGCGCTCGCGGCGCCGGTCTGGCCGTAGTCGCCGCACAGTTCGCGCACCGACTTCACATCCGCATGCACGAGCAGGTGCTCGAGCGAGTGATACCCGAGCATTCGATAGCTTTCGAACTGCGCCTCGCTGAACCACTGGTCGGTCGTCGGCTCGTTCGGAAACGCCCGATGTTCCTTCGCGTAGTTCAGCACGTCAGCCGGCTCGTTTCCCGACAATGTGGGTTTGACGTAGAGCAGGTGACCGACCGCGTTCGTATCGCTGTCCGGATACGTGATCGTACCGACCAGCACGTGCACGTTGCCGTTCTGCTGGAGCGACAGTTTGATCGGCGCCGTATCGATGGCAATCTCCACGTTGTGATCGATGCGCGCTTGTCGGACGGCATTCGCGAGATCGCCAAACGAATAGTCGGGATCGCAGCCGCCGTCGACAACGACGATGTACGCGCAGCGGCGCTGGATCATTTCCCACAATCCGAGGTTGTCGAAGTGGCCGCCGTCGGAGAGATAGACGTATGGATTCTCCGCGGTGGTGAGGCCGAGCATTTCGCGCACGATCGGTCCGACGCCGGCTTTCGGATCGCTGCGCTGCCAGGTGTTCTCGCCGGCCGGTCCTGGATTGCCGAGCCAGAGCCCCAGACGCGCGTTGAGCAGCGTCATCAGAAACGATTTCGTGGGCGAGGAGAACGATCCCATCGCCGAGCTCGCCGCCGCGCCGGAAATCGTGATCGCCTGGCCGAGTGTCAGGCCGCGATCGTTCCACTGATCGCGCGCGTACTCGGTCGACGGCCGATACCCGAGGGAGACGCAGCCGACCGACGTCGGCGTCATCGTGAACGACTCGGCCTGACGATCCTGGCGGCCGAGCTGCTGATCGCGCTGCATGTTCAGCGTGACGTTCACGACGTGAAAGGGACGCTGGCTGAGCGCGGCGAGCTCGATGTCGTCGTGCGGATCGAAGCCGGTGAACGGATTCGGCGTCCGGGTGTCGCGCGAGGCGCCGAGGTACGCGCGCGTCAGGCGGTGCCGGTACATCGCGTTCAACGAGAATTTGTTGACCGGCACGAAGCGGTTCATGACGAACGCGCCGGCGAGCAGTCCGACGAAGAGAATCGCCGTTTCGCCAAGGCACGCGCCGGCCGGGTGACACCCTTTCGCGTTCGCGTGCTCGTCTTCCTCGTGCGCGCAGAGGCGCGTCGATCCGCGATCGATATTGAAGATGTGAGTACGTTCCGCCATGACTCGGACGAGGTGATCGTCTGCGTACGCGATCGACACGAGCAGCAGCAGCGCGAACACCGGCATCGCGACCGTCGTCGCGATCTTTCTGGCGCCGGTCGGCTGGACGTTCTCGCCGGCGGGGCGAGTCAGCCATCCGCCGACGCCGCCCATGATCGCGGTCGCGCCGCCCAAGGTCCGGACGACGTGCGGCATGTAGCCCTGCAGCCAATGCACCAGCCACGGTCCGCCGAACACGATCGCGCAGACCGCAAACCATCCGCATGCGGCGAAGAGCACCCACGCAACGAACCGGCTGTTCCACTCGAGGTCGGCGGGCTTCAGTTCGCTGCCGGCGAAGCCGACGAAGATGAAGATCCCGAGCGCGGTCACCAGCAGGTCGAGTGGAAACGCGAACGTGACGTAGAACTTGTGCAGCTCGACGCCCTCGGGATAAAAAACGCCGCCGACGACCGCCATCCCGTACCCGATCGTGGCGCCCGACAATGCCGCCGCGATCCACGTGCGAGGCCGAAAGCGCGGCTTCGCCCAGATCACCGCGAAGATCGTCCATGACACACCGTCGGCGACGCCGCCCCAGAGCGCCGAGGAGAGATAGCTCGGCGCGCGCTGATCGAGGACCCATAGATACAACAACGCCAGCAGTCCGAGACAGAGCGGCGCGACACCGAGCGCCACGACGCGCGGTTCTTTCGCGCGTCCGGCGCCGAAGCTCGGAAGATTGATCGCCGTGTAGCCGACCGACATCACGATGCCGACGACGAACACGTAGAACGCGATGCTACGCGCCGGTTCCAGAGTCGCCTGGCGCACCGTGTGTGCAAGATGGATCAGCGAGTAGTACTGGACGATCGAGTAGTGCAGCCGCGGCACGAGCATCGCGGCCGCGATCAGCGGGACGAGGACGAACCAGTTCAGGACGAGATTGCGGATCATCGTCGCGATCAGCGTCCAGAAGTCGGGCGAGAACGCGCCGCTGTGAGGACTGAGATAGCGCGTGTACTCGCGCAGCCGGCTCACCGGCCACGGTTCCACCGCGCCGGCCGGTCCGACTCCGGTTTCGAGCTGCGTCCAGGCTGACGCCGCCGCGTCAGCGTTTGCGCGATGACGCCATGCGGTCAGCCACGATCCAGCGAATCCGCCGCCAGACACCGTCGACAAGTAGTGGAACTGATCGAGCAAGCCGGCGCGCGCCAGCGCCTGCAGCACGCCGACCGAGAAGCTCGCGCTGCGAATGCCGCCGCCAGAAAGGCACAAGGCTGCACGGCCTCGCGTGAATGCATCGGCGTTGAGCGCGCGCAATTGTTTCTTGGCGACGACATCGGCCGGATCGGTCGGCAGGACGTCGGTTGCCGCCGGCGGCGTGAACGGCGTCGACTGCAGCGCCTCGGCTTCCTTGACGAACGCTTCGTACCAGGTTGCCGGAGCGGCCACACATCCCTCCACGCGTGCTGAATTTGATGGAACGCGCGGGACGATATCACATATCATCGCGACGCTCTGACACAACTCCATACGACCGACGCACCTGCGGACGAAGCGCCGCTCTTTACGGAGCTCGCCGACATCCTCAAGCAAATGGTTTCGGACGCCGCGCGGCGCGATGCGATCTATCGCCGCGACGCCCATCCGAAACATCACGGCGTCGTCAAAGCGTGGTTCACCGTCGCCGACAACGTCCCCGAAGAACTGCGTCACGGCATTTTCGCCATGCCGCAAACGTTCGCCGCCTGGATCCGATTCTCGAACGGCGCGCCGACGGTCAACAGGGACTCGTTCCCGGACGTGCGCGGGTTCGCGATCAAGTTGATGGGCGTTCCCGGTGCGAAGCTGTCCGACGACGAGCATTTCACGCAGGACTTCCTGCTCGCCAGTGCGCCGCGATTCTTCATCCGCTCGCTCGACGACTACCTCGTGTTCTCGCGACAGGTGCTGAAGAAGCCGGCGATCCGCGTGCTGGGATTTTTCTTCGGTCTCAATCCGCGGAAGTGGCGCAGGTACGAATTCAGCGCGCTGCGCCAGACATCGATTCGCATCCCGAACGTCCTGACGCAGCGCTACTGGAGCCAGAGCGCGTATCGGCTCGGCCCGCACGTCGTCAA
>DASREL010000003.1:0-35719 GCA_035652075.1 Vicinamibacterales bacterium
CGACGTCGATTGGTGCGATCGCCGTCGCGCCGTCGAATCCGAACATCGTCTGGGTTGGCACCGGCGAAGCCAACAATCGCCAGAGCTCGTCGTGGGGCAACGGCGTCTACAAGTCCATTGATGCCGGCCGCTCGTGGCAGCGCGTCGGCCTCGCCGACTCCAAGCACATCGGGCGGATCGTCGTTCACCCGACGAACCCGGACATCGTGTACGTCGCGGCGCTCGGACATTTGTTCGGACCGAATCGCGAACGAGGCTTGTTCAGGACGACCGACGGCGGCAAGACGTGGACGAACACGAAGTTCATCGACGAGAACACCGGTTTCGTCGACGTCGCGATGGATCCGAACGATCCGAAGGTGCTGTACGCCGCGGCGTACCAGCGTCAGCGCAAGGCGTACGGCTTCAACGGCGGCGGACCCGGCAGCGGGCTCTACAAGACGACCGATGGCGCGAAGACCTGGACGCGCGTCGAAGGCGGGCTCCCCACCGGAAACGTCGGCCGCATTGCGATCGCCATCGCGCACAGCGATCCGCACGTCGTATACGTCACGTACGAACACAAGAACGGCGGCGTGTTCCGATCGGACGATCGCGGCAAGACGTGGAAGCGTGTCAACGCGCTCCAACCGCGTCCCCTGTACTTCAGTCAGATTCGTATCGACCCGAAGGACCCACAGCGCATCTACGTCCTCGGCACGTCGCTGTTCGTGTCCGACGACGGCGGCAAGACGTTTCGAGGCGACGGCGCGCGAAACGTCCACGTCGATCATCACGCGATGTGGATCGATCCGGCCAATCCGTCGGTGATCTGGCTCGGCAACGACGGCGGCGTCTGGGTGTCGCGCGATCGCAGCGTCACCTGGACGCGCATCAACAACATGCCGCTCGCGCAGGCGTACGGCGTCGCCTTCGACAATCGCGATCCCTACTATGTCTACACCGGGCTCCAGGACAACGGCGTCTGGTCCGGCCCCAGCTCGACACGCAATCGTGTCGGGCCGCTGAACGACGACTGGGCGCAACTGGGCGGCGGCGACGGCATGATGGCAAGCGCGTCGACGGAGGACTTCGCCAACAGCGCATACATCGAAATGCAGGACGGCCGCCTGCTGCGGTTCGATCCGATCAGCGGCGAGAGCAAAGCGATTCGACCGTTTGCGAAGCCGCCGGCGCAAAGCGGCAACGAACAAAACAATCCGAACCTGCGCTTCAACTGGACGACGCCGATTCGCGTTTCGTCGATCAATCGACTGACGGTGTACATCGCCGGTCATCAGCTATGGGCGTCGCTCGATCGCGGCGAGCACTGGACCGCCGTCAGTCCCGATCTGACGAAGCACCTCGATCGCGACAAGCTGCCGATCATGGGCGTGATGCCGAGCGACGACATGCTCGGACGCAACGACGGCATCACCGCGTACGGGACAGCGACGGCCTTCGATGAATCGGGCGGCGCGCTGATCGTCGGCACCGACGATGGCCTGGTGCAGTTCAGCCGGTCCGGCGGCGCGCGGTGGGACGACCTGACGCCGCAGATTCCCGGCGCCCCCGAAGGCGCGTGGGTCAGCGCGGTCGTCATTTCGAAGAAGCCGGGACGCCTCTTCGCATCGTTCGACAACCATCGCAACGACGACTACAAACGCTACTTATTTCTGAGCGACGACAACGGCAAGACCTGGCGATCGGTCGGCAACGGATTGCCGGACGATGTGCCGGTGCGATCGGTTCGCGAGGATCCGCGGAATCCAGAGGTCGTATTCGTCGGTACCGAAAGCGGCCTCTACTGGTCGACCACGCACGGCGACGATTTTCATCCGCTGAAGAACGGGCTGCCGGATGTGCCCGTCTTCGACATCCAAGTGCATCCGCGCGAACGCGAGCTCCTGATCGCCACGCATGGCCGCGGCATCTACATCATGAACATCGCGCGGCTCGAGTCGCTGCCAACTGCAACTGGCACGGCACCTGTGATCCTCGACATCGGACCCGTCACCGAATTCAATTTCCTTGAACATCGCGACTTTCTCGCGCAAGCGACGTATGTCGGCGGCAATCCGCCGCGCGGCGCCGTGATCGACTACGTGATCGACGGATCCGGCGCGGCGTCCGCCAAACTGGAGTTTCGCGAAGTCGCCGGCGCGTTCGCCCGCCAGCTCGACGTGCCTGCATCACCGGGTGTGCACCGCGTCGAGTGGGACCTTCGGCTCGCGCCACCACCGCAGCCGACGCGCCAGCCGCCGGCGGAAGGCATCGTCGCCGCCGATCCACGACCGGCCGAAAGCACGCACGCGAGAATCCCGGGCGACTTCGGCGGCGGCGGCGATCCGACCGGTGGCGAGGCAGGATCCGCGCCGGAGCCGCTCCGCGGTCCGGTGGTCCCACCGGGCACGTATCGCGTCACGTTGACCGTCGCGGGCGCGAACCCGGTGTCGAAAACGTTTCGCGTCGGCAGCGACCCGCGCGTCCACATGGACGAGGACGATCAGCGCGCGCGCTGGCAGGCGCAGGTGCGGATCTACGACGCGCAGGTCAAAGCGATTCCGATCGCGAACGCCGCGATCGAGCTGCGCGACCGCGTCGCGGCGACGACGAAGGCGCTGGGGACCGTGAAGGTGGACGAAGAGCTGAAGAAGTTTGCGGACGAAACGGCGCGGCTGGTGCGGCAGGCGCAAGGCCGCGTCGGCCGCGTCACGCAGCAACTCGGCGGCGTCTCGCGCGACATCGCCTCGTCCACGTCGCGGCCGACCGAAGCGCAGGATCAGCAGCTCGCCGCGGCGCTGGAGGATCTGGATCCGGCGATCGCACGCCTCAACGAATTGCGCACGACGCGCATTCCTGATCTCAACCGCCGGCTCGACGCAGCGTCGACGCCGGCGAGCGTGCCGCGTATTCCGGTGCAGTAATTACGTGTCGAGCGCGGCGGCTGCGTCCACGATGCGGCGATCGACTTCCGCGATCGCTTGCCGCAGTTGCGTCGTCCGCCGATCGTTGGTCGTGACGGCGAGCTGTGCGTCGAGTTCTTTGCGCGCGAGCTTCAACGACTCGAGCGTGCGTACCTTCTCGGGATCGCGAACGGCCTTCGCATGCTTCCGGGTTCGCTCGCGCTCGAGCTCCTCCATCCGTTCCTGAATCCGCGAGTCTTGATCGATGAGTCCTTCGCCAGCATCACCCATAATCCGCACATTATAAGATGACGAGGTGAGCGCACGCGCTTCGATCGATCCGCTCGCGCCGTTTCATCCCGCCGTCCGCGAGTGGTTCACCGCGTCGTTCGAGGCGCCGACGCGACCGCAAGCGCTGGGCTGGCCGGCGATCGCCCGCCGCGAATCGACCCTGATCCTCGCGCCGACGGGCAGCGGCAAGACGCTGGCCGCGTTTCTGTGGTGCCTCGACCGGTTGATGTTCGCGCCGGAGCCGAAACAATCTGAGCGCTGCCGCGTGCTGTACGTGTCGCCGCTCAAAGCGCTGGCCGTCGACGTCGAGCGGAACCTGCGGGCCCCGCTCGCGGGCATTGCGCAGGTGGCCGAGCGCCACGGCGAGTCGATCGTCACGCCGGCCATCGCGATCAGGACCGGGGACACGCCGCAGTCCGAGCGCGCGAAATTTCAGCGCCAGCCGGCGGACATTCTGATCACGACGCCGGAGTCGCTTTACCTGCTGCTGACCTCGAACGCGCGCGAGGTGCTGCGATCGATCGACACGGTGATCATCGACGAAATTCACGCGCTCGTCCCGACCAAGCGCGGCGCACACCTGGCGTTATCGCTGGAGCGCCTCGAACGGTTCTGTGCACAGCCACCGCAGCGGATTGGACTGTCGGCGACACAGCGGCCGCTCGACGAGGTCGCGCGATTCCTCGGTGGCGCGTTGACGCGTCGGGCGAGTGCGGTGGACCCGCCGCGCGGCGGCTCCAAAGGAGCCGCTCTCCATCCTGAAAGAGACGTCGAGAACGAGTTCGCATCGCATCGCGGCACCGTCCACTACCGCCCAGTGACCATCGTCGACGCCGGACAAAAGAAAGCGCTCAAGCTGACGATCGAGGTCCCGGTCGAGGACATGGCCAAGATCGCGACCGCAGACGACGTCCCGAGCGGACCCGTCTCGGTTGGAGACACGCGACCGTCGATCTGGTCGGCGATTCATCCGCGACTGCTGGAGCTGATTCGGGCGCATCGGTCGACGCTGATCTTCGTCAACAGCCGCCGCCTGGCGGAACGCCTCGCCGGTGCGCTCAACGAGCTCGCGGGCGAAACGCTCGTGCGCTCGCACCACGGCTCGATCGCGCGGCCGCAGCGCGTCGAAGTCGAGGATTTGCTGAAGGCCGGCCAACTGCGCGCGCTCGTCGCGACTTCGTCGCTCGAACTCGGCATCGACATGGGCGCGATCGATCTCGTCGTGCAGATCGAGGCGCCGCCGTCGGTCGCCAGCGGACTGCAACGCATCGGCCGCGGCGGCCACACGGCGAACGCGATCAGCGAAGGCGTCATCTTCCCGAAGTTCCGCGGCGATCTCGTCGCCTGCGCCGCCGTGACCAAGGCGATGCACGACGGTGCCGTCGAGGCGACGCGGTACCCGCGCAACCCGCTCGACATCCTCGCGCAACAGATCGTCGCGATGACGTCGATGGATCACTGGGACGTCGACGAGCTGTTCCAGACGATTCGCCGCGCGGCGCCGTTCGCCGACCTCTCGCGCTCGGTATTCGACGGCGTGCTCGACATGCTGTCGGGACGCTATCCGTCGGACGAATTCGCGGAACTGCGGCCGCGCGTCACGTGGGATCGCGTCGCCGGCACCGTGACCGCACGCGAAGGCGCGAAGCGCGTCGCCATCGCGAACGGCGGAACGATCCCCGATCGCGGGCTCTACGGCGTGTTCCTGATGGGCGCCGGGCCCGGCGCCGCGCGCGTCGGCGAACTCGACGAAGAGATGGTGTTCGAGAGCCGCGTCGGCGAAACGTTCGTCCTCGGCGCCTCGTCATGGCGCATCGAAGAGATCACACACGACCGCGTGCTTGTCTCGCCGGCGCCGGGCGAGCCGGGCAAGATGCCGTTCTGGAAAGGCGATCGCGCCGGCCGTCCGCTCGAACTCGGCCTCGCGATCGGTACGCTCACCCACGACCTGCTCCGCTTGCCGCCGGCGGCGGCCGTCGATCGATTGACCCGCGAGCACGACCTCGACATGCGCGCCGCCGAAAACCTCCTGCAGTACCTCCGCGATCAACTCGCGGCGGCGCACGCCGTGCCCGACGCGAAGACGATCGTCATCGAGCGCGTGCGCGACGAGTTGGGCGACTGGCGCATCTGCGTGCTGTCGCCGCGCGGCGGACGCATCCACGCGCCGTGGGCGATGGCGGTCGCCGCCAAAGTCCGCGAGGAAACCGGCGTCGACGTCGAAACACTCTGGGGCGACGATGGCTTCGTCGTCCGATTCCCGGACGTCGATCAGCCGCCGGATCCGCGGCTGCTGATGCCCGACCCGGACGAAGTGCAGGCGCTGGTCGTCCGCCAGTTGGGGGCCACGGCGTTGTTCGCGGCGAAGTTTCGCGAGAACGCGGCGCGATCGCTGCTGCTGCCGAAACGGCGTCCGGGGACGCGCGCGCCGTTGTGGCAGCAGCGCAAGCGCGCCGCCGATCTGCTCGCGGTCGCCGCGCGGTACGGATCGTTCCCCGTCCTGCTCGAAACGTATCGCGAATGCCTGCGCGACTTTTTCGACATGCCGGCCCTCGTGTCGACGCTGGCGGATGTGCGCAGCCGCAGGATTCGTCTCGCGACGGTCGACTCCGACACGCCGTCGCCATTTGCCGCATCGCTGCTCTTCACCTACGTCGCGAGCTTCATCTACGACGGCGATGCGCCGCTCGCCGAGCGGCGTGCACAGGCGTTGGCGGTGGATCAGTCGCAGCTCCGCGAGCTGCTGGGCGACGCGGAACTGCGCGACCTCCTCGACGCCGGCGCAATCGAGGCGGTCGAGCGTCAACTCCAACGCCTCGAACCTCACTATCAGGCGAAGAGCGCGGACGGTGTGCACGACCTCCTGCTTGGCCTGGGCGATCTCACGCGCGACGAACTTGCCGCGCGCTGCGTGAGCGCCGACGTCGCGGCCACGATCGACGAACTGGTACGAGCTCGACGCGCGATCGAGATTCGCGTCGCGGGCGATCCGCGGTTCATCGCCGTCGAGGACGCGGCGCGGTTCCGTGACGCGCTCGGCGTTCCGCTGCCGGTCGGGATTCCCGAGTCATTGCTGGAGCCGGTCCGCGATCCGTTGGGCGATCTTGCGTTGCGCTACGCGCGCACGCACGGGCCGTTCATCGCGGCCGACTTCGCGATGCGGTACGGGCTGGGCGCGCCCGCCGCCGAAGCGGTCCTGACGCGGTTGACCGGTGACGATCGCCTGCTCGAAGGCGAGTTCCGTCCAGGCGGCACACGACGCGAATGGACTGACGCCGGCGTCCTGCGGATGATTCGTCGACGCTCGCTCGCCAAATTGCGGCAGGAAGTCGAGCCGGTCGATCAAGCGGTTCTCGGCCGCTTCGCCACGACGTGGCAAGGCATCGTCAAGCGGCGGTCGGGCGCGGATGCCCTGCTCGACGCGATCGAACAGCTGCAAGGCGCGCCGCTGCCCGCATCGATCCTCGAGACGGAAATCTTGCCCGCACGCATCGATGTCTACGACCCGGCCGATCTCGATGCGGTGACCGCCGCGGGTGAAGTCGTCTGGGTTGGCGTCGAACCGCTTGGCGAACGCGACGGACGCGTCGCGCTGTATCTCGCCGATCATCTACCGCGATTGCTCGCGCCCATCGACGGCGGATCAAAAAGGACTGACGGCGGGTCCGAAAGGACCCGCCCTGCCGACGAGCAGCGTAGGAGCCGCCTCACGGATGAGCAACGTAGGCCGGGTCCTGTGGACCCGGCGGGCCGCGAGGCGGCGATCGTCGAATTCCTCCGCGCGAACGGCGCGTCATTTTTTGGTCCGCTCCACGACGCGGTCGGCGGCGGCTATCCCAACGAGACGGTCGACGCGTTGTGGGACCTGGTGTGGCGCGGCCTGATCACGAACGATACGTTCCACGCGCTGCGCGCCTTCACGCGCACGCACGCGTCGAGACGCAAGGCACGGCGGGTCGAACCGAGTGCGTTTCGATCTCGACGGCTTGCGCCGCCGTCGGCCGAAGGACGCTGGTCTGTCGTCGCGCGACGGCTTCAGCCGAGCGACAGCGGACGCTCGCCGAAAGGCGTCGCGACGAAATGGGCAGCCGCGATCACGCAGCAACTGCTCGCGCGGCATGGCGTCGTGACGCGCGAAGCGGTCGCGGCGGAATCGATTCCTGGCGGCTTCGGTCTCGTGTACACGGTGCTGAAAGGGATGGAAGAAACGGGACGGCTGCGGCGCGGCTACTTTGTGGCCGGCCTCGGTGCGACGCAGTTCGCGCTGCCTGGCGCGCTCGACTTGTTGCGGTCGCTGCGCGATCAGCCCGACGATCCCGAGGTCGTCGTCCTTGCGGCAACCGATCCAGCGAACCCGTACGGCGCGACGCTGAAGTTTCCGGCGCAGGACGCGAAGCGCAGTCCCAGCCGCAGCGTCGGCGCGACGGTGATCTTCGTCAACGGTGCGCTCGCCGCATATCTGTCCCGCGGGGACCGCGTTCTGACGACGTTCCTGCCTGACGGTGAACCGGATCGATCGAAGATGGCCCGTGCGATCGCGCGAGTGTTGATCGATCGTGCGCGGGCCGGCACGGCGCAAACCGATGCGCCGCGCGGCATGCTGATCGAAGAGATCGACGGTGTGCCGCCCGCGCAGCATCCAATCGCGACGGTCTTAACCGAAGTGGGATTCGTGGCTGGCGCGCTCGGCTATCAAGCGACCTTACGGAGTCATCCATCGCCGGCCGTCAGTCGACCGCCTCAGTCCTCGGTCGGCCGACGCCCGGCGCATTCGACGGTTTCCAGTCCGTTCTCGCGGCGTTACTTCGACGACGAGGACGAAGCCTGATTCCGCGCTTTCAACCAGACCTCGGACGCGTGCAGCGAGTCGCCGCCTTTTGTAAACCACACCGCCACCGTGTCACCGGCCGACACGATCTCGGTGATCTTCGCGCGCCCGCCTTTCGGCGCCGTCGCGGTGCCCACGCCTTTGCCGACGACCTTCGTTTTCGCGTCGATGATGAACGTCTGCGTGAAAGTGGCCTTGCCGCTCGAACCGTTGATGGTCATGGACGAGGCCGAAACCGATTTGACGACACCCTCCGAGTGTTCGTCACCGAATGCGCGCGCCGACGTGGGCGCGAGCGCGACGAGCGCGGCGACGATCGACAGGGCGAAACATCTGCGCATCATAGCGATCCTCCTTCTGGACGACGGTGTCCGCATGCCTGAGGGGGATACGATCCTGATGGCCGCCCGCGCGCTGCATCGCGCGCTCGCTGGCCATCTTGTCACCCGGTTCGAATCGGCTCTCGTCCAGATCACGCGTGTGGCGGAGGATCAACGGGTCATCGGCCGGACGATCGAGTCGGTCACGGCTCGAGGGAAACACCTGTTCATCCAGCTCTCCGGCGGCCTCGTCCTCCATACCCATATGCGGATGAACGGCAGTTGGCACATCTACCCCGTCGGCGCACGGTGGCGGCGTCCGCACCGCGACATGCGCGTCATCATCGGGACCGCACGCGCCGTCGCGGTCGGGTTCAATATTCCGGTGGCGGAGTTGCTCACGGCGCGCGAGTTGGACCGACACGACTCGCTGCGCGCGCTTGGACCGGACCTGCTGGCGGATGATGTCGACGTCGCGGAGGTGATGCGGCGCATGCGCGAACACAATCGCGATCCGATCGCCGAGGTGTTGCTGAACCAGCGCGTCGCCGCGGGCATCGGCAACGTGTTCAAGTCGGAGATCTTGTTTCTCGGCGGCATCTATCCCTTCTCGCGGACCGCCGACGTCGCCGACGAGCAGCTCGATGCGTTGATCGCCATAGCGCGGAAGGTGATGGCGGTCAGCGTCAAGCTCGGGCAGCGGACGACGAGGAGCAGTCTGAATCCAGCGGAACGACTGTGGGTCTACGGACGCGGCGGCAAGCCGTGCTTCAAATGCGGGACGCCGATTCACGCAAAGAAAACGGGCCTGGATGCGCGGCTCACCTACTGGTGCCCGCGGTGCCAGGCGGCGGTAGAATCCAGCCGATGAGGGCCGCAGTTGTGCTGGCGGTGACCGCCATCGTCTCGCAGACGATCAACCCGTCGCCGCTCTCGTTAATCAAGCAGACGCGTCCACTGCTGCCGGCGGAAGTCACACAAGTCCTCGCGGCATCGCGACACGCGCTCGACGGACAGCGTTTTCGACTCGCATACGTCGCCGGTGGACCAGGCATCGACATCATCGCCGGACCGAATGGCTGGCCGCATTGGAAACGCGCCACGCACGGCGTCGACTCCATGTCGAGCGGCGGAGGATCGTCGAACGGCGTCGCGTGGTCGCAGCCGGCGACGTCGGAGCACGTCGATTTGATCACGATTGTCGAGTACACAGATCAGGCGGCGCGGTCGTGCGCCGGAAAGCCGCTCGATGGGAATCTGATTATCGAGTACGAGCGCAAGACGCCGCCGGGGACGTGGACGGTGACCGCCCGCATTCGATCCGCCGCGGAGGAGCTGTCGCCGATCTTCGACACGCTCGCGGATGAGAGCCTCTCGAGCGGCGAGGTTCGCGCGATCAACGGGCGGACGGCGCGAGCGTTTCTTGCACCGTACAAATTCCCCGCGTCATCAGGCGTGATCACATTTTCGGCGCCTCCACCGCCGATGACGAAGACGCTGTGGCTGGACGTCGATACGCTGTTGCCGGTTCGATGGGGCGTGTCGGTCCCGGCGCAGCCAAACGCGCCGGCGCTTCCGGACTACGGCTTGACGTTCACCTACGACGCATCGATCGACATTCGCGCGCCAGAAGGCGTCGCGGCGCCGACCTGCGTCAAGTAACGCTGCGCGTCATCGTGACACGCGCGTTGTAATCCGGCTCCATCGACTCGGGATCGATCGTCGTCGCCGACAGCAGCACGTTGCCTTCGGGCCAATGGACTTCGAGATTGCCCGGCGCGATCGCCGCGCGCCGCAGACGGCCGGAGTACGTTCCGCTGCCTGACGCGAGCGTCACCCGATCGCCGTCGTTCATGTTCAATCGCTGCAGATCGACATCGCTGATGAAGATCGCGTCGCGCGCCGCACCGGTGAGCGGGTCGACGTCGCGCTGGATCATCGAGTTGAATTGCTTCCCACGGCGAGTGGAGACACGAAGAGTAACCACAGAATCCACAGAACTCACGGAATCATCTGTTTCTGTGCGTTCCGTGCGTTCCGTGGTTATCGCGGGCACGGCGAAGTGCGCCTTGCCGTCCGGCGTCGCGAATCGGCCGTCCGCGTACAACTGTGGGCCGCCCCACTGGATCTGATCGCCTTTGGCGCGCAGCGCCTCGATGCCGCGATACAGCGGCACCGCGCGCGCGATTTCGTCGCGGATGGCCTGGGCGCTGGCAAAGTGAACCTGCTGCGCGCGATCGGGCGCGACGCGGGCCATCACGTCGCCGAACACATCCCATTCCGGCCGCGCCGATCCGATCCGGCGCCCAGGAATCTCCGGCGAGAAAATGATCCGCCGCTCGGTCGACGTCTCCGTTCCGCCGCCAGGCGATTCGTACCGCGTGGTGGCGGGCAGGATCACGACGTCGCCTGCGCCGTCGACGAGCATCGACGACGTGAGGACGATGTCCTGGTGGATGCGGAGTCGAGGCCGCATCAGCGCGTGGCGGCTCGCCGCCGGATCCGGCAGCGTCTCGAGGAAGTTGCCGCCGACGATCCAGAACGCGTCGACCTCGCCGGCAGCCGCGCGTTCGACCATCTCCGCGGCGGTCCATCCAGCAGACGTCGGGACGTCGAATCCCCAGACGTCGCGCCATCGCGCTGCCGTCACCGCATCGATCGCCGGCACACAGCCGACCTCGGCGCCGCCTTGCACGCCCGAGTGGCCGCGGATCGGGACGAGGCCGCAGTTCGCGCGCCCGGGCAATCCGCGCGCGAGACCGACGTTGACGAGCGCTTTGATCGTATCGACGCCGTGCGCGTGCTGCGTCAGGCCCATCGACCACACGAGGACGGTCTTCGGTCGATCGATGAGCAGCTGCGCAAACGCACACATCTGATCGCGCGTGGCGCCACTGGCGCGTTCGAGCGGGGTCCAGTCGGTGGCGACCGCCGCGTCACGCGCCGCTTCGAAACCGACGGTACGTTCGCGGACGAAGGTCTCATCGATTCCGCCACGTTCGACGAGCGCTCGCAGCGTTCCAGTCAGAAAGGCGAGGTCGCCGCCGGTGTTGACGTCGAACCAGTGATCCGCAAGCGCAGTGCCGAAGAGCGCACTCGACGGAATCGATGGAACCCAATAACGCTCGAGGCCCGGTTCACGGAACGTGTTGACGACGGCGATCCGGGCGCCCTGCGCTTTGGCGTGGTGCAGATACTTCGTCGTCACCGGTTGGTTGTTCGCGATGTTCGATCCGAGCAGGACGATCAGATCGGCGCCGAGCCAGTCGCGATAACTGCATGTGGACGCTCCGTAGCCGAGCGTCGCCTTCATGCCGGCGGTCGACGCCGCGTGACAGAGCCGCGCGGAGTTATCGACGTGATTGGTGCCGAGAAACCGCGCCGCTTTCTGCGCCGCGTAGTACACCTCGTTCGTGATGCCGCGCGACGTCAGATAAAACGCCACCCGCGACGGATCCGTCGTCCGCAGATCCGCCGCGATCCGATCGAGCGCTTCATCCCAACTGACGACGCGGAAGCCGCGATCGCCGCGGCGTCGAATCATCGGATGCGGCAATCGGCCGAGCGCGCGCAAATCGGCTGACGACCGTTCCGTCAAGGGCGACACGTCGGCGAGTTGCGCGGGATCGAGCGCCGGTGCGGTGTTCAACCGCATCAGCTCGAGGCGCACCATGCACAGGTGCGGACCGTCGAGCGTCCAATCGGAGAGGCCCGACGTGCCAAGCGCGCAACCGTCGCACACGCCGTCGCGCAGGATGCGCCAGGCGAACGGCAACTCGTCGCGGTTCTCCCACGCGATCTGGATCATCTCGCGGTAATGACGCGGCTTTTGGCGCGTGAGACCGAACATCACGTGATGCGCTGCGCGTGCGAGTAGATGTTCATGCTGTCGCCGCGCACGAACCCGACCAGCGTGATCCCGGCGGTGGCGGCAAGCGCGATCGCGAGCGTCGATGGCGCCGACACGGCGGCGAGAATCGGAATGCCGGCGACCGCCGCCTTCTGGACGATCTCGAACGACGTGCGGCCGCTCACGCACAGCACGCACTCCGTCAGCGGTAATTGATCGAGCAGCAGCCGGCGGCCGATCACCTTGTCGACAGCGTTGTGGCGACCGATGTCCTCGGCGATGTCGACCAGTTCGCCGGACGCGGTGAAGAGGCCCGCCGCGTGCAGGCCGCCCGTCTCGTCGAACGCGCGTTGCGACGCACGCAGGCGATCGGGTAACGCCGCGACCGTCACCGCCGTCATTGCAAGACGGCTCGCGATCGGCGTGATATCCGACAGCAACGAGTCGATCGACTGCCGTCCGCAGACGCCGCACGACGACGAGGAGGTGACGTCACGACGCGCGCTGAGCGCGCGCTCGGCGCGCGCGGCGTCCACCAGCGTCACGTTGATCGTGTTCCCCCGCGCCTCCTCGTCGCGACACTGCTCGATGACGCCAAGGTCGTCGGCGGTGCTGATGATCCGTTCGGCCAGCAGGAAGCCGGCGGCCAACTCGCGGTCCGCTCCGGGCGTGCGCATGATCGTCGCGAAGGGACGGCCGCCGATGCGGACGGCGAGCGGCTCTTCCGCAGCGGCGCGGTCGTCGACCTCCACACGCACGCCGCCGCGCACGCGAACGATCTGGACCGGCTCGATGGCGTTGGCCACGAGTGTCATCTTAGACGACTGGTATTGGGGTTGCATCGCCTCGACCGCAGGATGACTCACCATCGGCGGTTGCAATCGGTCACGAAGCTCGAGCGCTTATCCGAAATGGTGACGCGGTGGGCTGGCGGCAGCAGTGCGTTTGCCGTGGCGCTCGGAATCGTGGTGGTCTGGCTCGCAACCGGTCCGGTCTTCCACTACTCCGACACGTGGCAGCTCGTCATCAACACCGGGACGACGATCGTGACGTTCCTGATGGTGTTTCTGATCCAGCGCAGTCAGAACAAGGAGGCGCTGGCGATCCACCTGAAGTTGAACGAGATCGTCGCCGCGCTTGAAGGGGCGAGCAATCGGCTGATCGAAGCGGAGAACTTCTCCGAGCGCGATCTGACAACGCTCGGCAAGCATTATCGCGAGCTGGCGAAGCTGGCCCGCGAGACGGGCGACGTGACGGAGTCGCACTCGGTCGAAGAGGCGCGCGAGCGCCATACGGCAAAGCATCGCCACCGCCGCCGCCGCACAGCTTAAAATGGCGGAATGCCGGCTGCCTCGTCATTCGACATCACGTCCACGATTGATTTCGCTGAAGTCGACAACGCCTTGAACCAGGCGCGGAAAGAAGTCGGGCAGCGCTACGACTTCAAAGGCGCGACGGCCGACATGACGCTCAGCGAGAAAGACAAGACGCTGACGCTCCTCGCGGACGACGACTTCAAGATGAACGCGCTGTGGGAAATCATTCAAGGACGGCTCGTTCGCCGCGGCGTGCCGACGCAGAACTTCAAGGTGCCGCCCAGCGAGCCGGCGGCCGGCGGCAAAGTGCGTCGCCTGATCGAAATCCAGAGCGGCATTCCGATCGAGGCCGCGCGCGAGATCGTCAAGTTCATCAAGGAGAAGAAACTCAAGAAAGTGCAGGCGGCCATTCAAGCCGATCAGGTCCGCGTCACGTCGCCGTCAAAAGACGACTTGCAGGAAGCGATGCGCGCCCTGCGCGAGCACGACTTCGGCGTCGCACTACAGTTCGGAAACTACCGCTAATTCGTACTTCATACTTCGTACTTCTCACTTTTCACTTTTCACTTTTCACTTTTTTTCTTTCTTCTCCTCCCACGACACCGATCCCGCCTCCGGATCGAGGTCGAGGAGGCGCTGCGACAGGCGGTCGGTCTTCTGCTCGACCGGCACATGGACGTCGTAGCAGATCTCTTCTTTCGAGGACGTGCGGAGCTCGTAGTCTTGTGTGTACCGGTCGAGCAGCCGTTCGACGCGCGGCTTGATTGCCGCGGGATCCTTCGCGCGGATCTTCAGCGCGAATAGCGTCGTCGCCCTCGGCTCGAACGATTCGACGATCCACAACACGCCGAGCACAAATACGGTCGCGAACGCCGCCAGCATCCACACGCCGACACCGGCGGCAAGGCCGATCGCGAGCGTCGACAACATGACGCCGGCGTCTTTGGGATCCTCGATCTTCGCGCGATAGCGGACGAGGCCCGCCGCGCCGACGATCCCGAACGCGCGCGCCAGGCTGGAGCCGACGACCAGCATCACGACCGCGCCGACGATCGCCAGGATGATTTGCGTCTGGATGACGGGCGCGGAGCGTCGCGGCGTGCCGCGGCGCCGCGGGCGCATCGCTAAGAGTGTCGCGAGACCGGCGGCGATCGGCAGTCGCACCATGGCGAGCATCAATTGCTCGATCTGGGTCGTTCTGTCAGGAGCTTCGGTCAGTATGTCGGCGCCGCCCTTTTTCTGCGCGAGCAGCGACACGGGCGCACTGCACACGATCAGCAAGGTCAAGCTGCACGCCATCAGCGTGATACGACGCATCGTGACGGTTCCAGCAAGGACTCTGCCATTCGCAACCGACGAGCTGGTCGGTGGAATTGCGCTTGCAGATTCTTGATTCGGTGATCCCCACCCGCCGACCGACCTCGACCTACCGGCTGCAGTTGAACGGCGGTTTCACATTCAACGACGCGCGAGCGATCGTCGATTACCTCGACGCGCTCGGCATCGGCGATGTGTATGCCTCGTCGTACCTCGCCGCCGTCCCGGGCAGCCCGCACGGCTACGACGTCGCCGATCCCACACGGCTCAATCCCGACATCGGAACCGACGCGGATCATGCTGCGTGGATGGATGCGATGCACGCCCGCGGCATGGGTCACGTGATCGACGTCGTCCCCAATCACATGGGGATCGCGAAGTCATCGAACCCCTGGTGGCGGGATCTGCTCGAGAACGGGCCGAGCTCGCGCTTCGCGCGCTTCTTCGACATCGAGTGGCACCCGATCAAAGACGAGCTCGCCGACAAAGTGCTGATCCCGGTCCTCGGCGATCAGTACGGCGAAGTCCTCGAACGGCAGGAGCTCATGCTCGCGTTTCGCGACGGGGCGTTCACGGTGCATTACTACGACGAGGCGCTGCCGATCGCGCCCGATACGTACCCGATGGTGTTTGCAGACGACCTGCCGCAGTGGCTCGTCGATCACCCCGGTGATGAGTCTGACGAACTACAAAGCATTCTGACTGCGGCAGCGCACTTGCCGTCCCGAAGCAGCCGCGCGGCCGATGAGATCGCGACGCGGAGTCGCGAAAAAGAAATCGTCAAGCGCCGCCTCGCCGATCTCAGCGCGCGCAGCGACAGCGTCCGCACGCTCATCGCGTCGGCGGTCACGCGGTTGAACGGCGTGGCTGGACAACCGCGCACGTTCGATGCACTCGATCGGCTGCTGAATGCGCAGTCCTATCGCGTCGCGCACTGGCGCGTGGCGTCGGAAGAGATCAACTACCGGCGCTTTTTCGACATCAACCAGCTTGCCGCGCTGCGGATGGAAGATCCGCTGGTCTTCGACGAAGTGCACCGGCTCGTGTTCGATCTCGTCGGCCGCGGCGCGGCGACCGGGCTGCGCATCGATCATGTCGACGGACTGTTTGCTCCCGGCGATTACCTGCAGCGGCTCCAGGAGCGACTCCCCGGCCCCTCGTTCTTCATCGTCGTCGAAAAGATCCTCGCCACCGGCGAACAACTGCCGCGCGAGTGGCCGATCGCCGGCACGACGGGATACGAGTTCGCGTCCGTCGTCAACAACCTGTTCGTCGATCGGCGGAACGAGAAGGCGCTCGACGAGATCTATCGTCGCTTCACACGCGACCGACGCGGTCCGCAGACGTTTGCGGATCTGGCCTATCGCAGCAAGAAAGAGATTCTGCATCAGACGATGTCGGGCGATATCAACTCGCTGGGCCATCAGCTGAACCGCTTCTCGGAGCGCAATC
Organism: Vicinamibacterales bacterium; assembly: GCA_035652075.1. Classification (GTDB taxonomy): domain Bacteria; phylum Acidobacteriota; class Vicinamibacteria; order Vicinamibacterales; family CAVVIG01; genus Gp6-AA45. Next base: position 16,260 of record DASREL010000003.1, read on the forward strand.
GGCACTTCCGCGATTTCACGCTGTACAACCTGATTTCGACGATCAAGGAAATCATCGCCTGCTTCCCCGTGTACCGCACGTACATCAACGAGCGTGACGCGGTGAGCGACCACGATCGGCGATACGTCGCCGAGGCGGTGGCGTGCGCGAAGGAGCGCGCCGGCGGCATGACATCGCTCGCGTTCGACTTCATCGAGCGCCTCCTGCTGAAGAAGACGGGCGGTTCATCGCCCGACGCCATCGACGAGCGTTCGAAGTTCATCGGCAAGTTTCAGCAGATTACGAGTCCTGTCGCGGCCAAAGGGATCGAAGACACGGCGCTGTACGTGTACAACCGGTTGCTGTCGCTGAACGAAGTCGGCAGCGACCCGATGGTGTTCGGGCTCGAGCCGGCCGACGTCCACGCGTGGATGGCCGAGCGGCAGCAGCGGTGGCCGGCTGCGCTCTCGGCGACGGCGACGCACGACACGAAGCGCGGCGAAGACGTGCGCGCGCGGTTGAACGTGCTCTCGGAGATTCCAGGCGCGTGGAAGGCGGCCGTCTCGAAATGGCGGACCGTGAATCGCCGCTACAAGACCGACGTCGACGGCCTCGCGCCCGATCCGAACGAGGAATATCTGATTTATCAGACGCTCGTCGGCGCGTGGCCGTTCGACGAGGACCCTCACTTTCTGCAGCGAATCCTCGACTACATCCGCAAGGCGCTGCGCGAATCAAAGGTCCACACGAGTTGGGTCAACCCTGACGAGACCTACGAGCACGCCGTCTTCCGGTTCGTGACCGCGATTCTCGAACGCCGGCGCACGAACATGTTTCTCCAGTCGTTCGTGCCGTTTCAGCAACGGGTGGCCGAACTCGGCATGTACAACAGCCTCGCGCAGCTGCTCATCAAAATCAGCGCGCCCGGTGTGCCCGATTTCTATCAAGGCACCGAGTTCTGGGACTTGAACCTGGTCGATCCCGACAACCGCCGGCCGGTCGACTACGCGAAACGGCGTACCGTGCTGGCGGCGCTGAAGGGGTGCGCGACACCGCCGGCCGAGTGCGCGCGCGACCTGCTCGAACATCGTCGCGACGGCCGCGTGAAGATGTTCGTCGCGGCTCGGGCGTTGGAGGCGCGGCGCGAGTTCACGCCGCTGTTCGAGCGGGGCACGTACGTGCCGCTGCCGGCGACGGGCAGCCGCCGCGAATGCGCATTCGCGTTCGCGCGCGTCCTGGACGGATCGGCGGTCATCACGGTGGCGCCGCGAATGGTGGCGACGTTGATTCCAGATGCCACGACGCCGCCGATTGGCAGCGTGTGGGGCGATACGCGGATCGATCTATCGCCGATGGCAATGCAATCCCCAGCGACGTGGCGCAACGCGTTCACCGGCGAAACCATGGACGCGCACGGCGATCTCGACGTGGCGACGCTGCTTGGACGCTTCCCCGTCGCGATGCTCGTTCCATGCTCTGGCTGACGATCATCGGCGGCGCGTTCATCGCGTGGCTGATCCTCGTCATGCTGTTCACGCCGGGGATCGCCTATCACGTCGAAGCGGCGATCGATCCGCGCGCGGATCATTTCATCCACGTCCTCGAGTCGACGTGCCACACGACGCTCGAGCAGGGCAACAGCGTCGAAGTGCTGACCAACGGCAACGAGTTTTATCCGGCGATGCTCGATGCGATCCGCCACGCGCGCGAAACGATCAACTTCGAGTGCTACATCTTCAAGAAAGGGGACATCGGCGACCGGTTCGTCACGGCGCTCAGCGAACGCGCCCGCGACGGCGTGCGGGTCACGATCGTGATGGACGCGATCGGGTCGTTCGGCTCGTTTCATCGCGCCGCCCGACCGCTGCGTCAGGCGGGGTGCCGCGTCGCGCTGTACCAACGCATGCGGTGGTACAGCCTCGCGCGACTGAACAATCGCACCCATCGTGAGCTGCTCGTCGTCGACGGCGACGTCGCGTTCGTCGGCGGCGCCGGTGTCGCGGATTGGTGGTGGCACGATCACAAACACAAGCCGATGTGGCGCGACACGATGGTCCGCATCCGCGGGCCCGTCGTCTCGGACATCCAGGGTGTCGTCGCGGAGAACTGGCTCGAATGCTGCGGCGAGATCCTGACGAGCGCGCACACGTACAAACCGCACGTGCAGGTCGGGCACACGCCGGCGTTTGCGATCAAGAGCTCGCCATCGGACCGTGCGACCGCGTCGCGCGTCTTGTTCCAGATGCTCGTCGAAAGCGCCACGCGTCGCGTGCGGATCTCGACGCCCTACTTTCTTCCCGACAAGGCCTTTCGTCGCGCGTTCACCCGGACGGCGACACGCGGCGTGGACGTCAGCGTCATCGTGCCGGGACCGAAGACCGATCAGCGGTGGGTGCGACTCGCGAGCCGCCGGATGTACGGGCGGCTGCTGAAGGCCGGGGTGCGCATCTTCGAGTACGAACCGGGGATGACTCACGCCAAGCTGCTGCTCGTCGACGACCTCTGGTCCGTCGTCGGCACGACCAACCTCGACAATCGATCGTTCGAACATAACGATGAGGTCAACGTCGCGATCCGAGACGAAGATGTGACCGCGCGTCTCACGCGTGACTTCGAATGCGATATCTCCAAATGTCGCGAGCTGACGCTCGACGCGTGGGAACGCCGTCCTCTGTGGGAGAAAGTGATCGGCAGCGTCGCGTGGATCCTCGAACGTCAGCAGTAGTTGTAGCGCAGGCCTTTAGGCCTGCCGCTTGCAACTGCTCTCTCCGTGCCAACAACAACCGCTGATCTGCTCGTCGACCGTCTCATCGACTGGAACGTCCGTGTCGTCTTCGGCCTGCCTGGCGACGGCATCAACGGGATCATGGAGGCGCTGCGCAAGCGCCAGGATCAGATCACGTTCGTGCAAGTGCGTCATGAGGAAGCGGCCGCCTTCATGGCGTGCGGTTACGCGAAGTACACAGGCGGACTTGGCGTCTGCCTCGCGACGTCAGGCCCGGGCGCGATTCACCTGTTGAACGGTCTCTACGACGCGAAGCTCGATGGCGCGCCGGTGCTCGCGATCACGGGCCAGACCTATCACGACCTCCTCGGGATGCACTATCAGCAGGAAGTGGATCTGCTCTCGCTCTTCAAGGATGTCGCCGTTTTCAATCAACAGGTCATGGGGGCCAGCCACGCGCGTGCGCTCGTCGACGCCGCCTGTCGCGCGGCGTTGTCGGATCGATCGGTCGCGCACATCACGTGCCCCGTCGATTTTCAAGAACAGGAAGTCGGCGACGACGAGCGGTCGAAGAAGAATCCGCAGGACCATACGTCCAACGCCTGGCGGCCGCCGATCGTCGTGCCATGCGAAGGCGATCTGCGTGACGCGGCGAACGTGCTGAACGCTGGCAAGAAGACGGTCATCCTCGCCGGCCAGGGCGCGCTCGGCGCGGGCGAGCTGCTCGAACAGCTCGCCGACACGATGGCCGCACCGATCGTCAAGCCGCTGCTCGGCAAGGCGGTCGTCCCCGATGATTCGCCGTACACCACCGGCGGCATCGGTTTGCTTGGCACCGAACCGTCAGAACTCGCGATGGAGAAGTGCGACACGCTGCTGATGGTCGGCACGAGCTTCCCCTACATGGAGTTCTATCCGAAGGCGGACGGCTGCCGCGGCGTGCAGATCGATCGCGACGCATCGCGGATCGGGCTGCGGTTTCCCGTTGAGGTCGGGTTGTGTGGCGACGCCAAAGCCACACTCGAGTCGCTGTTGCCATTGATCAACCGCCGCGACGATCGCGCGTTTCTCGAGGAAGCGCAGGCGGGCATGCAGAAGTGGCGCGAGCTGATGGCGACGCGCACGCACCGCGACGATGTCCCGACCAAGCCGCAAGTTGTCGCCGACGCGCTCAACGCGCTGCTCAAAGACGACGCGATCATCTCGACCGATTCCGGAACGGTCACGACGTGGGTCGCGCGCCACATCAACATCAAACGCGGCCAGCTGTGTTCCTGCTCGGGCAACCTGGCGACGATGGCGCCAGGGCTGCCGTATACGATTGCGGCGCAGGTCGCCTATCCGGGACGGCAGTGCGTCGCGTTCGTCGGTGACGGCGGGTTCACGATGCTGATGGGCGAATTCGCGACGGCGGTGAAGTATCGATTGCCGATCAAAGTCGTCATCATCAAGAACAACGTGCTCGGGATGATCAAGTGGGAGCAGATGGTGTTCCTGGGCAATCCGGAGTACGGCGTCTCGCTCGAACCGATCGACTTCGTGAAGTTCGCCGAAGCGTGCGGCGGCATCGGGTTCCGCTGCGAACGCCCCGACGAAGTGCACTCGGCGCTCGAGGCGATGATGCTGGCGGACGGTCCAGCGCTGTGCGAGGCGATCGTGGATCCGTTCGAGCCGCCGATGCCGCCGCGGGTGAAGGCGTCGCAGGCGCTGCACATGGCGGAATCGCTGGCGCGCGGGGAGCCGAATCGCGGACGCATCGCGCTGACGTTGTTCCGGGACAAGATCAATGACCTCACAGGTCGTTGACGCGCGCCTGCGCCTCGCGCGCGTGCCGGTCGATCCGCCGCGCGGCGATGCGATTCAGCAGTTCGACGCGCTCGAATTGCCGATCGTCGAGGTGTCCGACGCGTCGGGTCATCATGGGGTCGGATTCGGATACACCATCGGCACGGGCGGTTCCGCGATCGCTACGCTGCTGCGCGACACGCTTCTTCCGCAACTGATCGGGTGCGATGGGCGCGCGATCGTCGGCGTCATGGAGCGGCTGCGGAAGAGCATCCATGCGCTGACGCCGGGCTGCATCAGTTCCACGGCGCTGGCGGCAATCGACGTGGCGCTGTGGGATCTCGCGGGACATCGCACGCAGACGCCGCTCTACATACTGCTGGGCGGCGCGCGGTCCAGCATTCGCCTCTACAACACGCACGTCGGCTGGTTGAATCGTCCGCTCGACGAGATGGTCGACCTCGCGAATCGGGCGGTAGAACGCGACGGCTTCACCGCGCTCAAAATCAAGATCGGCAAGCCCGACGTCGAAGAGGACATTGAACGGCTGTCGAAAGTCCGCGAAGCGGTCGGTCGCGAAACAACACTGATGGTCGACGCCAACCAATCGTGGACCATCGACGAAGCGATCCGCCGCATGAAGATGCTCGAGCCGTTTGATCTGTATTGGATCGAAGAGCCGCTCGAAGCGACGGATCTCGACGGATACGCGCGGCTCGGCGCACACATCGGCATCGCACGTGCCGGCGGAGAGAGTCTCTACTCACCGGCGTACTTCCACGAAGCGATTCGCCGTCACGCGCTCGACATTCTCCAACCCGACGTTGCGCGCGTGGGCGGCATCACCGGGGCGATGCAGGTCTGTCATCTCGCGCAAGCGGCGAATCTGAAGGTGGCGCCCCACGTGTCACCGGAGCTCAGCGTCGCCGTCGCGTGCGCCGTACCGAACAGCGTGTTTGTCGAATACATCCCGCAGATGGAACCGATCCTCGCGCATCCGGTTGTGATGCGTGACGGATGTGCGATACCACCCGACGTCCCGGGTCATGGCATCGAATTCAACCCCGAAGCCCTCGAACACTTCACCGTATGTCAAAGCGAATCGTCGTCGTCACAGGCGCCTCAGCCGGCGTAGGCCGCGCCACCGTTCGTGCGTTTGCGCGCGAGGGCGCCGACGTCGGCCTCATCGCGCGCGGCGTGGAGGGTCTTGACGGCGCGCGACGCGAAGTCGAAGCGTGCGGCGGCCGCGCAATCGTGCTGCCGACCGACGTCGCCGATGCCGAACAGGTCGACGCCGCCGCGGAGCGCGTCGAGCGCGAGCTCGGACCGATCGACGTGTGGGTCAACAACGCGATGGTCTCGGTGTTCTCACCCGTCAAAGAGCTCGAGCCGGATGAAGTCAAGCGCGTCACCGAGGTGACCTACCTCGGCGTCGTCTACGGCACGCTCGCGGCGTTGAAGCGCATGCTGCCGCGGGATCGCGGCGCGATCGTGCAGGTTGGATCGGCGCTCGCCTATCGCGGGATTCCGCTCCAGGCGGCCTACTGCGGCGCGAAACACGCGATTCAGGGCTTTACCGAATCGCTGCGATGCGAGCTGCTCCACGACGACAGCCGGGTCCATGTGTCCATGGTGCAGCTGCCGGCGATGAACACGCCGCAGTTCGACTGGGTCAAGAGCCGGCTGCCGCGCGAACCGCAACCGGTCCCGCCCATCTACGAACCGGAAATCGCCGCGGACGCGATCGTCTGGGCCTCGTCGCACCGGCGCCGCGAAATCAGCGTCGGCGCGCCGACGGTGATCGCGATCTGGGGCAACAAGATCGCGTCGCCGCTCGCGGATCGATACCTCGCTCGAACCGGCTACGACTCGCAACAGACGGACTCGCCGGCCGATCCGAATCGCCCGAACAACTTGTGGCATCCGCTGCCCGGCGACCACGGCGCGCACGGCCGGTTTGCGAGCCGCAGCACGAACAGCAGTCCGCAAACGTGGATCAACGAGAAGCTGCCGGCGATTGCCATGCTCATGGCTGGCGGCGCGCTCTTGTGGGGAGCCCGCAAATGGAACGAGAGAATCGCGTAGCCGGCTTCGCCGCCGGGTTGATCGGCGGCCTCGTCGGATCGTGGACGATGACCGAGTTCTCGCGCGCGTGGTCGCGTGCGGTCGATGGCGCCGAGCCCGTATCCGCCGGCGAGCAGCACGATGCGCGCGAATGGCAGGAGCGATCGAAAGACGAGAACGCGAACGAGATCATGGCGCAGCGTATCTCGCAATCCACGCTCGGGCGCCGCCTCTCTCGCGAGGAATTGAAAGTCGCTGCGCCGGCGGTGCACTACGCGTTTGGCGCGACGATGGGCGCGCTCTACGGCGCTGCGGCGGAGGCGACGCCGGTGGTGACCATGGGCGTCGGCGGCGGTTTCGGCACGGCGGTGTGGCTCGGCGCGGACGAAATCGCGATGCCGCTCTTCGGTCTCGAGCGTGACGACATCACGCGCGGCGTCGAGCCGCATCTGCAAGCATTCGCCGCACACATCGTGTACGGTGTTACCACGGAGGTCGTACGACGAGCGGTCCGGGCACTGATCTAACTCTCGAGGCGGCACTCCGGCGCTCGATCCGCGGCGAAGTGCGATTCGATCGCGGCAGCCGCGCACTCTACGCCACCGACGGTTCGAACTACCGTCAAGTCCCCATCGGCGTCGTCATCCCTCGCAGTGCAGACGATGTCGTGGCGACGATAGACGTCTGTCGCGCCCACGGCGCGCCGATCCTGTCACGCGGCGGCGGCACCAGCCTCGCCGGACAATGCTGCAACGTCGCCGTCGTGATGGACATGTCGAAGTACTTCAATCGCGTGCTCGACATCGATCGCGATCGTCGTCTGGCCCGCGTCGAGCCCGGTTGCGTGCTGGACAAGCTGCGCGATCGCGCAGCAGAGTCCGGCCTGACCTTCGGTCCTGATCCGGCCACGCACAACCACTGCACGCTTGGCGGCATGCTCGGCAACGACTCGTGCGGCGTCCACTCGGTGATGGCGCAGTTCTATGGACCGGGGCCGCGCACGGCGGACAACACGAACCGTCTCGAGATCGTGACGTATGACGGCGTGCGCATGTGGGTCGGTCCGACCAGCGAGGGCGAGCTGCAGCAGATTGTCGCAGCCGGCGGACGCCGCGGTGAGATCTACGGCGCGTTGAAACAACTCCGCGATCGGTATGCGGATTTGATTCGCGCGCGGTACCCGAAGATTCCCCGTCGTGTCTCGGGCTACAACCTCGACGAGCTGCTGCCGGAGCGCGGGTTCAACGTGGCGCGCGCGCTCGTCGGCACCGAGTCGACGTGTGTGACGATTCTGGAAGCCGAGTTGATGCTCGTGTCCAATCCGAAGGCGCGCTCGTTGCTCGTGCTGGGATATCCAGACGTCTATGCCGCCGGCGATCACGTGCCGGACATCCTCGCGTTCAAACCGATCGGCCTCGAGGGGATGGACGACGTGCTGATCGACGACATGACGAAGGCCAAGATTCATCCCGGCAACGTCAAGCTGCTGCCGGAGGGCAAGGGGTGGCTGCTCGTCGAGTTCGGCGGCGACTCGCGCGACGAAAGCGACGCGAAGGCGCGCGCCGCGATGGAAGCGCTGAAGAAGGCATCGCATCCACCCTCGATGAAAACCTACAGCGATCCTGCGGAGGAGCAGAAGATCTGGAAAGTCCGCGAGGCTGGTCTCGGCGCCACCGCGCACGTGCCCGACGAGCCGGTGACCTGGGAAGGCTGGGAGGACTCGGCGGTGCCGCCGGACCGCGTCGGCGATTACCTGCGCGACCTGCGGAAGCTGTTTCAGAAGTTCGACTACGGCTGCGCGCTGTACGGTCACTTCGGGCAAGGCTGCATTCACACGCGGATCGATTTCGATCTCCAGAGCGCCGAAGGGATCGCGAAGTATCGCCGCTTCATGGACGAGGCGTCATCGCTCGTCGTCTCGTACGGCGGATCGCTGTCCGGCGAGCACGGCGACGGCCAGTCGAAAGCCGAGTTCCTGCCGAAAATGTTCGGCCCGGAACTGGTCGATGCCTTCCGGCAATTCAAGACGATTTGGGATCCCACGGGGAAGATGAACCCGGGAAAGATCGTCAATCCGTATCGCATCGACGAGAACCTCCGGCTTGGCGCCGACTACCATCCGCGCGATCCCGAAACGCACTTTCAATTTCCCGACGACCGTCGGAGCTTCTCGTTCGTGACGATCCGCTGCGTCGGCGTCGGCGAGTGCCGGCGCGATCATGGCGGGACGATGTGCCCGAGCTATCGCGTGACGCGCGAGGAGATGCATTCAACGCGCGGCCGTGCGCATTTGCTGTTCGAGATGATGAAGGGCGATCCGCTGACGGGCGGATGGCGCGACGAACACGTCAAGGAGGCGCTCGACCTCTGTCTCGCGTGCAAAGGCTGCAAGAGCGATTGTCCCGTCCACGTCGACATGGCGACGTACAAAGCCGAATTCCTGTCGCACTACTACGACGGACGCTGGCGGCCGGCGTCCGCGTACGCGATGGGACTGGTGCACATCTGGGCTCGGCTGGCGTCCATCGCACCGCGCCTCGTCAACGCGATCACGCACGCGCCGCTGCTGTCGGCGGCGTTCAAGGCGATGGGAGGCGTCTCGCCGCACCGCGATATTCCACGCTTTGCGGATCGCACGTTCGTGGACTGGTTCCGCCATCGCGAATCGGTCGCGCGGCTCGGACCAATGACGAGCGTGCCGCCTCCGCGCAGTGCACCGCGCGGGAACGTGATCCTCTGGCCTGACACGTTCAACAATCACTTCCATCCGGACACCGCTCGGGCCGCGACCGAGGTGTTGGAGGACGCCGGTTATCGCGTGCTCGTGCCGGCAGGATCGGTCTGTTGCGGCCGCCCGTTGTATGACTACGGCTTCCTCGACCACGCGAAGAAGCTGCTGCGGCAGGTCATGCACACGCTCGACCCGCACATCCACGCCGGAACGCCGATCGTCGTGCTCGAACCAAGTTGTCTCGCGGTCTTCCGCGACGAGCTCGTCAACCTGTTTCCCGCCGACCAACGCGCACAGCGACTAGCGAAACAGACGTTCCTGCTCAGCGAGTTCCTGCACAAACACGTCGAGGGATACGAGGCGCCGCGCGTCGATGGTCACGTGATGCTGCACGGCCACTGTCATCACAAGGCGATTGCGACGATCGAAGACGAGGAAGCGATCCTGAAATCAACCGGCGCGAGCGTCGAGACGCTTGATTCCGGTTGCTGTGGGATGGCCGGCAGTTTCGGATTCGAGGCCGATCACTATCAGATTTCGATGGACGTCGGCGAGCTCGTGCTGCTGCCGGCTGTCCGTCACGCGCCAGCCGACACGATCATCGTCGCCGACGGCTTCAGCTGTCGCGAACAGATTCGACAAGCCACAGGCAAGCGCGCATTGCACCTCGCTGAAGTACTCAGGCAGCCCTAAAGGGCTGCGCTACGCACCCACCTACCTACCCGACCCGCCCCACCTGCCCTACCTGCCCTACCTGCCCTTGATCGCCCGCGTCCAGATCTCGATCTCGTCCTTCGTCATCGGCCCTTCAGGCACTTCGCGGCCGTCGCGATATTTCCAGGCGTCGAGGTCGTGCAGGTACTGCTCGCGCGAGATGAGCGTGCCGTAACAGACGTCGTTCTGCAGGTTCGGCCGGCTGACGGTGAGACGACGAATCAACTCCTCCATCACCCACGGCGGAACGTTCTGGCGCTTGTCGGGATAGACGAAGCCGAACATGATCAGGTGCGCGAGCAGCACGCGCCAGTAGTCGCCGAATCGCATCAGCAGCCGCGGCCAGTCGAGCGCCGGTCCGACTTCGCGCAGCAGGTGCATCACGTCGGCGCCGTCGAAGCGTTCGCGCTCCTGGATGAACGCCTTCGACCAGATCATCTCCTCGGCGGGCGACAGTCGAACGATCAGCCCGAGGACGTTGGTCTTCCCCGCGTGCTCGAACCACAGATCGTCCACACGCGCGACGCCGTTCCCCGAGTTGAAGATCACGTCCATGAAGTAGCCGCCGTGATGAATCTTCCCCAACCAGTGCGGGAACGGCAGCTCGGTGTCGTACCCGAGACGTTCGAAGGCGTCGAGCACCCGCGGACAGTCTTCGGGCTTGACGAAGACGTCGATGTCTTTGGTATCGCGCGGCACGTGCGAGAAATGGGAAAAGGCAAACGCGCCGCCGACCAGAAACGGGATGCCGGTGTCCTGCAGTTTCCGGATCGCGTCGATGTAGAACTCGGCGGCAGGATCGTTCACGGCGCGAGCGGTCGATGTCTCCATCAGCTCCTCAGGACGCGATCGCGTCGGTGGCGCGACGCCGCGGGCCGCCCAACGCCGGTGCCTGGCTGCCTTCTGACACCGTCGTCACGGCGACGTCGAATACGCGGTACGGCGGCTTGTCGGCAAAACTTCTCGACAGCAGCGGCATCGACACGTTGTAGACCGGCACGCCCGCCTTCGTCGCGCCCTGCAGCTGCCCGCGATGCGCGTGGCCGTGCAGGACGAGCGAGACCGGATAACGACTGATCGGCTCCTCGAGCCGGCTCGATCCGAGGAACGGATAGATCTCGAGCGGTTCGCCTTCGACCGTCGCCGCGATCGGCGAGTAGTGCAGCAACGCGATCATCGGTCCTGTTCGAAGGCGCGCGAGCGCCGCTTCGAGCTTCAGCGCTTCGTCGACGGCTTCGCGGACGAAACTCTTGATGATGGGTTCGCCCCACGGTCCGAGCGCGCGCTGGCCGAAGCCGCCGCCAAATCCTTTGACGCCGGCCACGCCAATACCCTTCAGCTCCGTCGCGTCACCGTCGAGCATCGTGACGCCGGTGTCCGCGAGGATGTGGCAGATCTCTTCCGCTTTGCCCGACTCGATATCGTGGTTGCCGAGGACTGCGGCGATAGGTACGCGCACCGACGCGAGCTCACGCGCGAGGACCTTCGCTTCCTCGGGCAGTCCGTAGTCGGTGAGATCGCCCGCAAGGAGCAGCACATCGGCGACGTCGGCGACGCCTGCAAATACCGGCTGGAACGCGCCCTGGGACGTTTTCGTGCAGTGCAGATCGGCCAGCGCGGCTACGCGCACAGTGCTCCCTGCCATACGGCCCCGCAAGCTACAAGAGTTACGCCAAGCCTCGACTCCGGTCGAGCTCGGTCGGGCGACACGATTGCAAACAATTCTGTCGATGGACGATCACGTCAAACCACAGCTCGGTCGCATGGTGGTGTTGCCGTTCGGCACCATCGGCGTGATCGCCGCTGTCTTGATGTGGGCGGTCGAGCATGCGCCGTCGCTGCTGCTGATGGGCGCGATTGCCGGCGGCAGCATCGCGGCCGGCGTCCTGGTCGCGTGGCGGCTGCGCCGCAACATCGACACGATCGCGGATCACTACGAAGCGCTGCTGAAGACGGCGGACGAGCAGTCGCGGAAGGCGGATCAGGCGAGCCGGCTCAAGGACGAGTTTCTCGCCACGCTGTCGCACGAACTCCGCACGCCGCTGAATTCCGTTCTCGGGTGGTCGCGGCTCCTGGCCAGTGGCAAGTTGGATCCCGATCAGTCACGCAAAGCGGTGCAGGCGATCGAGCGTGCCGGCTGGACGCAATCGCGCCTGATCGAGGATCTGCTCGACGTGTCGCGGATCGTGTCCGGCAAAATGAACGTCACCCTCCGATCGACGCTGGTCCAGCCGTTAGTGGAGAACGCGGTCGACGCGCTCCATAACGCAGCGATCGCCAAACACATTGCCGTCGCGGTCGCCGTCGATCCGTCAATCGGCGCGGTGGCGCTCGACCCCGACCGCATTCAGCAGGTCGTCTGGAATCTGCTGTCGAACGCCATCAAGTTCACGCCCAACGGCGGCCGCGTCGACGTCGTCGTCGACCGCGCGGGGGACGATCTCTGCCTGACCGTCAGCGACACCGGCATTGGATTCGAACCGGCGGTGGCCGCTCACCTGTTCGAACGATTCCGCCAGGGCGACAGCAGCAGTACGCGCCAGTACGGCGGCCTTGGTCTCGGTCTCGGCATCGTGCGGCACATCGTCGAACTGCACGGCGGGACGGTGACCGCGACGAGCGCCGGCGAGAACCGGGGATCGCGCTTCGAGGTGCGTCTGCCGATGCAGCCGGCGACGGCGCCGGTGGCGGAATTGCCGGCACCGCGAATGGAGCCGCCTTCGCTGCGCGGCGTGTCGGTTCTCGTCGTGGACGACGATCCGAATGCGCTCGACTTCGTGCGAGCGACGCTCGAACAGTACGGCGCGCTCGTCATCACCGCACAGTCGTCACGCGAGGCGACCGCGCGATTCAAACGCGAGCCCACCGACGTCGTCGTCAGCGATCTGATGATGCCGGACGGCGACGGCTGCGATTTCATCCGCGAGATCCGCAAGATCGACGAGCGAGCCGGTCGACAGACGCCGGCAGCGGCGCTGACGGCGCTCGCCCGCGTCGAGGATCGCCGGAAAGCGCTCAAGGCGGGCTACCAGATGCACGTGGCGAAGCCGGTCGATCCGCACGAGCTCGTCTCGACGGTGGAGCGCCTCGCGCATGCCCACTGAATCGGCACCGCCAACCACGCCCGCGTCCGTGCACCGGTGCACCGTGCTGATCGTCGACGACGACGCCGAGGTGCGCGAACTGCTGCGCGTGGTGCTGTCGAGCGACGGGTATCACGTCGCATGCGTCAGCAACGGACGCGAAGCGCTCGACTATCTCCGGTCGCATGTCGATGTCTGCATGATTCTGATCGAGCTTCGGTTGCCGGTGATGGATGCGGCGCAGTTCCGCGCGGTCCAGCAACGCGATCGCGCGCTGGCGTGGATCCCTGTCGTCGCGATGTCGGCAATCGTTGACGGGGATCGCGAAGCGCGTCGACTGGGGGCGCGCCGATTCCTGCGCAAGCCGCTCGATCTTGATGAGGTTCGACAGGCACTCGGCAGCATCGGTTGTTGGATGAGCTTGCGGCCGAGTTCGTTGCGCATCTAATATCGAATCGATGGCCGGTGGGCCGCTCGTCTTGATCGTCGAGGACGATCCGGAAACGCGGCATTTCTACACTGAGGCGTTTGCCCGTGGCGGCTTCGTGACGGAGCAGGCTCACAACGGGCATCAGGCGCTTGCCAAAGCGTTCACGACGCCGTACCCCGATTTGATTCTGACTGATATTGCCGTGCCCGGCCTCGACGGCATCGAGCTCTGCCGGCGCTTGCGCGCCGATGAGCGAACGCGCGCGATACCGGTACTCGCCGTCACCGGGTACGACGATCGTCATTACCCGGACCGCGTGAGGGGCGCCGGCGCCAACCACGTCCTCCTCAAGCCCTGCGATAGCGACGTGCTGGTCAACGAGGCCCGTCGTTTGCTGTCAAAGTAGCCGGAGGTGTGGCGTGGGCTTACTTCTGGCGATCGTGATCGCGTTGATGATTTTGTCGCTGCCGACGTGGCCGTACGCCGCGGCGTGGGGCTATGGCTACTATCCGATGGGCGGCCTGGGGATTCTGCTCCTCGTCCTGCTCGTCGTCCTCATCGCGCGGCCGCGTCGCGTGCTGTAGTCAGCTCGTCGAAGATATCGTCGATCGACCGCGACACGGTCCACGACGGATAGTCTCGACGAAACGCCGCCAGGTTGCTGATGTAGCAGATGTGATCGCCGACGCGCGGCGTGTCGATGTACTCGGTTTCGAGCCGACGTCCGTCGGCGCGACGTTCGAGTTCGGTGATCGCTTCGATCACTGACACGCTGTTCGCGCGACCGCCGCCGAGGTTGTAGACAGCCGCGACGCGCGGCTTCTCGATGAAGGCGGCAAACGCGCCGCAGACGTCCTCGGCGTGCAGGTTGTCGCGCACCTGTTTCGCTTTGTACCCGTAGATGCGATAACGGCGCCCCTCGCGTAACGCTTTCGCGAGGTACGCGAGAAAGCCGTGCAGTTCGGCGCTCGAGTGGTTCGCGCCGGTCAGACATCCACCGCGGAAACACACCGTCGGCATCCCGAAGTAGCGGCCGTATTCCTGCACCATGACGTCAGCCGACAGTTTGGAGACGCCGAACAGGCTGTGCAGGCAGTTGTCGACGGGACACTGTTCGTCGATGCCGTCGAAGTCCTCCGGCCGCGCGTACTCCCAGCGCGTCTCGTGTTCGACCAGCGGATAGCGATTGGGCGCGTCGCCGTACACCTTGTTCGTGCTCATGAACACGAACGGTGAGTCGAGACAGTGCTGTCGCGCCGCTTCGAGCAGGTTCAGCGTGCCGACGGCGTTGATCTCGAAATCGTCGAACGGCCGATCGCGCGCGAGATCGTGCGAGGGCTGCGCCGCGCAGTGGACGATCGCGGCCGGCCGCACATCGGCAATCAGCCGCATGACGCCGTTGCGGTCGCGAATGTCGAGCGGGTGGTGCACGAACCGCGACGACACCGATGCCGCGAGCCGGCGCAGGTTGGGTGTCGTGTCGCCGTCGGGACCGAAGAAGTCGCGGCGCATGTTGTTGTCGACACCGTGGACCGCCCAGCCGCGCGCGTCGAAGAACCGCACCGCCTCCGAACCGACGAGGCCGCTGCTTCCAGTCACGATCATCGACTTCATGGTGTTCCCATTGTGGACGGTATCTGCCGCCACGCGGACTGCCGTCTGCGATATTTCGCCTGGGTGCGCAGCGTCCGAATCGCGTGACGGATCGCGGCCACCGGCGATCGCTTCCACACGAACGTCGCGTCGGCGATCGCACGCTCCTCGTCTGCGCTCGCGCCCCGCGCGCGCGCGGCGGACAGGTAATGGTAGTACTGCGCCCAGAGCGTAAAGTAGCGCGCGTCGAGCGCCGCCAGCATGCCGTTGTGCTCGGCAAACGGACCGGCGCCCCACACGGCCGGATGCGTCTCGTGCCGGGTGAGCCCGTCGCGGTTCTCGATCAGACCGCGGCCGCGTGTCAGCACGATCGCAGCGTAGACGTTGTCCCAGCATCCTTCGCCGAGAATGTACGGGCGAAAGAACAGTCGATGGGCGCGCCACCACGCCACATCGATTGCGAAGGCATCGATGCCGGCGACAGTCATGCCGAGCGGCTGCCCTTCCGCATCCTCGTCCAGACGCGAGAACGCGCAGCTGTCGACTGGCTGACGCGCAAGATCAATCGCCGCCTGCGTCAACACGATGTCGGAGTTGAAGAACAGAAACCGCGAGCACCCTTCCGCGAGGGCGACGGCAGCGAGCGCATCGAAGACATCCGACGCAATCGGCTTCGCCTTTCCCACTGCGCCGGTGACGGTCGTCGAATCCTGGGTCAGCGAAGCGACAACGCGGAGGTACGGCCGATGCGCCGGACGCGGACGCCACTGCAGATCGACTGGCACGATATCGTGCAACGTCGCGAGCGCGTCCATCGCGCGCTCCTGCCGCCGCATCGCATCCGCGCCGCCGTCATAGAAGTGCGTGCCAACGACGATCGGCGTTCCACGGTACGACTCCTGCTTCGGTACCCTCGTCATCGGCAGTATGCATTCGCCAAGCTACATTCCACGCGACTGGTTAGGTCGTCGAATCGATCTCAGAGAGTTCCATCGGGACCCACGGTGTCGCACACACGAAGACCCACTTGAGGCGTGTTCCTGCCACGTGTTCTTCCGTGAGTGGGACTGGATCCTCGATTGGGCCTTTTGTATTGGAATCGTTCTCACCGTCGTCATTCTGACGTGGACGCTTGCAACCGTGCTCGCGCCGCCCGCGACTTAGGCAGATGCCAAAGTTATCGGACGACGTGAACCGGTCCTCCAACCTCGTGCCGGCGCGGCGGGCGTATACAATGCCGCCGACATGGCCGACATGCATGAAATTGCGTTCGAAATGGCCGTTTCGAGCGTCCGATTCGGAAGCGGTGTCACGCGAGAGGTCGGGATGGACCTGGCCGACCTCGGCGCGCGCCGCGTCATGGTCCTGACCGACCCGGTCGTCCGGCGCCTTCCCCCCGTTGCCACCGTCCTCGAATCGCTCCACGCAAACGGCATCACCGCTGTGGTGTACGACCGCGTGCGCGTCGAGCCGACCGACGAATCGTTTCTCGACGCGATCGCCTTCGCGAAGCAGGATCAGTTCGACGCGTTCGTCGCCGTCGGCGGCGGATCGACGATGGACACGGCGAAAGCGGTGAATCTGTACACGACATATCCGCCAGACGATTTTCTCGACTACGTCAACCCGCCTATCGGCAAAGGTCTCCCGGTGCCAGGCCCGCTGAAACCGTTGATGGCGATTCCGACGACGGCCGGAACCGGCAGCGAAACGACCGGGGTGAGCATCTTCGATTTGACGGCGCTCCATGCGAAAACGGGCATCGCGAACCGGCGACTGAAACCGACGCTCGGGTATCTCGACCCTGACAACACGAGGACGATGCCCGCTGCGGTTGCCGCGTCGAGTGGACTCGACATCCTGAGTCATGCGGTCGAGTCGTACACGGCCATGCCGTTCACGGATCGCCCGCTTCCGGGGCGGCCGACGCTGCGACCGGCGTATCAAGGTTCGAATCCGATCAGCGACGTGTGGTCGATGCAGGCGTTGCGCATGGTGGCGAAGTATCTCGTGCGGGCGGTCGACGATCCGTCCGACGATCACGCGCGCGCGCAAATGATTCTGGCCGCGTCGTACGCGGGCGTCGGCTTCGGCAACGCGGGCGTGCATCTGCCGCACGGGATGTCGTATCCAGTGTCGGGACATGTGAGGTCCTATCGCACGCCAGGATATGACGTCGATCATCCGATCGTGCCGCACGGTATCTCCGTGATCCTGAACGCGCCGGCGGTGTTTCGCTTTACGGCCGCCGCGAATCCAGAACGTCACCTGCAGGCGGCCGAAGCGCTGGGCGCGAACGTGACGAACGCGACCGCCGCCGACGCCGGAAAGATTCTCGCGGACCGGATCACCTGGTTCATGCAGCGGCTGAATACGCCAAACGGCCTCAAGGACATCGGCTACACCTCGTCGGACATTCCCACGCTCGTCGAGGGCACGCTGCCGCAGCATCGCGTGACGAAGCTGTCGCCGAAGCCGGCCGGTCCAGACGAATTAGCCTCGCTCTTCGAAAACGCAATGACCGCGTGGTGACGTGATGGTCGCATTCGTGCTCGCGCTGTCGGTCGGTGCCGCGGCCGCGGATCTGGCGCGTGGGCAAGCACTCTTGAGCGGCGGCGACTACGCCGGCGCCATCCGCGTCCTGTCGGCGCTCACCGCTGATAACTCGGCGCCGCTGTCGCCGCGGGCGCGCGCGTTCGTGTCGCTTGGCGACGCGCACATCGCGATCGGCGATTACGCCGCCGCTCGAGCGGACGCGGCTGCGGCCGAACGCGGTGCCAACGCGCCCCCGCAATTGCGCTGCGCGGCCGAGGAGATCCTGGCCTCGATCGACGAAGCACAGTCGAACGTCGACGCGGAAACAGCCCACTACGTGAAGTCGCTCGAATGGGCCGATCGGTCGGGCGATCTCAAGTTGATTGGGCTCGGTGTCGATTGGGTGTTCCACGCGTACTTCTCGACCGGCAAATCCGACCTCGCGCTGAAACTGGTCAACGAACGGCTCGCCGGCGCGCCGAAGGGACATCCCAATCGCGCGCGGTTCCTGATCCTCGAAGGTCGCGTGTTGATGGACCTTCGTGACTGGGACGGCGCCCGCCGCGCGTTGGACGAAGCCGTGCCGCTCGCCGACGCAGGCGACGACGCGTGGGACCGCGCGGCGGCGCACGAGTTCCGCGGGATGCTCATCTGGCGATCGCAGCGGGATCGCGAGCGCGCGCTCCAGGAACTGACGCGCGCGTCGGTGCTGTCGCGCTCGAGCGGATCGCCGTCCGCCGTCGCGATGATCCTGAACACGATCGGAAACATCTATCGCGGCAGCGCGAACGGCGATCGCGCGGCGCTCGAGTCGGCCCTCGCCTATTACACGCAAGGGCTCGAGGTCGCACGCCACGCCGGCTTGCCTGACGTCACGGCGACTGCGCTCAAGAACATCGGCGAGATCAACCGGGCGCTCGGTGACGTGCCGCATGCCGAGCAGGCGCTGAGAGAAGCGATCGACGTCGCCGATCGCGCCGGCGTCATGGAAATCAGCTGGATGTCCCGCCTGTACGCGGCGATGCTGGCACGCGACCGCGACCCGGCGCTCGCGGACCGTTATTTCGCCGAGAGCCTCGACGTCGTCGAACGCGGCGCCCGAAATCTGGCGATCGACGATCTGCGGGCGGGATCGCTCGCCGCGCAGGTCACCATCGGCGACAATCCCTACGATCAGTACATCGCGTTTCTGATGGCGCGACAGCAGCCTGAGCGCGCATTCTTCGTCGCCGAACGGGAGCGGGCGCGCGTGCTGCTGGAGTCGCTGGCCGCCGCGCGCGAGACGATCGTGCGCGACACACCCGCGCCATTTTCGGCGGCCGAGCGCTCCGCGCTGACGAAGATCAAGACGGCGCAGGCCACCCTCCGCTCGTCGGCGCTGACGCCAGATCGCCAGCGCGAGCTCGTCGCGTCGATCGAGCAGACGGAACACGACCTCGCCGATCTCCGGTTGCATCTGGCGATCGATCGACCGGCCCTGGCACACGCGCGGTATCCAACGTTGCTCGACGCCGCCGCCGTTCGCACAACGCTCCTCGCGCCAGACGAAGCGCTCGTCGCGTTCTACCTTGGCAGCGATCGATCGGTCGCCTGGATTCTGACGCCGCACGGTACGACGGCCATCGCGCTTCCGCCACGTCGCGCGATCGAAACCGCCGTGCGCGCCGCGCTGCAGGAATTCCGGAATCCGTCGGCGCACGAACACGCGAACGTCAGAACGCTGTCGAGTGTGCTGGCGATCGATCGGATTGCGGACGCCGCGGGGACGCACCGGCTCGTCATCGTTCCGCACGGCATTCTCTACGACGTCCCATTCGAAGC
>DASREL010000004.1:0-29639 GCA_035652075.1 Vicinamibacterales bacterium
CATCGGCTCGAGCTCGAGGTGATTGATGTTCGACGGGATGATCGCGCGTCCGCGTGCCACTTCGTCGCGGACGAACTCGGCCGGCAAGCCTTCTCGCAGCGCGATGAATTCCATCTCGGGCGTGACCTCGCCCTTGCGCGCGTAGTGCAGCTGCGTCACGCATCCCGATCGCGCTTTTACCCAGGGCGCGCGCAGTTTCGGAAGCCCTTGTCGCACGTCGTGGCCCTGCGGCCCGCTCGTGTCGTACACGCGAATGGACGAGGCGCCGTTCTCGAGCGCGATTTCGCGCATCGGCACGCGCACGCCCTGCGGTCCTTCGACGTGAATCTTCCTGGAATTGGGAAACGCTGTTGAAAAGTCGGACATCCCGCACTCCCTCCGCCGGTTTCAACCGGATCAGGTTCCAAGGGTGTGTCTCAATCCCGATTAACCGGGGATACCCCTGGCGGCGATCTGACTATATCCCGAAATCCGCCGCGTCTTCACCAACGCGGCCATATATGTGTAGATCACCGGCGTCAGGTACAGCGTGATCAACTGCGAGACGACGAGCCCGCCGACGACGGCGAGGCCGAGCGGCCGCCGCGCTTCGCCGCCGGCACCGAATCCGAGCGCGATCGGCACCGCGCCCAGCAGCGCCGCCATCGTCGTCATCATGATCGGGCGGAAGCGGATGAGGCATCCTTCGTAGATCGCCTCGGCCGGCGTCTTGCCGTGCTGTCGTTCCGCTTCGAGCGCGAAGTCGATCTGCATGATGGCGTTCTTCTTCACGATCCCGATCAACATCACCAACCCGACGAACGAGTAGATGTTCAATTCGTTGCCGAAGAGCCACAGCGTGATCAACGCGCCCAAACCGGCCGACGGAAGGCCCGACAGAATCGTCAGCGGATGAATGTAGCTCTCGTACAACATCCCCAGCACGATGTAGACGACGCCGATCGCGACGAACAGCAGCAGCCCGAGGTTCTGCATCGACTGCTGGAATGTCTTCGCCGAACCCTGGAACGCCGTCGTCACTGTCGCGGGCAAAATCTGCGCGGCGACCTGGTTGATGTGATCGACGGCTGCGCCGAGCGAGACGCCCGGGCGCAAACCGAACGAAATCGAAACCGCCGGCAATTCGCCGACGTGGTTGACGGTTTGCGGTCCGACCGTCTCCTGCAGTTTCACAACGGATTCGAACGGCACGAGCGCGCCATTCGGCGCCTTGAACGCGATCTTTTCGAGCGAGTCGGCTTGCTCCTGATACTTCGGATCCAGTTCCAGCAAGACCTTGTACTGTGCCGTCCGGCCGTAAATGGTCGACGACCATTGCGGACCGAACCCGTCGTACAACGCCGACTCGATCGTGCTCGCGTCCAAGCCGAGCGCCGCCGCCTGATCGCGATCGATGACGAGGTTGACGCGCGGGCTCTTCATCTGCATGTCGTCGGACACATCCTGCACTTCGGGCAGCGGCGCGATCGCCGCTTCGAGCCGCTGCGCCCAGTCGTACAGATTCGACGTGTCGAGGCTCTGGACCGTGAGGCTGTAGGCGCTGTTGCCCATCCGTCCGCCAATCTGAATCGCCGGCGGCAGGCTGACGAACGCGCGGAAACCCGGAAACCGCAAGAGCTGTGGGCGGATCTGCTGAGCGATCTCCGCCGCCGAGACAGGACGGTTCTTCCGCGGCAGCAGTTGAAGATTGAACCGCGCCATGTTCATCGATCCGAATCCACCGCCGGTGCTCGCGAAGAACGTGTCGACGTACTTGTTCGCGTGGATGATATCGGCGATCTTCTTCACGTAGTCGACCATCTCGTAGTACGACGTGCCTTGCGCCGCCTGCACGTTGACGTTGAGCGAGTCGTTGTCCTGATCCGGGATGAAACCCTTCGGCACCACGCTGTACATTTCAACGGTCGCGACGAGGACGCCGAAGAACACAATCAACATCACCATCCGGTGTCGGAGGACCAGGCCCAGACTCCATTCGTACGCGTTGAACAACCGCGTGAAGCCGCTCTCCATCCATCTGGCGAACGGGCCTTTGGCATGCAGCGACGCGGCCCGAAGGAAACGGCTGCACAACATCGGCGTCAGCGTCACCGACACGACGCCCGAGATCAAGATCGCGGCCGTGATCGTGATCGCGAACTCGCGGAACAAACGGCCGAGAATCCCGGCCATGAACAGAATCGGGATGAAAACCGCCGCCAGCGAGACCGTCATCGACAGGATCGTGAAGCCGATTTCGCGCGACCCCTTGAGCGACGCTTCGAACGGCTCCTCTCCGTGCTCGATGTGCCGGACAATGTTCTCGAGCATGACGATCGCATCGTCGACGACGAAACCGATCGAGAGGATCAACGCCATCATCGACAGGTTGTCGAGCGTGAAGCCAAGCACTGCCATCACCGCGAAGGTGCCCAGGATCGAGAAGGGCAGCGCGAGCGCCGGAATGAGCGTCGCCGATCCGCTGTGAAGGAAGGCGAAGATGACGGCGACGACGAGGCCGAGCGTGATCAGCATCGTCCACTGAATGTCGGAGAACGCTTCGCGGATGTTCTTCGAACGATCGCCGCGGATCGTCAGGTGAACGGACGGCGGCAACTGCGCCTCGAATGACGGCAACAGTCGGCGGATCTCGTCGGTGACCGCAATCGTGTTGCTGCCCGGCTGCTTCATCACCTGCAGGTTGATCGCGCGGCGAGAGCCGCTGCTGGTGTAGAGCCAGGATGAGTTCTTGTTGTCTTCGACGTTGTCGAGGACATTGGCGACCTGTTCGAGCCGGATCGGCGCGCCGTTACGATACGCGATCACAATCGGCTTGAACGCTGACGCGTTCATCAACTGACCGCGTGCCGCGATGTTGTACGTCGCGTCGGCGCCAAACAGCTGTCCCGTCGGCAGGTTCACGTTCCACTGCTGCAGCGCCTGGTTCACTTCGTTGATGCCGATGCCTTCGGCGTGCAGCTTGTTCGGGTCCACCTGGACGCGAACCGCGTACTTCTGCGCGCCCTGCACCTGCACCTGCGACACGCCGGTCACCATTGAGATCCGCGGCGCGATCAGCGTCTCCGCGTAATCGTCGAGGACGTACATCGGCACGACGTCGGACGTCAGACCCAGAAACATGATCGGCTGGTCTGCCGGATTGAACTTTCGAAACGACGGCGGGGCCGGCATGCCGGCCGGCAACAGCGGCATCACGGCGGCGATCGCGGTTTGTACGTCCACGGCGGCGCTGTCGATGTCGCGACTCAGATCGAACTGCAGCGTGACGTTCGTGCTGCCGGTGGAGCTCGAGGATGTCATCTCGTCGATGCCGGCGATCGTCGTGAACTGCCGCTCGAGCGGGCTCGCGACCGCGGACGCCATCGTCGTGGGATCGCCGCCGGGAAGCCCCGCGCCGACGTTCAGCGTCGGGAAATCGACGTTAGGAAGATCGCTGACCGGAAGAACGCGATACGCGACGATGCCCATCACGGCGATGCCGAGCATGATGAGACTGGTCGCGATCGGCCTGCGGATGAAGACTTCCGAGATGTTCACGCTTCGAGTGGAACATCGATCGCGCGGTCAATCCGTAGTCTTTCCGTTCGTTCGCACGAAATTCACGCTTATGGAGAGATGCAACCGGTCAGCGACGATTCGCGACAGGGATGACGAACTTCAAGCCGGTATGCGTTGGCGAAAAGCTGATCACTTTCACGTCGACAAGCCCAGCCGCTTTGCCGGCGTCCATCACGGCGCGCTCGGAAATCTCAGGACGACCTTTCGGACGGATCACCCACACCGCGCCGTTCTGCTTGATCGATTTCTTCAGCGATCCGACGCGGGCGAGCTCTTTCGCGTCCACTGCGCCGAAGAAGATCGCGTCGCAGTCGTCGATCACGCGGCCGACGCTGACCTGCTCGACCGCACCGCGCAGTTCCTTGATGAAATCGGGGTCGCCGACGGAAACGATCGACACGCGCCACTCGGGCTTGGCGCCGAGCTTCTGCAGCCGCGTCCGGTGGCTGTAGTCTTTCTCAGCCGCGCGTGACTTCGAGGAGCTGGCGCCGTTTCGCTTCGGGGAAGCGCTCGATGGCATATCGGAGTGTCGTCCTTGGAATGAATGTTCCGTTCCGCCGCAGATAGGCCTCGAGCTGCCGCGGATCGACTTTTCCCGCTTCGCGCAGCGTCCACCCGACGCCCTTCTGAATCAAATCTTCTTCGTCGCGATGCAGGCGTCTGGCGACGTCATACGCGACGTCAGGCTTTGCCGTGCGCGTGGCAATCGGTTTGATCAGGGCGACGATGGACGCGCGGCGCACCCACATGTTGCGATCCGTCGACCACGCACGCATCTGGTCGACGAGCTCGGGGTGGCGGACCAGCAAGGGTCCGATCAACAGTCCGCAGATCGCATCCGTCGTCGCCCAATTGGCCGAGTGATTGCCGGCCAGCCATCGCTTCCATCGCGGCAGCAACTTCGGCGAGAAATCGCGCTTGTACCGTGCGACGAGCTCGATGCCGACCGACTTGGCTTCGAGATAGGGATCCTGAATCAGTTGATCGGCGAGCGCCATCGCCTCGTCTATCGTCCAGCGATCGCGGTTCGCCGCGTGGATCGCGCGGGCGAACGCGCGCATTGGCTTTGTTCCCACGTTGTAGAACTTCAAGCCGTGGTCGCCGCGAAAGTACCGTTCGGCGTTGAAGTCGCCGTGCGGGCGCGCCATCTTCGCGAGCGCGCGCGTTACGCCAGCTTTCGTAGGACGAAGCATTTCAGGTAGTAGGTCTCGGGGACGCCAAGCATCACCGGATGATCGCGCCCCTGCATCCGCTTTTCGACGACGGTCACGTGCGCCTGCGCGTCGACGGCGGCATCGTACACGACCTCGGCGAACATCGCTTCGTTGATGTTGTAGGAGCAGCTGCACGTGACGAGCGTCCCGCCGGCGTTCAGCAGCTTCAGCGCGCGGAGATTGATCTCCTTGTAGCCGGCGCGCGCGTTGGCGACCGCGGCCTTGTTTTTCGCGAACGCCGGCGGATCAAGCACGATCGTGTCGAACCGCTCGCCGGTGCGTTCCAGGCCGCGCAGCTCGTCGAACACGTTGCCGACCCGCGCGTCGATCGCGATGCCGTTCCGCTGGGCGTTCTGCCGGACTCGCGCGATCGCGTCTTCGGACACGTCGAACGCGATCGTCTCCTGACATCGGCGCCCGAGCACCAGCGCGAACCCGCCGTTGTAGCTGAAGCAGTCGAGCAGCCGGCCGCGCGCGTACTGCGCGGCCGCCGCGCGATTCTCGCGCTGATCGAGGAAGAGACCGGTTTTCTGGCCGCGGCGCAAGTCGACCTCGTACTCGATCCCGGTCTCCGTCACGGTGACGCTGTCAGGAATGTCGCCGGCAAGCACGTCGACGCGCTGCTCGAGGCCTTCGAGCTGCCGCGTGCGCGGATCGTTGCGCGCGAGGATCCCTTTCGGATGCAGGAGATCGGTCACCGCCGCCACGACCGTCGGCACGAGTCGATCCATGGCCTGCGAGAGCGCCTGGACGACAAGGTAGTCGCCATACCGGTCGACGACGAGGGACGGCAGCAGGTCGGCTTCGCCGTGGACAAGCCGGTACGCCGTCGCGTCGATGCCGAGCGAGTCGCGGAACCCGATTGCCGCCGCGATGCGATCCCGTATCAGCGCGTCGTCGGCCAGGCGATCGCCGTACGTCAGCATGCGCAGCGCGATCTGCGATTGGTCGCTGTACAGCGCGCTGCCGAGCGCGCGGCCGCCGCGCTTGCTCTGCACCGACACGATGTCGCCCGCAGATGCGCGCGCTGCGGCGACGTCCGCTCGATATATCCACGGATGACCGCCACGCAGCCGCTCTTCGCCACGCGCGGTAATCACGACACTCGGCACATGGTCAGTCTACTGATAAAATCTCCGGTCGTGCGTATCGCCATCGGCGCCGACCATGCTGGCTTCGTGTTGAAAGAACACATCAAGCAGACGCTTGCGAAGCTCGGGCACGAGGTCGACGACCACGGGACGCACAGCGAAGCCTCGGTCGACTACCCGCCGATTTGCATGGCCGTTGGGCGCAGCGTCGCCGAGGGCCGCGCGGACCGCGGCATCGTCCTCGGCGGGAGCGGCCAAGGCGAACAGATCGCGGCGAACAAGGTGCCGGGTGTTCGCGCGGCGCTCTGCAACGATCTCTTTACCGCGCGGCTGTCGCGCGAACACAACGACGCGAACGTCCTCTCGATGGGCGGACGCATTGTCGCCAACGGCCTCGCGGACGAAATCGTGACGCTGTGGCTCAACACGAAGTTCGAAGGCGGACGCCACCAGCGCCGCATCGACCAGATCTCCGAGGCGGAACGACGATGAATTTGCGCAGCCTGCGCGAGGCGGATCCCGAGATCGCCGACGCCATCCAGAACGAACTGCACCGGCAGAATCACGGTCTCGAATTGATCGCGTCGGAGAACTTCGTCAGCCGTCCGATCCTCGAAGCCGCCGGTTCGGTGTTCACGAACAAATACGCCGAAGGCTACCCGGGTCGCCGCTATTACGGCGGCTGCGAGTACGTCGACGTCGTCGAGCGCGCCGCCATCGCGCGGGCGAAGGCACTGTTCGGCGCCGAGCATGCCAACGTGCAGCCGCATTCGGGCGCGCAGGCGAACATGTCGGTGTACTTCACGCTGCTCAAGCCCGGCGACACCGTCCTCGGCATGAACCTGGCGCACGGCGGCCACCTCACGCATGGGCATCCACTGAATTTTTCCGGCAAGCTCTATTCGATCGTCCCGTACGGCGTAAAAAAAGAGGACGAGCGGATCGATTACGACGAGCTCGATCGCCTCGCCGACGAACATAAGCCGAAGATGATCATGGTTGGCGCGAGCGCGTATCCGCGCGTGATCGACTTCGCGCGCATCCGCAAGGCCGCCGATCGCGTCGGCGCACCGGTCGTCACCGACATGGCGCACATCGCGGGACTGGTCGCCGCGGGCGTCCATCCGAGCCCGGTTCCCCACTCCGATTTCGTGACGTCGACGACGCACAAAACGCTGCGCGGTCCACGGTCGGGGCTCGTGTTGTGCCGCGAGCAGTATGCGAAGGAGTTGGACAAGAGCGTCTTCCCCGGCATCCAGGGCGGTCCGCTCGTCCACATCATGGCGGGCAAGGCGGTCTGCTTCAAAGAGGCCGCGGAACCGGCGTTCGCCGAGTACCAACGTCAGGTCGTCAAGAACGCAGCGAAGCTCGCGAGCGTGCTCGTTTCGACCGGCTTCCGTCTCGTCAGCGGCGGCACCGACAATCACCTGATGCTCGTCGACGTGTTCTCGAAAGGCATCACCGGCAAAGTCGCGGAAGCGGCGCTCGGCAAAGCCGGCATCACGGTCAACAAGAACGCGATCCCCTTCGATCAGAATCCACCGATGGTCGCCAGCGGCGTCCGCATCGGCACGCCGGCAGTGACGACGCGCGGCATGCGCGAAACGGAGATGGAAACGGTCGGCGAACTCATCACACGCGCGCTGAAAACGCCCGAGGACGATCGCGCGCTCGACATGGTCAAGACCGAGGTCGAGGCGCTGTGCCGCAAGTTCCCGCTCTATCCGGAATAGTCGAATCGACGTTCGCGACCGACGGTCCGCTCGCGCGAGCGATACCTGACTTCGAGCCGCGCGCTGGTCAAGTCGAGATGGCGGCGGCGGTCGCGCGCGCGTTCGAGCGCGGCGGCGTGCTCCTCGCCGAGGCGGGAACCGGCACCGGCAAGACGCTCGCGTACCTGGTCCCCGCAATCCTGAGCCGCGAACGCGTGCTCGTGTCGACCGGCACCAAGAATCTGCAGGAACAGATCTTCTTCAAGGACATCCCGGCGCTCCGTGACGCGCTCGGGATCCCGTTCACCGCGACCTACATGAAAGGTCGCGCGAACTACCTGTGCCTCCACAAGCTCGATCAGTTGAACGACGGTGCCGGGCCGATGACGCACGACGTGTTCCTGCCGATGATTCGCGAATGGTCCGCGCGGACCGAGACAGGCGATCGCGCGGAGCTTCAGGATGTGCCCGAGGACGTCGGATTCTGGAACGAAGTCTCGGCGACCGCGGAAACGTGCGTGGGGTCCGAATGTCCCCGCTACGACGATTGCTTCGTCACGAAGATGCGCCAGCGCGCCGCCGCCTCCGACGTCGTCATCGTGAATCACCATTTGCTGTGCGCGGACGCGGCGGTCCGCCACAGCGCGTACGGCGAAGTGATCCCGACCTTCCATCGCGCGATCCTCGACGAAGCGCATCAGCTCGAGGACGTCGCGACGCAGTATTTCGGCTACAGCGTCAGCAACTATCGCGTCGAGGAGCTCGCTCGCGACATCGAACGGTCGCTGACGAAGATCGCTCGCGACGACAAAAAGGTTCAAACGAACATCGCGAAAGCGATCGAGCACCTGCGCGACTTCGCGAAATCGTTCTTCACGGAAGTCGCGTTCGCGCAACGGTCCACCGGGCGGATGAAGTCCGAAGAGCGCATCCGCATCGCGCCCGACTCGCTGTCCGACACGATCGAGGCGGCGCATCTGCTGACGGGCGCGCTGGATCTCATCGAGCAGACGCTGTTCCAATTGAAGCCCGAGACGCCGTCGGCCGGAGACGATATCGACGAGGACACGCAGACGCTCGCGCGGCGGTCGCGCGAGATTCGCGACGAGCTGCGGTTCCTGCTGCGCGCCGACGATCCCGACTACGTCTACTTCGTGGAGTTCCGCGGACGCGGCATCTTCCTGCGCGCATCCCCGATCGACGTCTCGAACATCCTGCGCGACGTGCTGTTCGACAAGATGACGACGACGGTGCTCACGTCGGCGACGATGAGCGTCGACAACACGTTCGAGTACATCCGGGCGCGTCTCGGCATCCGGGAGGCCGACGAAGTGCGCCTCGCATCGGAGTTCGACTTCACGCAGCAGGCGATCGTGTATCTGCCGCCGAAGATGCCGGACCCGCGCTCGGACAACTTCGCGGTCGCCGCGGGACGCGAAGTGATCGAGATCCTGAAACGGTCGCGCGGACGCGCCTTCGTGCTCTTCACCAGCTACGCCTCGATGCGTGCGGTGCAGGCGATTGCGGAGATGGCGGTCGACTTCCCGATCCTGAGCCAGGGGACCGCGCCGCGATCGCAGTTGCTGCAGAAGTTCCGCGCCACGCCGCACGCGGTGCTCTTCGCGACCTCGAGCTTCTGGCAAGGCGTCGACGTCGTCGGCGACGCGCTGAGCTGCGTCATCATCGACAAGCTGCCGTTCGCGTCACCGGGCGATCCGATCACCTCTGCACGGATCGACGCGATCCGCGCGCGCGGCGGCGAACCGTTCGGCGAATATCAGGTGCCGCTGGCCGTCCTGACCCTGCAGCAGGGGCTCGGCCGGCTGATCCGCCATCGCCGCGACCGTGGCGTGCTGGCGATCCTCGACCCGCGGATTCGGACCAAGGGATACGGGCGCCGTTTTATCGCGTCGCTGCCGCCCGCCCCGGTTGTGCACGACCTCGCAGACGTCGAGGCGTTTTTTCGATAAACTAATAAGCACTCGACAGTTGTTCTCATTCAGGAGGAATACATGATCCGCCGATTCACGGCGTTCGCGGCGGTGGTTGCGATGACGGTGGCCGTTCCGGCCTTCGCGCAGTCCACCGGGATGGTCCGCGGGCAAGTGCTCGATGCCCAAGGCCAGCCGATCGATAACGCCGTCGTCAAGATCGACATGGCCAGCGGCACCTCGCGTCACTTCGAAACCAAGTCGAACAAGAAGGGCGAGTTCGTGCAGATCGGCCTGCCGCCCGGCGACTACAAAGTCACCGCCGAAAAAGACAAGATGACGTCGAACGAGGCCGGCGGCCGCGTCAGCATCTCGCGTCCGCTCGACGTCCGTCTCGTGCTCGGCGCCGGCGGCCCCTCGAAGGAAGCCGCGGGCAAGGCGGCGGAACTGAAAAAGCTGTTCGAAGAAGGCGTCGCCTCGAGCCGCGCCGGCAATCACGACGACGCGATCGCGAAGTTTCAGTCGGCGATTGCGATCAACGACAAGTGCTACGACTGCTACTACAACATCGGCTACTCGTACTCGCAGAAGAAAGACCTGGAGAAGGCCGAAGAGGCGTACAAGAAGGCCGTCGAGCTGAAGCCGGATTACTCCGAGGCATACAACGGCCTCGCGAACATCTACAACGCCGAGCGGAAGTTCGATCTCGCCGCCGAAGCGAGCAAGAAGGCGATGGACTCGACGCCGGGCCTGGCGGGCGGCGCCGGCAATCCCGACGCGATGTTCAACCAGGGCGTCATCCTCTGGAACGCCGGCAAGATCGCCGACGCGAAGAAGCAGTTCGAAGCGGTCGTCGCCGCGAAGCCGGATCATGCGGAAGCGCACTATCAGCTCGGCATGGCGCTCGTGAACGAAGGCAACCTGAAAGGCGCCGGCGACGAGTTCGAGAAGTATCTGCAGCTCTCGCCGAACGGCCCGAACGCCGCGACCGCGAAGTCGCTCCTCGCGCAACTGAAGAAGTAGGGCGAAGGCTTTAGCCGCGCCTTGAACACCATCGCTGCTCGCCTGGCCGACGTCCGCGCACGCATCGCGCGGGCGGCCGGCCGGGCCGGTCGCGACGCCGCGTCCGTTCGCCTCATCGCGATCTCGAAGACCTTCCCCGCCGACGCCATCCGCGAGGCCGCCGCCGCCGGCCAGATCGATTTCGGCGAAAACAAAGTCCAGGAAGCGTCGACGAAGATGGATCAGACCGGCGATCTGTCGATCCGCTGGCATCTGGTCGGCCACCTGCAATCGAACAAAGCGAAGAAAGCGGCGCGCTTCGACTGTATTCATTCGATCGACAGCGCTTCACTGTTGTCGAAAGTGGATGAGGCCGCCGTGGCGGCGGACCGGCGCCTTGACCTGCTCGTCCAGGTCGACGTGGCCGGCGAGGCGACCAAGCACGGCGCGCGCGAAGACGAGCTGCTGCCGATTTTCGACGCGGCCGGCGCGGCGAAGGCGACGCGCATCGCCGGGTTGATGATCCTGCCGCCGGCGGTTGACGACCCCGAACAGGCCCGTCCCTATTTTCGCCAACTGCTCGAGATCCGCGAGCGGCTGGTGGCACGCGGCGTGGAACGCTCGATGGTGACCGAGCTGTCCATGGGGATGAGCCACGACTTCGAGGTGGCCATCGAGGAAGGCGCCACAATCGTGCGCGTCGGGACGGCCATTTTCGGAGGCCGCAGCTATGTTCGACCCGACATTAACGTCCCGTAAGGCTGGAGCCGATAAGCCAACGGGAGAAAACACGCGCATGAACGTAAGTCCTCTTGACCTGCGGCAGCAAAAGTTCCGGTCGAGCCTTCGCGGGTTCGACAAGGTCGAAGTCACTTCCTTTCTCGCGGCGGTCGCCGACGACTACGAGCAGGCGCTGCGCGAGACCGATCGGCTGCGCCAGGACATCACGCGGCTCGAAGCGCTCATCAGCGAGCATCGCGAGCACGAGAAGAACCTGAAGAGCACGCTGATGACGGCGCAGAAGCTCGCCGACGACATCAAAGCGAACGCCCAGGAAGAAGCCAAACGCGTGATCCGCGACGCCGAAGGCCGCTCGGAGCTGCTGCTCCAGAAAACGCAGGCGCGCCTCGAAGACATCCAGCGCGAGATCGACGGCTTGCGGTTGAAGCGCAAGGATGTCGAAACGACGATCGAGTCGACGATCACGACGCTGAAGAACACGCTCGAGTACGTGCGCGAGCAGGAATCGCGCGACCGCGACGAGAAGGTCCTGCTCCACCGCGTGAAGTGAACGTCGACGTCCGGGTCATTCCTCGAGCGAGGAAGACCGAACTGGCAGGCACCCGCGACGGCGCCGTGCTGTTGCGGGTGAACGCTCCCCCGGTCGACGGCGCGGCCAACGACGCCGTCATCGGCTTCTTCGCCACCCTGTTCAACGTCCCCCGTCGGAACATCCAAATCGTGGCAGGACACCGTAGCCGCCAGAAGCGCATTTCGATCGACGGTGTCGCACCCGAACGCGTCCGCGAGCTTTTGTAGCGCGACGGCTTTCGCCGAGCGACAATACGTTCGTGATCGCCGACTTCCTGATCCACAACGCATCGGAGGTGCTGACCTGCGCCGGACCCGCGCCGCGCGCCGGCGCGCGACAGGCAGACGCGCGGTCGATCACGCGCGCGGCTGTCGCTTCGCATCGAGGACAGATCGTCTTCATCGGCTTCGAGAGCCTCATCGCGAAGGACGTCCAGCTGACGCCGGACGCGGTCGTCATCGACGCCAAAGGCGGCTCGATCGTTCCGGGCTTCGTCGATCCGCATACGCACGTCGTATTCGCGGGTGACCGCCGCGCCGAACTTCGGCGCCGCCTGACCGGCGCGAGCTACGCCGATATCGCTGCCGACGGAGGCGGCATCCTCAGCACCGTCGTCGCGACGCGCGCGGCGTCCGAGCACGAGCTCGCCGCCGCGACGCGGACGCGGCTCGCCGAAATGCTTCGGTGCGGCACGACGACATGCGAGGCGAAGAGCGGGTACGGGCTGACGGTCGAGGACGAGCTGAAGATGCTGCGCGTCATCCGCCGGGTCGCCGCGGAACAGCCGATCGAGCTGGCGGCGACATTCATGGGCGCCCACGAAATCCCGCGCGAGTACAAAACGCGGCAAAGCGCGTACGTGGATCTCATCATCCAGAAGATGATCCCCGACGTGGCCGAGGCGGGACTCGCCGAATGGTGCGACGTCTTCTGCGAGCGCGGCGTGTTCACACCGGACGAGACGCGCGCGATCCTCACGGCCGCGCGCGAAGCGGGGATGAAGCTCCGGATCCACGCCGACGAACTGGCCGCCAGCGGTGGGTCTGCGGTCGCGGCCGACTTAAGGGTGCGATCGGCGGATCACCTGATCTTCATGGATGAGGCGAACGCCAAACGCTTCGCCGCCACCGGCGTCGTCGCGACGCTGCTGCCGATTGCCGCGTTCTACTTGAAACTCGACCGCTTCGCGCCGGCGCGCTTGATGATCGGCGAAGGGGTGCCGGTGGCACTCGCGACCGACGTCAATCCCGGTGGAGGATTCTCGCCGTCGATGCCGTTCGCGATGGCGCTCGCGTGCTTCGACATGGGGCTCACGTTCGAGGAAGCGCTCGTCGGCGCCACGATCAACGCCGCCTACTCGCTCGACCGCCACGACCGGGTCGGCTCGCTCGAACTCGGGAAACAAATGGACGCCGTCGTCGTCAACGGACCCGCGATCGATCTGATCCGAGTGGGCGCGAATGTGATCGGAGCCGTGGTCAAACGAGGCCGAGTGGTCGTCGACAATTACTGACCGGTCGTGTTCGTCCGTTATTTGCCCGTTCCCTCCGTCCGCTCCGTTAACCTAGACACATGGCGCTCACCGACCTCTCAACGAAAGATCTGCTCAACGCGTTCAGCTCCTCCGATCCAACGCCGGGCGGCGGTTCGGCGGCCGCGCTCTCGTCAGCGATCGGCGCCTCTGTGCTGATGATGGTCTGTGGCCTTCCGAAGACGAAGTCGAACTCCGACGAGGACCGTTCGAAGCTGCAGGCAGCCGCAATCGCGCTGACCCGGTATCGCCAGCAACTGACCGAAGCGATCGATGCCGATACCAACGCCTACGACCAGGTAGTGGTCGCGTACAAACTTCCGAGATCGACCGACGACGAGAAGCGTCTGCGGAAAGAGGCGGTTCAGCGCGCGATGCGCGCGGCGACCGATGTGCCGCTGCAGGTGATGCGGTTGTCCGCGGACGCGCTCAAGGAATCGACGATCGTCGCCGCGCACGGACATAGCGGCGCGTCGAGTGACGTCGGCGTCGCCATCGCGCTCCTCAAGGCAGGCCTCGAGGGCGCACGCCTCAACGTGGACATCAATGTGGGATCGATCGATGACGGTTCGTATGTGTCGGCGGTGCGCGCGGAGGTGGAGCGGCTAACGACCGGGTGAACTGGTCGCCGGACCAAGCACGAACGTGTCGGTGTGCCACGAGAACTCGAATGGCCGCGCGTAGCCGGGAAACAGCGTGATCGATTGCGTGTAGTGACCGTCGGTTTTCGTATG
Source organism: Vicinamibacterales bacterium (assembly GCA_035652075.1). Classification (GTDB taxonomy): domain Bacteria; phylum Acidobacteriota; class Vicinamibacteria; order Vicinamibacterales; family CAVVIG01; genus Gp6-AA45. The sequence continues at coordinate 14,086 of DASREL010000004.1, forward strand.
CTGATGGTCGTCGCGGCTGATCGTGAACGAATCCTGATCGACGGCTACGCCGTACTCGTTCGCGAGGCCGACAATCTTGTCCCGCAGCTGATCTTCACTGAGCGCGGCGCCGTACTGCGTCGTCTCCGAGACCGCATCCTTGAATTTGTAATAGGACAGCCATGCGTTCGCCGCGTTCCACGCGGCGTAGGTCACGATCGCCGTGAGCGCCAGCTTGATGAGCGCCTTCATCACCGGATCTGGTGCAGCATCCGATCCCAGCGCGTGCGCGTGAAGAAGTGGGCGAAGACCGACACGGCGCCTTTCGCCGTGGCGCTCGCGCTTTCGTCGGCGTAGTCCTCGCGGCCCGCTTCGTACGACCAGTAGATGACGGCGGCCTTCCCTTTGACGTAGTCGCGTCGCAGGAAGCCCCAATAGCGGCTGTCCTGTGAGTTGTCGCGGTTGTCGCCCATCACGAAGTACTGGTTCGCCGGGACCGTCACCGGTCCGTAGCGCTCGCGCACGTCGAATGACGTCACCTCGTTGAAGCCGGTGTCGCCGGACGGCGGCGTCAGGAAGTGGACGTACGGCTCGTCGAGCATCCGGCCGTTAATGTAAACCTTCTTGTCCTTCAACTCGACGGTCTCGCCCGGCAAGCCGATCACGCGTTTGATGAAGTCGCGGTTCGGTTCCTCGGGATACTTGAACACGATCACGTCGAGGCGTTTGATGTCCTTCATCGGCAGCAGCGCGCGTTCGAGGCTGCTCGCTGTCGGGCCGAAGACGAACTTGTTGACGAGCAGGTGATCGCCGATGAGCAGGTTTTCTTCCATCGATCCGGTGGGAATCTTGAACGCCTGCACGACGAACGTGCGGATGAACAACGCGAGGATGACCGCGATGACGATCGACTCGAAGTACTCACGCAGCGTCGACTTCTTGAAGGGTACTGGCTGCTGGCGACTGGCTCCTGGCTGCCCTTTGCCCTCTGCCCTCTGCCCTGTCATTCTTGCTCCGTCCCCATCTTGAGCACGGCGAGAAACGCTTCCTGCGGAATCTCGACCTTCCCCACGCGCTTCATGCGCTTCTTGCCTTCCTTCTGCTTCTCGAGCAGCTTGCGTTTGCGCGAGATGTCGCCGCCGTAGCACTTGGCGAGCACGTTCTTGCGCATCGCTTTCACCGACTCGCGCGCGATGATGCGTCCGCCAATCGCCGCCTGAATCGCGACCTCGAACATCTGCCGCGGAATCAGCTCGCGCATCTTCGAGGCCAGCGCCCGCCCGCGCTCGTACGCCATGTCCTTGTGGACGATGATCGAGAGCGCGTCGACCGGATCGCCGTTGACGAGAATGTCGAGCTTGACGAGCGGCGACGGCCAGTAGCCGGTCACATGATAGTCGAGCGATGCGTACCCGCGCGAAATCGTCTTCAGCTTGTCGTAGAAGTCGAGGACGACTTCGTTGAACGGCAGCTCGTAGGTGACGAGCACGCGGTCCGAGGCCATGTATTCCAGTTTCTGCTGGACACCGCGCTTGTCCTGGCAAAGCTGCAGGATCGCACCGACGTGTTCGGCCGGCGTCATGATCATCGCCGTGATGATCGGTTCTTCGATTTTCGCGATGCGGCCGGCGTCGGGCAACTTCGCGGGGCTGTCAATTTCCTGTACCTCTCCATCGGTCGTCGTGACCCGATACAACACACCCGGCGCGGTCGTCACGAGATCCTGGTCGTATTCGCGTTCGAGGCGTTCCTGCACGATCTCCATGTGCAGCAGGCCGAGGAAACCGCAGCGGAATCCGAATCCGAGCGCCGCCGACGTTTCCGGTTCGTAGAAAAACGACGCGTCGTTGAGCCGCAGTTTCTCGAGCGCTTCGCGCAGCTCGCCGTACGCGTGGCTTTCGACCGGATACAACCCGGCGAAGACCATCGGCTTCAGTTCTTTGAACCCCGGAAACGGTTCCGTCGTCGGACGGCCGGCTTCGGTGATCGTGTCGCCGATCTTCGCGTCGCCGACGTTCTTGATGTTCGCGACGAGGAATCCCACTTCGCCGACGCCGAGTGCGTCGACTTCGACCGGCTTGGGATTGAAGATTCCCAGCTGCAGCGACTCGTAATCCTGTCCCTGCGCCATCAGCTTGATCTTCATACCCGGCCGAATGACGCCGTCGAGCACACGGATGACGATCACCACGCCGCGATACGGGTCGTACCACGAGTCGAAGATCAGCGCCTTGAGCGGCGCGTTCGGATCGCCGGTCGGCGGCGGCAGGCGATGCACGATCGCCTCGAGGATCTCGGGCACGCCGGTACCCATCTTCGCGCTCGCGAGGATCGCGTGGTCGCCGTCAAGGCCGATGATGTCGGTGATTTGCCGGCGCGCCTCTTCCGGCACGGCGCCGGGCAGATCGATCTTGTTGATGACCGGGATGATCTCGAGGTTGTTGTCGACGGCCAGATACGCGTTGGCCAGCGTTTGCGCTTCGACGCCCTGCGACGCGTCAACGAGCAGCAGCGCGCCTTCGCACGCGGCGAGCGACCGCGTCACCTCGTACGAGAAGTCGACGTGCCCCGGCGTGTCGATCAGGTTGAGGATGTACGTCTGTCCATCGTTCGCCTTGTAGGTGAGGCGGACAGGATGCGCCTTGATCGTGATGCCGCGCTCGCGCTCGAGATCCATCGCGTCGAGCACCTGCGCTTCCATCTCGCGGGCCTGGAGCGCGCCCGTGAGCTCGAGAAATCGATCGGCAAGCGTCGACTTGCCGTGGTCGATGTGGGCGATGACTGAGAAGTTCCTGATGTACTGCTGGTCCATGCGCTCCGGACGGAACTTCTCATTATAGTCGTCACTGCGGAGTCATCGCCTGGACCGGGTCGATTCGCATCGCCCGGCGGGCCGGCAGGAGCGCCGCCGCCACCGCGGCCGCCACGAGCAGCAGCGGCATCACCAGAAACGTCAGCGGATCGATCGGCCGCACGCCGTACAACTGGTTCGCCACGAGCGGCGATAACGCGAGCGCCGCGATCGTGCCGACGACAACGCCCACGGCGGCGAGATTCAGCGCGTCGCGCACGATCATCCGCACGAGTTGCGACGGTCCGGCACCCAACGCCAGCCGGATGCCGAGCTCCTGCGTGCGCTGCGCCACCGCCAGCGACATCACGCCGTAGACCCCGACGGCCGCGAGCGTCAACGCGAGCACGCCGAACGCGGCGATCAACACGAGAATGAACCGCTGCTCCGCGATCGAATCGGACCGCATATCGGCCATCGTGCGCAGATCGTAGACGGTCATCGTCGGATCGAGTTGTCGGGCGGCGGCGCGGACCGACTCGGCCACCTCCGCCGGATCGCCCGCCGTGCGTATCGCGATGAAGGGGGCGACCGGTGGATTCTGCACACCGCTGACGTACACCTCGCCCTCCGGCGGCGCGTCGAGACGACGATGGCGGATGTCCCCAATCACGCCGACGATCGTCGTCCAGGGACCGGTGGACCCCGGTCCGAAGCGCACATGCTTGCCGACCGCATCTTCGCCAGGGAACACCGTCCGTGCGAGCGTTTCGTTGATCACGGCCACCGGCGGCGCCGTCGGTCCATCGGTGACAGCGAACGCGCGTCCCCGAACCACGGGGATCCCCATCGTGGCGAAGTAGTCGAAGAGGGCGCGCCGAAATTCCGCGGCTGAACGCTGACTGACCGGTACCGCCCGGCCTTCCACATCAAGCGTTGTCGACACGCTCGTGCTACCGAGCGGAATCCGCGTGGTGCCACCGACGGACACGACGCCAGGCAGGCCGGCGACGCGCTCGAAGAACGTCGCGTAGAACGCGCGGCGCGCGTCAGGCGTCGTCAGTCGCTGCGGGATGTTCATTTCCATCGTCAGCAGGTGATCGACGCGGAACCCGGGATTCACATCGAGCAGCTTGCCGAAGCTGCGCAACAACAGGCCGGCGCCCACGGCGAGCACGAGCGCCAGCGCGATCTCGGCGACCACAAGCGCCGCGCTGACGTGACGCGTCGATCCAGACGCACCGCGCCCGCCGTCCTGCAGCGAGGCCCGGAGATCGGCGCGGCCGGCCACGACGGCGGGTGCGGCACCGACGAAGACGCCGGCGATCAGCCCCGCGGCAATCGAGATGAACAGCACCGCCGAGTCGGGATGCACTTCGGCGAGGCGCGGCAGGTTGTCTGGCGCAAACGCCACGAGCGCCTTCACGCCCCACCAGGCGCACAACACGCCGACGAGTGATCCGGCCAGGCCGAGCAAACCGCTCTCGGTCAGCGCCTGCGCCATCAATCGACGACGCGTGGCGCCGAGCGCCGCTCGTGTCGCGAACTCGCGGCGTCGTGCCACCGATCGCGCGAGCACGAGGTTCGCCACGTTCACGCAGGCGATCAACAAAATCAGCGCCACACTCGCCGCGAGCAGCAGGAGCGCGGGACGCACGTCGCCGACGACCTGCGTGTGCAGCGGCGTCACGTGCGTTTTCCACCCACGATTCGAATCGGGATAGCGGCGCTCGAGATCGCCGGCGATCGACGCGAACGCGGCATCTGCGCGATCGACGCTGACGCCAGGCGCCAGGCGGCCAATTGCCGACAAGAAATGGACGTTTCGCACGAGTTGGCCGCTGCGGTCCCGGAACAGTGCGTTCTGCATCGTGAGCGGTGTCCACAGGTCAACGGCCTGCGTCGTCGCGAAACCCGTGGGGCCGAGCATGCCTCGATACGGAAACACGAAGTCGGGCGGCATGACGCCGGCAATCACGAACGATCCTGAATCGACCTGGATCGTGCGACCAATGACAGATGCATCGCCGCCGAACCGCCGACGCCAGAAGCCGTCGCTCAGGACCACGCGCGTGCCGTTGACGTCTCCGGCGAGGGTGTCGCCGAGCGCCGCATTCCTCCCGAGCAGCGGGAACAACCCCGGCGTCACCGCCTCGGTGTATACCATCTCGGTTTGCCCGCCAATGGTCAGCTGATTGCTCGTGACGAACGAGAAACATCCTTCGAGCGCGACGACGGCACGGCTGCCGCGCTGAAAGTCTGCGAAATCCGCGGGAGAGATCGGATTGCCCGGCTTGTTGCTGTTCGTGTCGTCATTCCAGAGCATGACGAGATCGTTCGCGCCGCGATACGGCAGCGGGCGCAGCAGCACGGCGTTCACGACGGTGAAGATCGCCGTGTTCGCGCCGATGCCGAGACCGAGCGCGAGGACGGCGAGCGTCGTGTGCAGCGGCGACCGCACGCCCATGCGAACCGTGTGCCGAATGTCCGCGACCAGCAGATCGCGCCGTTCGCCGATGCCGGCGACGAACATCGACGCCAGTTCGCTCCACGACGGACGATGCGTGAATGCGACGCGCATCTCGTCGCCGAATCGGTGGCGAAACGCGGGGGGATAGACCCGCATGACGACCGCGAACAGCGCCGCCTTCAGACGCGCGATCATGCCCGCGCTCGCAGCAGGCGCCGCGATCGCGCGGCGGCCAACTGCGCCTCGAGGCGCTGCATCTCGGCTCTCGCGACGGCAATGCCGCGATCCGTCAGCCGGTAATAGCGGCGGCGCGCGTCATCCGTCTCCGCATCCGCCGGCGCGTCGATCTCGTCGATCAGCCGGTGTTCGAGGAGGCGCGCGAGCGCACGGTACAACGTGCCGGCGTGCAGCGGCGCGCCGGAGTGCGACTCGACCTCCTGCAGGATGCTGTAGCCGTGCCGCTCGCCGTCGGCGAGCGCCAGCAGGATGTCGAAGGCGACCGGTGTCAGCGGGAGAAAGGCGTCGGGACGAAATCGGTCCATATGTGCTTCGAGACTATACGCTCAAAGCACATAGACGATCGAAACCGGAAAAAGGTTGCTAGCGCTGTTCGAGCGGCACGTATCGCTGCGGATACTCGGGCCCGATGTAATCGGCGCGGGGTCGGATGAGGCGGTTGTTGGCGTACTGCTCGAGGACATGGGCCGTCCAGCCGGAGACGCGGCTGACCGCGAAAATCGGCGTGAACAGGTCGATCTGGATGCCGAGCGCGTGATAGGTCGACGCCGAGTAAAAGTCCACGTTGGGATTGAGCTTCTTGTCGGCCTTGACGAGCGCTTCGATCCGCTGCGACATCTCGTACCAGATCGGCATTCCGGCACGCTGGCCGAGATCGCGCGACATCTGGCGCAGGTGCGTCGCCCGCGGATCTTCGGTGTGATACACGCGATGGCCGAAACCCGGAATCTTTTCCTTGCGCGCGAGCTTGCCGCGGACGATTTCTTCCGCTTTCTCGAGCGGGGCGTCGGCGCCGATGTCGAGCAGCAGCTTCATCACGTCCGCGTTCGCGCCGCCGTGCAGCGGTCCCTTGAGCGTGCCGATCGCCGCCACGATGGCCGAATGAATGTCGGTCAGCGTCGCGGCGGCGACACGCGCCGCAAACGTCGACGCATTCAACTCGTGATCCGCGTGCAGAATCAACGCGACGTCGAAGGCACGCGTGGCGAGGCCGCTCGGGCGCTCGCCGGTCAGCATGTAGAGGAAATTCGCGGCGTGTCCGAGGACCGGATCCGGATCGATCGGCCCCCCGCCCATCTGCATCCGTCCCATCGTCGCGACGATCGAACTGATCTGCGCCGTCAGGCGAACAGCCTTGCGATAGTTCGCCTGCGGCGAGTTGTCGTTCGCGTCGCGATCGTAGTGACCGAGCGCCGACGTGAGCGTCCGGAGCAGATCCATGCCGTTGCCGGCGGGCAGCGAGCGCATCAAGCGGACGACCGGTTCGGGCAGCGTGCGGGCGGCGGCGAGTTGCGACTGCAGATCGCCGAGCTCGGCGCGTGTCGGCAGCCGGCGATGCCACAGCAGGTAACAGACCTCTTCGAACGTCGCACCCTTCGCGAGATCGTGGATGTCGTACCCGCAGTACGCCAGGACCCCGCGATCGCCGTCGAGATAACAAATCGCCGACGAAGTCGCGACGGTATCTTCGAGCCCCGCTTTCGGTTTCGCTGCTGCCGTCGTCATGATGTTTTCATCATACTCCGGCGGATTGTCGCGCCGGCGTTTGTGCCGGTTTGTAAACGACGCCGATGATGAGCCCGATGATCGTCCACTCGATGAGACCGGCCGCGGCCATCTGCACCGCGAGTTTCCGTCCGATGTTCAGGACTGCATAGTTGACGCCGGAGAACGCGAGCGCCACGAACAGACCGAGCAGCACGCCGAAGCGGAGCCCTTCGTTCGCGCCGTTTCCGCCTTCGTAGCCTTTCGCGTAAATCATCGTCGCGATCACGATCGCGACGAGCAGACCGCCGAACATCAGCGGCAGATACGCCTGCCCCGCCTCGTTCGAACGGAACACACCTGGATAGCGTCCGAATTCCGGCGCCAGGTAGGTGCCATAGACCGCGAATCCGTAGCACGCGTCGAAGATCGTGGCCGCGACCGCAGCCAGGGCGAGACGAGCGTAATTCATGGCGGATCCTCCGCCACGGATACTAATGAATTCTGGTTGAGGTTGGAACGGTCGTGACGGGACCTGGACCCGTGATTATCGGTTCGCCCTGCGGCCCCATCTGCGCGTAGCGCAAGAACATCTGGCCCCATTCGGTGGTTTCGCACCACCGCTCGAACACGCGGCGATCGATGAGCGGCCAGCGGTAGAAGTCGTGGTAGACGTCGCTGGCGAGGATGAACCCGTTGACGAGCGGCGTGTGGAAGAACAGCTTCTGGAACCGCTTCAGCGGACCGAACCAAATCAGATCGCCGCCGCCGACGCGGACGAGATTCTTGCCGACGTGGAAGTGCCAGTTCTCGTTCGCCGCGTCGACGTCGCCGACGATCTCGATGTCACGCGGATCGCCGACGCCGAGGCCGTCCTCGTGCGCGAGGCGGATGTAGTCCAGCGACATCGGATCGAATCCCATCATCTTCGCCGATACGGCGTCGATCGCCACCTGATCGGCTGACGCGAGCATCACGTTCTTCACGACCGGGTACATCGTCCGTGGACCGGGACCGTTCCCGGCGGTCGTGCCGTCCATGATCGCGAACAACCCGGAATGAATTTCTTTCTGGATCGCGAGCAGGTCCACGAGCGTTTCGTGAATCCACGAGTGCGTGTAGTGCCGGCGCGTGTTGAGCAGGCCGCCGAACGCGTTCTTCATCGCGCCCGTCGTCGTCGTGTAGATGTGGCACTTGGTCGTCGGCAGGTGGACGATGTTCTTGCCGAAGAAGTAATCGGGGATCGAGATGCCTTCGGGAAAGATGCGCTTCAGCACGCGCATGCGCGCTTTCGGCTCGTAGTGCACCCACGTCATGTCCTCGTCCTTGAAGTTGTACAGGACCGGGACGTGGTACTTCTTGAAAATCGGGACGTAGTGATTGAGGTCCTCACCCTTGAATGCGTTGGTGACGACCGTTTTGTTCTGCACGCACACCTGATCGGTGAAGCCATGGCGCGCGAGCGATCGAATCGTGCCTTCGAGCTGCCACGGCGTCGTGTTCGCGCCGGGGAACGGGAAGTGCCACGAGATGTTGTCCTTGAGGATCGTCGTCTTGCCGGGCGCGAGCGCGCGCGAGACGCCCGCGATGTCGAACAACCGATCGATGTCTTGGAGGATGCTGTCTGGCTGGACCCTGAGAACCGCGACCTGAGCTTTCATTATTTCCCGCTGGCCACCTGCGTATTCAGCACGACCGATTCACCCGCGTACTGCTGAACGATCGACAGGACACCAGTGTAGAGGAACCCCACCTGGAAGAGGACGAGGAACGGCAACGTGCCGTAGATCCCGTTCGCGAGCGCGTAGAACACAGTCCAGGTGAAATACAGGCCGAGCAGGAGCTCGAAGATCGGCTGCCACGCCACCGACTGACGATACCGTTTGCCGACCCACTCGTCGGAGTCGCCTTCGATCCGGTACTTCGGCGTGCGCGCGAATTCTGATTCCTTGCCGAACAACGCTTCGAACACCGCGCGTGTGTTGTTGATGCAGAGGCCGATGCCGACCGACATCAGGAACGGCACGTATTTCACGCGGGTCCGCCAGTCCTTGTGCACTTCGCGCTGACAGACCGTGTAGAAGTTGCAGAACGAGAAGGTCGCCGCGAAAAACATCGGGATGTCGATGAGCAGCATCTCGTACCACACCATGTTGTAGCGAATGACCATCGCCGGAAACATGAGGATCGAGAGGATGCACATGAAGATGTAGTTGAAGTTCGCCGTCAGGTGGAAGAACGCTTCCGCTTTGACGCCGAACGGCAGATCCGATCGCAGAATCGTCGGCAGCAGTTTGCGGCAGGTCTGGATCGACCCCTTCGCCCACCGATGCTGCTGCGATTTGAAGCCGTTCATCTCGACCGGTACTTCTGCCGGCGCGATGACGTCGGGCACGAACACGAAACGCCAGCCGCGCAGCTGCGCGCGATAGCTGAGATCGAGATCCTCGGTCAGCGTGTCGTGCTGCCATCCGCCGGCATCTTCAATCGCCGTGCGACGCCACACGCCCGCCGTGCCGTTGAAGTTGAAGAAGCGGCCGCTGCGGTTGCGTCCGCCGTGCTCGAGGATGAAGTGCCCGTCGAGCAGAATCGCCTGGATCTTCGTCAGCAGCGAGTAATCCTGATTGATGTGTCCCCACCGCGCCTGCACCATGCCGACCTTCGGGTCGACGAAGTGCGGCATCAGCCGCAGCAGAAAATCGCGCGCCGGGATGAAGTCGGCGTCGAAGATCCCGATGTACTCGCCGCGCGCGACGCGCATCCCGGCCTCGAGCGCGCCCGCCTTGTAGCCTGTCCGATCGACTCGGTGGTAGTACTTGATGTCGATGCCCTGCGCCGCATGACGACGGACGGCGAGCTCGGCGATGCTGCGGGTCTCGTCGGTCGAGTCATCGAGGACCTGGATCTCGAGCCGGTCGCGTGGGTAATCGATTTCGCAGACGGATTGAATCAACCGGTCCGCGACGTACATTTCGTTGTACAGCGGCAGCTGGATCGTGACGACCGGCGTCGGATCGAGCGCGGGCAAGTCCTTCGGCTGCTTCTCGCGGTTTTTCATGTACAGCCACACCAAGTAGTACCGGTGCCAGCCATAAACTGCGAGGATGATCAGTACGAAGAAATATGCGGCGAGCGTGAGCGTCTCAACGGGCGTCATGTTCTAGCAGCGCAATCATTTATATTACTGTCGGGTTTGAATGACGTCAAACAAACAGCTCCAAGATCTGCTCGAACGTGTCGCCTCCGGTGCGCTCGATGTCGACACAGCCCGGGCCCAGCTCATCGATGCCTTCCGAGCGCAGCCGTTCGAGGATCTTGGGTTCGCACGTGTCGACCATCATCGCGCCGTTCGCCAGGGATTCCCCGAAGTCGTCCTCGGCTTAGGCAAAACACCTGCCCAAATCGCCGCGATCTCGGCCGAGATCGTCCGCCGTGGATCGACGCTGCTCGTCACGCGGGCGACCGAAGCGGCCTACGACGCCGTGCGCGAAATCGTCCCGGACGCGGCGTATTACGCCGATGCACGCATCATCGCGCTTCGTCAGGGAGATGTAACGCCAGGTAAAGGCCGCATCGTCATCGCCGCCGCCGGCACCTCCGACCTCCCTGTCGCCGAGGAAGCGGCCCACACGGCCGAAGTGATGGGCAACGAGATCTGCCGTTTGTACGACGTCGGCGTTGCCGGCATCCATCGCCTCCTTGGCGAGCGCGAGCGCCTCGCCGGCGCCCGCGTGATCATCGTCGTCGCCGGCATGGAAGGCGCCCTCCCCAGTGTGGTTGCCGGGCTGGTGCATGTGCCGGTCATCGCCGTGCCGACGAGCATTGGCTACGGCGCCAGTTTCAATGGACTTGCGGCCCTTTTGGGGATGCTGAACAGCTGCGCGTCGGGCGTCACCGTGGTCAACATCGACAACGGGTTTGGCGCCGCCACTGTGGCTTCGATGATCAATCACTTGTAGAATATGTAGTTTCCCACCCATGCAGCTGAGCGCCCTGCGGGCCCTCGAGTTCGATCGTATTGTCGAGGCAGTGACGAGCTTCGCGCTGACGCCCATGGGCGCCGAGCGCATGGCCCGTCTCACGCCCTCCACCGATCCGCAGAAAGTCGCACACCTGCTCGCCGGCACCACTGAAACCGCCCGGTTCATCGCCGCGAACGGACTGTTTCCGCTGCGCGCCTCGTCAGACCTGCCGAGCATTCTGACCGCGCTCGCCGTCGAAGGCCGGCCGCTCGAAGCGCAACGCCTGCTCGCGCTGGCCGCGTTCCTCGAATCGATTGACGAATCGCGCGCGGCGATTCGTCGCGCGGTGGGATCGTTTCCGCTGCTCGACGCGGCGAGCGGCCCCGCGGCGGCGTTCAAAGGCGAGATCGCGGCCGTGCGCGACAAGATCGATCCGGCCGGTGACGTCGTCGACCATGCGAGCCCCGAGCTGAAGTTGATCCGCGAGCGTTTGCGCAAGCAGCGGACGCGGTTGAAGACGACGCTCGAGTCGTACCTGCGCGGGAAGGACACGTCCAAGTATCTCCAGGATCAGGTCGTCACCGAACGGAACGGACGCTACGTCCTGGTGGTGAAGACCGAAAGCCGCAGCTCGATCCCGGGCATCGTGCACGGGTCGTCGACGAGCGGCGCGAGCTTGTACCTCGAACCGTTGTCCACGGTCGAAATCAACAACGACATCGTCGCGCTCGAAGAGCAGGAAGCGGAAGAAGTCCGCAAGATCCTGCTCGCGCTCACCGACACGTTCCGGGCGCGCGCCGCAGACGTCGCCCGCACGATCGACGTCGCGACCGAGCTCGACGTGCTGCAGTCGCGCGCGCGGTTCTCGGAGTCCGTTGACGGCGTCGAGCCGGCGCTCTCCACCGACGGCGCGTTCGAGCTGCAGGCGGCGCGGCACCCGCTGTTGAAGAACGCCGTGCCGGTCACGATCAAGATCATTCCGCCGGCGACGTGTTTGCTGATCACCGGTCCGAACACCGGCGGCAAGACCGTCGCGCTGAAGACCGCCGGGTTGCTCGCGATGATGGCGCAATCGGGACTGCGCATTCCGACCGCCGACGGGTCGCGCGTGCCGGTCTTCCGGTCGGTGTTTGCGGACATCGGCGACGAGCAGTCGATCGACGCGAACCTCAGCACCTTCTCCGGCCACATCGCGAACATCGTCTCGATGGATCGCAGCCTCGCGACGCCGGCGCTGGTGCTGCTCGACGAAATCGGATCGGGCACCGATCCGATCGAGGGCGGCGCGCTCGGCGTCGCGATCGTGGATCACTTCAAGCAGCGCGGCGCGACGGTGATTGCCACGAGCCACTACGACGCCCTCAAGACGTACGCGTCGACCACCGACGGCGTGGCGAGCGCTGCGTTCGGGTTCGACGAGAAGACGTTCGCGCCGACCTATCAGCTGATGTACGGATCGCCGGGCCGCAGCCTCGCGCTCGAAATCGCCGGCCGCCTGGGGCTGCCGACGTTGGTCGTCGATGCGGCGCGGCAGAATCTCAGCGCGCGCGAAGCGCAGCTCGCCGAACACCTCGCGAAGATCGACCGCGACATGCGCGCGCTCGAACACGATCAACGGCTCGTCGCGCGCGAGCGCGAAACCCTGAGCGAAGCCGAAGCGCGCATCCGTCAGCGCGAGGACGCGCTGCGTCAGCGCGAAGAATCGTCACGCGCGAAATTGACCGAGCAGCTCGAATCGCAGATGCGTCAGGCGCGCAAGGAGATCGACGACGTCATCGCGGACTTGAAGCAGAAAGCCGCCGCGATGGCGAGCGCGCCGCGTCTGGTCTCGACGGGAGAAACCGGCTCCGCGCGAGCGGATGCGAGAGCGGCCGTCGACAAAATCGCCGAGCGCATCGCCGCGGGCGAATCGCCTGCCAATCAACAATCAATCCGCAATCCGCAATCCGCAATCCGCAATGTCACTATTGGTGATCGCGTCATCGTAGGCGGTCTCGGCCTCGAAGCGACGGTGACTGCCGTCCACGACGGGACCGCCGAACTCGATGTCCGCGGCAAGCGGATGCGCGCGAGCACGCGCGATCTGCGGATCGTCGGCGGTCCGCCGCCGGAAGCGAAAGTCCGCGTCCAGGTGGATCTCCAGCCGCGCGAAGGGATGACCGGCGATCTCAACGTGATCGGCTGCACGGTCGACGAAGCGATCGCGCGCGCGGAACGGTTTCTCGACGAATCGCTCCTCGGCGATCAACGCGTCGTGCGGCTGATTCACGGCTACGGCACCGGTCAGCTGAAGCGCGCGCTGGCCGGCTTCCTGCAGCAGCATCCGCTCGTCTCGCGATTTGCGACCGCACCGCCCGAACAAGGTGGCGGCGGTGTCACCGTCGTGGAGCTGAAAGACTAGTGGCGTTGTTTCCGCAGCAGTTCATCGACGACCTGCGCCTGCAGGCGAACATCGTGCAGGTCGTGCAGGAATACGTGCCGCTGAAGCGCGCCGGCAACACCTTCAAAGGCCTCTGTCCGTTCCACAACGAAAAGACGCCGTCATTCCACGTCAATCCCGACAAGGGGTTCTTCCACTGCTTCGGCTGCGGTGTCGGCGGCGACGTCTTCAAGTTCCTCGAGCTTCACGAAAAAGTCGCATTCCCGGACGCTGTCCGGTTGCTGGCGCAGAAGTTCGGCATCTCGCTCCCGGAAATGACCGACGGCGATTCCGACGATGCGCGTCGCGATAACGCAGTGCGGGAGACGCTGCTGAAGATCCACGAAGTGGCGGCGCTCTATTTCCGCGAACAGCTCGCGGCGCCGGGGGGCGCGCGGGCGCGGCAGCAGCTGAAAGAGCGGGACGTCACGGCCGCGACGATCGACCAACTGCAGCTTGGCTACGCACCGCAGTCGCGCGACGGCTTGAAATCACGACTGCTGCAACAAGGCTTTAGCGAAGGCCTGCTGCTGCAGAGCGGTCTCATCGTCCGCCGCGACTCCGGCGAGGTCGTCGATCGGTTCCGGCATCGCCTGATTGTGCCGATCTGCCGCGATACGGGATCGGTCATCGCGTTCGGCGGACGGCAGATGGATCCGGATCAGGGCGGCCCGAAGTATCTCAACTCCCCCGAAACCCCGATTTACTCGAAGGGGCGGACGCTCTACGGCTTGAACCTGACGAAAACCCAAATCCGGAAGACCGGGTTCGCCGTTCTGGTGGAGGGGTACTTCGATTTTGCGCAGGTGTTTCAGTCGCAGGCGGCGCCCGTGGTGGCGTCGTGCGGCACGGCGCTGACGCCGCAGCAGGCCCAGCTCCTTCGGCGCTTTACGTCAAAGGTGGTGCTCAGCTTCGATCCCGACGCGGCGGGCCAGGGCGCGGCCGCCAGATCCTGCGAAATGCTGGTGGCCGAAGGGTTTGACGTCAACGTGGTGGTGCTGGACAAGGGCGAAGATCCCGATACATTTATCCGGAAGAAGGGTCCCGAGCGATATCGTGAAAGATTGCGCAGCTCGCGGCCGTATTTAGAGTACCTGCTCGACCGCGCTGCCGATGGCAAGGACTTCGGACGCGACGACACGCGCAGACATTTTTTGGAGGAAATGCTCGCCGTCGCGGCTAGGATTCCGGACGCAGCCGCGCGTGATCAGTTCGCAGACCGCCTCGCCCACAAGGCACGGGTGACAGAAGACGTCGTCCGAGGCGAAATCCGTAAGGCGGCCGTGCAAAAACGGACCACGATCACGGCGCGCGAGCTGCCCTCGTTCGGGCAGCTGAAACAGGCCGAGAAAGCACTCATTTGGGGGGTCATTCATAACACGGGCGACGCACTGGTCGCGCTCGGCGAACTGGACGAAGTCGACCTCGAAGGATTGGCGGGACGCGATATTCTGGAAGTGGCGCGCAGCCTGCAGCACACGCAACCCGATCTCTTACCATCTGCGTTGTTGCAGCGTCTAAGTACTGGACACGCTCAACTGGTCACCAGCATTGCCGCCAGCGCAACACCTCCAGCGCCAGCCGCCGACTGCGTACGGGCAATCAAACGGCTCAGGTGGGAACGAGAACGGGCGGACATTCAACGCGAAATCGACCGGCTCCAGCAGCTTGGCGCCAGTCAACATGGGAATGAGATAGACGACTTATGGCAGCGGAAAAAAGATCTGATGCATCGCATCGAGGAACTGACGTAGATCGCGCCGACCTCTCCATCGAGGAGAAGTACGACGAGGTACGGCAGCTCATCACGATCGGCAAGGAAAAAGGGTACCTGCTGTACGACGAGGTGAACGAGATGTTGCCGTCGGAGATCACCTCCTCCGACGAGCTCGACGATCTGTTCAACACGTTCGGCAGCGCCGGCATCGAAGTCATCGACTCCGATCAGAAGTACCTGCGCGACGACAAGCCGATCGATCGCACCGGCGAAGGCGCCGAGGAACTCGAACTCGACCTGACGCCCGGCGCGCTGGACAAGACGAACGACCCGGTCCGCATGTACCTCCGCGAAATGGGCACCGTGCCCCTCCTCACGCGCGAGGGCGAAGTCGCCATTGCCAAGCGCATCGAGCAGGGCAAGCTCGCCGTCATCAAGTCCGTCTCGCGCACACCGCGCGTGACTCAGGAAGTCATCGAGCTCGGCGCCCAGCT
>DASREL010000005.1:0-8580 GCA_035652075.1 Vicinamibacterales bacterium
ATGACGACGCCGGGCTGCAGCAGCTCGCGGATGCTGTAGCTGACGGTGATCTCCTCGATCGCGATCAGGGTCCTGCCGTCACGCGACAGCCGGACGTCGCCGAGCTCAATGCCACGAAAGAGCGATCCGCCGAGCGAGCCGATGTCGAGTGTCGCGGTGAGGTACTGGTTGGCCTGACGGACGATCACCTGTCGCAGCTGGTTCTTCGCCCAACCGGTTTCGATGGCGGCGATACCGAGGCCGAGGAGAATGAAGAGAACGACGATTAGACCGATGAGGATCTTCGCGACGCGTCGGAGCCGGGACACTTCGTCGTGATCGTATCAACGCTTGTACCGCTCGGCTCACGCGGTCGCGTTGTCAGTGGCAGTAGTTACGGACGAGCTGGAGCAGGCGGTCGAAATCGAGCGGCTTCTTCAGGAAGGCCTCTGCAGCCACGTCTGCGGCGCGCGCCTGATCGAGCGCGGACAGGACGATGACGGGCACGTTCGCGACAGACGGATCGGCTTGTTGCTTCCGGCGGAATTCCCAGCCGTCCATGACCGGCATCATCAGATCGAGCAGGATCACGTCTGGCTTGACGTCGTGGTGCTGCAGGTAGTCGAGCGCTTCGCGACCGTTGGCGACCGTCGCCGTATTGAAGCCCTCGATCGACAACAGTTGCGCCATCATCTCGCGAAGATCCGCGTCGTCTTCGACGATCAGAACCGGACAATGTGCAACAGCAGAGGACGTCATGTAGTGTAAACTCTTCCTTATTCACCCAGCTTTATCGGCACCGCAAGCGCGCGATTATAGGCCAGAGCCGACGCCCGCACGGAACTCGCCTGTACCGGCCGCCCTGCTCGGGATTGTCCTGGCGTTCGTGGTGCTGTTCTGGCGGCTCGGTGCCCCGACCTTCTGGGATCCCGACGAAGCCCACTACGCAGAGACGTCGCGCGAGATGATCGCGACGGGCGACTGGTCGGCGCCGCACTTCAACGGCCAGCCGTTCTTCGACAAGCCTGCGCTCTTTCATCAGTTGCAGGCGTCGGCGATGGTCGTGTTCGGACCGACGGAGTTTGCTGCACGCTTCGTTCCGGCAGTCGCCGCGCTCGGGCTCGTGCTGGTGACGATCTGGTTCGGGTCGACGGTCGCCTCGCCGCACGTCGGGACGGTAGCCGGACTGTTGCTCCTTGTCAGTCCCGGCGTATTTGCGCTCGCGCGGTACGCGATCCTCGACACGCTCTTCACGCTGTTCACCTTCGGCGGCGCCGCCCTGCTCGCGGTCGCTGCGTTGCACGATCGGGGGCGGCTCCAATGGGCCGGCTACCTGCTCATCGCGCTCGGCGTGATGGTGAAAGGGCCGCTCGCCCTCGTGCTGTGCGGGCTGACGCTGGTCGTCGCGATCGTGGTGTCTGCCGACTTGCGACGCCGTCTCCTCGCGCTGCATTGGATCGTCGGGCTGCTGATCGTGGTCGGCGTCTCGTCGCCGTGGTTCGTCGACATGTATCTGCGGTTCCGGCAGGATTTCGTCAACGGATATTTTCTCGATGAGAACATCACGTTGTTCTCCGGCAGCCGCTTCGGCAATCAACCGGGCTACTGGTTTTACTTCCAGATCCTCGCGACGGGGCTGCTGCCATGGACCGGCGTCGTCATCGGTCGACTCGTGGACGACGTGCGCGCGATCGCGCGCGGGGAGCGGCTCGATTCCTTCGAGGTGCTGCTGTGGTCGTGGACCGGCGCGGTCGTCGGCTTCTTCACGCTCTCTACGTTCAAACTCGATCACTACGTCTTTCCAGTTGCGCCGGCGCTGTGTCTGGTCTGCGCGCGTGCATGGGTGGACATGTGGAACGACGAGTTTGCCGATCGCCACAAAGCGACACGCGCAGGCGGACACCTGATCGGTCCGCTGCTCGTGGTGATGGGCGTCGGCTGCGGATACTTCCTGGTCGAGCGCCTGGAGTTGCCGCGGCTCGCGATGATCGTCCCGATCGTGATCACGCTGTGCGGCGTGGGGCTCACGACGTACGTCAACGTGCGCGGGCGTCGTGGATCTCGCCCGCCGCGCTTGCCGTGGTTCAGCCTCGTCGCGCTCGGCGTCACGTATGTCGGCCTGCTGGTGTTCGTGCTGCCGGCGCTCGAGCAGCACAAAGTCGTGCCTGACGTCGCACGCTGGGTCGCGATGCACGCGCAGCCGCGTGATACCGTCGCGAGCTTTCGGCTGAACCGCTGGACGCCGACCTTCCGCTTTTACGTCAACCGCCCGATGACCTTCCTCGAAGACGCCAACGAAGCCAAGGCGTTCTTCGCCGGTCGTCGGCCGTTCTACGCCGTCATGCGGAAGGCCGCATTCGACGAGTTCGTCGCGCAAGGCATCCCGCTGCAGATCCTCTACGAACGCGACGGCATGTGGGCCACGTCGGGCCGCGTTCTCTGGCGTCGTCGCGAAAAACCCGAGCAGTTCGTCGTCGTCGGACCGCGTTAGCCTGGCGTAGCGCAGTACAATCAGCGTCATATGTCACGCATGAAAACGTTATTGGTTCTCTTCGTCTGTCTTGTGACCGTTGGCGTCGTCGACGCCCAGCGTCGCGGCGGACCGGCGCAGCAGGAAGCGGCCGGTCCGTTCGGTGCGCTGCGGTGGCGCAGCATCGGTCCTCCACGCGGCGGACGCTCGATCGCCTCGACCGGGATCGCGTCTCGTCCGAACGAGTACTACATGGGCGCGACCGGTGGCGGTCTGTGGAAGACCACTGACGGCGGGATTACCTGGCGCGCGGTCACCGACGGTCAGATTCACAGCTCCTCGGTTGGGGCGGTCGCGGTTGCGCCGTCGAATCCGGACGTCGTGTACATCGGCACCGGCGAAGCCGACATCCGCGGCAACATCATTCAAGGCGACGGCGCGTACAAGTCGACGGACGCAGGGAAGACGTGGACGCACATCGGTCTCGCGGAGACGCAGGTGATTGCGAAGATCCGGGTCCACCCGACGAACCCGGATCTCGTGTACGTTGCCGCGTTCGGTCATCACGCGGCGCCGAACCCGGATCGCGGCGTGTATCGATCGAAGGATGGCGGCAAGACGTGGGAGAAGATTCTCTTCCGCGACAACAAGACGGGCGCGAACGAACTCATCATCGATCCGAATAACCCGCAGGTGATTTACGTCGCCATGTGGGAGGCGCACCGCAACTCGTGGGAGATGTCGAGCGGCGGTCCCGGCAGCGGCATCTTCAAGACGACCGACGGCGGCGACCACTGGACCGAGATCTCGCGCAATCCTGGATTGCCGAAGGGCATCCTGGGCAAGATCGGTCTTTCGGTGTCAGGCGCCGACTCGAATCGCGTCTACGCGCAGATCGAGGCCGAGGACGGCGGGTTCTTCTCATCCGACGACGCAGGCGCGACGTGGAAGAAGGTGAGCGACCGTCGCGACCTGCGGCAGCGTGCGTTTTACTACACACGCGTGTTCGCCGATCCGAAAGCGAAGGACACCGTCTACGAGTTGAACGTCAACTTCCACAAGTCCACCGACGGCGGCAAGACGTGGACGACGATTCGCGCGATTCCGCACGGCGACAATCACGACATGTGGATCGCGCCGAACGACCCGAACCGCATGATCGAGTCCAATGACGGCGGGGCGTCGGTTTCGGTGAACGGCGGCGAAACATGGACGCCGGAAACGATGCCGACGGCGCAGTTCTATCACGTGATCACGACCAAGCACGTGCCCTATCACGTCTGCGGCGCGCAGCAGGACAACAGCACGGCCTGCGTCTCGAGTCAGCAGGCGCAAGGCGGCCCGGGCGGCTCCGGCGGCGGCGCCGATCAAGTGTTCTATTCAGTTGGTGGCGGCGAGAGCGGCTATATCGCGAGCGATCCCCGCAAGCCCGACGTGTATTACGCCGGCAGCTACGGCGGGTTGATCACGCGTCTCGATCGCACGACCGGGCAGGAACGCGAGATCAATCCGTATCCGGACAACCCGATGGGCTATGCGTCAGCGGACATCGCGGAGCGCTTCCAGTGGACGTTCCCGATCGTCATGGCGCCGCAGGACCCGAGCATCATCTACGTCGGCTCGCAGCACGTGTGGAAGTCGACGAACGAAGGTCAGAGCTGGACGAAGATCAGCCCGGACCTGACGCGCCACGATCCGAAAACGATGGGCGCCTCTGGTGGTCCGATCACAAAAGACAACACCGGGGTCGAAACGTACGCGACCGTGTTTACGATCGCGCCGTCACCGAAGGACATCAACCTGATTTGGTCGGGATCGGATGACGGCTATGTTTTCGTGACGCGCGACGGCGGCAAGAACTGGAAGAACGTCACGCCGAAGGACATCGGCGATTACGCGCGGATCAGCCTGATCGAAGCGTCACCGTTCCGCAACGGCACCGCGTACGTGGCTGCGAACCGCTATCAACAGGACGACTTCAAACCGTACGTCTATCGCACGGACGACTACGGCGAGACGTGGACGAAGATCACGAACGGCGTCGGCCCGACCGATTTCGCGCGCGCTATCCGCGAGGACAACAAGGTGGCGAAGTTGCTGTATCTCGGCACCGAGCACGGCATCTACATCTCGTTCGACGACGGCGCGAACTGGCAGTCGCTGCGCCAGAATCTGCCGGACACGCCGGTCCACGACATCGCGGTCGAAGAACGCGATCTCGTCATCGCGACGCACGGCCGTGGCTTCTACATCATGGACAACATCGCGCCGCTGCGACAGGGCGGGATCCAGACGACGACCAACTTCCATCTCTACAAGCCGACCGACGCGCTGCGCGGCCTCGATCGCGGCGTCGCTGTCGACTACTACCTGAAGGATGCGGCCCAAAAGGTGACGATGGAGTTTCTCGACGCGCAGGGGAAGGTCATCAAGACGTTCACGGGCGTGGCTGCGGATGCGAATGCGCCGGCGCGACCGCCGGCGGGTGACGACGATGGCTTCCGTCGACCGCCGGATCCGAAGCCGTCCACCACGGCCGGATTGCATCGGCTGAACTGGGACATGCGGTACCCGGGCGCGACCGATTTCCCCGGCATGATCATGTGGGCCGCCAGCACGCGCGGTCCGATTGCGCCGCCGGGCACGTACTCGGTCAAGGTGACGGCGGACACCGACACGCAGACGCAGACGTTTGCGATCAAGCGCGAGCCGCACATCCTCGGGAACGTCAGCGATCAGGATTTGCGCGAGCAGTTCGACCTCGCGATGAACGTGCGCAACAAGGTCACGCAGGCGAACGAAGCAGTGCTCTTGATTCG
Source organism: Vicinamibacterales bacterium (assembly GCA_035652075.1). GTDB lineage: Bacteria > Acidobacteriota > Vicinamibacteria > Vicinamibacterales > CAVVIG01 > Gp6-AA45. The sequence goes on from DASREL010000005.1 coordinate 5,269, forward strand.
CGGCATCAAGCAGCAGATCGCCGATCGCAAGGGGAAGGTCGATGCGAAGTCGGGCGCGGCCACCATCCGCGCGCTGGACGATCTCAACTCGTCGCTCGATGCGGTCGAGAACGAGATCTACAACACGAAGCTGCAGAGCAGCCAGGATCCGTTGAACTTTCCGATCAAATTGAACAACAAGATCGCGGCGCTGCAGGGCGTCATCGAGAGCGCCGACGCCGCGCCGACCGAACAGGCCTACTCCGTCTTCCGCACGCTCGGCAGCCGGCTCGACGATCAGTTGGCGAAGTTGGATTCGGCGGTGAAGTCGAAACTGCCGGCGGTCAATCAGCAGTTGCAGCGCTCGAAGGTGGATCCGATCAAACCGGAGCCGCTGAAGGTCGAACCGGAAAAAACGGCTACTTCGCCAGGTGGAACGGCACGCTAGTCACGACGGTGTTGGGCCGGAAGAGCAGTGCGCCCTTGATCAACAACGCGCGCTGGTTGTGCAGCAGGTGCTGCCACCAGCGTGCGGGCACGAATTCGGGCAGGATGACGGTCACGTAATCGTCGGGCCGCTCGCTTTCGGTCTGCTCGATGTATTCGAGCAATGGCTCCATCACTGACCGGTAGGGCGAGGCGAGGATGATCAGCTTCACCTTGCCGCCCCACGTTTCCCAATCCTTCTGCATCTGCTGCGTCGCTGCGGCATCCACGTCGACGTAAATCGCCCGCACATCGTCCGACAGCGTTTCCGCGTACCGCAGCGCCTCGACGACGGCGCGCTGGATGCCGCCGATCGGAATCAACACCGTGTTGTGGACGCGCCGCTGCGGCGTGTAGCCGCGCAGCGTGAGCTGCGACGCGACGTGATCGTAGTGGCGGCGCGTGGCCTTGAAGATCGCGACGATGATCGGGATCAGCAGCAGCACGATCCACGCGCCCTCGAGCGTCTTCGTCACCGCGACGATGACGAGGACGATGCCGGTGACGATCGCGCCGAAGCCGTTGATGAAGGCGCTCGTCTTCCAGCCGGCTTCCTTCGTGTGGCGCCAGTGGATGACCATTCCCGCCTGCGACAACGTGAACGAAACGAAGACGCCGATCATGTAGAGCGGCAGCAGCGACTGCGTGTCGCCCTTGAACGCGATGATCAGGATTGCGGCAAACACCGACAGCACGAGGATGCCGTTCGAGAACGCCAGGCGATCACCCTGGTTCATGAACTGCCGCGGCAGATAGCGATCGCGCGAGACGATCGAGGCGAGGCGCGGGAAGTCGGCGTATGCCGTGTTGGCGGCCAGGACCAGGATCAGCGTCGTCGCCGCCTGCAGCAGGTAATAAATGACGTTCCTGCCGAAGATGGCGCGGCCGAGTTGTGAGACGCCCGATTCGGCGCCGGTCGGCATCACGCGATAGGCGTGCGCCAGGATGCTGATGCCGAGGAACATCGAGATGGCGAGCGCCGCCATCGCCACCAGCGTCGCCGACGCATTCTTCGATTCCGGCGGACGAAATGCCGGGACGCCGTTCGACACCGCTTCGACGCCGGTCATCGCCGTGCAACCGTTCGCGAAGGCGGTGAGGAGCAGGAACGTCGTCAGGTTCGTGCTGCCGGCATGCGGCGGCAGCGGCAGATCGAGCGGCACGAGCGTGCCGCTCAGATAGCGATACACGCCGGCAGCGATCAGCACGAAGATGCTGACGATGAAGAAATATGTTGGCACGGCGAAGATCTGCCCCGATTCGCGGATGCCGCGGAGATTGCCAATCGTCAACAGCGCGAGGAAGCCGAGGCAGAACTCGACGCGGTACACGTCGAGCGCCGGAAAGGCGGACGTGATCGCGAGGACGCCGGCGGAGATGCTGACCGACACCGTCAGGGTGTAGTCGACGAGCAATGACGCCGCGGCGATGAGTCCGGCGTTCGCGCCGATGTTCTCCTTCGCAACGATGTAGGCGCCGCCGCCGGTCGGATACGCGTGGATCGTTTGCCGGTACGAAAAGGCGACAATCGCGAGCAGCGACGCGATGACGATGCTGATCGGGATCACGTAGCCGATCGCCATCGATCCGGCTGCGATGAGCGTGACGAGGATGAAGTCCGTTGCGTACGCGACCGACGACAGCGCGTCCGACGAGAGCACCGCCAGGCCGGTGATGCGCGACAGGCGCTCGTGATGCGCTAGGTGCGACGGGATCGGTTTGCCGACGAGGAGTCTCTTTACCGAGTCAAACAAACTTGCGATGCTATCATAACGAGCTTCTCTGGTATGCGCGTCGCCCGGCGATATCTGATCAGTGGTCGCGTGCAGGGCGTCGGCTTCCGGTATTTCACGGCCGACGCCGCGTCGCGTGAAGGCATCACCGGATGGGCCAGGAACCTCGCAGACGGACGCGTCGAAGTCGTCGCCGAAGGTGAGGCCGAAGCGGTCGCGCGATTCGAGCGCGTGCTACGCCACGGACCGCCGCACGCGCACGTCGAGAACGTCGACGTCACCGACGAGTTGCCGATAGGGGCACCCGGGTTTGGGATTCGATAAACGCATATGGATCAGTTGAAGAGCAAAATCCGCCACGTACCGGACTTTCCGAAGGCCGGCATCCTGTTTTACGACATCACGACGCTGCTGCAGGACAAGGTCGGCTTCCGCGCCGCGATCGACAGCCTCGCGTTGCCCTACGTCAATCAGGGCATCGACATCGTCGTCGGCATCGAAAGCCGCGGCTTCATTTTCGGCGCCGCGGTCGCGGATCGCATCAACGCGGGTTTTACGCCCGTCCGCAAGCCGGGCAAGCTGCCGTCGAAAACGGTGAAGGCCAGCTACGCGCTCGAGTACGGGACCGATTCGCTCGAGATGCACCACGATGCGATTGCCAAAGGACAGCGCGTACTCATCGTCGACGATCTCCTTGCGACGGGCGGCACCGCCCGCGCGACGACGGACCTCGTCAAACAGCTCGGGGGCGACGTGCAGGGGCTGGCGTTCCTGATCGAACTCGTTGGTCTCGAGGGCCGAAAGAAGCTCGCCGGCGAGCATGTCCACGCCGTGTTGCAGTATTAGCCGGCCCGAGGGCCTGCGGTAGATATGTACGGACTCGCGCTCGTGGTCGTCGCCGTCGCGTACTTCGCCGTGCAGGCGATCGTGCGCGAGCTGAAGGCGTCACGTGACGATGCGCGGAGAGGGCGCGCGCTGCAGATCATGGCGCTCTTCGCGCCGGCACTGGCCAGTGCGCGCAAGGATCCGCGCGAGCTCCTCGCGTGGCAGCCGCTCGCGAAAACGGCACGGCAACTGTGGCCAGACGACTTCGCCCTGCTCGATCGGACGACCG
>DASREL010000006.1:0-39809 GCA_035652075.1 Vicinamibacterales bacterium
GGTGACGAGGCGCAGCCGCGCGAGGAAGAAGACGAGCGTCGGAATCTGAAACACGACGATCATGCCGAGCATCATGTTTTTGTACAGCTCGAAGGTGTCCTCGAGCCGCGGCATGAACGTGACGTGGTTGGTGTGGAAACCGGCGAAGAAACCGATCATTCCCGGGAAGAGCACGTAGTGGCTGAACAGCACGCCGCCCACCGTCCCGACGGCCGCCATCACGACGAGCGGGACGACGAAGCGCTTCTCATTGGAATACAACGCCGGCGCGACGAAGAGCCACACTTGGTACATGACGAAGGGCGACGCGAGCGCGACGCCGGCGATCATCGCGAGATCGAGATCGAACGAAAATCCTTCGCCGGCCTTGGTGAAAATGAGGGACGCGCCCGGCGGCAAGACGCGCAGCGTCGGCGCGAGCACGAAGTCCGCCAGCCGATCCACGAATCCCCACGCCATCAGCATGCCGACCGCGATGGCGATACACGACCGGATGATGCGCGTCCGCAGTTCGTCGAGGTGATCGAGAAAGCTCTGTGGTTCGCTCATGGGGGCGATTCTAATCGCTCAGCGCAGATTTGCCGCGCCGATTCGGTCCAGCAGCGTTTTCGCAGCGGCGCCGGCGTCCTGGTGCGCGAAGTCGTCCGGCAGTTCGACCATGTGGATGCTGGCCGAGAGTTGCTTGAACTTGACCGCCGCGTGGGTCGCCGCCGCACGTTCGAGGCTGCTGTCGACCACGATCACCTTCGGACGCGTGACCTGGAGCAGCGTCAGGCCATCGGGCACGTTGCTCGCGGTGAGGACGCCAAAACCGTTCTGGTTGAGTATTTCGCGCACGTACGCCTGCAGGTCCATCGATCCGATGACGCACAGGATCTCGGTCGCGCGCGCGGGACGTGTGCTCGCCTGCGGACGCGCGCGAAACGCGGCGATCGCGTCGTCCTCCGTCGCGTGGATGTCGAACACCCCATCGAGCCGCGTCGCCTTGAGAATCGTCGCTAACTGCGACGACAGGCCGCACAACTTCATCACTCCGCTGGCATTCCGCACGCGCATCGTGTAGCGAACCAACAGCCCCAGTCCGCTGCTGTCGACGAAATCGATGCCGGCGAGGTTGACGATCAGATAGGGACCGAACTGCAGGATCTGATCGAGGTGGTGCCGAAGGTCCAGGGACTCCTGACCTTCGACGATCCGGCCCGTACACGAAACGATGGTGATGTCGTCGACGCGGCGCGACTCGAGGGCAATGGACATGGCGGCGAATTGTATACGTACTCCTGACGGCGGGGGAACGCGGAGGCGCTGCCGTGTGTATGATATTGTTTGTAGCCAAATATGGCGTCCAACAGGCTCGCGCAGGAACTCAGACGGGGCAGCGCCGAATTGCTGATCCTCGCGCTGCTCGAAGAGCGGCAGCGTCACGGCTACGAAATCGGGCAGTTGATTGCGAGCCGATCGGAGGGCGCGATCAACTTTCACATCACGTCGTTGTATCCAACGCTGTATCGACTCGAGGACGCCGGTCTCATCGAGGGGCGCTGGGTGGAACGTCCGGGGCAGCGCCGGCGCCGGTACTACAAGCTGACGAAGAACGGACGCCGCGTCCTGGCCAGCCAGCGCAGCACCTGGGAGCAGTTCTTCGGCGCGTTGAGCCGGGTCGCCAAGTTGAGCCGTGCGTAAAGGAGGCTTTCTCATGGACTTTCGAGCACGCGTCCGCGCCGGCCTGCCCGACATCGACGAGGACATCGTCGCCGAGTTAGCTGACCATGTCGCAGCGACCTACGACTCGGTGCGCGCGATCGGCGGCGATGCCGACGAGGCGCTGCGCCGGATCGACGCGCAGATCGCGCTGTGGGCGAGCGACGTCGAATCGCTTCGCCGGAGGCCGAAACGGTTGCCGGCGGTCGCGCCGCCGCAGCCCTCATCGTCAGCGCTGACCGCGACGCGGCAGGACATTCGCTACGCCTGGCGGTTGATCAGACGCCAGCCCGGATATGCCACGGTGCTCGTCGTCACGATGGCGCTCGGTATCGCGGCGACGACGGTGCTCGGCAGCGTGGCGTACGGCGTGTTGTTGAAGCCGCTGCCGTGGGCGAACGCGCCGCGGCTCGTGCGCTTTTACGAAACGCGGCAAGGCAGTACTCGTCGGACGCCGCCGGTCATGACGAACCTGGTGTACCGCGAGTGGCAACCGGCGGCGACGACGCTCGAAGCCATCGGCGCATGGTCGACGAATCAGGTGGCCATTGCGGCTCAGCGTCCTGAGCGTGTGCGCGCCACCGCCATCACGCCGAGCCTCCTCACGATGCTCGAAGCAGTACCCGAAAAAGGTCGACTGTTCGTTGCGGGCGACGAAGAAACGTCGCGGTCGCCGGTGCTGCTGATTTCTCACGGGTTCTGGCAGGAACGCTACGGCGGCCGACCCGACATCATCGGCCAGACCATCAGAGCCGATGCCAAGACGTACACGATCATCGGCGTCATGCCGGCGTCGTTCGCGTTTCCCGATCGGACGACGCGGATGTGGACGGCGCTCGAGGTGCCGCCCGTCATCGGACCGCAAGGCAACTTCTCGTTGTCGATGTTTCAGGCGATCGGTCGCCTGAAGCCTGGCGTGACGCCGGAGCAAGCGGCTTCGGAAGCCACCGCCCTCGGTCGGCGGGGGCCGCCGCACGATCCCGTGGCGCTGGCGGTCTTCGGCAGCACCGGCCCGGTTCAAGTCACGGCGATTCCGATGCGCGACGCGCTGACGAACGACGTGCGGCCGGCGATTCTCGTCCTGCTCGTCGCGGTCTTTTTGCTCCTCGCCGCGGCCACGGCCAATGCGGCGAGCCTGCAACTGGCGCGTGCCACCGGGCGGCGCCGCGAGCTCGCGATCCGCGCGGCGATCGGTGCGGGCCAGGCGCAGCTCGTGCGGCAAACGCTGATCGAGAACCTGCTGTTCGGCGTTCTTGGCGGCGTGGCCGGCATCGCGCTCGCGGCCGTCATGCACCAGGCACTGCCGGCGTTTCTGCCGGCGAACTTTCCGCGCATCACCGAGATCGCGTTCGACGCGCCCATCTTGCTCTTTGCGATCGTCGTGTCGATTTGCGTCGGGATCGCATGCGGGCTCCTGCCGGCCTGGAATGCTGCGCGCGCGAGCGTCGTTGCGGGCCTTGCGGAGGATTCACTGGCGCCGGTCGGCGGCGGACTGCGGTCGCGGATTGCGCGCGTGCGCGCGGGCATCATGACGGGGCAGGTGGCCATTGCTTCGATTTTGTTGATTGCGTCGGTACTGCTCTCGCGAAGTTTTCTGCAGATGTTGCACGCCGACGTCGGCTACGACCCCACGAACGTGCTGACGGCGACCGTGATCCTGCCGGGCGGCGACTTCTCGCCGCAACGTCGCGCACAGGTCGCCGACGATGTCGTGTCGAGACTCCTCACCGTTCCGGGCGTGACACGGGCCGCCTTTACGTCGGCGACGCCATTCGGGTCAGTGATTTCGCTGTCGTCGCTGCCGCTACGCTTCCACGATGGGCGTGAACAGCAGATACAGACCGGCGTGCGATTCGTCAGCGTCGGTTACTTTGGGGCGCTCGGCCAGCGCGTTGTGGAAGGGCGTGAGTTCGAGGACGCCGATCGCGGCGACACGTCGACCGTCGTCATCGTCAATCGCGAGTTCGCTCGACGGTTTCTGGATGGGCGAGCCATGGGCTGGACGATTCCCGACGACGACGACCGTGCGATTCAGCGCCGCGTGATCGGGGTCGTCGAGGATACGGTCCGCCAGAGCGTCATGGATACGCCGGAGCCCGAGATCTTTCTGCTGCCGCGGAAGATCGGCGTCGATCAAGTCTCGCTCGTCGTGCGGACCGACGGCGATCCACGATCGCTCGTGCGATCGGTCCGCGTGGCGGCGCAAACGTCCGCGCCCAGCGCCGTCGTCGAAGGAGTGATGACGATGGAGGACAAGGCAGCGGCGACGTTGTCGCGACCGCGGCTCTACGCCGTGTTGCTGACGACCTTCGGCGCGTTCGCGTTGACGATCGCCGGCGTCGGCCTGTTCGGCGTCTTGTCGTACTCGGTGGCGCTCCGTGCGCGCGAAATTGGCGTGCGTGCCGCGTTGGGCGCGCGCGCGTCCGACATCATCGCGCTGGTCCTGAGGCAGGCGATGGCGATCGCGCTGACCGGCATCGGCGTGGGGCTGTTGGCGTCGGTCTGGTTGACGCGTGCGCTGCAGGGGCTGCTGTTCGGCGTGACCGCGCACGACGCGACGACGTTTGCCGCCGTCGCCGCCGTGCTGTTGGTGGTGAGCGCGCTTGCGACGGTGCTGCCCGCACGCCGCGCGGCGACGCTCGATCCGGTGAAGGTGCTGCGCGCGTAGCTCGGCGCCGCGTTATTCGCCGCCGAGCGGCGGCGTGTGGACCGGCAGGCGTCGCGCGTGCGTCGCTTGTTCGAAGCTGTATCCGAGCGCGATCAACTTGCCTTCGCTGAACGCCGGACCAAGAAACGAAAGGCCGACGGGCAAATCATCCCCCGTGAATCCCGCGGGTACGACGAGATCGGGGAATCCCGTCAGGTTCGCGATGTTCGCCGCCGACGGTCCACCGCCGCTCGTGGGTCCGCCGGTGTCGGGAATCAGCGCGGGGCGCCGCGACGATGGTGGGTACACGATCGCATCGAGGCGCTGCGACGCCAGGATCCCGTCAACGGTTGCGCGCACCAACGGCAGACCGAAGTCGCGGACCGCCGTGTAGCGGTAATCGTCGAGCGTGCCGCTTTCCGCTTCGCGACGGAACAGCGACCAACGGCTCGGGTTCGGTCCGGCGCCATCGGGTCGCGTGCCGGTGAACCGCTCCGCGCGGTCGATCATGTCCGCGAGCGACTTCGGAAACGTCGGACCGAGCGTCTTCAGATACGCTGCGATCTGAACGGGGAATTCCGGATAGCGGATCGCGTTGTAGAAGTCGTTGCGCGAATCGAGCAGCCATTTCGGCAGGCGGACGTCGACGATCGTCGCGCCGGCCTTCTTCATCGCGGTGACCGACGATTCGACGACCCAGTCGACGTCGGGATCGGCGCCGAGGAAGTCGCGCGCGATCCCGATGCGCGCGCCGTTCAGGGCATCGGTCTTCAGGTATTTCGTGTAGTCGGTCTCGAACTTGCCGGCGCTCTTTTGCGTCGCCGCGTCCGTCGGGTCCACGCCGGTCATCACGCCGAGCGCAATCGCGACGTCCGTGACGCTGCGCGCCATCGGCCCGCCGGTGTCGAACGACAGTGCGAGCGGGATGATGCCGCTGCGACTGAGCAGTCCATGCGTCGGTTTGAGCCCGACGATGCCATTCGATGTCGCGGGGCCACGGATCGATCCGCCTGTGTCGGTGCCCATGCCGAGCGGTGCGTAACCGGCCGCGATCGCCACGCCCGTGCCGCCAGATGATCCCGACGGTGACCGCGTGAGATCGTGCGGGTTCAGCGACTGCCCGCCGAGCGAACTGTGTGTCGACGCCGAGGCGAACTCGGACATGTTCACTTTCGCGAGGACGATCGCGCCGGCCGCACGCAGTTTCTTGACGAGAAACGCGTCCTCCGGCGGCAACGAGCCCTCGAGCAGGACCGATCCGCCGGTCGTCGGCAGGTCTGCCGTGTTGTAGTTGTCCTTCAGCACGACGGGGATGCCGTGGAGGGGCGAGCGCGGTCCTTTGCTTTTTCGTTCGGCGTCCAACGCGCGCGCCTGTTCCACCGCTTTCGGGTTGAGCGCCATGATCGCGTGAAGCGACGGCCCCTTGCGGTCGTACGCCTGGATGCGGGCCAAACAGAGTTGGACGAGCTTCTCCGACGTCAGCGTTCCGGCGTCGAACGCCTGGTTGATGTCGGCAATCGTCAGCGATGTGAACTCTGTCGATGCCGCCGGGACTGACACGCGCGCGGCGATCACCAGTGCCATCGCGAGCGGAACGCGAAGAAGTCGCTTCATGAACCACGATTTATATACGATTTGAACCGTGGATCCACTGCTGGCGGTCGATGCGTCGCTCCGCGCGGAAGCCGATCGGTTGCTGGCATCAGGCCTGCGCGACGCCCTCGAGGCGTTCGGCACCGTGCATCTGATGGGCAGCTATACCCTCAAGTTGATGGTCTGGCGCGATCTCGATATCCACATCGTCCAGCCACAGATCACCGCACGCGAATTCTTCGAGCTGGGCGGACGGATTGCCGAGGCGGTACATCCAGCCAAGATGCATTACCGCAACGAACTCGTGATGCAGAGCACCGGGTTACCGCGCGGGTTGTATTGGGGCGTGTATCTGGGCGACGAGCGCAAGGGCGCGTGGAAGATCGACGTGTGGATGACCGACGAGGCGGGATTTGCGGCGCCGCATGATTTCCAGGAGCGAGTCCGCCACGCGCTGACCGACGAACGGCGTCACACGATTTTGCGGATCAAGAGCGCCGTGTGGACGCATCCCGAGTACCGGCGTGGCTTCTCCAGCGCCGATATCTACCGTGCCGTGATCGACGATGGCGTGCGAGAGGTCGACGAGTTTCTCAGTGCGCGTCGAGTCGATGGCGCGCGATCCAACTCGCGCTGACCGCGCCCACATCGTAGCGCCGCCGCGCGGCAAGACGGCTGGTGACGCCCAAGGTGACGACGGCAGCAGCGATCGCGATCCAGCTCATAAGGTCAGCTCCGGTCTGGAAATCATCGATGCAGCGTGGATGACGCAGCGTATTCGCGTCATACACGCTACGGGCGTTTTTACTCGGTTGTGCAGGGCTGAGCAATTGGCCTGCCAGCTGTGCGTCGAGTGTGTGCCCCGATCCACGCGGTATGGCCGTTGCTGACAACAACCTGCGTGGTACCTCCGCGTTCTGACGCGCCTGCATCTCCGAACGGACGAGCTCCGACACGTGAAAACATCCAGGGCTCAACGAAGCGGCCCGATTTCGCTGACATCCTCGATCGAATCAGCCGCGGCATCACCGTGGCACGCAATCCTGACGAGAAAGACCCCCCGCGACGAAAACACCATTCATAAAGAAAACGCTGACCTGCAGATTTTTTATTCACGCGCGTGCGACAGTGTTGCGCCATGGAATGGTATGGCGTCGCAGCGTTCGCGCTGGTGGCGTTGACGTTCTATCGCATCCATCGTGTCGTGGCATTCGCGGCCGTGTCCGGCGCGATCGTATTCGCGTTCATCGCACTGCGACGCGTCGCACCATCGCCCGTACGGTTGGCCGACTGGCTCGAGATCGTGATCGGTCTCGTTGGGTGGACGCTCGGACTGATCATCGTTCGCGTCATGCTCGTGCGCAGCGTCAGTCTGCATCTGCTCGAGCGCATCGACCAACGGACCGGCGGCTCCTTCATCGACGAGCTCGGCGTCCGCATCGGCGAACTCCGTCGCGTACGGCTCGTCCGTGTCGATGACGCCAAGAACGCGTTGACGCCGCTCGGCCGCTCGGTCGCGGCGCTGCTCGACGCGTGTGATCGTCTCGTTCGCCACGGCCCCAAACTCCAAACGCACATCGTTCGGATCGTCCTGATGTGGGGAGCGGCTTTCGTCATCGCGGTGATCGCGATCTCGCTGATCACGACGTGCGATATCCCGGCGCTGGCGATGTTGTGGTGCGGGGCCTTTCTGGCGTGGTTCGGCATCCGCAGCCACATCGAGAGCTCGATTCTGCTGCGAATGCTGTCGCTGTTGCGGCACGGCGCGCTCGGCGATGACGAGTTGCTCGATCGGTATGCGACGCGGTACGGCGAGGACGTGCGGACCGCGGAGCTGCGCGCCGGAGGCTTCGTGACCGTCGACAGCGACGGGATGCACGTCACACCAAAAGCGAGGACCATCCTGCTACTCGTTTCCAAATTGCGATGAGCGGTCCTCGTCTGCGGCGACGCGCGGTCATCGTCCTGACCATCGCGTTCGTCGTCCTGTTGGCCGCCTATCGATCCACGGCAGGATCGACTGGGCTCGTGGCGACCTACTATTCGGGCATCGAGTGGCACGGCGACGGCACCGAACGGACGTACATCGACGATCGACCGTCGACCGATGCGTTGGTGCGCCGGCAACCTGACTTCTCGTCGCGGCCGTTCAGCGTCGAATGGCGCGGCTTCATCGCGGTCCCGCGCGCGGGCCGCTACACGTTCAAACTCGTCTCCGACGATGGTGCGTGGCTGTTTATCCGAGGGAAGGAAGTCGTGTCGAACGGCGGTCTCCACGAGGCTCGGGCCGCCGTCGGCACCGTCGCGCTCGACGCCGGCGTTCACTCGATCTTCATCCGTTATTTTCAAAACCACGGCACCCTCGCGTTCGACCTCGCGTGGTCACGCGATGGCGTGGCGTTTTCGCCGGTGCCGCGTTGGACGCTCCTGCCCGACCGCGACAGTTACGCGCAGGCGCTCGCGCATCGCGCGGTCGGATACACGTTCGCCGCTGTGTCGGCGGTGTGGGTGCTACTGGTTGTTGGCGCGATCGCGATCGCGTTGGCGCGCGCGGCACGGCCGCTTGCACCGATCGCCCTTTTGTCGATGGCACTGAACGTCTGGGGCATCTGGTGGGCGATGCCGAACATTCGCGGGTGGGCGCCAGACGAAGTCGTCCCGCCCGATGTCATCGAAGCGGTGCGATCGGATTTCTCGCACGGGTGGTATCAGAAGTATCCGCCGTTTCATTACTTCGTGCTTGGGACCGCCGACGCGCCGATCCTGGCCCTGACGTCGCTGGAACTCCTGGACGTCGATGCGCCGGCGACGCGCGTGATCCTGATGACGATCGGACGTGTCGTCAGCCTCTTGTTTGCCGTCGCTACTCTCATCGCCGTGTATCGGTGCGGTGTGCTGCTGTACGGGCCGCGCGGCGCACGGCTCGCGGCGCTGACGACGGCGGTGACGGTGCCGTTTGCGTATTACAGCAAACTGGCGAATCTCGATATCCCGTATCTGTTCTGGTTCACCGTGTCGTTGTGGGCATTCATCCGTGTCCTGCAGCGCCATGAGCGCCGCGACTATGTTGTGTTCGCCGTCACGGCGGCGCTGTCCGGATGCACCAAGGATCAGGCGTGGGGGCTGTACGCGCTGACCGGCGGCGCGCTGCTCGTCGACGCCGTGCGTCATCGCGTCGCGTGGCAGTCGATCGCGGCCGCGATTGCCGCCGGCGCCGTGACGTTCGTCATCGCCGACAACGTCATCGCCAATTTTGACGGGTTCGTGTCGCACGTGAAGCTATTGCTGGCGACACCCGCACCGTTTCGAGAGTTTCCGCGAACGGCGGCGGGCGAACTGGCGATGGCGGCGCGGTCGCTCGTCGAAATGCGCTACATGTTCGGCTGGCCGCTGGCGATCGTGGCCGCCGTCGCCGTGGTTCGCGGATTGGCGGCGCGCACGACACGGCCATCGCTCGCGTGGCTGCTCATTCCGCCCCTGTCGTATTACGCGGCGTTTGTCGGCGTCATCCTGTTCTTCTTCGATCGGTATCTGCTGCCGCTCACGATCGTCGTCTCATTGTTCATCGGCTTCTGGCTCGAGGAGTTTCTCGGCGACGGCGTGCCGATGCGGCGAGCGCGTCAGATTCTCGTGGCGACCGCGTTCGGGTACAGCGTCCTGCTGGCCGCGGGCATCGACTACGCGATGACCGTCGATTCGAGGTATGCGGTCACGCATTGGCTGCAGCGACACGGATCGTCGACAACCACCGTCGCGTCGCTCGGGCCGCTCGAGTATGCGCTGCTCGCGGATGGCTTTCGGTCACAACCGGTCGAGTCGATGAACGACGTCAACGTGAAGGAGCCGGATTACGTCGTCTTGAACGCCGATCAAATGCCGACGCTGCCGCCGCTCGTCCAGGAGATGCACGAGCAGCTGATGCGCGGCGCCAACGGCTATCGGCTCGTGCTGCGGTACCGCGGTCCCTTGCTGCCGCTGCCGTGGCAGCACCCGGACCTTGGCGACCGGCCGCGACACGGTCCCGAGTTTTCCGACCTGAGCATGATCAACCCGACGCTCGAGGTATTTGCCTCTTGTCGATCTTCACGAGCACCGTGTACTCGGGATCGACGAGTTGAATGATCGGCGCCCTGGCGAGCTGCGAGACACACTGATAGGCGTCCAGTTCGGTCATCCCGCTTCGTTCGCGCACCCATTGCACCGCCGCTTTGAACGCGACGCGTGCCGCATCCTCGAGGGGACGGCCTGATCCGACGAACATCACCTCGCCGTCGTTTTCGATGCGCGGAATCGGCGTCGCCTGCCGCTTGTGCAGCTCGACGAAGATCTCGACGTTCATGGCGCCCTCGATGGCGGCACCCATGATCTCCCCGTCGCCCATCGCGTAATGTCCATCGCCGAACGACACGAGTCCGCCGGGCACGTTGACACCGAGAAACACGGTATTGCCGGCGCGGACCTCGGGGCAGTCCATGTTGCCGCCGAACGTCCCGGGCACGATCGTGCTGCGCACTTCACCGCCGGCCGGCGCGACCCCCATGCAGCCGAGAAAGGGCGCGAGCGGCACGGTCCACGTGTGACGGCCGTCACGCGACGAGCTGCGCGCCGTCGTCCGCGCAGCGTTGAGGTCGTGCGCCACGTCGTTTCGGGCAACTCGGCGCCCACCATCGCGGTGCGATCGGTACCGACCAGCGCACCGAATCCCGGTGCGAACGATGACACAGCGTACTCGCGAGCAGGTGTCAGCGACAGAATGTGGATCGCGATCGTGTCGCCCGGTTCGGCGCCCTCGACGAAAAACGGACCGGTTTGCGGATTGTCGTGGCCTGGCGGCATCACCTTCGACGGCAGATCATTGGCGGTCTTGACGACGCCGTCGAAGCAGTCCTCGGTCCATGTGATGATGCGCGTGCCGGACCGAATCCGATGTTTCGGCGCCGCGCCGCCGAACGTGTAGACGAGATCGCGATGCTCCGGACTCCATCGAAGCGTCGGCGCATCGACCGGCACCTGCGGCAGCAGCGGCACCGCGACCAGCGTGAGAAAGTCGCGTCGGTTCATCGAGCGACGCACGCGAAATTCGCTGCGTCATTCATGTCGCCCGACCCTTTGTAGTTCGCCACTTGCGGATAGGGGCAGAGCGGCCGCTGGAACGCGACGCCTTTCTTCGCGTCGTTGTCGACGTATTTCGACGCGATGATCGTCGCCGGCGCCGATCCCGACTCGACCCACTGCTGGAGCGCCGTCAGGCTTTCGTCGAGAAACGACGTCGGCCCCGGACCGCCGGTGCAGTGGTAGAGGCCCGGCACCAGAAACGCGCGAAAGAAGGCCTGCGTCCTGTCGAGACCTTGTTCGGCTTTGATGACCGTCTCGTAGTAGTCGATCCCGTTCTGCGCCGGAATCAGCGGATCGGCCGCGCCGTGGTAGTAGATCAACTTGTGACCGAGACGATTGAACTCGTCGAGTTTCGGATCGGTCGCGTTCGTGATCGGCCCGAGCTCTTCGTCCGCCTTCGTCAGCGCGCGATCGAAATCCATCGTGCGAAATGCCCAGTTCGGATCGTGGAAGAACGCGCGCGCCCAGAATTCGTTCGAGCTGACGCCTGATGTCGTCGTCCGGTTGATCACCACGCCGCTGGCCCAGCCCATTTCGCCGCCAGGGTAGAAGCCCGGATAGACGCGCTTCTTCGTCCGTGGATTGAGCGGGCCGTTATACAGGTTGCGCACCGCTTCGACCTGCGGCGCGGTGAGGCAGCTCGACGTGTCGGCACCGCGGCATTGCAGGACCTCGGGATCGAACGTGCAGTGCATTGGATCGCTGACGAGGCCGTCTTTCGCCCCGTCGAGCGCGTCGCACTTCGCGAGCGCCGCATCCTGCACGAGTTGCAGTTTTTCTTTCGGCAGGTTCGTCTCGGGCGAGCTCGTCACGACGCCGTTCCACACTTCGCTCGCCATCTGGTGTGTCCAGAAATTCGCGGCGTCGCCGGCGAGGATGCCGTCGAAGTCGGCGGGGTAACGCTGTGCTTCCATCAGTCCTTGCTTGCCGCCCGTGGAGCAGCCGCTGTAGTACGCGTACTTCGCCGGCTGCGCGTAGAACGCGTTGACGATCGCCTTTGCGTCGACGGTCGTGAGATGCAGGCCCCGGTAGCTGTAGTCGATCAATCGTTCGCGGTCTTCGAGCCACGCGGCCGGCTCGCTCGATGTGTGGCCGGTATCGGTGCTCGCCGTCGCGAAGCCGTTGCGCAGCGCGGTCGCCATCGCGGGAAAACTGATCGTTCCGGCGAGGCCGCCGTTGCCGACGACCTGCAACTTACCGTTCCATCCTGACGTCGGCAGCCAGACCTCGAAATGAATCGCCGACGTCGGCGTCGGTTTGAGCACGCCGTGGACCTGGCAGAACGGCGGCAGGTTTTCAATGGCGCGTCCTCCGCGTGCGCCGGGCGGCGTGAACGATCCGCCGCTGACGACGGCGGCGGCCGTGATCGACGCACCGGCGCCAAGTGTGATGGTCGTCAGGCTCTCGCACGTGGCAGCCGACGCGGGCCGCGGCGCGAGCGCGAGTGCGGCGAAGAGGGCGAACACAGCAGAATGTTTCATGGCGCGCTTAAGATACCAAAATGACCACGAGTCGTCGCGTGCTGATCGCGACCTTCCTTGTCATCGTTTTTACGGGTTTAGTGCTGCTCATCGGCGAGCCGATTCGGCGTGCATATGATGCGCGCCATTCGACGTGCACGCTGACGGCCACGGCGGCGGTGGCGTCGCGCAACACCCCCGTCGGACGCGCGACCAACTGGAGCGCCGACATGTTCTCGCTGAAGAACGGTGATACCGCGGATTGGAGCGATGTCGTGATCAGCGTCTACGGCAGACAGCCGGGCGGCCCCTATCGGCGGAAAAAGGATTTCCTGCGCGTCAACGAGCTGACCTCGTTCAGCATGAACGACCTCGCGGCCGACGACGGCCAGCACTGGGTGTCGCTGATGATGACGGCGGAACGCGTCGAGGTGAAGGCGACGATGCTCGGCCGGGCATGTTCCGCGACGGTACCGTTGTCATAGGCGGCCCCAGAACGCGAACAGCACCGCGGCGAACAGACACGCAAACGACGCGGCGTAGTTCCACCGCACCGATTCGCCAAGATACACATAGGCAAACACGACGAACACGACGAGCGTGATCGCTTCCTGGATGATCTTCAGCTGATACGCGGTGAACTGTCCGTATCCGATGCGGTTGGCGGGAACCTGAAAACAATACTCGCCCAGCGCGATCAGCCAGCTCACGAGGACGGCGGTCCACATCGGCAGCGACTTGAATTTCAAGTGGCCGTACCACGCGACCGTCATGAACGTATTGGAGATCAGCAGCAGGATAATAGTGGCCATGAAGCATTATCGCTGGACCGACATTCCCGCCGAGCAGATGAACCCGGCGACCTCACGCCGCTACGTCACCGCGGACCGTGTGACGATCGCGCGGTTCGAACTGAAGAAGGGCGGCGTCGTGCCGCGCCACTCGCACGAGAACGAGCAGGTGACGCAGGTGGTGAGCGGCGCGTTGAAGTTCGATGTCGACGGGGAAGAGGTCATCGTGCGCGCCGGCGAAGTGCTCCACATTCCGAGTGGGGCAGAGCACGGGGTCGAGATCCTCGAGGATACGATCGCGATCGACGTTTTCAGCCCCGTGCGCCAGGATTGGATCGACAAGACCGACGCGTATTTCAAGGCATGAGCGTGCGCTGAATCGGGAACTCGCCGACGCGCGTCCACTGCGACGATCCGTATTTCGCGAACACGTCGACGGTGGCATCGACGAATTGGCTGTTCGCGAGCAGTTCGCCGCTCGCGTCGGTGCCTGTATATCCCAGCTGCGATTTCGCGACGACGGTCGCTTCGGCGCCGGGCGTCAGCCCCGCCGACCCGGCGGCCATCACGTACGCCGTGCCCCACTCGCCGTTCTGTCCGTTGCGATGGAACACCGCGTTCACTTGGACCGACGGCAGTTTCTGATCGGAGATGTTTCTCAGGGTAAAGGATACGAGCGGGACCACTTTGTTCCTGCCTGCAGCGGGCCCCGCGTCGGCCCAACCGGTCGACACGCGCTCGACTCTGAGCCCGGCTTTGACATCCACTCGCGGGCCGCACGCCGACACCGCCAGCAGGACCGCCGATGCGGTGATGAGTCTCTTCATACCTCCTTAGACACCGCTACTTCGGACTTGGGATCGGTCCGTAGACGTCGACCTGCTTGCGCGTGCCGACGTAGACACGTCCGTTGGCGACGGTCGGGATGACGAAGCGGAGCGAGCGGCCGGCTCGATCGCGCGCGAAGTTCTGGCCGCTGTTATACAGCTCGTTCGCGATGTTCGCCGCTTCGAACGCGTAGAGGATCGCGGGCTTGTCCGATCGGAAGTCGTTCCACACATGTGTCGCGACCACCCACACAATCCCGTCGCGCGTGCCGTTGGAGGAGATGACGGGCGCCGCGCCCGGATTCAGAAACGTGGGGCCGCTCGTCGCGGCGGTCGTCAGCTGTCCGTTCGCCACTCGATAATCGCGCACCGAGTCGTTGCTCGCAAGGGCGAACACGTGTCCGTTCCAGTACGCCGGCGTGGAGTACGTGCCGCCCTTCACCGACAGCGACTGCAGCGCGCCGCCCTCGAGGAGGCCGCGATCGAGCACGCTGATGTGCGGCTCTTTGCCGCCGACGATCAGCAGCCGCGGATGCGCGCCCGATCCGTCAATCAGGAGCGGTCCGCCGGCTCCGAGATCGAGATCGCGCTCGTTGAGATGCGCTTGGTTCGGCGGCGTGAAATGATCGACGACGGACAATGTGCTTCTGCGAGTCTGCAGTTGCGGTTTGAGTTGCAGTTTCAGGACGCTGTCGCCGAAGTCGTGACCACCGGCGCCGACGGTGAACTTGCCGTTGCCGGTGACGACGTAGATGTAACCGCGGTCGTCGGCCGCTGGGCCCATGTCGCTCTGCCAGATGCCGCTCTCGCCGGCGCCGGGCGCGACGTTGAGCACCGCCGTCTGCTTCAGCGTCCGCGCGTCGTACGCCATCACCCAACCGGTGTACGGCTTGACGTCACACGACGATCCCCACGTCAGAAACACCTGTCTTTGCGACAAGAGGAGCGCCGCGCGTGACAGCTCGCGCAGCGGATCGAACCCGGGACTCTGAATTTCGACCGGGCCGCCGAACTTTTCTGCGCCCGTCGTGATCGCGAGCGCGTGGAGTTTCTGCGCGAACCGCGCGCCCATCAACGCGCCCGTCGATTCCTTCGTGCGCGCAAGCACGTACAGCGTTCCGGTGTCGCGATCGATCACAGGCGTTGTCGTAATGCCGATCTCTGGGTTGATGAACGGGCAGTTCACATCCGCCGGCGTGAGCGTCGCGGCTTTCGACGACAGAAACGACACGTGCCACAGTGGCGCCGCCGGCTGATTGCCTGCGTCGAACGCATACACGCTGTCGTGTTCGGTTGCGATGTACACGACGTCGTGGCGCCCTTTCCCGGGAATCTCGACGCCAGGGACGAAGAGCGGCTGCGCGTAGACGTCGCCGTCGACGGCGTACGAAAACACTTTGCCGAACTGCCGGACGTTGACGTTCGCCGGCGTCAAGACTTTTTCGATCGTCGTCGCGCCCGTTCGCGCGTTGTCGTACTGAGACGTCAGGACCTGCGCCGAGGCGATCGTGGTGCACGCAAGCACCATCACCGCCGCGCCGCCGAACGCGCGCGTCAAATCGAGCGTCGTCACGCTGAACGCATCCGATACCGCGTCTTCGTCGGGCTGCAGCGACCAGCCGCGTGTTGCATAGGCTATAGACAACTCGAGCGCGACGAGCACCGCCGTGGCGAACCACACAGGCAGCCGCAGCGTACCGAAGGCGAACGCGACGGCCCCGAGCAGGTACAGCGGCCACCGCGACTTCAGACGCGCGTGCCCAGGTTCGTACGCGCGCGTGAAGGGCAGAAAGTCGATCGTCAAGACCAGGATGTCGGCAAGCGCTGCGATCGATACAGCGACCAGGACGGCATGTCTCCACCCGCCGGCCGCGTAGGCCGCGATGGCGGCGAGCGGCGCGAGCAGGGCGACGATCGACGCACGCACCCCGCGTGCGTACGACGCGAACGCCGCCGGCGCATGTGCATGGAACGTCCAGGCTGAAGGGAGCTCGCTCGGAACGTAGAAGGCCGCGCGGAGACCGATCGCAGTCCAGAAGCCGATCATCAACGGCGCAGCCATCATCGTCGTCGTCGCGTCGCCGCGCTCGCGCGAGAGCGCGATCACGATCATCGTGAATCCAATCGCGGCGTTGATGGCAATCGGCGCCTGCACCGCGCGGCTGCGGACGATCGTCGTGATGACGAAGTCGGACATGGCGTGCGCACGACGGTCGCCGGCGCCCAGCAGTCGCGCCATCGCGCACGTCAAGCGCGCGCGCCCGAGGACGCCTGGCCGTGCCACCGGTGTCAGCGCGAGCTGCATCTGCCGCCGAAACGCGACGACCGACGTCGCGATGGCCGCGACGATTGACAGCGGCACCAGCACGAACATCCCGCGAGCCACGTCGTGCGTCGTCGCCCACGCTCCGCGGTCCGATCGGCGGAGGACCTCGAACGCAGCGGTGAACCACGTCAGCGGCGGCGAGTTCGTGTCGGGCACGACCACGCGTCCGCGATGGACGGGGGACGCGAACACGGCGACCACCAGCAGCAGGAGCGCGACGACGAACAGGAACTGCAGCACCGCTCCGAGTGTCGTGGCGAGGCGTGGTCCGCCGACGATCGCGATGGTGTTCCGCAGCGTGACGATCGTTGCGAAGACGAGCGTGGCTGCCGCAATCGTCACGACGAGACACGAAATGAAATGCGCCACGGCGGTGCTGAGGCCAAGCTGGTCGGCCGTCTCGAGTCCGAAGAGCGACGCATTCAGCAGATTCAGCGCGACGGCGGAGCCGACGAGGAAGACGGCCAACGCGGCGAGCTTCGCCAGGATGACGTCGCTCGACCGCAGCGGCAGCGGGCCGAGGACCATCGCGTCGCGACGGTCGAAGCTGAGCGCATCCCACGCGAATACCGTCAGCAGGCCGATCGTGATCATCGAGTAGCCGACGAGCACCGACAGGATCCACTCCGTCATGTCGTCCGCCATCATGTTGCGCACGGCGGTTGCGCGCGTGATCACGCCGGGCGGTGGATGGATTCGGCCCACGTGAATTACCAGCAGCTGGAACTGCGGGAACACGTTGAAGAGGATGAGCAGGCATGGCGTCAGAATGAAGGCGATGACGCCGATGATCGCCTGTCGCATCTGGACGTCCGACGTCACGGTTTCGCTGGTGAAGAATTGCGCGAAGAACGTGCGGAACAGATGCTTATTCATGGCGTAGCGCGGCAGTGGGCTCGAGGCGCGCCGCGCGACGTGCCGGCACGAACGCGGACAGCAGGACGACTGCCACGAGGACGAGCGTGATCGCGACGAGCGTGGCCGGATCGTGTGGGCTCGTGCCCGCGAGCATCGACTGGACGAACCCGCCGACGCCGAGCGCGGCGCCGAGGCCGAGCGCCGTTCCGACAAGGAGCGCAGGAACGGTTCGCCTCACGAACAGCCACGTCACCGTCGACGCGCGCGCCCCGAGCGCGATCCGGATCCCGATTTCGCGCGTGCGCTGCGTGACCGAGTACGCGGTGATCGCATGCAACCCGATCGCCGCAAGCATCAGCGCGATCGCCGCCGACGAGCTGAACATCGTCGCGAAGGCCTCGTTCGCGAAGCGCGTGCCGGCGAGCAGCTGGTCCAGCGACATCACGTTCGTCACGGTCAGCTCGGCGTCGATCGACGTCAACGCGTGACGAACGGTGGGCATGATCGAGGCGCCCGGCCGCGCGGCACGTGCCATGATGATCATGGTGCTGGTCGGATTCCAGCGGTACGGGACGTAGACGACCGGGTCGAAGTCCTGCGCGTAGTGCTGTCGGATCGTCGGCGCGACGCCGACGATCGTCAGCCACGTCGCATCGCGCGCCGATGGAGCCTGTGGGTTGAGCAGCTTGATGCGCCGCCCAATTGGATCCTGCGTCGAAAAGTACATCGCCGCGAACCGTTCGTTGACGATCGCGGTCGCGTGCCCAGGTGCGCCATCGTCGTTCATGAACGGCCGACCACGACGCATCGACAACCGGAGCGTGTCGAAGTAATGCGGCCCGATGATCACGTAGGACGCCGACGCGGGTGCACTGCGAGCGGTGTCGTCTTCGAAGTTGAGGACCCGAAGCGGGGCGGTAAAGAACGGAGAAAGCGACGCGACCGTCGCAGCTTCGATGTCGCCCGATGCCATCATCCGATCCTCGAGCGTTCGATACACCTTGATTTGTTGATCCGCTGTCTTGTACCGGTCGGTCGGCAAGTCGATGCCGGTAAATGCGACATCGGAGGTGTCCACGATCGCGTCGGCACGAAAGATGTTGGTCAGCGTACGCGCGAGCAGGCCGGCGCCAGCAAGAAGCGCGAGCGTCAGCGTGAACTCCACGGTCAGGAGCGCGTTCGTCCAGATGCGCGAGCGGCCGGCGCCCGCGTGTCGCGACGTCGTCACCGCCGGCGCGATGCCGAAGCCCACCGCGCAAAGCGCCGTTACGGCCGCGAGGTACAGCACGACCTGACGATCGATCGTGAAGTCGTACCAGTAGGGCCAATTGGCGATCGGCATCGACCAGCGCCACCAGCGAACGCCCGCAATCGCCACGAGCAGCCCAGCCGCTCCGGCGACAGCGGCC
This sequence comes from Vicinamibacterales bacterium, assembly GCA_035652075.1. Classification (GTDB taxonomy): domain Bacteria; phylum Acidobacteriota; class Vicinamibacteria; order Vicinamibacterales; family CAVVIG01; genus Gp6-AA45. Next base: position 18,728 of record DASREL010000006.1, read on the forward strand.
ATCACCGTGTGTTCGACGAGGAGTTGGCGGATCAATTGCCATCGCGTGGCGCCGAGCGATCGCCGAATGTCCATTTCGCGCGTGCGCCGCGCTCCGCGCGCGAGCAGCAGGTTGGCGACGTTCGCGCAGCCGATCACCAGCACGAACGTCACCGCGAGCAGCATCGCGGTCCACGGATTGGCGATCGTGAAGCCTTCGATGAATGGCCGGACGGCTGGTCGCAGCGTCTCGTCGCCCATCGCGGCGAATTCGGCCCGCGCTTGCCCGATCGACGCGGCGTCGCGCAGCCGGCCGACAACCTGCAACGTGCGCGCATCGCGTGGTTCGTCGACCAGACCGGGCGCGGTCATGAGCGGCATCCAGAAATCGTGGACGACTGGAAACCGCATGTTCGGTCGCATCACGCCGACGACGGTGACATCGACGCCATTGGCGCGGACCGTCTTGCCGACGATATCGGGGTCGCTGTTGTATCGGGCCTTCCATAGTCGATTGCCAAGGATCGCGACCGGGATCGCACCTTGACGATCGTCGCTCTGCAGGAAGTCTCGTCCCAGGACGGGCCGCTCGCCGATCAGATGAAACGTATCTGCCGAGATGTACGCGCCCGTGGCCGTTTCGGTACCGGCCCCGCTGTCCGTCAGGTGCACCGACGCGGCCCGATACGCAATCAGTTCTGACACCGTCCGTGCCCGCGCCTGCCATTCCACGAAATCGAGGTAGGACGCCCCAAGGGGACGGCCGGCGCGATCGACCGTCGTCACGACGATGGCGCGATCAGAGTCGACGACGCGGCTTCGTCCGTCCATCGTGCTGACGATCGTGAAGAGCGTCACGTTCGCCCCGATCGCCAATGCCATCGTCAAGACCACGATGGAGGCGACGGACGGTTCCCGACGAAGCAGTCGCAGCGCATACCGCACGTCGGAAGTCGCGCCCTGCATAACAGGAGGTGCTGGCGGCGAACTCGGCTGCGGCGACGGAACAATGTCCGTGGTCGCGACGCCGATCAGATCCAGCGACGTGACGACGCTGTCCTCGGTCGCCTCGAGAATCGAGGGTTCGATCGACCAACGTTGCGCCACCCGAACGACCGCGATCTCGAGCGCGACAATCAGCGCGACGATCGCCGACAGCGGCAACATCGGCAGGCCGCCGCTGAAAACGAATCCGCCGACGGCATACAGCGGCCACCGTGTCTTCAGCTTCGCGTGGCCGGGACGATATGCGCGCGTGAACGGCAGAAAGCGGATCGTCAACACGATGGCGTCCGCCAACGCCGCGATGAGGAGCACGGCGCGACCTGCGCCGGTCCATCCACTCACCAGAAATGCGGCGACTGCCGTCAGCGGGGCGATGAAGCCGAAGATCGCCGCTCGGACGCCTCGCGCATATTGCAGAAACGCGTTCGGCGCGTGCGCCACGAAGGCCCACGCGGCGGGCAATTCACTCGGAACGTAGAACGACGCGCGCAGGCCGATGGCGACCCAATACGCCACCATCAACGGTGCGGCCACGGTCAGTGTCAACGTGTCGGTGTGTTGCCGCGCAAGGCTGATGACGACACACGCGATGCCAACCGCGGCGTTCATCGCAATCGGGGTCTGGTGAACACGGTTTCGCGCAACTGTCGTCAGCACGAAGCCGGACATCGCTCGCGCGATGCCGTCGCGGCCGCAGACCATGGCCGCAATCCATCGGCCGAGCCGCGCGTGTCCGAGTGGTCCAGGAGTCGACGACGGCGTCAGCGCCCGGCGCATCTGCTGGCGAAACGTGGCAATCGACACGACGATCGCGGCCAACAACGACACCAGCGCGAGTGCCGGATTGACGTGGATGTGCGGCAACTGTTCGTGTCGGTGCCCGGACAGGAAGACGGTGATCAGCAGTTGCAGCAGCGCGACGGCGAGAACCAACTGCACCAGGGATCCGATCATCATGGCGAACCGCTCTCCGCCAAGCATCACGACAACCGCCCGCAGGAACACGATCGACGAGAAGACCAGAACGGCGCCGGCTGTTGTCGCGAGCAGGCAGCTGAAGAAGCTGACGGCGAATGTCTGCCATCCAGAACGATCGGCGGTTTGCAAGGCGAACAAGATCGAGTTGAGCGTGCAGATGGCGAACGCGGTTCCAAACAGCAGAGCCCCGACCGCGGCAAGCTTCGCTGTCACCATCGTCCGGCCGCGGATCGGCAAGGGACCGAGCACCATCGCGTCGCGCCGATCGAACGTGAGGGCGTCCCATGCGTACACCGCAACCAGTCCGACGGTGATCATCGAGTACGCGATAAGCGCCGTCAGCTTCGCGGCGCCTGCGGTGCGGCTGAAGGGAAACAGCACAAGGCACGGCGTGATGATGAACGCGATCAGCCCTGAGATCGCCTGTCGCATCTGGACGTCCGACGTCACGGTTTCGCTGGTGAAGAACTGCGCGAGAAATGCGCGAAAGAGAATCTTCACGCGCGCATCGCCTCGATCAGGCCGCGCGAGCGTTCGTCCACGTTCTCTTCTTGGACGAGGCTCGCGAAGACGGCGTCGAGCGACGGAAGCTGCAAGGTCGATCGCAGATTCGCGACCGAGTCGTGACCGACGATGCGGCCGTCTTTGAGAATGACGACGCGCGAACAGACCTGTTCGACGACTTCGAGGACGTGCGAACTGAAGATGACGATCTTGCCGTCCTCGGCGATGGCGCGGACGAACGACTTCAGAATCCGCGCCGCGCTGACATCGAGCCCCGAGAACGGTTCGTCGAGGACGACGATCCGCGGATTGTGGAGCACCGCGGCCGAGATGAGGATCTTCTGCCGCATGCCTTTCGAATACGACGACAGCGTTTGATAGCGATCGTCGTAGATGTCGAGCAGCTGCATGAAGCGGTCGATCTTCGCGTCGAGTGCGGCGTCCTCGATCCCGCGCAAGCGGCCGACGAGACGCAAATACTCGGGACCGGTGAGATACGAGTAGAGGTGCGGTTCCTCCGGCACGTACCCGATCTGCGCTTTGTACTTCGGCAGGTCGGCGAAGATGTCGACGCCGTCGAGCGTCGCCCGCCCGCCGGTAGGACGGAGCAGTCCGGTGAGGATCTTCACCGTCGTGCTCTTCCCGCTGCCGTTGGGGCCCAGCAGGCCGAGCACTTCGCCGGGACGCACGTCGAAGGACACGTCGCGGACGGCGGTGAGCGCCCCGTACTGCTTCGTCAACCGGTCCGTGACGATCATCGTCGTATTGGACACCGGATATATGATTTGGGCTCCCACGACCCGCCAAGGAGGAAGATCGATGTCGATGACTGCCGCGATCCTGCAAGAAGTCGAAACAGAAGCGAAAACGACGCGCCGCGTGCTCGAACGCGTGCCGCAAGACAAGCTGACCTGGAAGCCTCACCCGAAATCGATGTCGCTCGGCTATCTGGCGTTCCACATCGCCGGCAGCCCTGGTGTGATCGCGGGCTGGGCAGCCGATGGCGTCACCGAATTCAAAGGCGAGAAGGTGCCGGATCCGACGAGCGTTCAGGAGATCCTCGACGCGCACGACAAAAGCATGCAGACCGTCAAGGCGACGCTCGGCAAGCTCGGCGATGAAGGATTGATGAAGGGGTGGGAAGCGAAGATGAACGGCGCGACGATGATGTCGATGCCGCGCGCCGCGCTGGTCCGCGCGATCCTGCTCAACCACTGGTATCACCATCGCGGACAGTTATCGGTATACCTGCGGTTGCTCGACGTGCCGGTCCCGTCCATATACGGACCGAGCGCGGACGAAAATCCGTGGGCCGCTCGCGTCTGAAGTCCTGACACGGCAGATGACACATGGCAGATGGCAGATGGCACACGGCAGATGGGTAGACGTGCCGTTTGTCTTCTGCCATGTGTCATCGCCTGCGTCGTCGTCGCGCTAGGGTGGTTCTTCAACACGCGCGTTGCCGGCGGGTCAGATTCTTACGGATACGTCAGCCAGGCGGATCTTTGGCTGCACGGCCTTCCGATCGTCGATCAATCGTTCGTGTCGCGCGCGCCGTGGCCGCTTGCGGCCGAAACCTTCAGCCCACTCGGATATCGACCTGACGCGACCGGCACGGCGCTGGTTCCGATCTACTCGCCCGGCCTACCGATGTTGATGGCGACGGCGAAAACCATCGCCGGCATGTGCGGCGTGTTTGCGATTGTGCCGATCGCGGGCGGCGTCCTCGTCCTCGCGACCTACTGGATCGGCCGGCAACTCGTCGGTCCGCTCGTCGGCCTCGCGTCGGCGTGGATCGTGGCGACGAGTCCGACGTTTTTGTACATGGTCGTGCAGCCGATGAGCGATGTGCCCGCGGCTGCCGCGTGGGCAGTGGCGATCGGCGGTGTGATCGCCGGCACGACCGCGCTGGCGGCGCTGTCTGGCGTTGCCGCGGCGATCGCGATCCTGATTCGGCCGAATCTCGTCCTGATTGCCGCAGTGCTGTTCATACGGGCGTGGACGCGACGCGGGCTGTCGGCGGTCGCTTTCGCCGTTCCGGTCGCCCTTGCGGTAGTGGTGACCGCCGCCATCAACAACCGGCTGCACGGATCGCCGCTGTCGTCCGGGTACGACTTGACCGGCGGTTTCGCGTGGTCGTACATCCTGCCAAACCTTCGCAACTACGGAACGTGGCTGCTCGGTGCTGAAACGCCGCTCGCAGCGGCGGGGCTCGCGTATGTCGCGTTCGTGTCGCCCGTGATGGCCGTCATCGCTGCGGTCGTGTGGCTGTCGTATCTCGTGTACTTTCCCTGGGACGCGTGGTGGTATCTGCGTTTCTTGCTGCCGGCCTGGCCCGCGATGGCGATCGGCACTGCCGCGTTGATGCGGCGCGCGAATCACGTCGGCGCGATCGTGATCGTCGCGCTGGGCGTGGTCGGGGTCTGGCAAGCGATCCATCGCGGCGCGTTTGCGATCGCGAGCGAGGAATCACGGTACGTCGAAGTCGCGCGCGTCGTCGAATCGTCGACGCCGATGAATGCTGTCGTCATCTCGGCGCAACACAGCGGGGCGCTGCGCTTCTATGCCGGACGGATGACGCTGCGATGGGAGATGTTCGATCCAGCCTGGCTCGATCGCGCGGTCACATGGCTCGCGGCGAACGGGCATCATCCGTTCATCGTGCTCGACGACGCGGAGGTGATCGCGTTTCGCGAACGGTTTGCGCAGGCGAGCGCCGTCGGCAAGCTCGATTGGGAGCCCTCGGTGACGTTCCGTGCGGGCACGATCGCCTTCTACGATGCGCTCGCGCGTGATCGCCGCGATGTGCCGATCGCGCAGCCGTCGATCCGCGCGATGCGAGAGTGCGTCCCGCCGCGACTGTGGCCGGTGTTTCGGTGAACCGTGACGGATCAGCTGTGAGAGGACGAGGACTGCAGCGAGGAATCGTACGTGGCGCGCCACTGCTTGCCTTCATCCATCGCAACAATTGCGCTGCCGTAGCGTTCGCTGCGGAGCGTTCTCTCGCCCCTGACGACGCGGAGTTCCCAATTTTCTGTGCGTGCGTCTTTCAGCAGCAAACAGTGCGTGCCATCCGGCAACTGCCACAGTCGTGCGAGCGGTATTTCACCCATGGATGAGCGAGCCCTGAAGACGCGGCGACTGTAACACAGCCGTTTCCCAGGCCGCAATGCCCCCAGCGACTTCGCTGACGTGATCGAACCCGATTTTTTGCAGCAGGCTCGCCGCGATCGAGGATCGGTACCCGCCGGCGCAGTACACGATCAGCGGACGGCCTTTCGGCAGTTCGCCGGCGCGTTCGGCGAGGTGATTGAGCGGCAGCGAAATGCTCGCAGCAATATGTTTCTGGTCACGTTCGGTCGGCGCCCGCACGTCGACCAGGATCGCGGCCTTCGGATCCGCCGTATCCATTCGCTCCGCTGCCACCGCTGCGCTCAGTCGTTCCGTCGTGGCGGTGAGATCGGGGCGCGTCTCGAGACTGCGTAAACCGTCTTTCAGGTACCCCACGATGTGATCGAACCCGATGCGCCCGAGACGAACGGCGGATTCGTTCTCGCGTCCCGGATCGGCGATGATCACGATTGGCTGCTCGCGGTTCAGCACGGTACCGGCCCACGTCGCGTACTGCCCGCCGAGCCCGACGTTGACGCTGCCTTTCAGATGCGCCGCCGCGAAATCGACCGGATCGCGCGTGTCGAGAATCTGCGCGCCGACGTATTGCAGCGCGAGCAACTGATCCAACGTCATCGGCTGCAGTTGCCGCGCCAGCGTTTCGTCGAGCGTCGGACGCTCGCGACTGTTCAGCACGGCGTCATAGGTGAAGTACGGCGGCGCGTCGGGTTGATCCGCTGTCACGATGTCGATGAAGGCCTGCTTCGGCATCGGCTGCAGCGCGTAATTTGCGCGCCGCTGCTCGCCGAGCGTCGACACCGTCTCCTTCCCGATCGCCTTGCCGCACAACGACCCGGCGCCGTGCGCGGGGTAGACCAGGCTGCTGTCCGGCAGCGGCAGGATTTTCTTCCACAGCGAGTCGTAGAGCATCGATCCGAGATCCGCCGCCGACCACCCGAGCGCGACGCGCAGATCGGGGCGGCCGACGTCCCCGACGAACAGCGTGTCGCCGGTCAAGATCGCATGCGGATCGGTCGCGCTGCGATCGAGGTCGAACACGAGAATGGAGATCGACTCCGGGGTGTGCCCGGGTGTTTCGAGTGCCTGGAGCCGTACCCGGCCCAATTCGACGCGGTCGCCGTCACCGAGCGGCGTAAATGCGTATTCGGCGGAGGCCGCCTTGCCCAGGTAGATGGTCGCGCCGACGCGATCGCGCAGTTCGAGGTGGCCGGCGATGAAATCCGCATGCAGGTGCGTGAGGAGCACATGCTTGATCGTCAGCCCGTGTTCGGCGGCGAACGTCAGGTACTGATCGACGTCGCGCTGTGGGTCGACGACCGCCGCCGTGCGCGTCTGCTCGTCCCCGATCAGATACGACGCATGCGCGAGGCAGTTTAAGTAGAATTGATGCAGGATCATCATCTTGAGGATATTCGCATTTATCGGTTTTTTGTGCGTCGTGACCGCGGCATCCGCATGCACCGGTTCGCCGACCACTCCGGTCCAAACACCTCCGTTTAGTCAGATTGACGTGGTCGTCGGCACGGGCGCCACGGCGGCGAACGGCAGCACGGTTACCGTGGACTACACCGGGTGGCTCTACGATCCGACGAAGAGCGACAACAAAGGGCTGCAGTTCGACACGTCGGTGGGGAAGACGCCGTTCGCCTACACAGTCGGCACCGGCGCGGTGATCGATGGCTGGGAAAAAGGTGTGCCTGGGATGAACGTGGGCGGGACGCGCCGGCTGATTATTCCGCCGTCGCTCGCCTACGGTTCGAGCCGGTCCGGACCGATTCCGCCGAACGCGACGCTCGTCTTCGACATCAAGCTGATCGACATCGCCGTGCCCCCGGCGGCGCAGTAGCGCTTAACGTCCCAAACGAATCCGCGCGCCGACGGTGGCGAACACGAGTTCGTCATCGATCGAGCCTTCGACGCCGCCCAGCGCGCTGCCTTTCAGTTTCGCTACGCCGGCATCGACGTGAACGGCGAGCCACGGCTTCAACCACACTTCGATGCCGCCCGCGCCGATCCATCCCCAGCCCGCGGTTTTCAATTCGAAGTTCTGCGTGCCGCTCGCGGTGATCGTGTCGCTCGTGGTCAGCGTCGTCCGCTGATAGTCGACGCCGCCGCGGCCGTAGATGCGCAAGCCGCCGACGGGCGCGCCGACCGTGCCGGTGATCGTGAAGAGATCGGTGGTGCGTGTGCTCGTAAACGTGTAGCCGTCGCCGGTTCCGGAATCCTTCATGCCGGCCGGGTGCATGTAGCTCGCCTGTACGCCGAACATCTTCGTCACCCAGTAGCCGGCCCCGACGGACGCAATGCCGGTCAGATCGCCGGCCGTGCAGGACGTCGCGTTGCCGCACGTGACCGTCGACGCATTCATGGCGTTGACCAGCCCGACATCGCCGAACACATACACACCACTCGGCGCCGGCGGGAGGTTGATTCCCTCGTGCTCGGGCGTGCCTGGGCGGCCGAGCCAGGACAGCGGCGCGGGGCCTTGCCGCAAGTGGACAATCGGATCCGGATTGGTGACGTCGATGACGAACGTCGTTTCGCGCCGGACGATGAAGAAGCCGGTGATGTCGCGGCGATCGCACGCGCCCGCGGGAGGCGGCGGCGGCAGCCCGCGCTCGACGAGCAGGACGCGACGGACGTCGCCGCACCGCTCCGTCGACACGCGGACATCGGCTTCGCTCTTGTCGACCGGTAGTGCGAAAGTCATCGTCGCCTCGCCGTTCGCGTCGGCGGTCGCCGCGGCGACGTGGTCGCTGTTGAAGACCAGTTCCACACTGCCGCTCGCCGGAGCGTGCGTGACGATGACGGTCTGGGCGGAGGCCGAGGCGCCGGCCATCACGACACAGGTGAGGGCGAGCGCGAGCGGTCGTAAGGATGTCAGGGGCGTCGGACGAAGCACGTCCCTCGATTCTACTGCACGCGGAGCAGAAGAATGTGGGCGGCGCTGTTCGGGGACTGAATCAAATCGATCCCGTTGGCCATGATGTCCGCACCTGTGGCTTTTCCGAGGATGCCGGTATCGACCGACTGCACCGTGTAGGTGGCCGCCGGATCCAATCCGGCTGGCTTCACGGTGATCTTCGCCGCTCCCTGGTCGGACTGATACGCGCAGACGAGTGCCTGACCGGAATCGGGCGCGGTCTCCTGTAAGACGTCCCACTGCGGCGGTTGGTCGGCCGCGCCCGCTTGTGCGGTCAGCAGGGCGGCCGCCGAGACGCTGAGCGTGTCGCGGATCCCTTTGTAGATCGCGATCTCGTGCGCGATGCTGTTGCTGTCGCCTTCGCTGAAGCCGTCGGAGCGGAAGCAAAGGCCGAGCGCGCCCGCCATGCGGCTGCGGAAGTAGAGCGGCAAATCGGGCGAGTCGTGCAGCGGCTCGGTGTCGTGATCGGTGACGAACGAGAGCAAGTACGCCGGCGGAAACATCGCGCTCAGCCCCTCGATGTTGTGTCGCACGTGGACCGACGGCGCCGTGCGGTCGTCCATCCACGCGGCATCGGTATATCGCAGCATGCCGACGTCGAGCCGGTTGCCGCCGCCCGAGACGTTCTCGATCAGGAGGTCGGGGTACCGCGCGCGCAGCGTCGCGAGGATTTCGTACAGACCGTTCACGTGGGCAAAGTTGCCGTCGGTCGCACCGTGCTCGTGACCCTCGCGGTCGCAGTTGACCCACATGTTGTTGTCCCACTTCAGATAGTCCGGCTGCACGGTGTCGATCAGGTCCGTGAGCCGTGCGAGGAGGTACGCACGAGCGGCTTTCACCGACAGACAGATTTGCGCGGCGTGATCCGATCCGTAATTGCCGCCCGCCGTCGCCAGCCACGCTTCCTCGATGCCCGGCGAGCCGACAAGCGCCAGGTTGACGCGCTCCGGTTCGACCCAGATGCCGAACTTCATCCCGAGGTTGTGCGCGTACGCGCGAAGCGGCGCGAGGCCGTTCGGAAAACGCGCCGGGTCCGCGACCCACGATCCCAGACCCGCGTCGAAATCGTACGGGCCGGCGGTCCCGGTGCCTTCGTACCACCCCGCGTCGACGACGAACAACTCGACGCCGAGCGCAGCGACGCGATCCATTTCGGCTTCGAGCGTCGCCTCGTCGATTTCGGTGCCGTACGCGAACCACGTGTTGTAGGTGACGAGCGGCGTGAGCGCGCGCCCGCCGCGGATGCCGTTGGTGACGTACGCGCGCAGGGCCGTTGCGGCCTCGTTCGGGCCGCCGGCCGCCGCGCCGAAGATCACGTGCGGTCCGTCGACGGCGGCGCCAATCGTCGTCGTCATCGCCGCGAGGCCGTACGTGATCTCGAGGCCCGCCGCCGTCCGCGTCATCGAAGCCGACCAGGCGCCGGACCACATCAACGCCGCGTAAAACTCGCTGCTCGATTCGTCGACCGCAAACCACGGCACCGTCTGTTCCGACGCGCGTCCTTGCGCACCGAGGCCGAGCGTTTGCCCGATCGTCAGCGTCTGCTCGTGCCGCGTGAATGCGCCGTCGGATTCGACATCGGCGTTGTCGCCGTCCAGTCCCGACACCCACCGAATCGTTCCGGCCGGAATCGTGAGGCGCAGCGCGTTCAAATCGGACAGCGCCGGCGGATTCGCGGCGCTCGCATACGTCGTCCACGCCTCGATGCTCGGTGAGCCGGACACCAGCGCGTAGTGTCGCGTCAGCGTCAGTCCGATGTCGGTCGCGTCAAACGTCGCGTCGAGCTGCAGTTTGCCGTTGACTGCGCTCGCGTCTGCCGCGCGCAGCGCGAAACCGGCCGCACGAGCGCCCACGCGGACTGTCGTCGTACCGATGCGCAGCAGGGAATCGGCCTGGCTCGCCGCGAGCAGGCGCGCACCCGAGGGTGAGGTGAAGTTCGTGATCGCGAAATCGTGCGATCCGTCGAGGGCGATCGTCAGCGCGGCGCCGCCGGCACTGAGCGTCCACGTGCCGGCGCTTTGATCGTGAGCGATTGACGCGTCGCCGTCTTGTACGACGACACTGTTCGCCGCGAAGGCGCGGCCTGAGAAAATCGTAAGCAGGATGACAAGAGTGGCGTGTCGCGTCGGTCGTCGCATCAAACAGCGGCGGGTCACTGCACAGATTGGACCGTCACCGACCCGAAAGGTTTAAGCCTGTTTCCGAAACGTTCTGTTAGGATTCGACACCATGTGTCATCTGCGTAGGCCACTGCTGTTCACTGTGTGTGGCGCGTTGACGTTGTCACTGAGCGTCTCCGCGCAGCGGCCTCGTTTTGACACATTGATTACAAACGGCCGCATTGTCGACGGCACGGGCGCGTCGTGGTTTCTCGGCGACGTCGGAGTCACCGGCGATCGCATCGCGGCAGTCGGTCACCTTGCGGGCGCCACCGCGGCGGCGACGATTGACGCGCGCAATCTCGTGGTTGCGCCGGGATTCATCGACCTGCTGGGACAGTCCGAGTTCAACGTCCTCGTCGATCCGCGCGCCGCGAGCAAGATCATGCAAGGTGTGACGACCGAAATCACAGGCGAGGGATCGTCGATCGCGCCGCTGAACGATCGCCTGGTCGAAGAAGGCCGCCTGAACGCGACGCACTTCGGCATCACGCAAGACTGGCGTACGCTCGCGGACTACTTCCGCCGTCTCGACGAGCGCACGCATCCCGCGATCAACGTGGGCACCTTTGTCGGCGCCGGCGGCCTGCGGAACTACGTCATCGGCAAAGACGATCGGCCGGCGACGGCCGCCGAACTCGAGCAGATGAAACGCCTCGTGCGGGACGCGATGGAGCAAGGCGCGCTCGGCCTCAGCACGTCGCTGCAGTACGTGCCCGATCGATTCGCGTCAACCGACGAGATCGTGGAACTCGCCACGGTGGCGGCGTCGTACGGCGGCGTCTATTTTTCGCACCAGCGATCCGAGAGCGGGCGCATTTTCGAATCGTTGGACGAAGTGTTTGCCGTCGCCGAGCGCGCGAAGATTCCGGCAGAAGTCTGGCATCTCAAGACCGCCTACAAGGCCAACTTCGGCAAGATGCCGGAGGTGCTGCGGCGGATCGACGCGGCGCGTGCGCGCGGCCTCGACGTCACCGCGAATCAGTATCCGTATACGCGCGCGTCGAATGGGCTCGATGCGTGTCTGCCGTTGTGGGTCCGCGAAGGTGGACTCGACAAGATGATCGCGCGGCTGAACGATCCCGCACAGCGCGAGCGCATCAAACGCGACATGGACGAGCCGGCGCCGTCGACGGGGGAGAACCAGTGGTACGGATCGGGCGGTGGCGACGGCGTGATGCTGTCGACGGTGCTCGAGCCCTCGCTGCGGAAGTACGAAGGGATGACCCTGACACAGATCGGCAACGCCATGGGCAAAGATCCACGCGACGCCGTCATGGACCTCGTCGTTGCCGATCGAGGCGAATCATCGGTCATCATATCGATCATGGATGAAGACGATGTCATCACAGCGCTGCGGCATCCGCTGGTTGGCGTCGGGACCGACTCGGGCGCCAAAGCGGAAGACGGCAAGATGGCCGAATCGAAATCGCATCCCCGTGCATGGGGATCGTTTCCGCGGATCCTGGGCCACTACGTCCGCGACGCACGGGTCCTGACGCTCGAAGAAGCGATCCGCAAGATGACGTCGAAAGCGGCGACGCGCGTGCACCTGTCGGACCGCGGCATCTTGCGGCCCGGCATGATGGCCGACATCACGATCTTCGATCCTGCGACGATTCGGGACGTCGCCACCTATGCGGATCCGAACCACTACGCGGTCGGCGTGAAACACGTGTTCGTCAACGGCCGCCGCGTCGTCGCGGACAGCCGCATAACGTCGGAGCGGCCTGGCCGCGCGCTGCGAGGGCCAGGTGCCGCAGTGGCTCACTGATCTCTTTGCCCACTACGGGTACGCGGCGGTGTTTCTCGGCGTATTCCTCGAGAACACCGGACTCCCTGTCCCCGGCGAAACGATGGTTCTGGCCGGCGGCGCGCTGGCACACGCCGGTCACCTGTCGCTTGCCTGGGTGATCGTCATCGCGATCGTGGCGGCGATCCTCGGCGACAATCTCGGTTTCTATATCGGTCGCAACGGCGGTCGCCGTCTCGTCGAACGCTTCGGCGCCGCGATCGGTGTCACGCGCGCGCGCCTCGCCGAGTTCGATCGTTTCTTTGATCGGCATGGTTCGAAGACCGTCTTCGTCGCCCGCTTCATCACCGGGCTGCGCGTCGTCTGCGCCGTCCTCGCCGGCGGGAGCGGCATGCCGTGGCCGACGTTCCTGTTCTTCAACGCTGCCGGTGCGGTCGTCTGGTCGACGACGATCGCGGTTGTCGGGTATTTTCTGGGGAAGAGCTGGGAAACGATCGAGCGCGTCATTGGAGGCGCAGGACTCGTCGGTCTTGCTCTCGCGATCGTGCTCGTCGTTGTCTGGATCAAGAAGAAAGGAATGTAGACCACAGAACGCAGAGACCACACGGAACATCTTTCTGTGGTTTCTGTGGATTCCGTGGTTGCTTTGTCGAACATGCAGACACTCGCATCGGGTATTTCCTACATCGACGTCCTCTTCCGGGGGATGCCGCGGATCATCGCGTCGGTCGTGCTGCACGGTCCGGGTGGCGCGGCGATCATCGACCCGGGACCGACGAGCACGTTGCCCACGCTGCGTGCGGAGTTGGAGCAAGCCGGGTTATCGATGGGCGACGTGCGCGCGCTGCTGTTGACGCACATCCATCTCGATCACGCCGGCGCCGCGGGGACGCTCGTCCACGAGCATCCACACATGCGCGTGTACGTGCACGACAAAGGCGCACCGCACATGGTCGATCCGTCGAAGCTGCTCGCGAGCGCCACGCGCTTGTACGGCGACGCGATGGACCGGCTATGGGGCGAGGTTCGCGCGGTGCCGCAGGCGGCGATCTCGGTGTTGAACGGCGGCGGGCGGATCTCGGCGGGCGGACGCGATTTCGACGTCGCCTACACGCCGGGGCACGCATCGCATCACGTGAGCTACTTCAATGCCGACAGCGGCATCGCGTTTGTCGGCGACACTGCCGGCGTGCGGGTCATCGAAGGCGGATTCAACGTGCCGCCGACGCCGCCGCCCGACATCGATCTCGACCTGTGGCGCGACAGTCTGGCGCGCATCAACGCGTGGCGGCCGGACACCCTCTTCATCACGCATTTCGGTCCGCATCGGCCGGTCGCCACTCATATCAGCGAACTGCAGGACAACATCCACTTGGTGAGCGGGTTGGCGAAACAATCGCTCGCGCTCGACGGCAGCGACGAGGACCGCGAGCGGTGGTTTACCGATCAGGTGCGAAACGAACTACGCCGCCGGGTGGGTGAGGACGAGGCCCGCGCGTATGAAGTCGCGGGCCGTTTCGATCTCAACTGGCGAGGACTTGCTCGTTATTGGCGGAAGCGCCCGGCGTAGCGGCGCGTTTCGGATCGATCATGAGTCGCAGTGCGAGGCCTTGCGGCTTCGATGACGAGGGCGGCGACACGCGGTAGACGGCGGACAGAATGCGCCCCTGCTGCAGCGAGTCGGGCAGCATGTCCCCGGACCGCACGTCGCGTTCGAGCTGGAACTGCACGAGCCTGAACAACGGGATCGAGACAGGCGAGTGGCACTCGACGAAGACGCCGAACTCGCTGACGTTACGGGTGGTCACCGACGCGAACCGCGTCGCGCCACGCTGGTCCTTCCACGTGAGCCGCGCAGGCAGCGTCACGGTGCGGCGCTCGACAGTGCGCTTGTTCGTGTCCGTACGTTTCGGTTCGTCGGTCCAAATGTGTTTCACTCGCGGCTCCAGGAAGTAAGGCGATGCCAAGTCCTGTATCAACTTCCAAGCCCGCGTGCAAAGTCGTGCAATGTGGAGTCGCGTCGAACAACCTAACGAGTTATTTTTCAGATAGTTACGAGATATTATCCGGAGAAGAAATCTCCGTGCAACATGGATACTTAGTATCCTCGAAACGTGTGAACTGATTACTTAGTATCCGCGTGCTGCGCCGTCTCAAACCCGAGCCGTCGGAGTTTGAGATAGAGGCCGCGCCGGGTCAAGCCAAGTGACCTCGCGGTTTCGGAGATGTTTCCGCCGCTGTGGTCGAGCGCCGCTTGGATCATGTCGCGCTCGACCTGTTCGACCGCCGACGCCAGGTTTGGCGCGCTGCGGGCCGGACGCGCGTGGACCACAGGCGTCGCGCCGACGCCGGGCAGTCGCGCCGAGACGAGTTCGGGCGACAGGTGCGCGGGTTCGATCAGTCCGCCGGGCGCGCTCAACGCGACCGCGCGTTGAATCTCGTTCTTCAATTGCCGCACGTTGCCCGGCCACCAGTACTGCGAGAACACATCGAGCGCTTCCGACGTGAGGTGGACGTCCGGCTTACTCAGACGTTCGCACGCCTCGCGCAGGAAGTAGGTGCTGAGATGCGGAATCTCTTCGCGTCGATCGCGTAACGGCGGTACGTGAATGCGGATGACGGCGAGGCGATAGTAGAGATCTTCGCGGAACTTACCTTCGGCGACGCGCTGTTCGAGATCCGCGTTCGTTGCGGCAAGGACCCGGACGTCGACGCGCTGCGGACGCGTCTCGCCAATCGGCATGATCTCGGATTGCTCGAGAAATCGCAGCAGCTTCGGCTGCACGTCGAGCGGCAGGTCGCCGATCTCGTCCAGAAACAGCGTGCCGCCTGCGGCAGTGCGCACGAGCCCCGGCTGATCCGAGACCGCACCGGTGAAGCTGCCGCGCCGGTGACCGAAGAGCTGACTGTCTGCGAGATCGCGGCCGGTCGTGGTGCAGTTGTACGGCAGAAACATCGCGGCGCTGCGATGCGATCCCACGTGGATCGCGCGCGCCACGAGCTCTTTGCCGGTGCCGCTCTCTCCGGTGATCAACACCGTCAGATCGTTGCCCTGCATCCGCTGGATTTGTTCGACGACGCGCTGCATGGCGGTGCTGGCGGAGAGAAAGCCCGGCAGGAGTGGCTCGAGCGAGCGATCGAGCGCGAGGCCGACAGCGGTCGCCGCGGATCGTTCGCGCGCCGTGCAGAGCGCAAATCCCTGCCGCGCGACCGTGGCGATCATCCTGAGTCGCCGCATGACGGGATGGCCGATCGGACGTGGCGAGGTGACGAGACCGATGCGTTCGCCTTCTTGATCCCGTCCCAGCTTCTCGACGACCAGCGTGCCGCGACCGAGCGCGCTGCCGTGCGCGGCCGCGCGCGCGAGGGACCGCGCCGCATCCTCGTCGCAGCCGGCAGCGGCAATGAGCCGCACGTCGCCGCCGGGGAGTTCGACGTACACGACGCTCGCGTCGCCCGACGCCGCCTCGAGTAACGCCGCGGCGGTTTCGCGCCCCAGCAGTTCGGGCAGGGCGGCCGCATCCACGATTCGCCGCACGATCGCGTCGTCGGCGTCGGCCGGCGAGATGACGTACTGGCCGGTGCCGACGTTGGTCAACAGCGACGAGGCGTCGTCCGTGTCGGCCAGGTCGCGTTCGGCCCCGAGCTGCGAGAAGATGGCGCGCGCGTGATTGAGATGGCGCTCGGCGACGGAGCGCGCGCCCGTTTCAGCGACGAGGCGTCCGAGCGCGAGATGACTGAGGCCGCACTGATAGCGCTCGCCGAGCAGATCGAGCAGCGTCGCGCTCTGCGCGAAATCGTGGTACGCGTCGGCGGCGCTACCGAGCTTCGCATGCAACGCACCGCGCAGCCGCAGGTACTCACCCCAGGCGGCCGGGGCCGTCTTCGGATCGAGCGCATCGGCCGCGGCGGTGAGCCGGCTTTCGGCTTCGGGCAGACGATTGGCGGCGGTCAACGCCTCGGCCGCAATCAACGTCGCCTGCAGCGCTTCGAACGGCGGCGCGCTCTCCTGCAGCACATCGTCGGCGAGCGCGACGGCGCCGGTCACGTCGCCGCGCCGGACCGCGAGCCGCGCGCTCAGCACGCGCACCGACCACTGATACCACTGGCTCGTCTGACGGCCGTACGCGCCGTACGCGTCGCTGGCGCGGCCGAGAAAATCGGCGGCCGTTTCGTAGCGTCCGCGAATGAGATGAATTTGCGCGAGCGTATCGAACACGGCGCCGGTGGTTTCGTGGAACTGAATTGGCGTCCGGATCTCGAGCGCGCGGTGGAGCAGATCCTCGGCGCGCGTCAGGTCGCCGACGCGGACGCAGATCTGCCCGAGCGTTGCGATCGCGACGGCGCGGCCGTGTCCGGATCCGCGTCCTTCGTGCAGCGCGACACTGCGTTCGGCGAGCGCGAGCGCCTGCTCGTATCGGTGCTGCAGCATCATCACGTTCGCCTGATTGCCGCACACGGTCGCGAGCACATCGTCCGCCTGCACCATCGTGGCGAGACGCTCGGCCTGGCGCAACGCGCCCATCGCCTCGTCGTAGCGTCCGAGTTGCGCGAGCGCGATGCTCGACAGCGAGTGGACGAGCGCCAGGTGCCGACGGTCGCCCGCAGCGTGCAGCGCCGACGCCGCTTTCGTGATGTGCTCGCGCACGATCGCCATGTCGCCGACCTTGCGGTAGCACTGACCGAGTTCGTAGTGAGCGAGGCCGATGGCACGCGAGTCGTGCGCGACCTCCGCCTGTTTCAACGCGCGGCCGTGGAGCGCGATCGCGCGCGACTGATCGCCGCGCGCCGAGGCGAGGCGGCCGTGCAGCCGCCACAGCGTCGAGAGGCGGCGTGGCGGAACGGTGTCGCGGAACGTGTCCGGCGGGCGCCCGAGTGCCGCCGCGGCCTGATCGAGATCGTCCTGCAGCAGCGCCGCTTCGGCGATCATCGATCGCAGCTTCAGTTCGTCGTCGCGCGGGACCGACGCCGATCGCAAGACGGGGGCGAGCATGTGCGCGGCTTCGCCGCCGCGGCCGCGTTCGAGCGCGGCGCCGGCGCGAGTAAACAGCGCGTTGAGGGTGGACACCGCGGGCGAGTATATCGAAGGCGCTTAGGGTTTGAAACGCCGACCCTTTGTCGAGAGACGTGCTTCCAGCTTCGCGGAGCAATCGCAGTCACCGCATGACCACGGCTCGGTGCCGTTCAGGTCTTTGCAGCGGCTGCGTGCATGCGCGTCCTGCACTTTGTCGAGATGAAAGTACGCTTCCCAGTACTGACGTTCTTCGGCGAGCGGCGTCGGGCAGTAGCAGACTTCCACCCACTGCACGCGTCCGTCGTCGAGTTCGCGCGCGGATTCCATGTTGCGCAGGTACTCGTCGCCGGCAACGGACCCAGCGCCGAGCGTTTCATCTTCGATCGCCGCCGCCAAGGCGCGGCGACGTCCATCCTTGACGCGAGCCGTAACGAGATATCGCATCAGCTTTTCATTGTACGGCACCGTGCTTGCTGACCTTCTCGACGAGAGGACTCAGCCATGACGCGCATGAGCTATTTGGCCGCACTCGTGTTCTGTAGCGCGGCGTCCGTCGCGATCGCGCAGGCGCAACCGCCGACGACGCCCACGACGCAGCAGCCGGCACCTGGTCAGGTGACGCCGCCGCAACCGCCGACGCAAGCGCCGCCGACGGGCACCGTTCCCGCGCCGACGACGCCGCAGCCCGCCGCAACGCAAACGATGCCGGCGATGCCGTCCCAACAGCCGCTGGGCGGTTCGACGCCTGCGATGACGCCGCCGCAGATGCCGGATGCCGGGACGCATCTGACCGATGAGCACCGCACGATGATGCTGATGCTGCTCGATCGCATCCAAAAGCTGTCGACGCCGCCCGCGGACAGCAAGGCCGGCAAGGTGAGCGTCGATCGATCCACGTTGGACGAAATCAACGCGGAAGTCGCGCAGATCAAAACGATGCTGCAGAAGTGAGGCGGCCGAGCGCGAGAAATGCCTCGCGCGCCCACGGATGACCGTGGAGTGATTTCAATTCCGCCGCGATCGCCGTCGGCTCGTCTTCGACGCGGACGGCGATCGTATACGGAGGCCAGCCGCGCTGATTCACCGTCAATTCCGGCGGACGCAGCGTCAGTGTTGTCGGCTCGTCGCTGACGCCGATGTCGACCGTCAGCAGCGCATCGCCGCCCTCGACCTCGTCGAGATGCGGCAGGCCGTCCCACTGCATGCGCGCCGCCAACCACCCGACGAGCAGCAGGGCGAGCGCTCGTTCGCCGCGGCGATACGCGATCCGAATCTCGCTGTGATGGAGATCCTCTCGACGCAGTTCGTCGCCCGCGTGCAGCAGCGCGTGGCGGACGGGTGCGAGCCGCCGCCAATTGACGTCGATGCAATGGACGCGGTGACGCGCGAGCACTGATTCGACCGCACGGATGCCCTTCGTGATGTCCTGCCATCGCCGGCTGTCGAACAACAGTTGCCGGCTCAACTCGATCAGCGGCGCCGGAAGGTCGCTGCACGTTTCGTCCGCCCACCACAGAGTCGTCGGGACATCACCGCGGATCGAGCGGAGCACGATCGACGGCAGCGCGGCGTCGGCGCAGGAGGTGTCGACGTGGATCACGTGAGCCGGGTGTTTCGAGACCACCTCGTCGATGGGGATGTTCTTGCCGCCAAGTACGACGAGGTTCGACAGAACTACAGCGGTCGCCATTGCCGTCCTGTGGCCTCAATCAACCGGTCCGCTTCCTTCGGTCCCCATGATCCGGCCGGATACGTCGGCAGCGGATCGCGCGTCTGCTCGGCCCACCGATCCAGAATCGGCATCACGAACCGCCACGCCGCTTCGACCGAATCGCGACGCATGAAGAGCGTCGCGTCGCCGGCCATGACATCGAGCAGCAGCCGCTCGTAGGCCTCGGGACTCGACCCGCCAAACGTCGTCCCGTAATGGAAGTCCATCTTGACGGGATAGACGTGCACGCGCGGGCCGGGGACTTTCGACGTGATGCCGAGCGCGAATCCTTCGTCGGGCTGAATCCGGATCGTCAGGATGTTCGGGTCGAGCGGCTGCGACGGATCGCCGTTGAACAGAATCGGCGGCACGCTCTTCAGGTGGACGGAAATCTCGCTGGCGCGCTTCGGCAGGCGCTTGCCGGTCCGCAGAAAAAACGGGACGCCGGCCCAGCGCCAGTTGTCGATGCCGATCTGCAGGGCGGTGTACGTGTCGGTGCGCGAGTTCGGCTTGACGCCTGATTCGGCAAGATACCCTGGCACGGGCGTGCCGTTGTCGAATCCATTTGCGTATTGCGCGCGTACCGTGCACCGATCGATCGCGTCGCCGGCGAGCGGCCGCAGCGACCGCAGGACTTCGAGCTTCTCGTCCCGAATGACATCCGCGTCGAGCGAATGCGGCGGCTCCATCGCTGTCATCGCGAGCAGTTGCAGCATGTGGTTCTGCACCATGTCGCGCAGGGCGCCGGCCTCGTCGTAATAGCCGGCCCGCGTGCCGACACCTTCGGCTTCGGCGACGGTGATCTGGACGTGGTCGACGTACTTCTGGTTGAACAACGGCTCGAAGATGCTGTTCGCGAAGCGCAGCACCAGGATGTTCTGAACCGTTTCCTTCCCGAGATAGTGATCGATGCGATAGATCTGCGGTTCCTCGAACACGGCCGCGATCTCGTCATTGATCGCCTTCGCGCTCGCGAGGTCGTGACCGATCGGCTTCTCGACGATCAATCGCGACCAGGCCTTCGATGGGACGAACCGCGATCGCTTCAACTGCTCGACCGTCGGACCGAAGAGCGACGGCGGAACGGCGAGATAGTAGATGAGATTGCCCGGCAGTCCGCGCTCGTGTTCGACGATGTCGAGCCGGGCCCCCAGCGGCGCCAGCCCGCGCTCGTCGTCGATCGTCGCGTTCACGAAGAAGAGCGACGCCGCAAACGTCTGCCACGTCTGTTCGTCCAGGGGCCGCCGCGAGAACTGCGACGTGCCGTCTTTCGCAAACGCGCGGTACTCGTCGTCGGTCATCGCTTTTCGGCCGACCGCGACGATGGCCGTCCGCGGCGGCAGGAGGCCGTCGACGCTCAAGTTGTAGAGGGCCGGCAATAACTTGCGGTGCGCGAGGTCGCCGGCGCCGCCGAAAATCACGATCGTGACCGGCTCGGCCGCGATCGGCATCGTCTCGCCGGCTGCGAGCTGTTCGAAGAGCGATGCGTCAGGCATCGTGCTTCTTTACCGCGTGGCCGCCGAACTGATTTCGGAGCGCCGCCAACAGCCGTTCGGCAAACGGATTCGACTCGCGCGAGCGGAATCGCGTGAACAGCGCGGCCGTCAACACGGGCATCGGCACCGCGCGGTTGATCGCTTCGTCCAACGTCCAGCGTCCTTCGCCCGAGTCGTCGACGTACGCGTCAAGGCTGCCGAGCGTTGGGTCCGATGCCAGCGCGCGCCCGGCGAGCTCGAGCAGCCACGAGCGGACGACGCTGCCGTGATTCCACAGGTCGGCCACGGCGGCGACGTCGATCTTGTAGTCGCTCGCGTGGAGCAGATCGAATCCTTCGGCGTAGGCCTGCATCAAGCCGTACTCGATGCCGTTGTGAATCATCTTCACGTAGTGGCCGGCACCGTGATCGCCGACGCGCAGGTAGCCGT
>DASREL010000007.1:0-7748 GCA_035652075.1 Vicinamibacterales bacterium
GAGCAAGTGCGCGGCGAGACGCTCGACGCGCGCACCGACGTGTTCTCGTTCGGCCTCGTGCTCTACGAAGCGGCCACCGGCCTGCCGCCGTTTTCGGGAGCGACCTCCGGCGTCATCAGCGAAGCGATCCTGAACCGGACGCCGCGCGCGGTGAACGAAGTGAATGCGGCGGTTCCGAGCGGCATCGAAGCGGTGATCGCGAAGGCGATCGAGAAAGATCGGCAGCTGCGTTATCAGTCGATTGCCGATCTGAAAGCGGATCTCGAACGCCTCGCGCGCGGGTTGACTCCGTCCGCGACCGTTCGCGCCGAGCCGCCTGCAGCGAAGACGTTGAAGCGCTGGTTGGCGGCGGCGCTGCTGGCGATCGTCGCGATCGCGGCTGGACTGTCGTTCGTCTGGCGTCCGTTTTCGGCGAGCAAGACGATCGACTCGCTCGCCGTGCTGCCGTTTTCGAACGCGAGCGGCAACGCGGACGCCGATTACCTGAGCGAAGGCCTCGCCGAGAGCTTGATCGATCAACTGTCGCGGCTGCGGACGCTGAAAGTGACGTCGCGCGGCGCGGCCTTCCGCTTCAAAGGCCGCGAATCCGATCTCACCGCCATCCGCCACGACCTCAACGTCCGCGCCATCGTCACGGGCCGTGTCGTGTTGCGCGGCGACAGCGTGTCGATCAACGCGGAGCTCGTCGATGCGACCGACGGTCACCAGGTCTGGGGCGAGCACTACAACCAGAAGCTGTCGGACGTTCTCTCGATTCAGGACGAAATCGCGAAGCGGATCGCCGATTCGCTCGGCACGCAGCTGAGCGGAGACGACGAGCGGCGGATGATGAAGCGCAATACGAACAACGCCGAGGCCTATCAGTTGTATCTGAAAGGCATGTATCACACGGCGAAGTTCAGCAAGGCGGAGATGGACGCCGGCATGGCGTACTTCAAGCAAGCGATCGAGCTCGATCCTGGCTACGCGCTCGCGTATCACGGCCTCGCGTATCACGCAGCGCTCGCCGAAGACTGGATCGTCGACGCGCGCGAAGTGATGCCGATGGCGAAAGATGCGGCGCAGAAAGCGATCCGCATCGACGACACGCTGGCCGATGCGCACGCCGACCTCGCGTTCAACTACTGCACCTACGAATGGAACTGGGCCGCGGGCGAGCAGGAAATCACGCGCGCGCTGCAGATCGATCCCGCGAACGTCTACTCGAAAGAATCCGAGGCGTGGTGCCGCGTGCCGATGGGCCAGATGAAACAGGCCATCCAAGCGCTCGAGGAGGCGGTGCGGAAAGATGCGCTGTCCGAGGAGTACGTGTCGCTGCTCGGCATGTTCCGCTATCTCGATCGGCAGTTCGACACCGCCGCAGAACCGATTAAGAAGTCGATCGAGCTCGAGCCGAACTACTGGCCCGGCTACTCGTACCTCGGTCACCTCTACGCGCGCACCAAGCGGTACGCGGATGCCGAAGCGGCGTTCAAGAAGGCGATCGCGATCGACGCGACCGTCGGCGAGCCGGTATCGGGCCTGGGAATTACCTACGCGCTGGAGGGGAAGACGGCTGACGCGCGAGCGATCGCCGATCGACTGCAGCACTGGCCGACGTACGTCTCCGCCTACAACATCGCCACCGTCTACACCGCTTTGGGCGATCGCGACGCCGCGTTCACGTGGCTGAACAAAGCGGTCGACACGCGGTCGTGGCTGCTGACGTGGCTGAACGTCGATCCCGATCTCGACGGCCTGCGCGCGGATCCGCGGTTCGCGACGCTCGTGCAGCGCGTCGGCGTCGCGCCAACGCGTTGACTCATTTCGAGCGCACGAGATCCTAGCGCGACTGCGTCACCCTGAAGCGTTGAGACGTCTCGACATGCGCGGTCGGCGTCTTCGCCGGACTGTACGAGGCGATCGCCGCCGAAATCATCAGCCCGATGCAGGCAGCCGCAGTCGCACCGACGAGCGTGAACCCGTACGCCCACACCGCTCGCATCCATGACCAGGTGGTCGGCTTGCGCCAGTCGCGCGCGAAGGAGTCGTCGAGCAGCTTCAGGAAATCATCGGTGATCGGCTTCGGCGGCACCGCATTCCACAACTCCCACACGAGCCATGCGGCGATCGCCAGCAGCAGCAGACCGCACCAGACATTGACCGCCGCGTTCAGCGTCCCCACGCGATACGCGACGCGCTCGCAGGGCTGAGCGATCGGCGGCGCGGCATAGCAGTTCGTGAAGTCGAACACGGGGACCACGCTGGCCGGAGCCGTGACGATCAGTTGGGTGCCGAACGCCACCGCAACGTACACAAACATGCCCATCCGCGATTCCCACGCACCGAGCCTGACCCATGCGCGCAACGAGTCCGGCGGAATCGTCAGCTCGTGCGACCGCCACCAGGGCCTCCACGCCTGCGATTTCCTTCGCGCCACGATCTATCTCGGCTCCTCGATCGTAATCACCCGGTTCGGACCACGGTTTCCCCAGGGCGGCGGCGTTCCGTCGCCGACGCGGATCGTGATCACCGGAAACGGCGGAACGTCTTTCGGCCACTGGGTATGACAGTCGCTGACGATCACCAGCAGATCGATCGGATCGCCTTTTCTGTCGACGAACGCGCGCAGCCCGACGCCCAGGTCCGTGCCGCCGCCGCCGTACAACTCGACCTGCTCGGCACGGAAGACGTTCCTGACGTCCCGCACGGCCGCATCGCAGCAGGCGACGACGACGTCGGAGCCGAGTTGGCGGGTCAAGCCTCCGAGTTCGGCGATCGCTCTGGCCAACTGCGAGTCTTCCATCGAGCTGGATGTGTCGATCAGAAATCCCGGCTTGGGCCGCGGCTGATAAAACGACGGCATCAGGAGCTCGCCGTAACACGCCTGCCGCCGATGCGGCCGCCGGTACGTGCGATCGAATCTGCCCAGCGTGCTGTCACGCAACGCCCGGCGCACGACGTGACGGATCGTCGCCATGTAGTCCACCCGCGGTACGAGGATGCCGCGAGCCCAGCGTCGCCATGCCGGAGAGACGTCGCCGGCGTACGACGAAATCTCGTCGATCTTCCTGGCCACCTCGCGCCGTATGAGATCCGCCTTCAGATGATCGACACCCGGTATGCGTCGCTCGGTGTCGTCATCGTCCGGCAGCTCCCACGGGCGCCGCTCGCCATGCGCGCCGGATCCACAGTCCTGCGCGTGCGCTGTGGGCAACTGCTTGAAGTAGTGTTCGGCCGTGTCTCCACTCGGCAATCCGTACTTCCGCGGCAGCGGCGGATCGCCCGGCAACGGCATCCCCTCCGCGTCGAGGTCGTCGTTGATCTCGCAGTCGCCCGCGGTGTTCCAGCGACGTTCATCCGTGATGCCCGCGGCTTTCTTGCGCGCCGCGTGGTCGCGCAAGAGGTGCCCCACTTCGTGGATCAGCAGCGTCGCGTTCTCCTCGACGGTGTGCGTCGCCAGCCACGCGTCGTTGTAGTAGAGGCGCCAGTGCGCGTCCACGGCCATGGTCGCGATCAGGTCGGTCTTGACGGGAACGAGGTTGAACAGTGCAGGCGCGAAGTAGCTGCGTTCGTACGCCGCGCGCAGTCGAGCCGCCTGCAGCATGCGCGGAGTTCCCTGCGCGTCCTGCGCACGACCGCGAATCAGATCGGCGAATCTGAACCTCACGTCACTCCTGCGGCATCAGCTTCGCCATCCGCATTAGCTCGTAGAACGGCCGGCATTCCGGTGGTAGCGCGATCACGCCATCGGGACGGTTCCTCGTATCGCACAACGTGCGCGCCGCTGCAGTAGGGATGTCTGCGTTGTTCTTGCACGCGACGCCGAGCGCGATCATCGCCGCTTCCCACCGCTCCGGCGTGTTGTTGTTGAGGACCGCACCGGCGAGCGAGTAGCAGACGGCGTACGCGCGATCGACTCGATCGGGCAGCACGAACCTGCGCGGGTCCTTCAGGATCGCTTCCGGATCGGGAAGGTTCAACGCCTCTCGGTACTCGAGAAACGGCAGCGCCTGATCGCCGACGAGACCAGCAAGCGCCGCGGCCTGCAGTTGTTTGTTGCCCGGCGACACGGCTTCGATCGCGGCCAACAGTCGTGACGCCAGATACCACGTGCGGCCCGACGGCCATGGACCGCTTCGGCGAGCGAGATCTGTGGGCGGGGCCATCCAGGCTTCGCGCCCCGCGGCTCGGACATACGCCGCGATCGTCGCCCGCTGCGCGTGATGGTGTTTCTGCAGATAGTCGGTCGGAAGAACCGGCAGGTCGGTCGGCGCCGGAAAGTCGCTGACCATCAGGTCGGCCCACGTTTCGTGGTCCATCGGGAACTCGCCGTGCCACAGCCGGTTCGCCATTGGCGCCTGAATCTCCTGACCGCCTGCGGCCCACTCGACGGCGTTACTGGCGCACAGATAGACGACGCCGCCTTGTCCTGGTTCGTAATTCGGCAGCGTCAGCTCGCCGCAGACGTTCTCCGTCAGCAGCCGCAGCATCGCCGCCTGCGTCGTCGGCGGCACGGTCGTGAGCTCGTCGAGAAAGACGATCACCATGTAGCCGTCCTCGGCGAGCCGCTGCGCGTCGCGTGCCCACGCCATCGGCATCAGGCGCACGCCGTCTGGCGTCGACACAGGAAAGCCGCCGAAGTCCTGCGGCTCTCGAATCGACCCGACGAGGACGAAGACTTTGCACTTGATCCCGACGCGCGCGAATCCGGTTTCGAGGCTCTTGGTGAACTCCGTCTTGCCGACGCCTGGGAACCCCGTCATGTGCATCGGGACGCGCGCCTGCAGCCCAATCGCGATCAACTGGACGAAGTGTCTGAACCTCATCCAGTAATAGACACCGATTGCGGCGTTTAGGAACGTGGCGGGAATGCGAGACGATTGAAGAGGGGCTCAACCAGGAAGGCGTAGACCAGCGCCCAGCCGCTGAGAAAGACGGCAAAGAAGACGGCGACTGGGTACCGATCGACCGACAAGATCGGCACGGCCAGCAGTGCCAGCCCGCCATAGAGGACGGTTGCGATTCGGAGCGGGAGACGAACATTCGCCACCGCTTCTCCCAAGGAATCGGGATCGGTGACGGCCCTCAGGACGATCGACAGTTTCAACATGGTCACGGCGCACAGATCCAAGACGGCCGCACCAAACCACACGTTCTGCCAGCCAGACTGGACGACCGAACGTTCCCGGATCATCCAGGCGAGAACGATGCTGACAAGAGAGAAAGCCAGGGACTGAACCAGATTGATTTCCCACACGCGCCGAAAACTCGGAAAGAGCGGCGCAGACCGTGAAAGAGACTGGGCGTATCGTCGTGAGTGCTGGGAACGGAAGAACCCTTCTTCAGGTTTTCGAGATCGACTGCGAGATCGAGCACCGATTGATACCGTTCTTCGCATCGCTTGCGCAGACATTTGCGAACGATGCGATCGAGTTCGGGCGGAATGAGGGCTTTGGGCTCGGCGGTCAGGATTCGGGCGATGGTCGACGCGGTGCTGTCGCCCCCGAACGGGTGCTCGCCAGCGGCGCATTCATACAGCATCACGCCGAACGAAAAGATATCGCTGCGGTGGTCCACGGTCCGCGTCTCGAGCTGTTCGGGCGACATGTAGGCCACCGTGCCGACGATCGTGCCGGGCACGGTCACCGCGATCGTGGCGCCGTCGAGCGCAGGTTCGGTGAACCGCGCCAAGCCGAAATCAAGCACCTTGGCCGGACCGTTTTTCGACAGGATCACGTTCTCGGGCTTGAGATCGCGATGAACCACGCCGGCGGCGTGCGCAGCGGAAAGCGCGTGCGCGATCTCGGTGGCGAGTTGCAATGTGTTTTCGAGGGACGGTGTGCCCGCTCGCAGGACCTGCCGAAGATTCGGTCCCTCGACGTACTCGAAGATGATGCACAGATCGTCGCCGACCCGCGCGAGTTCGTACACGGTGGCGATAGAGGGATGGTTCAGCGCGGCCGCCACGCGCGCCTCTTGCTCGAACCGCGACCGGCGTTGCGCATCGGCGGCGGCTTCTGGCGGCAGCACCTTGAGCGCCACCCGCCGGCCCAGGCGAAGGTCTTCGGCGAGGTAGACCACGCCCATGCCGCCTCGCCCCAGCTCGCGGTCAATGCGGAAGTGCGAAACCAGCCGGCCGACCACGCGGCACTATCCTAACGTCAACTCAGCGCGCTGATTGGATCCTTAGATTGCGAAACTCGCCCGGCATGCTGTCGACCCACAAGCCGACGGCGCCGTCGCGATGCCCGAGGCGATCGACGACGAGACACGGCGCCGCGCCATCGACCGACACGCTGACTTTCGTCTTGGTCACCTCGATGCGCGCGTGAAACCAGCCGGCGGGATCCGGCACCGGCTTGATCGCGGTTTCGTACACGCCGGGCTTCTCCTTGCGCAGCTTCTCCCACGTGTACTCGGGCCACGCGACGTATTGCACTGCGTGAGTGCGCGCTTCGGCATCCTCGTCGGCGAACCGGAACGGACGGAAGTACACCGCTTCGAACGTCTTCTCGTCGACGAGGCCGAACGCGAGGCCAACGAAACTCGCCTGCGTCTTGCCGCCGCCGCGCAGGTCGACGTCGAGCGTGCCTTCCGAGAAGGTGACGTTCTGCAGGACTGCCAACCCGATGTGGCTGCCGACGGCCGGATCGCCGTGCGGTTTCAATCTGACGATGTGCGCGTTGACGGTGGCGTCGGCGTCGATCACGCGCCACGTTTTCGCGTCGTTCACGCGCGACAGATCGGGAGCGACGGCGCCTTGCGCGGCGAGAAAGGCTGCGAGCGCGAACACGAAGGAGCGAATCACGATGTGCCGGGCTCCATTATCTTTCCAAGGTCAAGATATTCGGGTCGCGCCGGCCCACCGGATGGATCGTGATCGTGAGCGTCTTGAGATCGGGCGACAGCGTCAGTTGCTGCGTATCGGTTGTCTTGCCGTCGATCTTGTCGGTGACCTCCAGCGCGCGATCGCTCACGCGTCGCGCCGACGCCGTCGCACCTCGAGCCGCGTTCCGGCCGGCGCTCGGATAATCCTTGCCGTCGAGTCGCACGTTCTTCGTCACCTCCACGGCGAGGTACGCGAGAGACAGGCCGTCGGTCTCGTAGGGCGTCACCTTGAGCACGTAGGCGGACGTGAGCGTGTCGATCGGGCGTTGCCACGTCCCGGCAAATCCCGAAGTGCCGTCACTGCGCTTGTAAACCAACTTCTCGGTCGTGCCGGCGCCGGTCGCGCCAAACTCGGTGTAGTCATCGGTCAACGTGCGACCGTCGTCGGAGACGCTCCAGAAGGCCGTCAGGAGAATGTGGCCATCCTTCTTGCGGACGACCTTCCACTTGCTCCCGTCGACGGCGACGGACAGCGTCGTGCCGGCGAGCCCCGGTTGGTCCGTACCGTCGACAACGATCGTTTCGACCAACCCGGCGCCAAGGTCGAAGGCGTAGGTGTTCCCCGCCACGTGGTCGACCTTCATCTGGTCGAGCACCGTGCTCTTGGATGGATTCAGCTTCCATTCGCCGATGAACGGATCCGTTGCCGGGCGCTCGAAGGTCCTCGCGTCAATCGCCGGATTCACCTCCACCGTCGCCACGCGGAACTCGCTCTGATCTTCCATGTAATGCGACGTCAACAAGTACGGAATCATGACGCCGTTCACCGGACGATAGTCGCTGAACCGTCGCTCTTCGACCCTCGTGCCGATCGGCGTGGGCGTGTCGATCCTGATCATTTTCAAGAGCGCCGTCGAGACGTCGAAGTACAGGCGCTC
>DASREL010000008.1:0-16572 GCA_035652075.1 Vicinamibacterales bacterium
CGTTTCCGTTCAGCGCCGATTTCATCCAGGCGATCCATTCCCAGTGGACCGCTGACTGGCTCGCGTGGGAACTGACGCATGACGCCGAGTACAAGGTCAAGGTCGCCGAAGCGGCGAACGACCGTCTGAAGCTCGAGGCGGTCGAGCGCGAAAAACTCGATCGCTACCAGCGGCGGTATCAGGAGTACGTGCAGGTCGGAAAGGCGCTCCACGCGCTTGTCGGTTGAACACGGCGTGTCATTTCGCGACACGCGGCCATTAACGCGCAAGTAATCAGATAATTACAGTCCTATTGGGCCGTCTATCGGCCATTCTGTGGCCCGAATCGGCACACGTGCGTTGATGTCTGTCCAAGGACGGTTCTCCCTGTTAGTCCTTCCAAACAAATCAGTTAGTGGTCGATCCGAACATTTGGTGTGGCAATTGCTCGGCGAGGCACCGTGTCGCTTTCAGATCACTCGTGTCAGCTTATGAAAACCATATTTCGCTCGTTGCTGCTGCTGTCGGTGTGCTGTTCCGGAGTGGTCCTGAGCTTTCGAAGCGCGCACGCCACCCACCTGGCGCACCTCTCCTTCGATCTCACGCGTCATCTGCAGCGCGGCACGAGCCTTCGGGCGCGGGTCATCGTGCAAGGCACTGACGCTGATCTCGACGCGATCGCCGCGCGGCACCGGGTGACGATTGTTCGACGGCTGACAGGGGCCGCGGTGGTCCTCGCCAACAGCGCCGAACTGGCGGACCTCGCGTCTGACGCCGCGATCGATCGCTTGTCGGGGGACGTGCCGGTCCGCACCTGGATGTCCGTCTCGAACCAATCGACGGCCGCCGATCAGGCGCGCGCGGGCTCGTCTGGATTCCTCGGCATCGGCGCGTTGTCCGCCGTCAGCGGAAAGGGCATCACGGTCGCCGTCGTCGACTCCGGCATTTCGACACAGCATTCGGCGCTGTCGAATAAAGTGATCGCGAGCGTCAGCAAGGTGACCGGCGATCCATCGACGGCCGATGCGTTCGGACACGGTACGCACGTAGCGGCGATCATCGCAGGTGTCCCGACGTCGACGACGCCGCTCTACACGGGCGGGATCGCGCCAGGCGCGTCGCTCGTCAACGTTCGCGTCCTCGGCGCCGACGGCAGCGGATTGACGAGCGATGTGATCGACGGGATCGACTGGGCGATCGCGAACAAGGCGAAGTACAACATCCGCGTCATCAACCTGTCGCTCGGCCATCCGGTGTTCGAAGCGTGTGCATACGATCCGCTCTGTCAGGAGGTCAAGAACGCCTACGACGCCGGCATCGTCGTCGTCGCGGCGGCGGGCAACTACGGCAAGAGCGATTCCGGACAAATGGTACTGGGCAGCATCGCGTCGCCAGGCAATTCGCCGTACGCGTTGACGGTTGGTGCGTTGAACACCTGGGGAACGGTCGGGCGATCGGACGACACCGTCGCGACGTTCAGTTCGCGCGGTCCGACGCCGTTTGATTTCGCGGTCAAGCCTGATGTCGCCGCGCCCGGCGTCAAGATCATCTCGGCGCAGGCGAACAACTCCTATCTGCCGGCGCAATATCCGTCGATTCACGTCGCGGGCAGCGGGAACAATGCGTACATGTATTTGAGCGGCACCAGCATGGCGGCGCCGATGGTGTCGGGCGGTGTCGCGTTGCTGCTGCAAGGGGCGCCGAGCCTCACGCCGCCACAAGTGAAGCTCGCGATCCAGAGCGGCGCGACATACATGACCGACGGCGGCTTGATGGGCGCCGGAGCGGGCAGCGTCAACTTCATGGCGTCGCGCAAGATCGCCGCGAACGGGTTGACGTCGTTGCTGACGACGGTCGTGAACGGACTGCCCATCGCGTCGAGCGGCGCGTCGTTCTGGGATGCCGGCACGCTGAGCGGACGGCTGTATCAGGGCCTTGGCATCCGCATGCTGTCGCTGCTCGAGGCGCCGCTCGTCTGGCTGAATCCGTCGTTGCTGAATTTCGGCGACCTGAACCTCCTCGGGCTCGCCAATCCGCTCGGGTCGACAGTGCCGAAGTGGTTGCAGTACGGCGCGGTCGCCGGCTGGACCGACGCCGACACGATCATGTGGGGCACGACGATCAACGATCCGAACGGCCAAACGATCATGTGGGGCACATCGGCGCAAGACGATGACAGCACCATCATGTGGGGAACGTCGATGACGTCCCCGGACGCGCGGTAACCGATGCCGCCTGCACCGTCGCGATCGTCGCCGGCTTTGAACGCCTATGTC
Source organism: Vicinamibacterales bacterium (assembly GCA_035652075.1). GTDB lineage: Bacteria > Acidobacteriota > Vicinamibacteria > Vicinamibacterales > CAVVIG01 > Gp6-AA45. The sequence continues at coordinate 2,256 of DASREL010000008.1, forward strand.
GCGGCGCTCGCCGTGACCGGCGTCGGCGTGCTCGCCGCGGCCGGCTTCGCGGTGACGTCGACACCGTCGCCGGTGCGATGGCTCGCGTTTGCCGCGCTCGTCCTCGTCCTGGGATCCTTCCGCCTGACGTTTGCCGGGGTGGCAGCGAACATCGCGATCGACGACGCGCTGCTCCTCGCGATGGCGATGTTGTTCGGGCCCGGCCCCGTGACGTTGACGATCGCGGCTAGTGGATTGATGCAGTCGTGGCGCCGCGGACAGTCGCCGCAGAAGATTCTCTTCAACACGACGTCGCTGGCGATTGCGATGTGGGGCGCCTCGCACGTGTTCTTTGCGCTGGCGCATGTCAAACCGCTTGCCGAAGACATGCGCGCCGTGGGCACCGTCGTCTTGCCGGTGCTGGGCATGGCGTCGGCGTACTTCGCGTTGAACGCCGGGCTGACCGCGTGCGCCGTCGCGCTCGAAACCGGCCAGCCGCTATTCCGAGTCTGGCGTCACTTCCGCTGGCTGTCGGTGAGCTATGTCGCCGCCGCGTCGGTCGCCTTCTGCCTCGTGTTGCTCATTCAGCAGGCGAGCTTTCTCGCACTGCTGCTCGTCATCCCGATTTTCGCGATTTTCCACCTGACGCTGCGCGCCTCGTTCGGCCGCGCGGAAGACGCGCGGCGCCACGTCGCGGAAGTCGATCGCTTGTATCACTCGACCGTCGAGACGCTCGCGATGGCCATCGACGCAAAAGACGATGTCACGCACAGCCACGTGCGCCGCGTGCAGGCGTACGCGATGGCGCTCGCGAAGGCGGTCGGCGTCACCGACGAGCCGACGCTGAAAGCCATTGATGCGGCGGCGCTGCTGCACGACACCGGCAAGCTTGCGGTGCCGGAACACATATTGAACAAGCCGGGAAAGCTGACGAGCGCCGAGTTCGAGAAGATGAAGCTGCACGCCGACATCGGCGCCGACATCTTGTCGCTCGTCCACTTCCCGTATCCGGTCGAGCCGATCGTGCGCTGCCATCACGAGAACTGGGATGGCACGGGGTATCCGCGCGGTCTCTCCGGTGACGCGATTCCGATCGGCGCACGGATTCTCTCGGTCGTTGATTGCTTCGACGCGCTGACGTCGGATCGTCCGTACCGAGGCAAGCTGTCGAACGACGCCGCGATTGCGATTCTTCGCGACCGCAGCGGGGTGATGTACGACCCGGCGATCGTCGAGACGTTCGTCGCGATCTTTCAGAGCGTGCCGATCGACATCGAAACAACTGCCGAACAACGCGAGGTGCTGCGGCGCATCAGCGCGACCAAGCGGGACGGCGATGTGCCCGCCGTGGCACAAACGTCACCGTTCGGCGTGACGCACGACCTGCTGACGTTCGTGAGCCTCGCCCGCTTGTCGTCGGGTGACGCGAGCGTCCTCGACGTGTTGTCCATCGCGTCGAACCTCGTCAGCGACATTCTGCCCGGTGTCACCGGCGCGTGGTATCTGGCGCAGGAGAGCAAGGATCGACTGGTCGTCGCCGACGCGTTTGGCCCGGCCTCGTCGGCCTTGACCGGGTACAGCATCTCGATCGGCGAACGGCTGACCGGGTGGGTCGCGTCGACGGGACAACCGATCGTCGACTCCGACGCCGCGCTCGATCTCGGTCTGCGAACGGACGCGGTGACGAGTGCGCTGCGGCGCTGCATGAGCGTCCCGCTCGCCGTCGGGACGTCGGTCGTCGGCGTGCTGACGTTGTATGCGACCGAAAGCGACGTGTTCACGGGGGAGCGCGCCCGGCTCGTCCAGGTCATCGCGCCGCATCTCGCAATCGCCATCAACGCGGCCCTGACGGCGGAGCACGGCAAGCCCGTCCTCGATCGCCAGGATCGCAACCTCCGCCTCGTCTCGGCACGCTAACTGCGTACAGCAACCGACGCGTCATCGGCCCGCACTGCTGACGCTGCTACACTAGACGGGCTGCATCGAATGCGCCCGTAGCTCAGGGGATAGAGCACCCGCCTCCTAAGCGGGGGGCCGGCAGTTCAATTCTGCCCGGGCGCGCCACATCAGTCGGGAGCCATGGCAGACGACGATCTGAAAACTGAACTCGAGCGGCTACGCGCCGAGAACGAACGCCTCAAGTCGCAACATACGCGCGGCGTGTCGTTGAAGGTGAGCGAGAAAGGCGGCGTGTCGGTGTACGGCCTCGGCCGCTTTCCCGTCACGCTCTACAAAGAACAGTGGGCGAAGTTGCTGGCGATGGCCGACGACATCCGCGCGTTCATCAAGGACAACGAGAGCAAACTGAAGGCTAAGGGCGAGTAGACGACGACATGCTCGCTCGCCGTATCGCGATCGGCGGAGTCGTCGTCGGCTGCGTCGATTTTCTGGACGCGGTGATCTTTTTCGGCCTGCGCAATGGCGTGACGCCGCAGCGCATCGGGCAGTCGATCGCTGCCGGCGTGCAGGGCCGTGGGGCGTTCAGCGGCGGCTGGACGTCGGCCGCGCTCGGCGTCGCGCTGCATTTCCTGATTGCGTTCGGCATCGTGCTCGTATTCGCGTGGCTCGCGCACGCGATGCCCGTCCTCCGTCGACACGTCGTCGCCTGCGGCGCAGTGTATGGCGTCGGCGTGTACGCCTTCATGAACTATCTCGTGATCCCGCTCTCGGCGACGTCACGCGGTCCGTTCGTGTGGACGGTTTTCGCCAACGGCATCCTGATTCACGTCTTCGGCGTCGGCATCCCGGCGGCGTGGTTTGCTTCGAAGCAAGGCTGAAGGCCTACGCTACTTTCGGATCGTGATCTTCTGCACGCGCCAGTTGTTCATGTCGGCGACGATGAGCGTGTCGTCGGACGGACACGCGAGACCGTGGATCCAGTTGAACTGTTTCGTGTCGCGTCCCGACTCGCCGAACATGGCGACGATCGTGCCGTCGAGTGCCAGTTTGTAGATTCGTCCTGGTTCCTGATCCGACGTGTACAGATACTGCGTCGGTCCGTTCGTCATGCACAACGTCCACGGCGCCGTGTCATCCGGCGGATTCGCCGGCATGTTGCCGAGGACCGGATGCCGCTTCTTGTCGTACGGCGCGTTCAGATGAATCATCCGGAGGAACTTGCCGTCCGTGTCGAAGACCTGGATGCGACGGTTGCCGCGGTCGGCGACGTAGACGTTGTTCTGACGGTCGATCGCGATGTTGTGCGGTGTGTTGAACTGTCCCGCCTCGGTTCCGCGCGAGCCCCACGATTTGATCCACGTCCCGCGCTTGTCGAACCTTGCCACGCGCGCGTTCGTGTAACCGTCGCTGATGTAGATGTTGTCGTCGGAATCCCACGCCACATCGGTCGGCTGGCGAAACTGGCCGTCGATGTGCACGGGTGGCTCTCGACGGCCGGGCCGATAGTACGACTCGGCTGGATCGTCGGGTCCTTCCGGGCGGCGTCCGAGATTCATCGTCACGTAACCGGCGGGGTTGAATTTGACGACGGCGTTCGTCCCTTTGTCGACGACCCACAGGTTGTCGTACTTGTCGAACCGTACGCTGTGCGAGTAGGCGAGGCCATACACGCCCTTGCCGATCTCGCGCACGAACCTGCCGTTCTGATCGAACTCGAGGATCTGCGTCGACGAGTTGCCGTAGACCGGACCCGCGTTCGCGCTCCCCGGATGGTTGAGAACAACCACGTGTCCCTTGGAGTTGACGGCGACGCCGAGCACTTCGCCGAAGTTCTGGTCCGGCGAGATCTTGAGGAAATCGGTCGACGTATCGAACTGGAGCAGCGCAGCTACGAGCACGAACAACAGCTTCACGATCGACCTCCTGTCGGCGGACATATACTACGTTCAAGGCGTGACGCCATATAATGGATAGTTGGCATCCATGAAACGAACCGAACGTCAGCACCTGAGAGAGAACGAGCTCGAAACGTTTGTGCGCCAAGCGCAGATGACGATGCAGGAGCGCCGCCGCGAGACGACGGCGATCGCCCTGATTGTCGGCATCGTCGCCGTGGTCGGACTCGGCTACTGGGCGTGGCACGCACGCGTGCAGTCGCGTGCCCACGACCTGCTCGCGCAGGCCGTCGCCGTGCAGGACGCGCGCGTCGGTCCGCCGCCCGCGCCAGGGCAGCCGAACACCGGTCTCTATTTTCCGACCGAGAAAGAGCGCGCGCAGGCGGCGCTGACGAAGCTCAAGGCCGCGGCGGATGCCTATCCGTCGACGGACGCCGGTCTCTACGCGCGCTATCAGCAGGCGGCGACGCTCGTGGAACTCGATCAGCCGCAGCAGGCCGCGGTCGCGTACCAGCAGGTGATCGACAACGCCGGATCGAGCATCTACGGGCAGATGGCGCGTCTCGGTCTTGCCGAAGCGCAAGCGAAGGCAGGGCAGTACGACCAGGCAATCAATGCGTTCAAAGAGCTCGCGCAGCGGAAAGACGGCCCGCTCCCGGTGGACGGCATCCTGATGCAACTGGGGCGCGCGTACCGCGACGCCGGCAAACGCGCCGACGCGCAGCAGACGTTCGATCGTCTGGTCCAGGAATTCCCGGAGTCGCCGTTCACGAGCGACGCTCGCCGCGAACTCGACTCACTCAAGAAGAGCACTTAAGGCACCCCCAGGCACCTTAAGCCCCCTAGGCACCTTTGGCACCTTTGGCACCTTAGGTACCTTAGGCACCCTAGCCACCTTAGGCACCCTGATATTTGTACGACAAGATCTTGTAGAGCAGCTTCGCGCACATGAAGTTGGGCGCGACGTTCCCGCCCATCGGCGCCAGTTCCACGATGTCGCAGCCGACGACGTTCCGGCGTTCGATGACGCGGCGGAGCAGCGCCAATCCTTCGTACCAGCCCAGCCCGCCCGGTTCCGGCGTGCCGGTGGACGGCATGATCGCCGGGTCGAACCCGTCCACGTCGATCGTGATGTAGACCGTATCGCTCAGCGAATCGACGATCCGATCGATCCAGTCGTCGTGCTGCCGCATGTTGAAGTCGTAGAAGATTTCGGTTGGCAGCGTCGGCGCGGCGGCCGCTTCCTCCGTCGACAGGCTGCGGATGCCGACTTGCGTCGCGCGCGCATGCTCGAGGACGCGCCGCATCGCGCACGCGTGGTTGTGCGGCGTCCCCATGTAGACGTCGCGCAGGTCGGCGTGGGCGTCGATCTGCAGCACCGACAACCCTGAATATTTCGCGGCGACCGCCGCGACCAGCGGACCGGTAATCGAGTGCTCGCCGCCGAGCGAGACGAGAAATTTGTCGCGCGCGACGATCTCGGACGCCACGCGCCGAATCGAGGCGACGACTTCGTCCATCGACGCGTACGGAAAGTCCATTTCCGGCAGCGTGCAGACGCCGATGTCGTGAATGTCGGTTTGCGTTTCCTCGTCCCACAATTCCATGTGCGACGAGGCGACCAGGATTTCGTGCGGACCGTTGCGCGTCCCCGGCACGTACGAGGTCGTCCGATCCAGTGGAATGGGCAGGATGACGACTTTGGCTTCGTCGAACGGCGTGACGGGATGCGGAAGGCCGCCGAACTCTCCGACGGCGACGTGATCGAAATCAAACGGCAGGTTCATTCACTTCCTCAAAGCGATCGCTGGGCACGGGCAGGCCATCGACCGTCATGACGTGCTCGAGCGTGAACTTCGGCATGCGCCGTTCAGCGAGGATCGGCTTGGCCGAGTTCGCGAGCGCGCTGACGAGCAACGGCAACGCAATCGTCGCGTCCGCCTGGACCGACACCTTGTCGGATTCGGTGGACAGCTTGCCCCAGCTCTGCGCCTCTTCGAGGCTGGATCCGGACGCACCGCCGAAATGCGGCACGTCGGTGACGATTTGCAGCGCGTAGCGGTGACCGCCGACCTGGTCGCTGTAGAACTCCGCCTGCACGCTGGCCTGGTTGATGAAATTCTTCGGCGTGCCGCCGCCCAGCACGATCGAGGCTGTCCGCGGCCGGCGGATGATCACATTCGCCGATTCGACGATGTCGCCGATGATGTCGATGTGGCCGGCGCCTGGCACGTGCTGGCGCGCCTGCGACAGGCCCATCCCGATCGACGAATCAGCGATCGCCGGACAGAAGATCGGGACGTTCGCCCGATAGGCCGCGGTCAAGATCCCTTCACGCTTCGTCGTCGTCCACAGATGCTCACCGAGCTTGAAGAGAAACTCTCGGCTCGTGTACGGGCGCTTCTCGAGCGTCGCCGCGAACTTCGCAATCCAGTTGTCGTTGCCGATGAACTCTTCCTCGTTGGCGTAGGTGTCGTACACGCGGTCGATCCGCTCTTCCGCCAGCGCCGCATCGTCGGCGTGCGCCGACCCGACATAGTGATGCTGGCCGCGCGTCTCGTGGAGGTCGTGATACAGGTTCGCGCCGGTCGAGACGAGGCAGTCGACGTAGCGATGAAGGATGAGATGCGCGACGACCATGCGGAGGCCGCCCGCGGACAACGCCCCGGCCATTCCCAGAAAAATCGTCACGTCGTCCTGCAGCATCTTCTGCCAGATGCGATGCGCGGTGGCGAGATTCCGTCCCTGAAACGAGATGCGTTCCATCCGCGTGAGGATCTGGTCGGCGGTCTGACCTTCCTCGACGGCGAACGGCTCGATCGGCGTCTGCAAGAAACGTGATTTCTTTTTCATGCGCGGACAATTATATCCGTCAAAACGCTTTTCCGATGCGCACGAACGCCGTCGTGCGATCGACGGTGAGGCCGCGCGGATCGTGGCCCCACGCGACGCCGCCGGTCAGCGTGAACGGAAACACATAGCCGGCGACGATGTTCGCAGACAGTTCGGCGCCGAGCGACGTCTTCGTCGACGTCGCGTCGAATCTGTCCGTCCACACCCTGCCGGCGTCGCCAAACACGGCCGCGTGCAACGTGTGCAACAGCAACGGCCACGTGCCGTAGCCGCGTTGTGGACGCGCGAGCGGAAATCGATAGTCGATGTTGATGACGGCGGCATGGCTGCCGGCGAACGAGTTGCTGGGAAATCCCCGGAGCAGGCTGATCGCGCTGCTGCTGAAGCTGGTGACGCCGAGATCCGACGTCGCCCCGCCGAGGAGAAACGTGCGCGCGACGGCCGGATCGCCGGTCGACGTGCCAGCGGCGACGCGGACGGCGATCGTCTGATGGGCGCCGGCGCCGCGGACGTACGCGCGTCCGTCGGCGGTGACCGTGGTCGCGTCGACGGTCGAACCGAGCCCGCGCCGGACGGCTTCGAGCGTCGTGCCCGCCGCCATGCCGTCTTCGGGACTGATCGAGTAGCCGTACGCGTGTGCCGTCGTCGTCGCCCATGCCGCACGAACCGCGGTCCGGTTGCGAGACACCGTGTCGCTCGTCGGCAGAACATTGTCCACCGACCGCAGCACCGACGCGAGCGCGGAATGCGACATGCGAGTGTGTCGGATTGGAAACAGGACGCCGGCCTCGATCTGATGCTCGCGGAGCGTGGTGTCGGCAGGCGTGCCGTTGTTCGTCGGTGGCCCTGCGAAGAAGGATGTCTGCGTCGAGGCGACGGCGAAGAAAGTGGGCCGCCAGCGATCGTAAAAGTACGCCAGCTGCCAGTCGGGTGTGAGCGTCGACGGCGTCAGCGCGTCAGCGGGACTGGAGACGAGCCACGTCGCCGATGCGGAATACCAGTGATATCCAAGCACGTCGACGCCCGCCACGCCCGCCCCCGCACGCACTTGTGAGTTCGACGTGTCGACGATCGGCGACCAGGCAGTAGGTCTCAGCGTACCGAACGGAGAGTAGGCCTCCGACGTTGTATCGTCTGTAATGTCCGGCTTTGACCGGACTGTGCGGCGCTCTGGCTGCAGCTCGGCGCGAGGTACCGCGGCATACGGGACCGTGAACAGATCGAAGCCATGCGGCGTGTAACCGACGTACGCGATCGTTGTGCCGTCCGGGGAGACGTCGGGCCAGGTCGCGCCGCCGGTCGTCGCGGTCAGTTGATGCGGTGCGCCACCATCGAGCGGAAACTCGAACAAGTTGAACGGCGCGTTCTGCCGTGCGACGGCCGCAACCACGGCGCGCCCATCGGGGCGCCACGCCGGCGTGACGACGCGCGCGTCGTCGAAGGAGGCGACGACGGTTTCGGCATGCGCCTCGACGTCCACGACGATCACGTCTGAAAACGATCCCGGCCGATGCCGTTCGACCGCGACTCGGCGTCCGTCCGGCGCCCACCGCGGTGCGTTGAACTGTGTTTCCGGTTCGTTGGTGATGGCGGTGATCGTTGGCGGCTGGAGTGAACCGATCGACACGAGGACCAGATCTCTCGCGCCGGGACGCGCCTGGACCGCGACGATCGTTCGTCCATCCGGCGAAAGATCCGGATCGAGCAGTCGTGCGTCGTGTGTGAGCTGCTGCACATGTCCCGATGAACGCGTCAGCGCATACAGGTCGCTGTAGCTTCCGACGTTGCGACGCACTTCCTGCTGATCGAAGTACACCGTGTCGCGTCCGATCGCGACGGTCGAACCGAGATAGCGGGTGGCGATCCGGTGCGGCCGCGGATCCCTGAGCGTGACGCGATACAGCGACGGAAACTCGTCAGCGTTCCGCGACGCGTAGATGATCGCTGCCGGCTCCATCGGATCAAATCTGGGTCCGGTGATGGTGAAGCCTTGGTGGGTCAATTGAGTAGGGGCAGGTAGGGCAGGTAGGGCAGGTAGGGCGGGTGGGGCAGGTAGGGAGGAGACGGAGGTTTCGTAGTCGCGCCAGAGATCGCCCAGCGACTCGCCGAATACTTTCTTGAACGCGAGCGAGCCGGTGTAGGGGACGTGCCGGGCGGTGCGGGTTGCGAGTTCGGCGAGCTTTTCGGCGCCGAACCGGCTCGCGAGGTACTCGTGGAACGCGACGCCGTACGCATAGGGCGCGTTGCCGCCGGGCCAATCCGTGATGCCGCCGTTGACGCGGTCGAGCGGCTCGAGTCGGCTCGCGCGCGCCGCTTCGCCGATCACGGCGGAAAAATCGCCCGCATGCGCGCGGCCTTCCCCCGTCACGGCGCTCTCTTCGTACGTCGCCAGGCCTTCGATCTGCCACGTCGGCAAGAACAGATTTGGAAACGCGATTTCGGTTCGACCGAAGATCGCGCGCACGACACGTGCCCAGCCTTCGGACCGATCGAGGTGGACGATGTGTGTGAACTCGTGGGTGAAGGCGACGCGCAGCCAGTCGTCCACGTTGCCGATGAACTCCGATCCGCGGGGCCACGTCGCGTAAATGACAATCGTGTTGTACGGCACCGGCGTCGCGTAGCCGTTCGCCAACTCGGTCTGATCGGCGAGCACGACGTGGGTCCGCCGCGGCGGATCGACGCCGAGCGGTTCGCGCAGTTGCTGCCACGTGTCCTCGGCGATCGCCGCCAGCCGCGCGCCGAGACGATCCTCGTGCTGGTGAAAGTAGATGACGAAGTGCTCGGTCGTGATCGTGCGAAAGTGGAGCGCGGGATCGAAGAGCGTCGCGGCGTGGAGCGACGTGGCCAACACCAGCACGGTAGCGCAGCCCTTGAGGGCTGCCCGCACGGCAGGCCTCAAGGCCTGCGCTACAGCCGTCGTCATAGTTCGTTCTTGAGTTCGGCGAGGAAGGTCAGCGCTTCGATTGGCGTCATGCTGTTGACATCGGCCGCCGTCAGCTTTTCGCGGATCGCATCGTGTTGCGGCACCGCCGCAGACTGAAACAGCCCAAGCTGCCGCTGCGGATCGGATCGGGTGCCGCTGACCGAGGGGCGTCCGCCGCGGGTCAGTTCGTCGCGTTCGAGCGCCGACAGAATTTCGCGTGCGCGCTCGATGACCGGACGCGGCAGCCCCGCGAGCCGGGCCACCTGGATCCCGTAGCTGCGATCGGATCGCCCCGGGACGATCTTTCGCAGGAAGATGATGTCGTCCTTCCACTCGCGCGCGGCGACGTGATAGTTGACGACGCCGGGTGTGGCGTCCGCGAGGTCGGTCAGTTCGTGATAGTGCGTCGCGAACAGCGTCTTCGGTCGGATCTTCGGGTTCGTCGCCAGGAACTCGGCAACCGCCCACGCGATGCTCAGGCCGTCGAACGTCGCGGTGCCCCGACCGATCTCGTCCAACACGACGAGGCTTCGCGACGAGGCGTTGTGCAGGATGTTCGCCGTTTCCTGCATTTCGACCATGAACGTCGAATGGCCGCGCGCGATGTTGTCCGATGCGCCGACCCGGGCGAAGATGCGATCGACGATCGGGAGCTTCGCCTCTTTCGCCGGGACGAACGATCCTGCCTGCGCCATCACGCAGAGCAGCGCCGTCTGACGCAGGTAGGTCGATTTGCCGCCCATGTTCGGACCCGTGAGGATCACGAGTTGTGACGTCGTGCCGTTCAGCGAGATGTCGTTCGGCACGAACGCGTCCCCGGACGCGGTGCGATGCTCGACGACGGCGTGACGCGCGTCGACGACGAGCATCTCGTCGCCGTCGTGAATGTGCGGCTTGATGTAGTTGTTGTTCGCGGCGACGTCGGCGAGCGTCGCGAGGACGTCGAGCGCGGCAAGCGCGTGCGCCGTCACCTGGATGCGCGGCGATTCGGCCGCCACGCTGCCACGCAGCCGTTCGAAGATCTCCAGCTCGCGCTCGAGGATCCGCTCGTCCGCGCCGAGCACTTTTTCTTCGTATTCCTTCAGCGCCGGCGTGATGAAGCGCTCGCCGCCGGCGATCGTCTGCTTGCGGTGATAGTCCGCCGGCACTGCGTGCAGGTTCGATTTCGAGACCTCGATGTAGTAGCCGAACACGCGGTTGTAGCGCACCTTGAGCGACGAGATGCCGGTCCGCGCGCGTTCGCCCGCTTCCATCTCCGCGATGATTTGCTTGCCGGAGCGGCTGATCGTCCTCAACTCGTCGAGCTCGCGATCGACGCCGTCGCGCGTAAAGCCGCCGTCGCGCGCCAGTGCCGGCGGTTCGTCGATGAGCGTCGCCTCGATGGTCTGCCGGACATCGGCAACGTCATCCAGCTCCGCGACGAGCGATCGAATCAGCGGCGCCTGCAGCTCGGCGAGCAGCGTGCGAATCCGCGGCACGATGCCGAGTGAGATCTTGAGACCGACGAGATCGCGCGGCCCGGCGGTCCCGAGTGCCACGCGCGCGACGAGACGTTCGACGTCCTGAACGGATTTGATCGCGTCGCGAAATTTACCGCGATCGGTCGTGCGGAAGGCGAGCTCTTCGACGGCATCGAGCCGATCGCGAATCGGTTCGATGGCGACGAGCGGCCGCAGCAGCCACGATCGCAACGTGCGGCTGCCGATCGAGGTCACGGTCCGATCGATCTCGTCGAGCAGCGATCCGTCGCGTCCGCCCTCGGACCCTTCGAGGATCTCGAGATGCTTCAACGTCGTCGGATCGATGAGCAGCGTGTCACTCCGCTGCCGATAGGCGATCGACCGCACGTGGGCGAGATCGACCTTCTGCGTGTGCCGCAGGTAGTGGACGAGCGCGCCGGCCGCCGATGTCGCAAGCGGATGGCGATCGAGACCAAAGCCTTCGAGACCGCCCGCGCGCAGTTGATCGAGCAGCGCGCGCCGCGCCGACTCGGCGTCGAACATCCAGCCGTCGACCGCCGTCGTGGGGAGTCCGGCCGCCGCGACGACGTCCGGTACATCTGATGACACGACGATCTCGCGCGGCCTGATGATCGCAAGCTCGTCGCGAAGCGCGTGCTGCCCATCGACGCCGACGTACTCGGCCGCGGTAAACTCGCCGGTCGAGAGATCGACGAGGGCGACACCGATCACATCTTTCGTGCTCGTGATCGACATGATGAATGCCGGTTCACGGGCATCCAAATAATTGGCGTCGGTGAGCGTCCCCGGGGAGACGACGCGGACGACCTCGCGCTTGACGATGCCTTTGGCTTTTCGAGGATCTTCGACTTGATCGCAGATCGCGACGCGGAAACCTTTCTTGACCAGCCTCGCGATGTACCCGTCGACCGCGTGATGCGGGACGCCGCACATCGGAATCCCGCGGCCATTCGAATCTTTGGATCGCGATGTGAGTGTCAATTCAAGTGCGCGGGCTGCAACGAGGGCGTCTTCGTAGAACATTTCATAGAAGTCGCCCATGCGAAAAAAGAGGATGGCGTCGCGATGCTGCTGCTTGGCGTCCAAATACTGACGCATGGCGGGCGTCGCGCTCGCTGACATACGCTTAAGTCTATCGCATGCGGATTCTTGCTCTCGACACGACCACTCGTGATGGAAGCGCCGCGCTCGTCGTCGACGATCGTGTGATCGACGAGCGTCGCGGCGATGCGGCGCGCACGCATGCCGAGCGCTTGCCCGGTGAGCTGATCGCGATCCTTTCTGCGCGTAAGATCGCATTTTCCGACATCGATCTCTTTGCGGTTGCGGCAGGACCGGGATCGTTTACCGGCCTGCGGATCGGCATCGCCACGATTCAAGGTGCGGCGTTCGTGCATCGCAAGCGCGTCGTCGCGCTGTCGGCGCTCGATGCGCTGGCGGTCGCGGCGTCGCCGCACGCAAAGCCCGGCACGATCGTCGGAGCGTGGATGGATGGCTATCGGCAGGATGTGTTTGCGTCGCTCTACGAGGTCACTGACGCGCCGCCGTTCGAACCCGAGCGGCTGCGCGTGCTCGAAGCCCCGAGCGTCGGTCCGCCGGCAGAGGTCCTCGATCGCTGGCGTTCGCAGCGTCCGCAGATCCTCGTCGGCGACGGCGTCGTGAAGTTCCGTGCCACGCTGCCGCTCGAGGGGGTTGAGCTCCCGCCTGTGCCGGCGTTGGCCGGCGTCCTGGGTTTGATGGCCGCCGCGCGCGCACGCCGCGGCGACACGATCGATCCCGCCGCGATCCAACCGCTCTATATTCGTCGGCCGGACGCGGAAGTCGATCGCGATCGCCGCGCCCAAGGGACGAGGCCGTGAAGGGGTGGACCATCGTGCCGCTGGAGTCGGCATCCCAAATCGACGAAGTCGTCGCGATCGAGGAGGCGTCGTTTACGAATCCGTGGACGCGCGACATGTATCTCGCCGAGCTCGAGAACCGCGGCGTGTCCTATTGCTTTCTCGCGCGCGACGAGGAGGGAGCGACGGTCGGTTTCTGCTCGTTCTGGCGCGTGCTCGACGAACTCCACATCAACAACCTGGCAGTCTTGCCGGATCGCCGGAGAACAGGGGCCGCCTCGGCGCTGCTCGCGCACATACTGGGCGAGGGTGCGAAGTTGGGCGCGCGCCGGGCGACTCTCGAAGTGCGGCGGTCGAACGAGTCGGCGCGCCGGTTGTACGAACGCTTCGGCTTCACCGTGGCTGGGGTTCGGCGCGGGTATTACACCAAACCGACCGAAGATGCTCTGGTCTTGTGGCGTGAATCGCTGACTTGAATCGCCATACCCACTGTGGTACTTTCGCCTCGACATGACCAAGGAGGCGGCGTATGAATGCCCAGACGCAGCAGGACCTCAAGAGCGCGTTGCTGACCACGAATGAGGAGTTCAGCCAACTCGCCGCAAAGCACCACGAACTCGACGATCGCCTGCATGAACTGACCGCCAAGCACTACCTCTCAGAACCCGAGCAACTCGAAGAAGTCAACCTCAAGAAACGCAAGCTCCAACTCAAAGATCAGATGGAAGACATTCTGCGTCGCCATCGCGATCAGGTGCGCTAGCGGATTGAAACTCGATCCGGCTGGGGCGCCGTTCATTCTTGGCGCGCTGGCGCTCGCGATACTTTCTGGCGCCGCAGTGGCGTGGGTCCTCGCGATCCCGTTTGTCGCCCTCGGCGCCTTCTTCGCCTTTTTCTTCCGCGATCCGCATCGCGTTCCGCCGGCCGACGCCGACATCGTCGTATCGCCGGCCGACGGACGCATCCTCGTCGCCGGCCGGGCGCTGTCCGAGTCGACACCGCCGGGCGAGTGGCAGCAGATCAGCATCTTTCTCTCGCCGATGGACGTGCACGTGAACCGCGTGCCGGTGTCAGGCCGCGTCACGCGCGTCACCTACATCCCCGGCAAGTTCCTGCCCGCGTACCGGCACGATGCGGGCAGCGCGAACGAACGCAGCGAGATCTGGATCGATCACAACGGTCAGCCGATCGTGTTCCGGCAGATCGTCGGCATGCTCGCGCGCCGCGTCGTGTGCCGCGTCGAAGCCGGCGCCGAGGTGCGCGCCGGCGATCGCTTCGGCATCATGAAATTCGGCTCGCGCATGGATGTGTTTCTGCCCATGTCTGCAGACATTCGCGTCAAGGTGGGTGATGTGGTGCGTGGCGGAGAAACGATCATGGCGGTGCTACACTGACCGTGAGAGCTGATGGCTGACAGCGATTCCTCGTCTCGGCTTCGGTTCTTCC
>DASREL010000009.1:0-18346 GCA_035652075.1 Vicinamibacterales bacterium
GCGATTCTTCATCCGCTCGCTCGACGACTACCTCGTGTTCTCGCGGCAGGTGCTGAAGAAGCCGGCGATCCGCGTGCTCGGATTTTTCTTCGGTCTCAACCCGCGGAAGTGGCGCACGTACGAATTCAACGCGCTGCGCCAGACATCGATTCGCATTCCGAACGTCCTGACGCAGCGCTACTGGAGCCAGAGCGCGTATCGGCTCGGCCCGCACGTCGTCAAGTACTCGGTGGTGCCGACGTCGCCCGACCTCGGTCTCAAAGCGACGAAGTCGCCGAATTACTTGCGCGACAACCTCGCGACGCATCTGCGGATCGAAGAGGCCTCGTTCGACTTCTGCATCCAGCGGCAGACATATCCGGCCGCGATGCCGATCGAGGATCCGACGGTCGTGTGGCAGGAAACGGCAGCGCCGTTTCACAAGGTCGCGACGATTCGCATCCCCGTTCAGGAATTTCAGACCGCGGCGCAGATGAACCTCGCCGAGAACATCGGGTTTTCGCCGTGGCATGCGCTGGCCGAGCACGAGCCAATCGGATGGCCGAACCGCGCCCGACGCGTCGTCTACGCGACGATTTCGTCGTTCCGCCGCGCGAAGAACGGCGTGACATATCGCGAGCCGTTGAGCCACGACGACATAGGAGAACAGCCGGTGCTGCCGTACAACGCCGTCGTGCCGTCGCCGCCGAAGCGGGGCGTGCCGCTCAAGAAGATTGCGGCGTCCCTTGCGGTCCTCGCGTTGCTCGGGCTCGCATGGTTGATCTGGCCGGTCACGAAGACCCTTCCGGTGCAAGTCGTGCAAGTGATGCCGCTGCAGGGATCGAACGGCCTGTCGCAGGACGAGCGCGAGATTTACTACCACTTGAGCGAAGGCGGCGAGGTGTACCCGATCTCGTGGCTCCTCGCGCTCGAGCAGGCGGTGGCGACGCCGGAAGGACCGGTCGTGTATCGCCCGTTCCTCGAGAACATCGAACGCTTCGGTCTCATTCCGGACGCGACGACGCCGCGAAATCCGTACGGGCTGCCGGTCGGCGTCAGTGTCGGCAACTCGAAGATTACCGGCATGCAGATGATGGGCGTGAACTGCACGATGTGCCACGTCGGCGAAGTTCACTACAAAGGCACGGCGATTCGCGTCGACGGCGCGCCGACCATGGGATACGTGAACGCGTTTTTGACGGCGCTGGCGGACGAAACGAAGGCGACCTTCGCGAGCCCGACTCGTCTTGCGCGCTTTCTCAACCGTCGCCGTCACGTCGAAACGAAGACGATTCCAAAGCCGTCGGATGGCGACGAGGACGTCGTTCCCGACAGCGCGTTCAAACGCACGGAGACCGACGGCGATTTCCTGTTCGACTTCTTCTTTCATTTCGCGTCGAAGAACGGTCTGCTGACGTCGAAGGCGGCGTCGCTGAAGACGCTCGATCTCGTCACGCAGGCGATGGCGATCGGCACGCCGGACGGCCCCGGGCGCATCGACGCGTTCGGCAACGGCCGCAACGAACTGTTCGGCGGCTACGAAACGTCATCCTTCGTGCGCGGCATGAACGCGACGCCGACCGACGCGCCCGTCAGCATCCCGCATCTGTGGGGCATGCAGTACACGTCGTGGTTCCAGTACGGCGTCAACACGAACTCGGTCATCGAACGCAATATCGGACAGGCGCTCGGCGTCGGCGCGACGTTCGATCCGGCGCACGGCTACACGAGCACCGTGCGCCTCGATCACCTGAACACGATGGAGCAACTGTCGTACAAGCTGACGGCGCCGCAGTGGCCGGCCATCTTTCCACAGCCGGATCCGGACCGGGTGCGGAAAGGGCGGGCGTTCTTCGATCAGACGTGCGCGCTCTGCCACGAGAGCTACAACAAGTACGGCAGCGTCAACGAATACCAACTGTTCCCGTTGGACATCGTCGGCACCGATCCAGCGGTTGCCGTCAATTTCGAGCGCAACGTCATGACGGCGCAGGGACCGAAGCCGTTCGGGAAAGCGGCGTTCGAGATCGTCAACCTGGTCAAGGCGAAGTATTTCGAAGAGCACAAAGTTCCGCTGAAGACGCAGCAGGAATGGGAAGCGGTCGCGACGCGCGGGCAGACGGTGTATCGGACGCCGTTGCGGGACTACGAAGATTATCCCGACACGAAGAACCACGGCATCTATCGCGCGAAGACGCTCAAAGGCATCTGGGCGACGGCGCCGTATCTGCACAACGGGTCGGTGCCGACGATCTGGGATCTGCTGCAGACAGCGGACAAGCGGCCGACGACGTTTCAAACCGGCACGCACGAGTACGACACGGCGAAGCTCGGGTACTACACCGACGGACCGGGATTCCTCTTGCCCGCCGGCATGACGCCGTTCCTCTTCGACACGCACCTCACCGGCAACTCGAACGCCGGCCACGAGTGGTGGTTCTACGAAACGATGACGGACGAGGACCGCTGGAACGTCATCGAGTTCCTGAAGACGTACAATCCACCAAACGAGGTTGACTATCACGTCGCGCGTCCGCCGAATGACAAGCTTCCGCCCGACGTTCGCATGCGTTATCCGCTGCCGCTGGTCGCACCGAAGAAGCCATAACCGGGTTCCCCGATGATCGGGCGTGAGTTTTCACACTACAAAGTGACCGGCACGGTCGGCGCCGGCGGCATGGGTGTGGTCTACACCGCCGAGGACGTGCGCCTGCAGCGGCCGGTCGCGTTGAAGTTTCTCGCCGACGCGCTCGCGTCCGACGCGGTGGCGCTCGCGCGATTCCAGCGCGAAGCGCGCACTGCCTCGTCGCTCAATCATCCGCACATCTGCACGATCTACGAAGTCGACACCGTGGACGGACGTCCGTTCATCGCCATGGAGCTCCTGACCGGCGAGACGCTGAAAGATCGTCTGCGCATGGGCGCGTTGAGCGCGGACGAAGCGCTCACGATTGCCGCCCAGGTCGCCGATGCGCTCGACGTCGCGCACGACGCCGGGATCGTCCACCGCGACGTGACGCCGGCGAACATCTTCCTGACGTCACGCGGCCACGTCAAAGTCGTCGATTTCGGCCTCGCGAAACGCATCGACGCCGGCGGCACGGAAGACACCGCCGCCGGCGTGACCGGCGAGCTGTTGGTCGGGACGACGTTGTATATGTCGCCGGAGCAGGTGCTGTCGCAGCCGCTCGATCGGCGATCCGACCTGTTTTCGCTCGGCGCGGCGCTGTTCGAGATGCTGACGCACACGCGTGCGTTTGCCGCCGAGTCGTCGTTCGAAATCCTGAACCGGGTGCTGCACCACGACGTCCTGTGGCCGCCGCAGATTGCGGCCAAGCTGCCGGTCGGCGTCACGTCGATCGTCGACAAGCTGCTGCAGAAGGATCGTCAGAACCGGTATCAAAGCGCGCGCGAGCTGAAGATCGACATCGATCGCGTCCTGCACGCGCACGACCCGATATCCGCCACCGTCGATCGTGCGGCTGCCGGCGTGCCGTCGATCGCGGTGCTGCCGTTTCGCAATCTCGGTCCCGACACCGACGCCGAGTACCTGTGCGACGGCCTGGCCGAAGAACTCCAGGCGGCGATCGCGAAGCTGTCGCGCGTCCGCGTGGCGTCGCGCACCTCCGCGGCGAGTTTCAAGGGCAAGGAGGTCGACGCGGTCGAAATCGGCGAGCGGCTGCAGGTCTCCACGCTTCTCGAGGGGAGCGTGCGCAAAGCGGGCACGAAGCTCCGTGTGGCGGCGCAGTTGACCGACGCGGTGAAAGGCTACCAGCGCTGGTCCGAGCGCTTCGATCGAACGCTGGACGATGTGTTCGCGATCCAGGACGAGATCGCGCAGGCGATCGTCAACAAACTCGAGCTGACATTCGGCGGCGGCGACGGCGAACCGATCATCAAGCGCTACACGGCCAATACCGAGGCGTATCACCTGTATCTGCGCGGGCGATACGAATGGGCGCACCGCTACCAGGGCGGGTTGATGAAGGCGATCGAAGCGTTCGAACACGCGATCCGTCTCGATCCCGACTACGCCCCCGCGCACGCGGGCCTCGCCGACGTGTATTCGTTCCTCGCGTTTTATTCGATCGTCAGGCCGCCCGCGGCGTTCGAGAAGGCGCAGGCGTCCGTGGATCGCGCGCTCGCGATCGACGCTGATCTCGCCGAAGCGCACTCGTCTGCGGCACTGGTGATGGTGGGACGTGACTGGGACTTCGTGCGCGCCGAGCAATCGTTTCGCCGCGCGCTCGATCTCGATCCGCGTCAGGGATCCGCGCGGATTTATCACGCGTGGGTGCTGGTCGTCCTCGGCCGGCTCGACGAAGCGTTCGCGGAAGCGCGGCGTGCACACACGGACGAACCGATGTCCGACGTCATCCACGGCGGCCTGGCCTACACGTACTTCCTGGCGCGGCGATACGACGAGGCGATTCTGGAATGCCGGCGCTGCCTCGAATTGCATCCGCATTTCTTGATCGGCCTATATGTTTTGGGCATGGCGTCGTTCATGAAGGGCGCCCTCGCCGAGGCGACGATTGCGTTCGAGGAGGCGGCCACGCTGTCGGGTCGCGCGCCGTTCTACACGGGCCTCCTCGGCGCCTGCCACGCGCGCGCGGGCCGCACCGCGGAGGCGCAGGCGATTGTGGCCGAGCTCGACGCGATGCAGGGGACGCGCTATGTGCCGCCGCACGCGTACGCCTATCTGTATTGCTACCTCGGCGATCTCGACCGCGCGTTCGAGTATCAGGCGCGGGCGTGCGAAGAGGGGGCGAGCCCGTTCAACTACCTCTCGCCGATGGTGGAACCGATGCAGCGCGATCCGCGTTTCGCGGGCGATCTCGCGCGCATGGGACTGCGAGTGTAGATGCCGTTTATCCTTCGGCTGATCGTCAACGCCGCTGCGCTGTGGGTGGCGACGCGCGTCGTCCCCGGCGTCCGCTACACGGGCGACGTCCTGCCGTTTCTCGGCGTGGCGCTCGTGTTCGGCGTCATCAACGCGACGCTGCGTCCGCTGACGAAGATCCTGACGTTTCCGCTCATCATCGTCACGCTCGGCATCTTCTCGCTCGTCGTCAACGGGCTGATGCTGTGGCTGACGAGCGCGCTCGCCGAAGGGTTGGGGCTTGGGTTCCATGTCGACGGTTTCTGGTCCGCGTTCTTCGGCGCGCTGGTGACGAGTGTGGTGAGTCTGATCCTGTCGCTGCTCGTCAGCGAGAAGCAGACGTACGTGATCGATCGGAGCGATCGCTGAACACGGCGATCGAGACCCGCACGGCGCACATTCATCTTGCCCCATACGGGATCGTGCACGTGCGCATCAAGCGGGATGCGAGTCAGTCCCTCGACGACGCCGCCCAGAATCTGGCGGCTGCGATCTTGGTAACCAAGGAGGAGCGGCGGCCGATCCTCGTCGACATTCGCGAGGCGACCCCGCTCGAGGACGACGTCCGCCGTTTTTATTCCGGGCGCATCGTCGTCGAGAACTTCACCGCGCTCGCGATGGTCGTCGACGCCGGGCCGTTTGGCCGCATGATGGCCAACGTGTACCTCGGGGTCGCGCAGCTCGGGATCGCCACGCGGATCTTCGCCACCGAAGGGGATGCGGTGGCGTGGCTGTTATCATTCCGCTCGCAGTGAGGTGAACGGTGATGCTCGCGCAACTCGCACTTCTGCTGATGCTCGTCGAGACCGTCGCCGGACTTCGTTGGACCGCTCCGGCTGACTGGAAGAATCAAGGATCCACGTCGATGCGCGCGGCCACCTACAGCGTCGCGCCGAACACCGACTGCGTCGTGTACTTCTTCGGCGAAGGGCAGGGTGGCAGCGTCGACGCGAACATCGAGCGATGGAAGGGTCAGTTCAAGACGACGGATGGGCGTCCTGCGCCGGCGCAGATCGCGAAACGCACGTCGCATGGATTGACGATCACGACGATCGACACGTCAGGCGAGTACTCAGGGATGGGCGGACCGATGTCCGCGGGCACGGCCGTCGTGTCCGGCTACCGCCTGCTCGGCGCGATCGTCCAGGGACCGCACGGGAACGTGTTCATCAAGTTCACGGGGCCGGCGAAGGCGGTCAGCGCCAACCAGGCGAAGTTCGAACAGCTGATCGCGTCGTTTCAGCCGGCCGGGTGAGCGAGTTTGGTATACTGAGCGTTCCTGCCTACGGCGATTTTCCGTGCGGAAGTGGCGGAACGGCAGACGCGCTAGCCTCAGGAGCTAGTTGGAGCAATCCAGTCGGGGTTCAAATCCCCGCTTCCGCACCAAGACATCTAGAGGCCCGGTTTTCCGGGCCTTTTTTGTTTCCGCGCGACCGAAAGCTAACGAATCGCTAACGGAACGATCGGCGAGCGGCGACCCTGACGAACATCTACCAGCACACCCTTGCGTACGTCATTGTGCCCTTGATTGTGCCTGCCGATGGCCCGCTCGTGCCGACTTCGGCTTCCTTTGCAGGGGAATGCAGGCCGCCGATCCACGCGCGCCCTCGCGTTCGTCGGCGATTACGAGAACACGTCCTTCGCCAACGAATGGAACGCCACCCGGAACTCGTCGTGGGCTGCTTCGAAGACTTTGAACGCCCTTTCATACGCGCGTGCTACGCGGCGGGCATCGCCCCTCAATCCCGTGAACGAACCGCGCGACGTCAGACGGTGCGCAATCCCGTTGCGGATCTCATTGATCGCGTCGGTCAGCTTCACGAGATTGGCCACAGTCTTGGGTTTACTCAAGCTGACATAATGAAAGGAAAAGATCTATCAATGATGAGTGACACAGACCCGCTGAGCTTCAGGACTGGTTTTACGCCCTGTGGCATTTGGATGTTCAACGCTTATTTTGGCCGCCCGCAGCAATGAAAATACTGAGGTCGATTGTCATGCCTAACAACAAAATATCAGTGGTTATCATTGCCATTCTCTTTTCTTCAGTGTCTGCGCAGTCGTCGCGTGCGCAACAGGACAAGCCCATCAAACATCGTGCCGTGCACTTTGAAGGTTTAGTTATTCCGGAAGATCTCAAACAACTGTCTGCGGCGAGCGACGCGATTTGCGTCGTCAGGATAAACAATCAAGCCCAAGCTGACGTCTTCGATCCCGTTTATGTCGTCGGAACGAAATACGGATTCACGGTCGAAGAAATCATAAAAAGTGATTCGAGGTTACTGCAGATAGGTGCAATGTCTGATGTGTACAGAATGGGGGGCGACCGTGACAAGGGCGATCACATCGACTCTGTAGACGAACGTGATTTTCCACGATTTGTAATTGGTCGCGAGTATATTTTGTTCCTTCGTTGGATGACTCGGCAATCAGAATACTGGATTGCTGGTGGTTCAGTCGGCGCGTTCGAGGTAGATGATGCACGCGTCGTTCCGCTAAGCAAGTTTACATGGGTGCAAAGCTTACGGGGGATGCCAATCTCGAAACTAATTGCAACAGTGAAATCGAATCAATAGCTGCAATTTAATAGGTTCTGCCGAACGGGGGATGTCGTGGGCAGCGAACTACGGACGTGGATACGCCGCCGACGTACATTGAGAGATTGTCGCACGGCACCTTAACTCCGTGGATGGACGACGCGTCGTCGTGGGTGCAGTTCGCGCGAGACGGCCGCGTCGCCTCATGGCGGCAAGGCACGCCGACCGTAAGCGTCCGTTGATCAAATCTCAGGGTCTGACAAATCTCACAACAGAACTCGCGACCTGTCATTTTGGTTTTGCGTACGGAGCGTTCGCGTGGAACATTTTGGTTAGTTACTAAATGAAAGTCTGCCTAGTGGATCTCAAGCCGGTAGTAGTGGTCGGACTCTTGACGTTTTCAGCTATGGGGTCGGGAGGATGCGAGCGAGTGTCTGACCGGCTCTTGTATGGAACCGGACAGAGAATTGATTCCTACTTCACGCAACTCGACGGAGCTGACCGGATCGTTGTGATGGGTGGACCGGCAAGACTGACAGTTATATGCACAATCGACGATCGGAAATCGATCACCGCCGTGAGATCGTTCCTCAGCCGATATCCAGATGGGTGGTGGAAATTCAGCGGCCCGCCCGGAGACTACCGGCTGAACTTCTATCGAGATAACAGATTGATCGGCGCTGTAGGTCTCGTCGATAGTGTGGCACGGTCGTTTGAGCGCGACACAGTGAGCTTTGGCGAGTACGTCCGGCGAGTGCCAGCCACTGACGTCGAGGCCCTTGTTCGGCAGCTAAATATTCCGTGGCCGCCGTCGAGCGGGATGTGATCTGCTATCCCCGCTTCCGCACTCAAGTTCACACCCTCGCGTAAGTTTCGGGCTTTTCGTTTGGTTCTTCGAGTGGCACCGCGGAACTTCGTCCTGATGGTCCCCGGCGATTTGGTTCGCGCAGGTGTGGCGATCAACCACGGACGCGTGGCGCTGAAGATGGGCGCCAAGAATTGGCGCGGGCGCGTGAGAAATGAAGTCCGGGCTCGCACGGTCTCACCACCAGTATGTTACCGGGACATCGACAGGCTGGTGATTACGTACTGCTTGCGGCGGTGCGACCGCCGCAAGCAGCACGCCGATGATCGCGTCGATGAGGAAGGCGCGTCACCGACCCACTCGCTATGCCACCTTAGACACCGTCGGCGCCGGAGTGGGCGCAGGCGGATCCGGTTGCTTGCGGACCGGATACGGCACGGTGACGCTGGACACGTGCCGCGCCGCGTGCCATTCGGCCAGCACGCCGGCGTCACCCTCGCACCGGTTCGCGACGATGGCGTCCAGCTTCCTCGCAATCGCGAAGATCGTCTTCAGCGATTTGGAAATCTCGGCCTGCGTCGCGGCTCGCGATTCCTTCGCTGCCGCGTGGCTCTGGATGGCCGAGTCGAACGCGTCGATGGTTCCCGTCACGTCCTCGAAGAACGTGGCGGGCAGGTTGTGCGACAGGATCTGATCGCGCATGGGCGTCGTGTCCTGCACGATCGCGCGCGCCGCGGCGAGCAGCCGCTGGTCGCTGCGGCTTTTTGGCAGCTGGAACTTCTCGTCGCCGCCGTTCGCGGCGACGACGACGCGTGCCGTGCGCATCAATTTCTTGATGGCCGTGTGCAACGTGCCTCGCGCCGCCGTTTTCGCGGCGGTGCCGTTGCGCGTTGCGTTGTCGCCCGCCGCCTGCGCGACGACGTACCCTTCCAACTTGTCCACCTCGGCGTTCAGTTGGCCAAAGAGTTTGCCGCCGCCAGTGTCCGCTGGAAAGAGTGCGGCGTGCACCATGCCGAACTCTTTCAGCCGCTTCCCGGTTTCGAACCGACGAATGTCACGGATGAACACGTCTCTCCGTCTCCTTGCGCCGACGACTGTCGATCGCACTGATCATTGACACCGGCCGCGTCGAAAAGAGCGTGCATCCGATTCCGCGATTTCGGTGTCACATGCGCGCCAGTGAAGATCCGATCCGCGCAAATGGATTGTTGGCGCTGCTGTGTAAATTGTTGTCGCCGCGCAGCACGCTGACGGTGCTGCGCAGACGGTTGTACGGCGGGTGCAGGCAGGTGGATCGTGGTGCGCTGTCAGTTGTCAGCGCGTACGGACGGACTGATCGCACTGCGCAGAACGTTGGAAGGCGATCCCAGAGAGGTGGACGTCCAAACGAATGGATTGTCGGCCGATCTCTAACAGGCGTCGGTCATGTCGGGATTCGGGATCACGCAGACGAACTGCACGTCGGACTCCGCGACGAAACAGTGCGGCTCGTTTCCCGCGATGAACACGGTGTCGCCGGCGCGAAACGGACGCTCGCCGTTCTCGGACTTCACGTGACCGGCGCCGCGGACGATGAAGACTTCGTGTTCCCAGGGGTGATGGTGGTACGGCGTCGACGCGCCGGCGGTGACATCGAACACGCGCATCGCAAACGTCGGCGCGCCGTCCGCCGACGTGATCATCTCTCTCATCGTCACGCCGCTTCGTCCGTTGTCGTAGGTCGTTGGCGTGACCGCGTCGTAGTGCTTCACCAGCATCGGGATATTTTACGCCTACGCAAAGGAATCCGTCGCGTGCACCATCAGCGGATCGCGCCGGCCGTCGGTCCAGACGCGCTCGAGGCAGGGACGGGTCGCGGCGTTGACGCCCGTTGCGAGCAGCAGAATCGGCTTCTCGCCGAAAAACGACGCCCAGGCCGCGAACGTGCTCGGCACGGCGGCCACCACGTCGCAGGATCCGAGCGCGGCGAGGCCATCGAGGAAGTGTCCGGGACCGCCGACCGTGCCGTCCGACCAGTGGCAGTACTCGGGATTGAAATGCGTGCGATCGACGATCTCGTCGGCGCTGAGGACGAACCCGGTCCGCGCGCCCCAGCGGGATCGCATCTGCTCGATCCAGTCGACGTACTGCGAATCGTCGAAAAAAAACTTGCCGTGACGCCAGACGCGGTAATCGGTGCGGCGGATGTGGACACCAATCAGCGGATCGTGACGCTGACGCAACGGCGCGACGAATCGGGCCGCTGCATCCCAGAACCGGGGCAGCGGACGGAGAAACGCGCGCAGGCGATCGCTCTCGGCGTCGAACGCGGTCCACGCGCGCAGGTCGTATCCCGCGAGCAGCATCCACGGCGCCGAGCGGAGCCGCGCGAGAAACGCGGGCGCGCTGATGTCGGTGGTCTGCGGCGCGTAATCGAGATCGATCGAGCGCTGCGGGTTGAGCCGGTGCAGCAGTCGCGGCACACGGTACGCGAGCGACCGCTCGACCCGCCGCGGCAGCACGCCGGCAATCGTGCGGACGACGCCCGGGAGCGCTTGCGCAATCGTCCGACGCGCAGGGTAGATGCACAGCGGGTTCGTGTCGGTGCCGGCGCACAGGCTCGCGTACGGCCAGAACGGCATATGGACGATCTCGAGATCGCCTTCGGAGGCAGCCAGCGCGATCAGGTGTCCGAAGAGCAGCAGCTGATTGCCGAATCGCCCGCCGCCGTGCGTGTGGATGACCGTCGTCCGCGTCATGCTCGCCGGACGTAAATCTCGTCCGAACCCATCCAGGCGACGAAGTCGTAGCCGCGCGCGTCGAGCGCGGCTTCGATGCGCCGGTCGTTGTAGTTGTTCTCGATCGCGATCGCGCGGACGTTGAACGCGTCGAGATCCATCGCGGCGACGAGCGCGTCCTCGCCGCCCTCGGTGTCGATCGACAGAAAATCAATCGACGTGATGCCGTGACGACGAATCAGCGCGTTGATCTCGTAGCACTTCACCGAGATCGATGTGTGCGTCGTGTCGGCAATCCTGCGTTCGTGCCCCTCTGGGAAGATGTCGGGCCTGCCGCTGAGCAGGTTCGAGTCGCCTTCGACGAGCGTGAAGGGGACGTCGCCGTCGCTGGTGCCGGCGCAGCCTTCGACGCAGACGCAGCGCCGCCGCCGCTGCAACTCGGCGAACATGGACGGCTGCGGTTCGACGCACAGGCCGCTCCATCCGCGCGTCGTTTCGAAGAAGTACGTGTTCGAGCAGGCGAGGCCGTCGTTGGCGCCGATGTCGACGAACGTGCCGCCGCGCCGCTCGCCGAACACGCACTGATCGACGAACATGTCCTGGCCCCACTGGCTCGCGTAGCCGGCTACGTCGGCAAACGAATAGAGCCGCAGCCGCCGACGCGTGCGGTCGCTCCACGCGCGCGCACCCGGCAGATGGCCGAGGACGCCGGCGAGGGCGGCGAGCGCACGCTTCGTTCGATAGTAGCGAGGCGTTTTCACGCGAGATCTCGCAGGCAGCCGCGCACGAACCGGACCCAGTCGGCGTCATTCGGCGGCGTCATGCATGCGCGGTTGTACAGCAACACGTCGTTGTCAAACCGCTTCACGATGATCCACTCGGATCCGAGCGTCGACCGCATTTCGTCGAACGTCCACGCGCCCTCGTACAACTTTTCGGGACTCTGCTCGAGCATCAGCAGCGACGTGCGCGGCAACATCCGGCGCGCGCCTGCGGCGACGAGGCGCTCGGCGCCTTCGACATCCGCCCAGATGAGATCGATGTGGTCGACGCTCTGCTCCACGCAGAAATTATCGAGCGTCCGCACGGTCACCGTAACGGTCTCGTTGAACACGAGGCCGGGCGCGATGCGGCGCAGCGCCGGGGTGGGGCGCAGCAGGGATGAGGAATCGCTGTAATCGGGATCCTGTTCGCGCGAGGACAAGTGGAAGTCCGCCGTCCCGTCGTCCGCACCCGCCGCCGCCCGCACGATCGTGACGGCCGGCAGCGGCGCGACCGCTTGCTCGAGCCACGGCACGTTCCGCGGATCCGGTTCCCACGCGAAGTAGCGGTACGGTGTCCGGAGCGCGCGCGCCAGTCGGACCGTGTCTTCGCCGCGCCGCGCGCCCAGCTCGAACACGATCGGCTGCGGAACCCTGGCGAGGATCGGGATGATGTAGTCCTCGGGCGCCAGGCCGTACCGCATGCGAAGGAGGATGCGACCAGGCTGAAACGGCAATGCGCGGATTGTACCGCGTCAGTAGGACAGCGTCGCTTCGATGCGCTTCGGATCGAGCCGCCAGACTTTTCCCTGTTCGAGCATCGACAGCCAGACGAAGCCGAGTCCGACGCGGATTGCATCGCCGCCTTTGCCGACGAACTGCTGCGCGACCCTGTTGGTCGACGGATCGATGCGCGAGATCGGGATGTCGATCGCCGTCACCCAGACGGATCCTTCGCCGACCGCGATGTCGCCGCCCGGGCCGGGGACGCCGACCTCGATCGTGGCGACCACCTTCTTCGTCTTCGCGTCGATGCGGGACACGGAACCGTCGCCTTGATTGAGCGTCCACACCGATCCCTCGCCGACGGCGAGAAAACGCGGCGTCTTGCCGACCGCGATCGTGTCGGTGACGAGGTTCGTTGCCGGATCAATCCGCGTGACGGTGTTCGCATCCGTGTTCGTCACCCACACGGCGCCTTCGCCGAACGCCACGGTGTACGAGCCGGCCGGCACGCGGATCTGCGCGACGGGCGCGTTCGTCGCCGGATCGATCCGGACGAGCGTGCCGCGTGTGTCGGTGAGCATCCACACGCTCGACGCGCCAATCGCGAGTCCGCCTTCGGTGTTGGCGATGCCGATCTGGAACGTCGCCGTCACCTGTCCGCTCTTCAGGTCCACGCGCGCGACCGACGAAGGTGTCGTCTGATCGCCGCAGTTGGGCACCCACAGGCTCTCGAATCCGATGGCGAGCCCCGAACACGGTCGCTTGCCCACCGCGAACGTCGTCGCCGTCGTCGACTTCGGATCGAGCCGGGACACGCTGTCTTTCGGTTTGTTCGACACCCACGCCTGCTCGCCGATCGCGAGCCAATCCGGCGCGCCCGGCACGTCGTAGATCGCATCGGGGACCAGACGGTCCATGGGGATCTTGACGTTTGGGGCTGAGACGCCAGGCTTTGGGGGCGTCGGCTGAGGTTGCGCACCCGCGACGAGCACCGCAAGCGCATATGACAAGACGAATCGCATGGTCCGATAGAATAACGCCCCGCATGCAGCGTTCGGTTTTTTCCGCAGTCGCGGCCGTTTGGGTCGCCACTCTTGTCGTCATCGCGAAAGCCGCGCCACAGGCGCAGCCGCAGTCGTCGTCGCCGGCAATTACCGCTGAATTCTTCGAAACGCGCGTGCGGCCGGTGCTGGCGTCGGCGTGTCTCGATTGCCACGGCGCCGATGCGTCCGGTGGATTGCGGCTGGATTCGCGCGAGGCGATCCTGAAGGGCGGGCGGTCGGGTCCGGCGATGGTGCCGGGAGATCCCGACAAGAGCCTGCTCGTGCAGGCGGTCCGCCAGACGGGCGCGTTGAAGATGCCGAAGGGCGGGAAGCTCTCGGCCGCTGAAGTGGACGGCCTCGTCGAGTGGATCCGCGGCGGCGCGCCCTGGTTCACGGCGTCCACGACGATGGTGCCTGGAGGTAGCCAGGCACCGGCGTATGTCATTACGCCGCAGCAGCGCGCGTTCTGGTCCATTCAGCCGTTGAAGACGCCGGCGGTCCCGTCGCCACACGATGCGACGTGGGCGAAGAACGACATCGACCGCTTCGTGCTGGCGCGTCTGGAGCAGGACGGGCTCGCGCCGGTGAAGCCGGCCGACAAGGCGACGCTGATTCGGCGCGCGACGCTCGATCTCATCGGCCTGCCGCCGACGCCGGACGAGATCGACGCGTTCGAGAAGGACTCGTCGCCCGATGCGTTCGCGAAAGTCGTCGATCGATTGCTCGCGTCACCGCGCTACGGCGAGGCGTGGGGACGGATGTGGCTCGATGTCGCGCGGTACGGCGAGGACGACTACCGCAGCCTCGATCCCCAAGGGCGCGGGTTCAACCCGTATCCGAACGCGTACCTGTATCGCGATTGGGTGATCAACGCGTTCAACGACGATCTGCCGTACGACCAGTTCGTCAAGGCGCAGCTCGCCGCGGATCTCACGAACAGTGGCGCCGGCATGTTGCCCGCGCTCGGATTTCTCGGCCTCGGACCGTGGTACTACGACAACGGCGCCGTCGAGATCACGCGCGCCGACGAACGTCACGATCGCGTCGACGTCGTCTCGCGCGGCTTCCTGGGCCTGACTGTCGGCTGCGCGCGCTGCCACGATCACAAGTACGACCCGATCCCGCAGACCGATTACTACTCGCTCGCGAGCGTGTTCCTCAACACGACGTATCGCGAGTATCCACAGGTGCCGAAGTCGGTCGCCGACGAATACCTCGCGCAGGACAAGAAAATCGAGAACAAAGAGAAGCTGCTCTCCGAGTTCCAGCGCGTCGAGAGCGAGCAGCTCGCGCAGACGCTGGCGCTGCAGGCGTCGAAGTACATGCAGGCGGCATGGCGCGTTACCGGAGAACCCAAGACGGAGATGCGCAAGGTCGCAGACGAGGAGAAGCTCGATTACGAGCTGTTCGATCGCTGGATCAAATTCCTCGCGAAGCCGCCGCAGTTCTACCCGTACCTGAAAAACTGGCAGGCGATGATCGCGAAGGGCGGCTCGGCGAAAGAGGCGAAGTCGCTGGCGGACGAGTTCCAGGCGCTGCTGCTCGACGTGATGTTCGCGAAGAAAGAGCTGAAGGAAGAGAACGAGATCATCGCCGCGAAGGCGCTGCCGGGGACAAAGAAGAAAGAACCGGCGAAGCTGCCGAGCGATTTCGTCACCAACGATGACTTCTGTCCCGGCTGCGGCCTCGAGCTGAAGAACCTGCCGGTCGAACGTCAGAATCTCTGGACCGACGTCTTCTCCCGCGATCTCAAAGACGGATTCGATCCGGCGCAGACGCAAGACGTCAGCCCAGGACTGCTCACATTCCGCGGCTGGGGGCTCGAACGTCAGCTCAGCGCCGAGCGCCGCACGTACATCGAGCAGCTGCGGGCGGACATCAAGAAGCTGCGCGCCGACCTGGGTCCGCACTTTCCGTTCGTGCACGGCGTCGCCGACGTCGAGAAGCCGGTCGAACTGAAACTCGCCAGGCGAGGCAATCCGTACAACCTCGGCGACGAAGTGCCGCGCCACTTCCTCTCGATCCTCAGCGACGGCGCGCCGCAGCCCTTCTCGAAAGGCAGCGGACGTCTCGAGCTCGCCGACGCCATCATCCGTCAACCGATCGCGATGCGCGTCATCGTCAATCGCGTCTGGAAAGGCCACTTCGGGACCGGCATCGTCGACTCGCCGAGCAACTTCGGCGCAGGCGGCGAGCGGCCGACGCATCCAGAGCTGCTCGACTACCTCGCGCAGTGGTTCGTCGACAACGGACGATCGATCAAGAAGCTGCATCGCGAGATGATGCTCAGCGCGACGTATCAATTGAGCAGCGAGTCGTCTGCGAAGAACTTCGACAAGGATTCCGGCAACTGGTTGTACTGGCGCGCGAATCGACGGCGCATGACGGCGGAGCAGTTGCGCGACTCGTTGCTCTCCACGAGCGGTGCGATCGACTTGAAGATGGCGGGTCCGTCCGAGCCGCTCAGCCCGACGTACAACCGCCGGACGGTTTACGGCAAGGTGAGCCGCTACCGTCTCGACGATTACCTCAGCCTGTTCGACTTCCCGAGTCCGAACCTGTCGAGCGAGCGCCGGTTCTCGACGAACGTGCCGCTGCAGCGGCTGTTCCTAATGAACAGCGATTTCATGCAGCAGCAGGGCGAGCTGCTCGCGCGCCGCACCGAAGGTGAACCCGATTCACCGACGAGGATCCAGAAGGCGTACAAACTGATTTACGGTCGCAGCGCGACGGACGCGGAAGTAACGGCGGCGCTGACGTATCTGCGAACCGAATCAGCCAAGGAATACGACGAGCGCAAAAGTGCGGCGGCCAAGACAGCGCAGGACAAACCGCCCGCAGCGAAAACGTCGGAGAGCGACGCCGAAGGTTTTGGCGATGTCGCCGCCGACAAGATGATGGCCGGCGTCAAACCGGGCGCCGGGGATCCCGAAGAGAAGAAGAAGCTGCTGCCGGTGACGCCGTGGGGCCGTTATTTCAAAGTGCTCCTCAGCGCGAACGAGTTCGTGTTCATCAGTTAATCCCATGGCACACAAGTCCAGGAATCCGATCACGCGCCGCGAAGCGCTCTGCCGCATGGGCAACGGCTTCGGGATGCTCGCGTTCGCGAGCCTCGTCGGCGATTCGCTCGTGCGCGCGCAGTCGCTGGCGAACGGTGGCCTGCATCACCCGGCGAAGGCGAAGCGCGTCGTCTTTCTGTTCATGAACGGCGGCCTGTCGCAGGTCGACAGCTTCGACCACAAGCCGATGCTCGACAAGTATCACGGGCAGCCGCTGCCGGGCGGAACGGTCGCGACCGAACGCAAGACCGGCGCGCTGATGCGCTCGCCGTTCTCGTGGAAGAAGTACGGCCAGTGCGGTATGGAAGTCAGCGAGCTGTTCCCGCACGTCGGCGAGATGTCGGACGACATCTGCTACATCCGTTCGATGTACACCGACATCCCGAACCACGAACCGTCGATGCTGATGATGAACACCGGCCACACGCAGGTCGGCCGTCCATCGCTCGGGTCGTGGCTGACGTACGGTCTCGGCACCGACAATCAAAATCTCCCAGGGTTCGTGGTGTTGTGTCCCGATGTGCCGACGACGGTCGGTCCGCCGTTGTGGAATAGCGCGTTTCTGCCGGCGGTGCACCAGGGAACGTTCATCTCGGACAAACCGGAGAAGGACACTGAGATCCTGACGAAGGATTTCGATCCGAAGAAGCTGATCGCGTACATCCACAACGACAAGTTCACGCTACCCGAACAGCGGCGCGAGCTCGACCTGCTCGAGGCGCTCGACAAGATGCGCGCCCAGCGCGAGGCGATCAACGATCCGCAGCTCGAGGCGACGCTGAAGTCGATGGAGATCGCGTATCGAATGCAGACCGAGGCACCAGACGTGTTCGACATCCGCAAGGAGAGCGACGCGACGCTGAAGATGTACGGACCCGGCAGCACCGCGCGCGGCTGCCTCATGGCGGTGCGCCTCGCCGAGCGCGGCGTCCGCATGACGCAGGTGTATTACGCGAAGGGCGATCCGTGGGATGCGCACTCGGACATCAACGCGCATCGCAAGAACGCGAAGGATTCCGATCAGCCGTTCGCGGCGGTGATCAAGGACCTGAAGTCGCGCGGTCTCTTCAAGGACACGCTCGTCGTGTGCGGATCAGAATTCGGCCGCACGCCCGTGATGGAGATCGGCAGCAGCAGCGGCGGCATCCAGAACGGCCGCGATCACAACCCGTTCGGCTTCACGATGTGGCTCGCCGGCGGCGGTGTCAAAGGCGGGATGACCTACGGCGCCACAGACGACTTCGGCTTCAAGGCGATCGAGAAACCGGTCCACGTGCACGATCTCCACGCGACGATCCTCCACCTGATGGGGATCGACCACACCAAGCTGACGTACCGCTACAGCGGCCGCGACTTCCGTCTCACCGATGTGTCAGGGAATGTGATCAACGACATCATCGCCTGAGGCTCGGACGCCGGCGCAGAGGGGACGGAGGCAACGGTTTGAACTTGGGAGCCGCAGAGACACAGAGGAACAGAGAAGAGGTTCGGCGGCGGGCCTGCGAACGCAGGCCCGCCTGAGCGCGGCCGAATCAGACGAACACACGAACCCGATCCGATTCAGCGGGCTCGTGTGTTCGTCTGGCTTCGGCCGCGCGCGTCGCTTCGCGACGCCGCCGAACCGGTGCCTCTCTGTTGCTCCGTTGCTCCGTTGCTCCCAAGTTTGAACCGTTCCCTCCGTAACCTGCGTTGCCGTCTACTACGGCGCAGCCGTCGACGCCTTCCACCGCAGCACGACCGACGCTGTCGTCGTGTTGTCGCTCTTCTTGAAGCCGGGGACCGGTTCGTTCGAGTAGCGGAACAGATATCCAATTTTGAGCGCCAGGTGCGCGTTCAT
>DASREL010000010.1:0-25267 GCA_035652075.1 Vicinamibacterales bacterium
TAGTCGGAGTTGATGGTCATGACTTCACTGCTCGCCGCGGTTTCGTTCACGATGTCCCTGTTTCCACAGCCGAAACAACCTGCGCCGCCGCCAAAAATCGATTGGAACGCGCCGCCGCCCGCTGCCGACACGACGAAGCCAAAGGTCGTCTGCGGTATGACGCTGGTGCCGGCGCAGCCGTCGGTGGATTCGAAGATGCCGAAGGCGCCGATTCCCGGCGATCGTCAGTTCCCGATGCGCACGGTGCAGCCGCAGACCTGCGCGCAGAAGTAAATGCCGGGCGACCCTGTCCGGACGATCGCGGTCGAGAGCGTGCCACTGGCGGTGATCAAACGTCAGGTGCAGCGGGCCGAACTCGCGCGCGTCGTGCCGGAGTGTTGCGGGCTCGTGTGGAACGCGGTTCGTACGCAGGGCGCGCGCGGTGGACGGCACGTCGCGCTCTACTGGGACGAGGACATTCATCTCGAGGTCGGCGTCGAACTACTCGGTCCATTTGCGGATCGCGAGAACGTCGTGCGGTCAGCGACGCCCGCGGGCACCGTCGCGACAGCCACTCTCCTTGGGCCGTATGCGGGACTCGGCGCCGCGCACACCACGGTCCGGCGCTGGTGCCGCGAGAACGGTCATCGCCTGGCTGGTCCGAACTGGGAGATCTACGGTCACTGGGACGAAGCGTGGAACACGGATCCGTCTCGCATCCGCACCGACATCTTCTACTTGCTGACCGAGAGACACTGACGTGGCGATTTCGATCGTGCGACTGGGATCGCCGCGCGGGACGCACGAGGGCCTGCGCATCGGCACCGTTCGTCGTCCGCCACGCGGCGTCGCCAAGAAAGATTTCGCGAAGCTTGACTACTACGACGTCTGGCTGCCGATCCTCTCCCCGAGCGCGCAGCTCGTTTCGGTGGGCCTCGGCGCAAAGGATGACAAGGCGTGGAAATCTTTCGAGCGCAAGTACCGCGCGGAGATGAATCAACCGGACGCCTCCCGAACCCTCGACCTCCTCGCCGCACTGTCGCATGACTCAGACTTCTCGGTTGGCTGTTACTGCGAGAACGAGAATCGATGTCATCGATCGATCCTGAAGCGGCTCCTGGTAGATCGCGGCGCCGCTCTGAAATGAGAAATGCACAGTGCTAATTGCTAAATCCAATTAGCATGTCGCACTTTGCATTTCCGCCTACAAGTACTTGAGGATGCCGGCGAAGGCTTGATACAGGACGAGCGCGAGTTGGCGGACGAGCGGCGTCACTTCGCCGTCGGACACGGCGGTCGCCACGGTGACGGGATTGGTAAGGAACAGCCAGATCGTCGCCGCCGCGAGAATGATGCTCACGACGGCCACGCACGTGAACACGCTGACGCTCAGTTTCTGCAGTTGGCCCATCAGACCTCGAGCACGATCTTGCCGAACTGACCCGAGTCTTCCATCCGCTGCTGCGCCGCCGCGGCGTCGGCGAGCGGATACGTGCGATCGATGACCGGCTTCAATTGTCCCGCAAAAAAGAACCGGGCGGCGCGCATCAGCTCGCCCTTGGTCCCCATGTAGGACCCGTGCAGCGTCAGCTGCTTCGCGAAGAGCGCCTGCAGGTTCAGCGCGCCGTTGGCGCCGGTCGTGGCGCCGCAAGTGACGAGACGTCCGCCGCGCGCCATCGCGCGCACGCTTTTCGGCCAGGTCGCCTCGCCCACATGTTCAATGACGACATCGACGCCGCGCTTGTTCGTCAGCCGGAGCACTTCGGTCGCGATGTCCTGCTGGTAGTGGTCGATGACCTCGTAGGCCCCAAGCGCTCGCGCCCGGTCCATCTTGTCCGCGGAGCCGGCGGTCGCGAAGACGCGGGCGCCGTGCAGAAACGCAATCTGGATCGCCGCCTGGCCGACGCCGCTGCCGGCCGCGAGCACGAGCACGTCCTCGCCGCGTTTCAGCTGCGCGCGCGTCATCAGCATGTGCCACGCCGTGAGAAACGTCAGCGGAAACGCCGCCGCCTGCACGAAGTCGATCTCGTCTGGAATCGGGATCAGGTTCTGGACGGGGACTTTCACGTATTCCGCGTAGCCGCCGGGATGATTGCGATAC
The DNA here is from genome assembly GCA_035652075.1 of Vicinamibacterales bacterium. Lineage (GTDB taxonomy): Bacteria > Acidobacteriota > Vicinamibacteria > Vicinamibacterales > CAVVIG01 > Gp6-AA45. The sequence continues at coordinate 2,081 of DASREL010000010.1, forward strand.
CCGAGCACTTCGTACTTCGGGCACTCGTTGTCCTTCCCCGACAAACACTGCGCGCAGCGGCCGCAGCTGACGCCAGGCTGCAACATCACGCGTCGGCCGGCGGTGACGTCGGGCGCCTCGGCGCCCATGATCTCGCCCGCGACGTCGCTGCCCGAGATGTGCGGCATCGGAAACGTGATGCCCGGCAAGCCGCGCCGCTCCCACAGATCGAGATGGTTCAACGCGCACGCGCGGACGCGCACGAGCGCCTCGCCCGGCAGCAGCTCCGGTTCGGGAGCGTCTTCGAAGCGGAGGACGTCGGGTCCACCGTGCTGATGAAAACGAACCGCTTTCATGGCTGACCGAGAACGGCCAGTCTATCAGAAGGAATCTGGCGCGAGGGTCGTCGCAGCGCCGAGATGCAGCCGGGCAAGATCCTGACCGATGACGTCGATGTCGCCGACGACTAGAGTCAACAACCGATCGGGATCCAAATGCGCCGACATCACGCGCGAGACGTCCGCCGTCGTCACCTGCTCGATCGCGGGCACGAACGCGGCGAAGTAATCGTCTGGCAGATCGTAGAGCGCGAGCTGCATGACGCCGCGCGCGATCTGATCGGCGGTTTCGAAATTGCGCGCGTATCCGCGCGTGAGGCCGGCGATGCCGAGCGTCAGCTCTTCGCCGGTGACCGGACGCGCGCCACGGATGTCGCTCAGCTCTTTGATCGATTCCTCGATCGCTTCGACGGTTGCGGCGGTGTGCACGCCGACTTGGAGCACGAACGGGCCCGCCATCCGCCGAAACTCGAACGCGGTCCGCGCGCCGTACGTGAAGCCCTTGTCCTCGCGCAGGTTCAGGTTGATCCGGCTGACGAACTGTCCGCCGAGGATCGTGTTCGCGACGAGCAGCGCGTGATAGTCGGGCGTGTCGCGCGGGACACCGACGTGTCCGATGCGCAGTTCCGATTGCGGCGCCTTCGCGCGTGGAATCACGGCGAGGCGGATGGGTGGCGGCGGGTCCGAAAGAATCTGGCCTGCACGTTTCCCGTCGTCGGCAGCCCTGAAGGGCTGCGCTACATTTGTCTTCCATCCGCCAAACGTCGCTTCGGCGAAACGCACGATCTCGTCGTGACGGCAATCGCCGACCGCGATCAACGTCGACACCGACGGCGTCAGCTCCCGATCGTGGAACGCGCGCACATCGTCGACGCTCATCGCCGACAGCGCCGCTTCGCTGCCGATCGGCGCGTGACCGTACGGGTGCGCGCCGTAAAGGAGTTTCAGGAACGCGCGATCCGCGACAGCCCCGGGGACATCGCGCAGCTGCATCAGCCGGTGCATCCGGAGCTGACGGACGCGCGCGAAGTCCTCCTCCCGGAGCGCCGGTCGGACGACGACATCGGACATGACGCCGAGCGTCCGATCGGTAAAGCGGCTCAGGACCGTCGTGCTGACGACGATCGCGTCGGAACCGATGTCGGTGTCGAGGTGTGCGCCGAGGCGCGCGAGCTCTTCGTGGATCTCAATCGCCGAGCGATCGCCGCTGCCCTCGTCCAGCATGTCGGCGGTGATCGCCGCGAGGCCTTCCTTGCCGGCCGGGTCCGCGGCCGATCCGCGGCGGACGAGCAGCATCAGCGACACGAGCGGCACCTGCGGGTGATACACGGTCCAGACGCCGAGGCCGTTCGACAGCGTCGACTTGTGAATCGCCGGAAACGTGAAGTGGCGCGCCGGTCCCGGCTCGGGCAACCGCGAACGATCGACGTCGGACTTCGTCGTCACGACACCACCGCGCGCGTGGACTCGGGCACGGCCAGATCCAGACGTCCGTTGGGGACGATGCTCAGCGTGACGCGGCGGTTGGGATCGAGGAAACGGGCGACGCTCTGCTGCAGCGACGCCTTCGTCACGGCGTGGTAGCGTTCGAGATCGCGGTCGAAGTACGTCGGGTCGCCCAGAAACACGTTGTATGCGTTGAGCTGATCGGACTTGCCGCCGAATCCGCCGACCGTCTGCAGCCGGAAGACGAACTGCGCTTCGGCCTGCACGCGACCGCGTTCGATTTCGTCGTCTGTCGGCCCCTCGGCCGCGACACGCGCGATCTCTTCGAAGATCGCCGTCTCGAGTTCGGCGAGCGTGTGGCCGGGCGCCGCCGTCGCGGTCAGCTGCGCGAACCCGGCGATTTCGCGTGAGTTCTGCGACGCCGAGACGTCCGTCGCGATCCGTTCGTCGAACACGAGCCGCTTGTACAAACGCGACGTCTTGCCATTGGCGAGCAGGTCGGTGGCGAGATCGAGGTCGGCGTCGCCGTCAGCAAACATCGCGGGCGTCAGCCACGCGAGGTACAGACGCGGCAGCTCGACGCGGTCCTCGATGTAGACGCGCGTGTTCGAGGAGAGCGACGCGGACGCGGTGACGCGATCGGCGCGCTTCCCCGGCTCGATCGAGCCGAAGTACTGATCGACGAGCGCAAGCGCTTCGTCGGCGTCGATGTCGCCGGCCAGCGCGATCGACGCGTTCGCCGGGTGATAGTAGCGGCGGAAGAACGCCTGCACTTCCTCGAGCTTCACGGCCTCGAGATCCGCGATCTCCCCGATCGTCGGCCAGTGGTACGGATGGTCGGCTGGAAACAGCGACGCGAGCAGCGCCATCGACGCGAGGCCGTACGGCCGGTTCTCGTAATTCTGCCGCCGTTCGTTCATCACCACGTCGCGTTGGTTCGAGAACTTCGCGTCGGTCAGCGCCGGCAGCAGGAATCCCATGCGATCGGATTCCATCCACAGCGCGAGTTCGAGCGCGTTCGACGGGACGACTTCCCAGTAGTTCGTGCGGTCCGCGTTCGTGGATCCGTTGAGCGTCGCGCCGGCGCCCTGCAGCGGCTGGAAGTAGCCTTTGTCGTAGTGCTGGGATCCTTCGAACATCAAGTGCTCGAACAGATGCGCGAAGCCGGTGAACCCGGGCCGCTCGTTTTTCGATCCGACGTGGTACCAGAGATTGACGGCGACGATCGGGCAGGCGCGATCCTCGTGGAGGATCACGTCGAGTCCGTTCGCGAGCGTGTGCTTCGTGAAGGACAGCTTCACGGGTTGGTGAACGAACCGCAGGTCGGCATCTGGCTGCCGTAGTAAGGGTTCGCCAACGTGTCGCCCTTCTGCAGCCACGGCTTGACGGCCATCGGGCAGAACGCCTGCTTGACGCCGTCGCCGAGCTTCAGGTGCAGCCCGTCCTTGTAGGCGACGATCGCTTCGCTGAGCGTGCCGAACTTGACGCGCGCGTCCGTGAGATCGCCGGCCGCTGCGAGCGACACGGCGGCGGTGTCGATCTTCATCGCCGGCGCGCCGAGCGCGGTCGCGGCCGTCGCGAGGTTGCCGGCGTTCATCCGGATGCCGTCGATCTTGTCGTTCGCGAGATCGTCCTGGATCGCGAGATACGGATCGATGATCGACGCCGGCATGTTCGTCCCCGACTGCGGGGTGTTCTGTGTCTGCGGGGCCGGCGCACACGCGCACAACACAACCACAGAACTCACGGAAAGCACAGAAAGCAGTTTTCTCATCGCACCACCGTAAGCGGAATAGTCGGACGGTTGTAGCTCGCGATCGATACCTGTGCCGCCGTTCGTTCGGCCGCGGCCATGAATGCTTTCGCCGCCGGGGAATCGGGTTCGCTGATCATCAACGGCACGCCGACGTCGCTTCCCTCGCGAATCGGTTGGTAGATCGGAAGCCGGCCGATGAACGGGATGTTCAGCTCGGTCGCCATCGCTTCGCCGCCGCCGTGGCCGAAGATGTCGGATTCGTGATGGCAGCTCGGACAGGCGAAATAACTCATGTTCTCGATGATGCCGAGCGTCGGAATGTTCAGCTTCTTGAACATCGCGACCGCGCGTCGACTATCCGCAAGCGACACTTGCTGCGGCGTCGTGACGACGATCGCGCCGGCGACGGGAACGGTCTGGCTCAAGCTCAATGAGACATCGCCGGTGCCGGGCGGGAGATCGATCACCAGGTAATCGAGATCGTCCCACCGAACCTCACGGAAGAACTGCTGCAGCGCGCCGTGCAGCATCGGACCGCGCCAGATGATCGGCGCATCGTCCTGCGTGAGGAATCCCATCGAGATGACTTTGAGTCCGAACTTCTCGGCCGGGATGATCTTCTGACCGTCGGTCGCGAGCGCCGTCTTCATCCCGAGCATGATCGGGACGTTCGGCCCGTAGATGTCGCCGTCGATGATGCCGACTTTGCCGCCGCACTTGGCGAGTGCGATCGCGAGGTTGACCGCCACGGTCGTCTTGCCGACGCCGCCTTTGCCGGCGCCGACGGCGATGATGTTCTTCACGCCTGGCAGCGCCTGCCGCGGGCCGTCCGCGCTGACCGCTTCGCGCACCCTGGCGCTCAGCGCGACATCGACCGCGCTGACGCCGGGAATCTGCATCACCGCGGCGCGCGCTTGATCGCGCATCTGATCTTTCACGGGACACGCGGGCGTCGTCAGCTCGATCGTGAACGCCACGTGACCGCCGTCAATCTTCAACTCTTTGATGAAGCCGAGCGAGACGATGTCCCGATTGAGATCGGGATCGCGCACGACCTTGAGCGCATCGAGGACGCGCGCCTGTTCGACTTGCATAGGGTCAAGAATATCGTACACTCCGGGTCACATGCCCGATCCAACAGCGTCGGCGACGCCGCCGCCGAATCGCGGTGTGATGATCGTCCTCGCGTATCTGTGGCCGCTGGCGCTCGTGCCGCTCCTGCTCGACAAGGAAGATCCCGAAGTGCAGTGGCACGCGAAGCACGGGATTGTCCTGATGATTGCGGAGCTGGTCCTGCTGTTCGCCTACATCATGCTGACCAGCATCGTGTCGCTTGCGACGTTCGGGCTCGGCTGCGTCCTCAGCTTGTTCCTGGTGTTCGCGTGGATCGGCATCCTGGCGCTCCACGTCGCGGCGATCCTGAAAGGCGTCAATGGCGGACGGCTCATCGTCCCGTTCGTCACCGAGTACACGGCGCGCCTCTAAGATCGCGCTGACGATCGTCGCGGCCGTCGTCGTCTGGAACGGTCAGCGGATCGCGATCGCGGGGATCCACGGCTATCAGCATTCACTCTCGCCGATCGCGTCTGCAGTCGGCATCCGCTGCCGCTTCACGCCGACGTGCAGCCGCTACGCCGAAGTGGTGATCGCACGCGATGGGATTCTGAAAGGCGGGATCAAATCACTCGCCCGGATCGCGCGCTGCAATCCCCTTACACCGTTTGGGACGCGTGATGATCCGTGAAGAGCGCCTTGCCTTGTTCGTGCAGTAGCACCCAGAGCGCATACGCGCCGAGCGCGGTGCCGTACGGGAGCAGCAGCAGATCGACCGACCCGAGCATCAGCGCGACCAGGCGCGCCCATGGTTTGCGCTGGCGCAGCGGGACGCCGACCACGACGTGCGCCGCGCCCCAGACGATCGCGATGATCGCGAGCGTGGTGAAGATTGCCGCCGTCAGACCTGCGGCGACTTGCCCGCCGCCACCGCCGCGGCTCGCCGAGGCGATCAACGCGACGGCGCTGACGCCCAGCGCCAGCGTGGACACGCCGACCAGCGTCGTCAGCAATCCCCAGACGATGAATAGAACTCCGAGAAAATCGGCGTGCGCGATCAAACTGTTGCGGGGCGAACGGCGATACGGACTTCGACGCGGACCGACGATCGATCCGGTGTGGTGACGCGGAAGCGCACGCGCGCACCGTCGGCGACGCCGGGCGGCACCGAGACTTTGACGATGTGGTCGAACCAGGAGTCGCCGGTGCCGCGGCAGAGGGAACAGGCCTCGGTCCACGTCTCGCCGCGCCCGCCGCAGTGCGGACAGGTGACGCGAACCGGGACGGGCACGCGGATCGTCAGGCCATCGAACGCTTCGCGCGGCGACAACGACACGTCGGCGAACAAGACGTCCGCGTCCCGCTCGCCGAGAAAGGCGTCGCGCATGCGCTCGACCGCCGGCCGGACCGACGGAAAGTCGATGGCGATTTCATCCGCGAAGCAATCGTGCACCATCACCAAGTTCCGCTAACGATAGGAGTCGATCCATACCTTGTCAAGGCAACGACACGCATAGTACCGTCGCGCTGAAGGAACAAGAATCATGCCCGCAGCCAAAGAATGTCCGCTCTGCGGAGGCACGATGCGCTACCGCGAAACGGAATCGATTGTGCAGGTACCCGGCAATCCCAAGACGACGACAAATCGGACCCGAGAGTGGATTTGCCCTGACTGTGATTACTTTGAGGAAGCCGAAGAAGAAGGCACCTAAAGGGCCTCGGCGCGGCGTCTAGCGCGCGCCGATAGTCAGCAGAACTTCCTTGCGGAGCGTGTCCTCGAATTCCTGGAAATCAAGCGCGGTTTCGCATTCGTCGCACAACACCTCGAGCACCGACGGACGGCTTTCCTCGGACACTTCCACGCGTCCGCCCTCGAGGTTTACCACGTGCATCTGCAGCGTTTTGACCAGAAAATTCCGGTCATTGCCGCAATTCGGACAGGTCAATGTCAACGTAGAACTCCTTCAAAAATCGATTCTATGAGATGGTTTAGGTTGAGGCAATGCAAAATATGGGCAATTTTCAGGTACATAGCGAGGCACGCGGTCCACATTGGATTGCGTGGGTCAGTCGTGACGGCTCGGGCAAGCCGGACCGTTCCGTCATTCTGATTGGCGCGACGCAGCAGCAAGCCGAAGATCGTGCGCGCCAGTGGGCCGAATCACAGTAATCCGGGGTACGTCACGCGGCCATCGGGTCCGACGCGTGCGAAATCTGTCAGCGAATGCAACGGTGCCGACGTTGCGGAACTGATGTGGCGCACATCGTGCCCGCGCGCCACCAGCGCGTCGGACACCAACTGCCGGTGACAGCGCCACCAGACCGCTTCCGCACACATGATGGCGGTGCCTGAAGATAGCCGGGCACCGGCGTCACTCCACGCGACCAAGTCCTTTAGGGCGTGCTCGAACTCGTCGGTTTGCATGTAATCCGCGTAGCCGCGGAAGCTGTCGTTCCGCCAGCCGCCGTTCCGCGAGTCGCGACGCGGCTTCCGGAGTCCGCCAAGGCCAGGGAAGTGCCGGTACGCGATGCCGGCGGCGGGCAGCGACACCGCCAATGCCTCGCCGGCGAAGTGCGGATGGCGCTTTGATTTCGGAATCGTGCGGATGTCGGCGAGCTGCGCCACGCGATGCGCCGTCAGCAGCGCGATGAAGTCGTCGAGCGATCGTGTGGAGTGACCGATCGTGTAGAGCGTCACGTCGCCGCGCTCGCGAATTTCGCGCGGACCGACGCGGGCAACACTTCGCCGAGGCTGCCGGGACCCATCCGCGCCGTGCCGTTCTCGACGGTCGTCGAGAGATAGAGCCGATCGCGCGCGCGCGTGAGCGCGACGTAGAGCAATCGCTTCGTTTCTTCGCGCTCGCGACTCTTCGCGTCCTCGTCTGCTTCGGACTGATAGTCGGCAATCGCCACCGACGCCTCGCCGTGCGCATCGTCGGTGACGCGAATCGGCGCGCGCGCGCCGCCGGTCCCGCGCCCCATGTTGACGACGAAGACGATGGGAAATTCGAGGCCTTTCGCGGCGTGGACCGTCATCAAGCTGACGGAGTCGACCGCATCGATCGCGGCGTTCGATTCGTCGCCGACCGCGAGTCGATCGAGATGATCCGCGATCCGCGCGAGCGTTTGATAGCCGCGGTTCTGCGCGCGCCGGACCATGGCGCGCAGCTTCTTCAGGTTCTCGCGCGCCTGCCGATAGCGCGACCCCTGCAGTTCCATCGCGTACGACGTGTCGTGGAGCACCCGATCGAGCAGCTCGGACGGCGTCAGGCGATCGACCCACGTCAGCCAGCGCGCGACGTCGCGACGCAACTGCTCGAGCACGCGCGCGTCTTCCTCGTCCAACCCGTCGACAGGATCGGAACCGAGCAACGTGTAGCGCAGCCCCTTAGGGTTCCCTGCAGCAGGCCTGAAGGCCTGCGCTACAAGCGTCGCGACGGCAGGGTCGGACAGCCGCACGATCCGCGATCGCAGCAGCGTCGCCGCGCGTAAGTCCGACATCGGATCGGCGAGATACCGCAGGATCGCCACCGCATCCTGGATCTCGTCGGCTTCGAAGAAGCCGAGCCCTTTGTAGACGTATGTCGAGATGCCCCGCTTCTCGAGCGCCGACTCGAATTCGCGATGGCTGTCGCGCGACCGGAACAGGATCGCGATATCCGCCGGCTTCGCCGCGCGCACAAGGCCCGTCGTCCGATCGCGCACCGTGGCGCCTTCGGCGATCAGGCTCGCGATCTCGTCGGCAACTTTTTCCGCATTCGCGCTCACGCTCGGCGCCGCGATGAACTGAACCACCTCCTGCCCTTCCCGCCTCTCCTGCCCCAGCGGAAACCGGTCGCTGTCACCATATCGAAACGCGTCGCGGCGCTCGGGCTGTGCCTCGGCGAGGATTTGCGTAAACACGTCGTTGACGAACTCGAGGATCTCCGGCGACGACCGGAAGCTGACGGTGATCGCCTGCCGCGGCCGGCTGTCGGGCCGCAACCCCTCGATGAACTGCGCCGCTTCGTCGACGACGGCGACGTCGGCGTCACGGAAGCCGTAGATCGACTGCTTGCGGTCCCCGACGATGAAGATCGACGGGCGGATCGCATCGTCGGCCGCGCCGAATCCTTCGCCCCAGCTCCGCACGAGCTGCAGGACGAGCTCCCACTGCGCGCGGCTCGTGTCCTGGAACTCGTCGACGAGCACGTGTCGATAGCGCGCCTCGAGACGCATCCGGCTCTCGGCGAACTCGTCGAGGTCCTTCAGCAACCGGACGGCGCGTTCGAGGACGCCCGAAAAATCGAGCAGCGCATGCGCGTCCAGGGTCCGCTGATACTGCTGCAGCGCGACCGCAAAGATTCGCCAGACGCCGCGCGACATGACGACGTTCAGATCGCGGCGGAAGCCTTTGATCGCGTTCGCGATCGGCTCGGCAATCTGCGCCGCCGATGACCGATGGCGCTTCCACGCATCGTCGGTATCGCAATCGGATCCGCGGAACGGCGTCCCGGCGAATCGTTCGCCGCGCGGCTTGCCGTCCTGCGTCAGAAAGTACGCGCGCAGCCGATCGATGAAGTTGCGGAACTCGGCGGTTGTAGCGCAGCCCTTCAGGGCTGCCAACGCTCGGATGTCGCTTGCGAGCATCGCGAACTGCGGATGATGCATCGGCCCGTCGTGCAGGAACGATTCGAGGCCGTCGCGGACGCCGAGAAAGATGTCGCGCAGCCGGGCGGACGCGTCATCGCACGCTTTTTGTGCGGTCAGATCGCGCGGTCCACGCTGCAGGAATTTCCGCAGCGCGTGCGGCGCGACGAGCCGGCGATCGAGCAGCGCCGCAATCCCCTTCCGCAGCCGCCGTTCGCCGAGCTGCGCGAACACGAGCGCGACGTCCTCGTCGTCCTTGGCGACGCCGCGGCAGATTCGGAACCCGCGGTCCAGCGATTCTTCGATCAGCCTCGGGACGTCGGTGTCCGCCGCGAGATCGAATCCGGGATCGACGTCCGCTTCGAGCGGAAATTCGCGTAGCAGCGACAGGCAGAACGCATCGATCGTCGAGATCGCAATGTCGCCGAGCCGTTCTTTCAGCTCGCGCCACCGCGCCATGTCGAACTCGGACAGCCGCGCCGCTTCCTGCAGGCGATCGATGATCCGCTGCCGCATCTCGGCGGCCGCCTTGCGCGTGAACGTGATCGCGAGGATGTGATCGGGCTCGATGCCCGCGCGCAGCAGGTTGACGTAACGCTCGACGAGGACGCGCGTCTTGCCGGTTCCGGCGGACGCTTCGAGAACGATGTTCTGCGTCGGATCGACGGCGATCGCGCGGGCGGACGCGTCGGGTAATGCCGGGTCCGAAAGGGCCCGGCCTACGGTGACCTCGTTAGAGCGCCCGGTGCCCATCGGCAGATCCGTAGGGCGGGTCCGTTTGGACCCGACTTCGGCGACGTCATCTTCGAACGGCAACGTCGGCTCAAACGTCACCGACGTAATCCTTTCGACACACGCTGGCGAACGTGCACGTCTCGCAGCGATACACATCGTCTGGCGTCGGCGGGAATTCGCCGCGGCCGATCGCGTCGACGGTGTCGACGAGCCGCTGCTGCGCGTCCGCGAGCGCTTTGTCGCGATCGCCGCGGGAGAAGAGCGGGACGACGCGTCGCGGTCCTTTGAAGGCGAGATACGCCGCTTCGTGCAGCCGCCAGGTGCGACCGTTGTACGAGACGAGCTGCTGCTCGGCGCAGATGCTGTAAATCGGCAGCTGCAGCGCGCGCGACTTGTCCGGCGGCCACCCGAGCTTGTAGTCGATCAATCGAAACGTGCCGTCCTCGAGGAGATCGATCCGATCGGCTTTGCCGTTGACGTCGATCTGGCGAACGCCGTCGGTCGCGGTAAACGTGAAGCGGCCTTTCAGCCGATGCTCGAGCAGGCGTTCCACGACGCGCGTCGAACGCTCGGCTTCCATCCGAAACACCGCTTCGCCGAGGCCGGCGGCCGCGGGCGATCCGAGGAGGCGTGTACGTTCGAGTCCAGCTTCGGCTGGCGACAGCTTTTCGAGCGCGCCGTCCACGACGGTCTCAAATAGCTCGCGCGCGGTGTCGAGATTCTTCGCGGTGATGGTGCCGTGACCCGCGGCCTGCCACGCTTTGAAGAACCGCTCGAACACGTCATGGACCAGCTGCCCCTGACGCCGCGGATCCATCACCTCTTCGTCGTCCGGCTCTTCTTCGAGTCCGAGGACGTGCTGTGCGTAGAACTTGAACGGGCAGCCCAGATACGTTTCGAGCGCGCTGATGGACCACTGCCGCGGCGGGACGGCGCCAATTGCGCCGTGGAACCGCGAGTCGGTCGCATCGCCGCGCGTCCGGCGCAGTTCGGCCCATGCCTGAGTGGTGTCCCGACCCGAGTCAGACTCGGGTCTGACCCGGGTCAGACTGGGGTCAGACTCGGGTCTGACTCGGGTCAGACTGGGGTCAGACCTCAAACGGGCGCGGGGGATTTCGTCCAATTGCATGGATCGCGACACCAATGCGTCGTCTTCGAGGGTGAACGTCGACACAATCGTTCGGGCATTCGCACTGGACAGCAGGTCGAGGAACCGCGCGTCGGCAGCGCCGCGGCGATCCTTCTCCGTCGGCCAGCCGAGCGCCTTGAGCAGTGACGGCGGATAGAAAATATTGCGACGGGGCTTCTCGGGCCACTCGTTCTCGATGACGCCGACGATGAAGACGTCGTCGAAGTCGCCGTAGCGGGCAGCCTGATCGTCGAGCAGTTGCAGGCCGTGATCGCTCGATTCCGGCACGAACGTCTGCTCTTCGATCGTTCGTCGAACCGCGACGGCGAGATCTTCGATCGTCCACGGGGGATCGTCTTGCGACGCATGGACCGCCGCGAGCGACTCGAGCGCATCGACGATCGCCGCACGCGATCGCCGCTCGCGCGACGCGAACGGATCGTCATCACCGAGCGCGCGCGAGTGAGATGCCCAGAATGAGAGCAGCGATCGGATTTGTTCCGACGCGCGTCGCGATGACGTGATCGGCGCAAGCTCGCTCGCGATCGCATGCAGCACGGGATGAAACGATTCGAGGCGGTCCGCTCCCCCGAGGTAGCGCGCCTGACTGAGCCGCCGATCCAGTTCGCTGACGCTCGCGCGATCCACGTCAAAGTGAAAATGCGGCGATCGCAGCAGCGACAGCAGCGCATCGCGCGTGAAATCGGACGTCACCGCTTCGAGGATCAAATCAAACGCCGCCGCCGTCGGTTCAGCGGCAAGGGGCAATGCGTCGAAGACTCGGTGCGGCACACCTTGGTCACCGAATACTTCGGCGGCAAGATACACGTACGGCAGCGGCCGCTTGAACACGACAGCGGTTCGCTCCACGCTGCTCGCCATCTGCGCCGCCGCGATCAGCTCCTCTTCGCGATCGCGAAACGTGTGCCACATCTCGGGATTCGGGTTTCGGGAATCGGGATTCGGAACAATGAGCGTCGGCTTTTCAAATCCCGAATCCCGAACCCCGAGTTCCGTCTCCTCGACCCCAGGCAGCCACCGATCGAGACGCTCGCGGAATCCGGAGCGCAACACGGTCTCAGTGCAGATGACGTCGAGCCGCTCCAGTCCGGAAATTCGCGATAGCAGATCAAAATCGGCGACGTACAAACCGTTCTCGTCCGCGATCCAGTCCGCGACCGTAACGACGACGTGACGGATCGGATCGGCGGCGGCGGTCGCGAGCAACTGGTCGCGAAGGATGTGTTCGTCGCACGCGTCGGTCTCGCGGACGCGACGTTCGTACTCACGGAACGTATCGGCGAGAAATCGCGTCTGCTGTCGCATCCGCGCCGCGCCGCTGTCGACATCATCGTGACCGCCGAGCGCCTCGTCGATCAACTCCTCGAACCGCGTTACCGACTGCGACTGCCGTCGAAGGTGATCGTAAAACCGCAACATCTCGGCGATAAGGCCCGGACGCAGTTGAAACGACAGCGGCGCGCCCGCGTCGGCAACCGCGCGTGCGGATGCCTGCGCGATCACGTCGCGTTCGATCGCCGTCAGCCGACGCGGCGCATCGGTCAAACGGGCGTGGAGTTCGCCGTAGAGTTCTTCGCGCGTGACGCCGAATCCGAGCTGGCGCGCGGCGCTCCGGCTCGGGACGACGACGGCAGGCCTCAAGGCCTGCGCGACATCCGCGATCGCCTGGCGAAAGCCGTGAAGATCCTGAACGCGTATGAGCTGCGTTCGACGAGCGGTAATCACTTCAGTTGTGGCGGACGAACCAGAGACCGGATGTCGGCGCGCGCTTGTGCGCCGAGCATCAGCGCGCCAGCGGCAGCCGACGAGGCGTCCCACGCACGCGTCATGTCGCCGGCCATCGCGGCCTCGCGACGAATCTCGGCGGCGTTGCGCGCGAGTTGCACGGCACTGATCAGCAGCGCGTGAGCTGCGGCGACTTCGTCAGGCGGCGCGACCGCGGACGCGAGCTTCAGAATCCGCGCGCTCGCCCGCTCGAGGCTCGTCAACATCAGCGGCGAGGAGCCGGCCAGCGATTTGATCGCCTCGAGCGGCTTCACCATTTGCGCGAACAAATCGACCGGCTGACGAATCGCGAGCTGATATTGCTTCAACACCGGCGCGCGGAGCGCCCACTTTTCGCGCGCCAGCTGCAGCCGCCTCGCCGCGTCGAGCTTGTCCTGAATGACGGCGATCAAACCGGTGACCGAATCGGGACGTTTCGTCCCGAGCAGCCGATCGCGCTGATGGACGTAGCGCTCCAGCCGCTCGAGTCCACGGACATCGGCCAGCTTCGCACGCCGATTGGCGAGCCCGACGACCCGCGTCGTCAGCAGCGCGTACGATTTGTCGACGCGCAGCTCGCTCCGGATCGCCGTCTCCACGTGCGCGCGCGTGGTCGCCACATACGACGCCGGCAAGACGCTCTTCTGTTGATCCAGCGCCGTGACGACGGTCGTCAGCAGCGACGTCCGCTCGGCGGGGTTGTCGACGAGACGCGCCGCCGTCAACACGTTTTCGATCGCTTCCTGCGGCGTCGGCGGCGGCAGCAGCGCCTCGACGATCGTTTGCGGCTCCGCAAACGCGGCAAAGCTCAAGTCGAATCGGCCCGGAACGCCGGTTGACGCGCGCAAGTCGGCGATCGCTTCGTCCAGCATCGCCAGCATCTGGCGGATTTCCGCCGCGCGATAGTTGAAGTGATCGGCGGGCCAGTCGCTCAGCCGCTTGCGCGCCGTTTCGGCGATCTGCAGCCGCTTCGCCGGATCGTTGGTCAGCGTGACGTCGTTCAACGCCTGCGCGATCGCATTCGACAGGATCGCGTAGTCGGTATCCGCTTGATTCTGCACGTAGTGCGTCGTCCGCGCCGAGACGGCATAGCGGTTCGTGCGGTCCCAATCGACGCGATCAATAGGAATGTCGACGAGATGCAGCGGCGGATTCGGCGTCGATGCCGTCGGCATCGAGAACACCACGCGATCGCCGACGCGCGCCGGCTCGCCGTAGCTGACGAGCGACGTGCCGTCCTTCAAAAAGACGCGCAACAGCGTCGCTTCGTCGACCGCCCGCGCGCCGACAGGCGCGCAGAGCACCGCAACGAGCAACACGGCACGGCGGATCTGAGTGCGCATCTCGGTCAAAAAAGCGTATCACACGGAGCGCCTGTGGAAATCCTGTGGACGGATGGTGCAAAAGCTGTGGATGAAGCGACAACGCAAATTATTTTCGTTCGTGGCGCTTCGAAAAATCTCGATCGCGCGAATGTTGATGCGCTTTCGTACGGCGCTTCGCTTGATCGCGGACGCAACCCGCGTAGAATCGTGCTCGTTCCTCAACACACACACTTTTTTCGGCGACATCAGTGACACACGACGTGCATCGCTTTGAACACTCCATCGCCGGGCGCCGGTTTTCGATTGAAGTCGCGGCGGTTTCGAAAGACCGCTGGCGGGCCTACATCGTCCGCGTCCCCGGCGTGCCGACCGCATTGATGCCCTTTTACGGGCGGACGCCGGACGAAGCGGCCCAGCTGCTCAGCGCGTGGTTGACGCGCGCGCACGGGGGGGCCGCCGCCACGACACCATCGGTGTAGGATTTGGGGATGCACGTCCCCGCTCGACGCGTTACCGTAACTTTTTTATTTCTGCTTGCGCTGACCGCAGTGCCGCGCGGTCAATTCGGTGGACCGCCGAACTTCGAGCGGATGGCGCAGGACCAAGCCGACACCGACAAGAACTGGCGCGAGGCCAGCGCCGGGCACATGCAGATGGAGAAGATCACCTACCAAAGCAAAGTGGGTGATCTCGACATCCCGGCGTTCGTGTTTCAACCGATCAAGACGCGCGGCGCGAAGGGACACCCGGCGCTCGTCTGGGTCCACGAGAACATCCGCGGTCATCTATACAACCACTACATTCCCTACATCCGCGAAGCGACGGCCAAGGGCTACGTCGTCATCGCGCCGGAATATCGCGGCAGCATCGGCTACGGCAAAGCGTTTTACGACGCGATCGACTACGGCGGCAACGAAGTGGACGACGTCGTCACAGCGGTGGAGGTGTTGAAGACGAAATATCCGCAGGTGGATCCGTCACGCATCGGCATCATCGGCTGGAGTCACGGCGGGATGATCACGCTGCTGTCGATCCTCCGGAATCAGACGACGTTCAAGGCCGCGGTCGCGATGGTGCCGGTCACGAATCTGTTCCAGCGCCTCGCATGGAAAGGTGTCGAGCGGCAGCATCAAGCGATCGATCCGGCGAACCGGTATGGCGGGCTGCCGGCCGAAAAGCACGACGTCTACAAGGATCGCTCGCCGCTCTACAACATCGACAAGCTGCAGATTCCGCTCTACGTCGGCGTCACGAGGAACGACGAGGACGTGAACATCGAAGAGGACATGCAGCTCGTGGATGCGCTGCGGTCGCGCAAGGCGAATCTCGCCGAGACGATGGTGTATGACAACCCGCTCGGCGGCCATACGTTCGACCGCCGAGTGGATCCGAAAACGTGGGAGCCCGAGAACACGCGCGAGCAGCGCGACTCGTGGAACCGCGTCTGGACGTTCCTCGACTGGAACCTCGATCCGTTCCACGACGCGTCGAACGCGAACAGACCCAGCGCGACGCAACAGAAGTAGCGCGAGGCTTACAGGCCTACCGCGGCAACGTGAACGCGAGATACTCGCCCGAGTAATTTCCGCCGCTGACGGCGACAACGATGTACTGCTTGCCGTCGATCGCGTAGGTCATCGGCGATCCGCTCTGCGGCGCCGGCATCCAGACCGCGCCGACCTGATTGCCGTTCGTTTTGTCGTACGCGCGCAGCATCGCGCCGCGCGGATGCTCGGGCGTCGTCGTGATTTGCGGATCGCCGGCGATGACGAGCGTTTTCGTGACCGCGACGCCGATGCCGCCCGTCGGCACCTGTCCTGTTTTCGGAATGTTGAGACCTTTGAGCGCCGGGTGATTGCGCACGTTGTCCGGCGTATCGCCGTGCGGTGTCTGCCACACGAGCTCGCCGCGATCGAGATTCACGGCCGATATCACGCCGTACGGCGGCTTCAACAACGGCAGGCCGTCGACGGCGAGTCCACCGCCGCCACCACCGGCCGGCGGCGCTGCGGCGGGCGCCGCGGCAGGAGGTTGCTGCGCCTGCGCGCGCGGTGAATCGGCGGCGCAGCAGTCACCAGGTCCCAACACTTCGGTGAACGGACGTCCCGCGACACCGGAGACATACCGAATGTCGGAGAAGCCTTTCGGCGGCTCGACAAGCGATCCGGACGTGAGACCAGTGTTGTTTGCCGGAGCAAACACCGTGTGGAGTTCGGGATCGTACGACGCGCCCGGCCAATTCGTGCCGCCGACGGCGTTGCCCATGTTGATCGTACCGAGGATGCCGTTGACGTTGCCGAGCACTGGCGGGTTGTACATCCACGGTCCGGTCTTGTATCGCTTGACGTTCTCGAGCGCTTGCGCGTGAAGCTGCGGCGTGAAGTCGATCAGATCGTCCGGCCTGAAGAAGTTGCGCGCGTACGCCGGCGGCTTCGTGGGGAACGGTTGCGTCGGACTCGTCTTCTCGCCCGGCACATCGGACTGCGGCACGGGACGTTCTTCGATCGGCCACACCGGCTGTCCCGTCACGCGATCGAAGACGTAGAGAAACGCCTGCTTCCCGGGGACCGCGACCGCCTTGATCGCTTTGCCGTTGACGGTGATGTCCGCGAGGAGCGCCGCCGACGACATGTCGTAGTTCCACAGCGAGTGGTGGACGACCTGATAGTGCCACTTGCGCTGACCGGTTCGGAGATCGACGCAGACGATGCTGTCGGCGAAGAGATTGTTACCGGGACGATGGCCGCCGTAAAAATCGGACGTCGGCGTCTCGACCGGCAGATACACGAGACCGAGATCCTCGTCGACCGTGATTTGCGTCCACACGCCGACGTTGCCGTTGATGCCCCACGACTCGTTTTCCCACGTGTCGTTGCCGAACTCGCCCGGACGCGGAATCGTATTGAACGTCCACAGCAGCTTGCCCGTTCGCGCATCGAACGCGCGCACCAGACCTTTGGTGTTGTTGTGCGTGCTGACCGTCGCGCCCTCGCGGAACGACGAGCCGACGATGATGACGTCTTTCACGACCGTCGGCGTGGAATGCACACCGATCTCGCCGGTCTCGAGGTCGATCTGCTGCCCTTTGCCGAACACCGCGCCCTTTTTCAAATCGACGATGCCGCTCTCGCCGAAGGAATTGATCAGCGCGCCGTTGTGGGCGTTCAACTCGACGAGGCGATATCCCGTCGTGACGTAGACGACGCGATCGTCACCGCGGCCGTCAGTCCAGTACGAGACGCCGCGTCCGGAGAGTTGCCGCGGCGCGATCGCCGCGCGCTTCCCTTCGCGCAGGCTGTGCGTCCACATCAGCTCGCCGGTCTTGCCGTCGAGCGCGATCACCGATCGCCGGGTGCCGCCGGTCGTGTAGAGCACGCCGTTGACCATGATCGGCGTCCCCTCGAGCTTGTATTCGGGTCGCGGCCCGAGCATGTCGGTCTTGAACCGCCAGGCGACCTCGAGCTCTCTGAAATTCAAGGCATTGATCTGTTCGAGCGGCGAATATCGCGTCCCTTTCAGATCCGCCGTGTAATGGGGCCATTCGCCGTTGGCTGTCGAGGGCATCCGAACCGACCGCGTCTGCCCCGAAAGACCGACCGCGACAATCGCCCCGATTCCGACGAGTAACAGCTGTTTTGGCATGGGCGGATAATATGTCGATTTCCGGAGCCTCCATTCGACTTATACGCAGCAGGCCTGAACGCCTGCGCTACATCTATGAACCTACTTGCCGACCTTCGATTCGCCGTACGTTCGCTCGCGCGGGCCAAAGGCCTGACCATCACCGTCGTCGTGACGCTGGCGCTCGGCATCGGCGCCAACGCCGCGATCTTCAGCGTCGTCCGCGGCGTGCTGTTGAAGCCGCTGGTCAACCGCGACGCCGACCGGCTCATCTACATCCAGCAGAGCGCGCGCGGCATCGGCGTCGAGGACGTGCACTTCTCCGTCCCCGAGCTGAAAGACCTGCAGTCGCGCGTGAAGTCGATCTCGGAGTTCGGCGATTTCTCGACGATCGAGTTCACGATGATCGGCCTCGGCGAACCGCGCACCGTCCGGGCCGGCGTCGTCGGCGGCACGTACTTCGACGTGATGGGGTTGCGCCCGATCCGCGGTCGCCTGCTCGATCCGCATGATGACGGTCCGAAGGCGGCCGGCGCCGCGGTGTTGACGTATCGCTTCTGGACGACGGCGCTCAAGAGCGATCCGACGGTGATCGGCCGGCAAATTCGGCTGAGCGATCGTCCGGCGACCGTCGTCGGCGTCCTCGAGCCGTCGGTGCAGTATCCGCAGGAAACCGAAATCGTCGCGAACGTCGTCACGAGCCCGCATCATCTCGACGCAACGATGATCGAAGGGCGCGTGCATCGCATGACCGAGTTGTTCGGACGGCTTGCACCCGGCGCGACGCTCGACCAGGCGCGCGCCGAGCTGCGGACCGTCCACGCCGCCGTCGTCAACGAACATCCCGAGGCGTACGGCAAGCAGGCCAACTACAGCATCGACGCGGTCAACCTGCGCGATCAGATCATCTCGCCGGCGCGAACGATTCTGCTCGTGCTGCTTGCCGCATCGGCGCTCGTGTTCATCGTGGCGTGTTCGAACGTCGCGAACCTGATCCTCGCGCGGTCGGTGCGCCGCGAAGGCGAGCTCGCGATCCGCGCGGCGCTCGGCGCCGGCACTGGCGCGCTGCGTCGGACGCTGCTGGCCGAGAGCCTGCTGCTGTGCGGCGCGGGCGCCGTGCTCGCCATTCTGATCGCGCGGCCGATGGTGTCGGTCCTCGCGCAGTACGCGGGACGATATTCGGTACGCGCGCAGGATGTGACCGTCGACTCGAGCTTGCTCGTCGTCGGCGTCGTCCTCGCGCTCGCGGCGGCGATTCTGCTCGCGTTCGTGCCTCGGTTGCCGAAAGCGGAATCGGCGACCGGACTCGGATTGTCGAACGGCAGCGTCCGGATCACGACCGGAACGAATCGCCGGCTGCGCGTGTTCGCGATCACCCAGATCGCGGCGTCTTTCCTGCTGCTCGCCGGCGCCGGTGCGCTCGTCACGACGCTCTTCGCGCTGCAGCGGCATCAGACCGGTCTTCGCGGCAGCGTGCTCGCCGTCAACGTGCCGGTCGTATCGTATACGCGCGCACCTGAAGAAATCACCGGTTTCTATCGCGAAGCGATTCACCGCGTGTCGGCCTTGCCGGGCGTCGAGCGCGTCGCCCTCGGGATGGTCGTGCCGTGGCGCGATCCGGGATTTTTTGCGGCGCAGTTCATGGCCGAGGGCTATCGCAAAGCCAACGGCGAAGAGGATCCACGCGCCCAGTTCCGCACGGTGTCGCCCGGATTCTTCGCGACCATGGGCGTCCGGCTGATCGCGGGCCGCGACTTCAACGAGAACGATCGGCGCGACGGCGAGAAGGTCGTCATCGTCAGCCAGAGCCTGGCGCAGCGCATGTTCCCGAACATGGATGCGCTGAACCGTCATCTCAACTGGACCGATCCGGTGACGAAGTTCATCGGCGTCAGCAACGGCGCGCGGCGGATCGTCGGCGTCGTGCCCGACATCGACGACGAGCATCTCGTCGCGGCCCCGACGATGACCGTGTATCACCCGATGGAACAGGAGATGAACGGCGGACGCCTGTTCATCCACACGACGATGGATCCGTATGCGCTGGTGCCGTCGGTGACGAAAGTGATTCGCGATCTCGCGCCGGATCAACCCGTCGAGCGGCCAGCGACGTTGGACGATGTGCGCGCCGAAGTGTTGTCGCCGAACCGCGTGAACGCGATGGTGTTCAGCGGGTTCGCCGGCGTCGCGCTCGCAATTGCGATCGTCGGCGTCGCCGGCGTGCTGGCGTTTTCGGTGAGCGCGCGGACGCGCGAGTTCGGCGTGCGGCTCGCGATTGGATCGTCGCCGGCAGCGCTGCTGACGAAGATCGTTCGCGAAGGCGCGCTCATCGGCGTCATCGGCATCGTCGTCGGCGCGGCAAGCGGTCTCGCGCTGGCGAAGATCATCAGCAGCGTCGTCGTCGAAATCGAAATGCCCGGTGTCGTTCCGATCGTCGCCTCAGCGTGCGTGCTCGTCGTCGCCGCCGTGCTGGCGTCGCTGATGCCGGGCGCGCGGGCCTCGCGCGTCGACGTCATCACGGCGCTCCGTGCCGACTGATATAGCGCGAAGGTTCTAACCGAGCGCCGTGAGGCGATACGTGCCGTATGCGATCCGCGTGGCGAAGCCTTCGGCGACGAGCGCGTGGTTGCCACGGCCGGCCTCTCGTCGCGAGAGCCCGGTCACCCTCGCGAGCTCGCCGGGGATCGTGAGGCCCGCGGTCGTGAGAAAGCAGCGCGCGATCTCGGTCAGCGCCGTCTCGCGTTTGACTCGTTTGCGCAACTGCTCTGGGAATCGTCCGACCGCAACCGTCCAGATGTAGGTGAACTTCGGCTCGTAATAGACCGCGCTGGGGACGACGAGCATCGCGGCCTGCAGTTCGTCCAGCGCCTTGTTGAACCGTGCGCGATCAGTGATCCCCGAATCTGCGCGCAGGTCCGACGTCGCCATCTCCCACTCTTTGCGCAGCGCATGCAGAACACGCTGCGCATTCTTCGACAGCCGCCGCGGCTCGTCGACCTTCCTCACGCCCCAGATCGCGTTGAAGTACGGAATCATTCGCGGCGCGACGAACGTCGCTTTGCCGCGCGAGAGCTTCGCGTAATACACGTTGCCGCGCTTGAGCAGTTCGTCCTTCATCAACCACGTTTCAGACGACTCCGGGTCCGTCTGCACGTTGCGCGGCATCACCGCGTCACGCCGGCCGCAGATCGCCACGTACAGCGAGGCGCCCGGACGACGAGCGTCGGTCATGCAGGAGACGAAACCGACTTCGTCGATGAATTGCTCGGCGGTGTAGACGCTCGCGATCTGGCGGGTGCCTTCGCGGCGCCACCAGTAGTCGCGGTGATCTTCGATGTGGTCAGGGATGGAGGGCCGGGGTCGCACCGCTCCTCAGGCTACCGTCCTCGGTGACCGATCGGCAACGGGATACACCAATTCGCCGCGTTCTTCGGCGCGGACGAAAGCGTGGCGCGGATCGGACGGAAACTCAGCGAAGTGGACCTTGGGCCATCCGGTGGTTTACGATGGAGATTCGTCGCACCTCACCAGTGTGGGCCAGTAGCGCAGTTGGGAGCGCGCATGAATGGCATTCATGAGGTCACGGGTTCGACTCCCGTCTGGTCCACCAATTTCACACCGTCTCACCGACGTCTCCACTCGGCTATTGGCTCACGACGACCGAGGCCGTTTCGTTCGGGTGGATCGCGCAGTGATAGTTGAACGTGCCGACGGTGTGGAAGGTGACGCGATCGCCGTTCGTGCTCGCGGCGCTCGTCGGTGAGATGTTTCCCGTGTCGAACACACCAGGCGCCGTGGCGGTGTGAACGATCGTGTCCGAGTTCTTCCAGTTCACTGATTGACCGACTTTCACCATCACCGGACTCGGCGAGTACACGCCGTTCTGGATGGTGACGGTCAGGAGATCGGGCGGATTCACGCACTCCGGATTCGTCGGCGTGGGTGTGCACGACGGGTTGGTCGCGCTCGTCGGGCTCGACGATTGGCCGCACCCGACGACGAAGAACGCGAGCAGAGCCGTTCCGATTGTCAATCGCGCCGCGCGTGAATGGTTGAGCATCATGCCCTAATGAAGAGCAACGGGTGTGCCCATATCGACCAGAATCGCTGAGGTCTTCGTTCATTCGATCCCTCGCCATTCGTTCACGATCTCGACAATTGCCGCCGATGGCTCTTCGCTTTCCTGCCAATCCGTTGGTGAACCCGCCTCGAGCAGCAAGCGGCCAACGGTCGCGTAGTCGCGATCAGCGCGTGAGCCGCGCGATCCTTCGGCGGCCCAGATGAGCGGCTGCCCCTTGAACTCGCGATCGCGCGCGGACACCGACGCGCCATGCGCGAGCAGCACGCGCACCATCTCGGGACGACCTTCCTGCGCGGCGACGTGCAACGCCGTCTTGCCGATCGACTCGTCCGGCCAGTTCGGATCGAAGCCGCAGGCGAGCATCGCCTCGACCGCCGGCACGTCGTTCAGCTCGATCGCACGAAACAACGCGTTGTAGTGCTCGGGACCAAGGTCCGATCGCAGGTTGGCGGTAACCCGCTCGCCGCGGGCGCATGCGGCGACCAATCGATCGATCTCCGAGATCGTCGGCGGCGCGCCGTGCGCAACGAGCCACGCCGCAACGTCCCGGTTGCCGCTCAACTCCGCGATCGCGTACGGCGTGCGGCCGTCAGCGCGCGGCCGCGCGACGTCGGCCCCACGTGAGACGAATGCGTCTGCCAACGCACTGTCCCAGCGAGCCGCGACGACGTGCAGCGGCGTTTCGCCGTTGTCGGCGAACACCGGATCGGGATCGGCGCCGTGCTCCAACAGCCAGCGCACGCCGCGGTCGATTTTCGCCCACTGCAGAATCGCGTAGACCGGCGCCGAACCGTCCGTCGCCCATGGGCGATCGACATCGACGCCATGCGCGAGCAGCAGATCCAGCGCAGCGGTATTGCCGCCGCTTGCGGCGATCGGCAGCGTCACGCCGTCACTGGGGTTCGCGCCCGCCTCGAGCAACGCGGCCGCGAGCGGTAGCGACCCCGCGACGCAGACCGCGCTCCAGAGCACGGGACGATGCACGCCATGATGCAGCCACGGATAGCGTAGGTTCGGATCGGCGCCGAGCGAGATCAGCCGTCGCGCGATCGTGACCAGCCCTGCCTCGCGCTCTGCCGATCGGCGCCCGAGCCCGCTGTAGCAAACGTAATGGAGCGGCTCCCATCCGCGCGGTCCGCCGCGCTCGAGCACAAACCCGGGATGATGGACGATGTGGTCGTCGACGGTCGCGGCGTCGCCGAGCAGCAACGCCGCCCATACGTTCGCACGCGCGATCGCCGGATGACGCGCGAGCAGCCGGTCGGCGCGGTCCGCGCGACCGTCGGTCGCCGCTTCGATGAATCGATCGA
>DASREL010000011.1:0-19817 GCA_035652075.1 Vicinamibacterales bacterium
CAGTATCCGAACTCGATGGCCGCGCATCTGTTCGGCTACGTCGGCGAGGTGAGCGAGGAGCAGGTCGCCGCGGCGGAGGACCTGAAGAGCGGCGACATCGTCGGCCAGGCCGGCATCGAGAAGGTCTACAACGCGATGCTGATGGGCGAGGACGGCGCCAAGCGCGTCGTCGTCAACAGCGTCGGACGCGAGATTCGCACGCTCGAAGAAGATCCGCCGACCGAAGGCAAGCGGCTGCAGCTGACGATCGACTACGACGTGCAGAAAGCGATCGAGGACGGCTTCGACGCGATCGGCTTCGACGGCGCGGCGGTCGTCCTCGATCCGTCGAACGGCGACGTGCTCGGGTTTACGAGCCGTCCCGCCTACGATCCGAACGTCTTTGCGTCGGGCATCGACCGCGACACGTGGAACTACCTGACGACCGACGAAGGCAAGCCGCTGAACAACCGCGCGATCCAGGGCAAGTACTCGCCGGGATCGACCTTCAAGATGGCGGTGGCGCTGGCGGGTCTCGAAGAAGGGATCATCACGCCGGACTTCCACGTCCAATGCCACGGCAGCGCGGTGTTCTACGGCCGCCCGTTCAAGTGCTGGAAGAAGGGCGGGCACGGGTCGATCGATCTGCGCCACGCAATCGAGCAGTCGTGCGACGTGTACTTCTACACCGTCGCGAACATGGTCGGCGTCGACAAGATCAACAAGTGGGCCGAGAAACTCGGGCTCGGCGTCAAGAGCGGCATCGACCTGCCGAACGAAGTGCAGGGCCTCGTGCCGTCAACCGAGTGGAAGATGCGCACGCGGCACGAGAAGTGGTACGCGGGCGAAACGATCTCGGTCGGCATCGGCCAGGGGCAGGTCTCGGTGACGCCCGTCTCGATGGCCGTGTACATGGCGACGCTCGCCAACGGCGGCACGCGCGTCACGCCGCACCTGCTGAAGGCGGTCGACGATGGGTCCGGGTGGAAGCCGGTGCCGCCGCCGGCGCCGCAGTCGATCATCGACGTCGATCCGGAGAAGCTGCAGGCGATCCGCGACGGCCTGTGGATGGTCGTGAACGCCGCCGGGACGGGCCACAACGCCATCATCAAGGGCCCCGACGGCAAGCCGATCCACGACGTCTCGGGCAAGACGGGCACGGCCCAGGTCATTTCCAACCAGGGCAAGGCCGCGGCGGCCGGCAAAACAGACAAGAATTTGCGAGATAACGGCTGGTTTGTGTTCTTCGCGCCGCGCGATAATCCACAGATTGCGGGGGCCGTGTTCCTCGAACACGGCGTCCATGGATCGAACGCGGCGCTGGTGGCGCACCACATCCTCGATACGTTCTTTGCGAAAAAGGATGGGCGCCCGCTACCGCCGAAGCCGGTTTTGAAACCGAATCTCTCGGAGCAGCAAGGCTAACGTGTTCGAACGACGGCTGTACTACCACATCGACTGGGCGCTCGTGATTGCCGTGCTGGCGCTGTGCGCGCTCGGCGTGCTGATGATCTACAGCACGACCTACGATCCGACGCGCGGCACGTCGCGCATGTACATGACCCAGTTGTATGCCATCGCGATCGGCCTGGGCGCGATGGTGTTCATGCTCACGATCGATTACAGGTCCTTCAGCGACAAGTCGCATCTGATTTACGTCGGCGTCTGCGTCCTGCTCCTCTACGTCATGTTCTTCGGCATGGTGCAGATGGGCGCGCGCCGCTGGATCCCGCTCAAGATCTTCAACCTGCAGCCATCGGAGTTCGCGAAGGTCGCCGTCGCGCTCGTCCTCGCCAAGTTCTTCGGCGAGAACCGCGGCGCGCCGTCCTGGACCGATCTGGCGATCGGCGCCGGACTCACGCTCGTACCGCTCGCGCTCATCGCGAAGGAACCCGATCTCGGCACGGCCGTCACGCTGCTGCCGGTGTTTCTCGCGGTGGCGTACCTCGCCGGCATGCGCATGCGCATTCTCGGCATGATGTTCCTGTGCCTCGTCCTCGCGGCGCCCGTCGCGTGGAAGTTCGCGCTCAAGGATTATCAGAAGTCACGCATTTCCACGTTTCTCGATCCGTCGCAGGATGCGAAGGGCGCCGGGTACCAGCAGATTCAGGCGCGCATCACCGTCGGGTCCGGTGGGTTGTCGGGCAAGGGATTCCGGAAAGGGACGCAAGGACAACTGCGGTTCCTGCCGGTCGCGCACAACGATTTCATTTTCTCGGTGCTGGCCGAGGAACAGGGTTTTGCCGGCGTCCTGGTGGCGCTCGGTCTCTATTTGTTTGTGATTCTGCGCGCGCTCGAGGCGGCGAGGCTGGCGAAAGATCGCATGGGCTCGTACCTCGTGCTCGGCGTGCTGGCCAGTTTTACGTTCCAGGTGATCTACAACATCACCATGTCCGCAGGACTGGCGCCCGTCAAAGGGCTGACGCTTCCGCTCATGAGCTACGGTGGTTCGTCGATGATCGCGACGCTCGCCGGGTTTGGGCTGATTCTGAACGTCCGCATGCGCAGATTCACGAACTGATCGGGAGGGCAGAAACGGCAGGAGGGGCGGGAAAGGCAGGAGGGGAGAACGTTTTCCCATCCCGCCGCTCCCGCCGGTCCCGCCGCTCCTGCCCGCCCAGGAGTGTTCGTGATGCAAAAGGAAATGATCGTCTCCTCGAATGGCCACGAGACGCAGGTGGCCATCCTCGAGGAGGACCTCGTCGCCGAAGTCTTCGTCGAGCGCGAGCGCAATCGCGGCGTCGTCGGGAACGTCTACAAGGGGCGCGTGTCGAAGGTCCTCCCGGGCATGCAGTCCTCCTTCATTGATATCGGCCTCGAGCGCGACGGCTTCCTGTACGTCGCCGAAGTCATCGACACGATCGAAGAGTTCGACAAACTCGAGTCGGGCGACGAAGACGATCACAAAGGGAACAAGCCGGACCGAGACAAAGACAAACCGCTGCCCAAGATCGAGGACCTGCTGAAAGAAGGGCAGGAGATCCTCGTCCAGGTCGTGAAAGAGCCGCTGGGGACCAAGGGGGCGCGGCTCACGTCGCACGTCACCATGGCGGGACGGTTTCTCGTCTTCATGCCGACCGTCGATCACGTCGGCGTGTCGCGGAAGATCGAGTCGCGCGACGAGCGAAGCCGCCTGCGCGGCATCGTCCGAGAATTCCGCGAGCAGCATGGCTTCACCGGCGGCGTGATCATCCGCACCGCCGCGGCGAGCCGGCCGAAGGAAGACATCGTCGCGGACCTCGAGTCGTTCCACAAGATCTGGACCGAGATTCGGCAGAAAAGCGAGTCGTCGCGCGCGCCGGCGGTCGTGTATCGCGAGCAGAGTCTCGTCAGCAAGCTGTTACGCGATTTGTTGACCGAGGAATATCAGGCGATCCGCATCGACAATCCGATCGAGTATCAGCGCACGCTGGAGCTCGTCGAGCGCATCATGCCGAGTCTCGCGCCGAAGGTGAAACTGTACGCGAAGCCGTACCCGATCTTCGACGAGTACGGGGTGCAGGCCGAGATCGACAAGGCGCTCAAGAGCAAAGTCTGGCTGAAGTCCGGCGGATCGATCGTGATCAATCAGACGGAAGCGCTCGTCGCGATCGACGTCAATACCGGACGCTACGTCGGCAAGAAATCATCGGGCCGGCTCGAAGACACGATCGTCAAGACGAACCTCGAAGCGGTGAAGGAGATCGTGCGGCAGATCCGCCTGCGCGACCTGGGCGGCATCATCGTCCTCGACTTCATCGACATGGAGGAGAAGAAGAACCGCCAGAAGGTGTTCCAGGCGATCGAGCAGGAGCTGAAGAAGGATCGGTCGCCGTCAAAGGCGCTGCAGGTGTCGGATTTCGGGCTCATCATCATCACGCGCAAGCGTGTGAAGCAGAGCCTCGAGCGCGTGATGACCGAGCCGTGCCCGTACTGCACCGGCACCGGCGTCATCAAATCGAGCTCGACGATCTGTTACGAGATCCTGAGCGAGGTCAAGAAGATCAGCTCGGACCTGAACGGCCACAAGCTGCTGCTGCGCGTGAATCCCGACATCGCGCGTGCGTTGAAGGAAGAAGAAGCAGCGGTCGTGAAGGACTTGAAGCAGTCGATTGGAAAGGACGTCAGCATCCAAGCTGACGTCCAACTCCATCACGAGCAGTTCGACGTCATGGCGGTGTAGGTGGGGTGCGTAGGGTGACTAAGGTGCTTAGAGTTCCTGAGGTGCTTAGTGGACTGGGTGCCATGTGCTCCGGTTTCGTGTGGTCCTAGAGTGATTTCAAGTAGCCGGACATCTTCATCGATTTGTCAGCCGACGTCCTGGGTTTGTGGTCGGAGCGCTGGAGGGTTCGGCTATCGCGTCCTTCTGGGACGGTCGTCGGTGGGTCAGCCGCTACACGTTTTTTTCAAACGGATTCAGGCAGGACACGCCCGTTCGCGCGATGTCTTGCGTGTTGCGTGTGACCAGCGTCAGTCGATGCCTCTTTGCCGTCGCCGCGAGGAGGCCGTCGACGGTCGGCAACGTCGCTGATACGTTCATCCGGCCCCATTCTTCGGCCACACGAGAGTCGACGTCGAGGATACGGTCTTCAAACGCGATGACGACCTGGCACAGCCAATGATTCAACTTCGCCGCAGCGTCCTGGTCGCGGCGCGCGAGGCTGTCGACACCTTTTCGGAGTTCGCCGATCGTCAGCACGCTCACGAAGAGATCTTCGACTTCCACGCCATCAAACCATGCGACCACCCCAGGATTGCAGCGGTCGCGTTTCCGCATCTCTGAAATGACGTTCGTGTCGAGCAGATAACTCACACCCGCACTTTGCGGAAGGCGGTCTGCACGCGCTCGAAGTCGCGGTCTTCGCCGACATCGGGCATCTCGAGCAACAAAGTCCTGAGCGACTGGTGTTTCGCCTGGCCGGTGAGCGCGCGGCGAAGGATTTCGCGGTGTTCGGCCTCCGCCGAGCGTCCGTGCTCGACCGCGCGCCGTTTCAGGCGTCGTACCAGCCCCTCATCCACGCCCCGAACGATCAGCTGCGCCATCCGTCTGCTATCAATGATAGCATCGTCGCCAACGCAAACAAAAAGGGCTGGAAGCCATCGCTCCCAGCCCTCTCCGTCAGAGCCTCTCGCCTCTAGCCTCGAAGCCGCTACGCCTTCCCTTCACCAGTCGCGAGATTGATGATGTAGTGCGTGCCGCCCTTGTTGATCCAGACGCGATAGTAGTCGCCGCCTTTCAGCAACTCGGTGCGTGACTGGCCGGGCTTCGGCGGGTTCTTCTTCGCGATCTTGCCGATGTCGGTCGACGGTACGACGGTCGCCACTTCACGGCCGACCACTTTCCCGCCCTTCAAGAACTCGACGTATTTTTCCCCGTTGGGATCCTGTCCAGTGCCTGGCTTCGGAGTGTCGTCGGTTGCGCGCACCGTGTAGGTGCCGGCCGCGAGCGGCTTGCCGTCCGCCATCACCTTCTTGGCGATGTGGACCGTTCCGAGATTTCCACCAGACGTCTGCGCGAAGGCGGTCGTCGCCGAAAGTGCGCCTGCGAGAGCCCCCACGAGAATCAGTCGCTTCATCGTCGCCTCCAGCTTTACTGCAGAGCTGACGTATCAATTATACGTCTATCGCTAGCCCAGCAAAGCGAGTACCAACCTTCGACTCGCTGCGCTCGCTCAGGTCGAGCCTTACCGCTTGGCGATGACGATGTCGCCGCTGAAGGTGCGGAGCGTTAACGTCGCGCTCCCGTCGCCGTTGACGCCGTGCACGCCTTGTCCCACGCCACGTGGACCCCGCATGCGGCCAGGAGGCGTCGGCGGAGTCGGCGGCGTCGGCGTGTTGCCACCGATCGTCACCGGATAGTCCGTCCGGATCGATCCGCTGAACGAGTCGGCGTTCAGGTAGAAACCAGACGGATTGCTCAGCGAAAACCGGATCGATCCCGAGTGCGTGTTCACGTCGTAGTCGCCGCTCTTGGCGATCGCTCCCGCGTACTCGAACCCGCCGCTGATCGACTTGGCGTGGACGCTCGACGTGGTGACGTCAACGAGGTTGACGTCGCCGCTGACGCTGCTCAACTCGAGCCGGCGCGCCTTCAGCCCCTTGGCCGTAATCGTTCCGCTGATCGTGCCGGCCGTCAGTGTCCCGTCGGTGGAGATTCCGGAAAGTGACACATCTCCAGACACGGTCTTCGCTAACTCGACATTCGGTGTATCACTGGCGGTCACGCCGCCGCTGATGGTTTCCATACGGACGCTGCCGCGAACGGCGGTCACCTTGACCGTTCCGGAGACCGAATGGATGTCGACCGACGCGCCGTTGGGCACCGTGACGGTGTAATCGACCGACACGTTCATGTTGGTCATTCGCGGATATTCGGTGCGGATGTCGACGCGCGCCGGCGTCGCGCTGACGTCGATGCGTACCTCGCCGAGGCGGCCGCGATCGCCCCGCGTGCGCTTCGTGGCCTCGACCGTCACCTCGTCGCCGGAGCCGCCGGTGACGACGATGTCGCCGGAGATGTTCTGCAGGCTAACGCGGCCATCGCGCGCGACCTTGTATTTGTTCGAGACGTGCTCGGTTTGCTCCGGACCGCGATCGCGGCCCTGGTAGGCGCTGCGGACGACGCTGCGGACCGTTTCGCGAATCGCATGCGTGTCGACGTATTGGGCAGAGGCCGTCGAGGCACACGTCGCCAGCGCGACACCGGCGGCGAGGAACGAGGTGGTGAGTCGCATGGTCGTTAACCCTTTTGTCTGAGGCCGGATCCGATCCGGGCTGCGCCGGCGTCGTTGCCTTTGCGCATTTCGTTGATGAGCGCCACCGTGTCCTGCAGCAGCGCAAGTTTCGCTTTGAAGCTCTCGAGCAGACTTTGTTGCGCCGGCTCGCTCGTCGGCTGCGCGCGAACGGCCGCGCGGCTCTCGTTGATCGCCTGATCGATCACCGAAAGGTTTTTCTGCAGCGTCGACGCCGTTTGCGTGTCGAGCGACCCTTTGCCGGCGTTGGCGATCTGCTCCAGGCCAGTAATCGCCTTCTGGTAGTGCTCTTCAGCGGCTTTCAACTCGGCTTCGACCGACACCGATGCCGCCGCGTCATTGGCCGGAGCCGTTGACGCGACCGGCGCGGACGTCGTCGTTCCGCGCGGCAGCACCCGATAGCCGATTCCCACCGCGATGACGACCGCCGCCGCTGCGGCGAGCCATACCGAGATCTCACGCAACGAGCGCCGAGATCGCGGAGTCAATTGGCTCTGCGGGCTTTGCGCGCTCTGCGTGAGGTGCTCCTGTTCGAGCTTAATCGCGCGCTCGAGCCGCGACCACGCGCGCGCCGGCGGCTCGCGGAACTCGAGCGTCTTCGCGACCGCTCGAATCTCGCGCAGGTCGTCGACCGTCGCGCGGCACGGCGCGCACGACGCGAGGTGCTGTTCGACCTCGGCCCGCTCGGTCGCGCCGAGCGTCTCTTCGACGAATTCGTTCAGAACATCATCAGTGGGATGCATTTCAAACCAGCATGGCGCGCAGCTTCATACGCGCCTTGAACACTTGTGACTTTGACGTGCCTTCCGCAATCCCCAGGAGCTCGCCGACTTGCTTGTGATCGAATCCCTCGATGTCGTGCAGCACGAACGCCTCGCGACAGCCGTCGGGGAGGCGTTCGATGGCACGGTCCAAATCCAGTTTCGCGATCGGCGTCTGGCGTGCCGCCGTCGGCTCGACCGAGTGTTCCGCGTCCAGTGTTTCGGTCAGCTTGTTCATCTTGGCGCGGCGGCTTCGCACGTAGTCGAGACAATGGTTGAGTGCCAGGCGGTAGAGCCATGTGCCAAGCGACGACTCGCCCTTGAAGCTGGCCATCTTCCGATAGGCCTGCAGGAAGATTTCCTGGAGCAAGTCCTCGCCGTCCTGCGGCGAACCGGCCATCCGGCACGCCATGCTGTAAATCCGCGGCGAGTGTTCGCGATACATGGTCTCGAACGCCTCCACATCCGGGTCCATAGCCTTAGACGGGAAGGGGATAGGCGTGCGTTGCTTGGCGCTCACGGTTAGAAGAGACGTGAAAAGGCCGCGAGAGGTTTAGTAGCCCCGAAACCCACGAAAACACGAAACCCGCGAAACATACTCAA
Organism: Vicinamibacterales bacterium; assembly: GCA_035652075.1. Taxonomy (GTDB): domain Bacteria; phylum Acidobacteriota; class Vicinamibacteria; order Vicinamibacterales; family CAVVIG01; genus Gp6-AA45. Next base: position 8,075 of record DASREL010000011.1, read on the forward strand.
GGTTTTTCGTGCTTTTCGTGCCTTCGTGTCTTTCGTGGGTTCCACAAGACTCGGTCGAGCTCGCGGACGCGGCTGCCGCTGATCGCGACCCCTTCGGCGAGCAGCAGCGAGCGCTTGAGAAACTCACTGCCACCGTAGCCGCCCAGGCGCCCGCCCGCAGCAATCACGCGATGACACGGGACGTCGCGCCGGCCGCAGTCGCGCATGATGTTGCCGACGGCGCGCGCGGCGCGCGGCTTGCCCGCCATCTTTGCCACGCCGCCATAGGTTGCCACCTTGCCGGGCGGGATGCGCCGGACGACGTTCAGGACCCGGAGTCTGAAATCGGACTTCACATCAATGTCAGCGGGTCGAGATTGTAATCCGTCGGATCGAGTGGTGCGATGACGCTCTTCGGCCGCTGCGGATCCTCACTGTCCTCCCACAGATTGAGTTCGAACGGGACATCGAGCGGCGTGCCGCTGCGATCGATGAGGACGCGCACCTGCGGCCGATACGGATCCGGGGCGTACACCTTGAGGACGACGGCGATTTCGCCGGTGTTGAGTTTGACGAGGTTGCCGGCAGGGTAGATGCCGATCAGTTGCACGAATCGCCGCACGAGGTGCTGGTCGAACTGCTGGCCGTCGTTGCGCTTCAACACGGCGAGGATGCGGTCGGTCGGAAACGCCTGCTGGTACTTCCGCTGCGACCGCATCGCGTCGTACACATCCGCAATGCTGCAGAGCATCGTCCCGATGTTGAGCGATCCGCGCGCGACGCCGTTGGGATACCCGGTGCCGTCGATGCGGAGGTGATGCTCGAAGGCGACGACCGGCGCCAGCGCGGGGATGTCAGGCGTCTGCCGCAGGATTTCTGCGCCGTCGACGACGTGCCGTTTCATGATCGTGAACTCGGCGTCGGTGAGTTTCTCCGGTTTGTTCAGCACTTCGAGCGGCGTCTTCACCTTGCCGATGTCGTGCATCAACGCGGCGAGGCCGAACTCGCGGAGCAGCGGACCGTCGATCCCGAGCCCGCGCGCCTGTCCCATGACGAGGATCGACACGTTGACCATGTGGGTGAAGGTGTAGTTGTCATAGTTCTTCAAGGTCGTCAGCGCGAGAAGCGCCGTGCGATTCTGCGCGACCGCCTGCGCGAGCCCGTCGATCATCGTTCGAGCGATCGTCGCATCGGGCTTGCCTTCGGTCTGGGCGCTGTCCCACACGCTGTTCGCGCCGGCGACGGCGTCGTTGTACATGCGCTTGATCGTCGCCATGTCGGTCAGGTTGCCTTCGATGCGCTGGTCGACGGTGACACGTCCGACGCGGACGTGCGCCAGGTCGGCGAACTGCTCGTGGGCCGGCTCGTCCGCGCCTTTGGGCTCGACTGCGCTGATCGCGTCGATGAACGCGGTCAACTCGTCGAGCGTGATGCCGCGCTCGAGCGTCATGCGCTCGATGCCCGCCTGCTTCAGCCGCCGGACGATCGAGCCCAGTGTGTCGGCCTTCGCCACCGGCATGTCGTCGACGATGATTTCTTCCCCGACGAATCCGATGATCGTCGACGGCGCGAGACTGTGCAGCAGCTGCAGGGTCGCGAAAAGTTGTTCGAGGTTGCGCCCGATGATCGGGTGGCCTTTCGAATACAGCTGCGACGATCGGAGCGCCGCTGCGAGCCGCCGCAGCAATTCGTCGGCGAGTTGGAAGCGAGGTGCGGTCATGCGTCGGTCCCTGCAACAGCGCGGCGCCGGTCGCGGCTCGCGAGGTGCGGCTTGACGACGTTGCGAATGCCGCGGCTGCCTGACGCCGCCGCCTCGTCGAGCACGCTGATCGCCTCCGGTGTCCCGATGCGCGCGAGCGCCGCCGCCGCTGCGCCGCGCAACAGCGCGTTGCGCCGCGGCGCCCACCATTCGCCGCGATAGAGCGCTTCCCTCAGCGGGCTGATGCCTTCGGGGTCCCGCAGCGCGCCCAGCGATTCGATCGCGCGGAGATACACGGTCCCGAGTCGGCCGCGGTGATCGACGTGGCGGACGATGTACGCAAACAACGGCGCGGCGCGTTCGTCTCGCTGCAGGCTCAACGACTGCATGATCGCTTCACGGGTCTGTTCCGTGCCGGACGAGAGTGCCTGCTGCAGGATCTTGTACGCCGCGTCGGTGCCGATCGTCAGAATCGCGCGCACCGCTTCGCGCTGCACCTGCGGTTCGTTGTCGTCGACGAGCTCCTGCAGATCGGGCAGCGCCTCGCTGCCGCCGAATTGTCGCATCAGCAGAATGGCCGTTCGGCGCACGGCGGCGTTCTGCGAATTCTTGAGCTGTTCGACCGTCTTCTTTGCTTCGTTGCCGAACGCAATCAGGATGATCGTCAGCCGCTCGCGCGGGCGCGAACTCTGCTCGACGGCGATCGCCTCGGCGATCGGGCGCACGAGGACCTTCCCGAGCGAGACGCACATCACCTTCAGTTTTTCAAACGTCGCTTCGTCGACGGTGGCGAGGTGCCCGATGAGGTGCCGGATCATCGTCCCGGCGACGAGCATGTCGATCGCGATCATCGCGTGCTGCCGCCGCGCCTTCGACGCCGGACCCGCGGCCGTCGTGACGAGGACTTCGACGAGCTGGCGCGCCGCGTCGAAGTCGCCGACCAGCATCAAATCCTCGAGCAGGCGGACGACCGGCGTCATCATCGCGGCCCAGCGTTCGTCGTCTTCTTCGATGCGCAGCAAGTCGAGCAGCAGTGTGATGTCGAGCGCGCGCAGCGCGGTCGTCGCAACCGTGCTCAGCCACCCGCTGATGCGATCCGGCGGATCGTCGTTGACCTGCTCGACCTCGATCGCCTGTTCGCGTGCCCCGCTGAGCTCGCGCGCGTACGCGTCGCCGACGTAGGACTTGTCGCTGTAGGACGTCAGAAGCTTTTCGGCGACGTGATCCCAGACCGTTTGGAATCCCTCGTTGTTCCCGAGCGGCGACGCTTCGACGTCTTCTTTCGCGAGCGCGAGGAGACGCGGCCGCGCCCCCTCGTCGTGCACCAATGACTGAAACGCAACCGCGAGCCGCTCGGTCGCCGTCGCCTCTTGAATGATGTTGCGCGCGACGAACCGCGCAATCGTGCCGTCGGACATGCGGCTGACGACCTGGTTGACGACGCCTCCGCCGCCGCTGCTGTCTTCGTGGTCGCGCTGTTCGAACAGGCCGAGCAGCATTTCCGGGGTCAGCCGGCCGATGCCGGTCGCCATGTTGTCGAGGACCGGCTCGAGTTGGTCGGGGCGATGTTTCGTGACCGCTTCGACGATGCCGCGCAGCATGCGGAGGAGCGCCGCTGACTTTGCGCCGACGCTCATCGTTTGGCCTGCCGTCGATTCGACCTGCGACATCAACTCCGCGAGCCGCTCGCTGTCCCCGGCGATCCCGAGCAGGTCCTTGATGGCATCCTCGTCGAGATCGAACGCCATGCCCTGCAGACAGTTCGCGACGATGCTGTTCCAGACGGCGCTCTCGCCGGCGGATCGCTCGCGCAGGACCTCGGCGTAGTCGATTTCGCGCAACTCGATGTGGCGCCCGGCCATCGTCGTCCACACGCGCGCGATGCCGCCGTCGGCGCGGATCGACTCGGGCGCGCGCGCGAGCAGCAGCAGAAAACTGCGCCAGGCGTCGGCGTCGCCGCCCGCGCGGATCGTCATCTGACCGATCAGGTGACTGTGCAGCAGTTCGGCGAGCTCGGTGACCGCTGCCTCGCCGCGCGCGAGCCCACGCTCGTCGAGCAACAACGCATTCGGGTGGACCGTGACCTGCATCGGCACCGGCAGCGCCGCCGGCGCCGTCAACTGCACGATGCGACCGAGCGTCGCCGTGATCGCGGGATGTCCCGATGGATAGAGCACCACGGCGCGCGCCGCGGCTTTGCACGCGCGCGCAAACTCGATCAAACGCGCCGCCTCGTCCGGAGACAGCGGCGGCTTCGCGACCTCGTCTGCCGGCTGGTTGGTACTCACAAGTATTTCAATGGGTCGACACCGACGCTTTCGGGGTCGACCGCTTCGACCACCGCGCGCGGATGCTCGCCGCTGCTGCTGCGTTCCCACGTGTTGGCGAGGAACGGTTCGTCGAGGAACTCGCCCTTCCCGTTGGCGATGATTTTCACCTGCGGCCGGAACGGATCCGACGGGTGTTCCGCCGAGACGACGGCGAGTTCCTCGGTGCTCAGCCGGACGAGGTTGCCGACAGGGAACAGGCCCATCAGGTTGACGAAGCGTTTCAGCAGCGGCTGGTTGAAGGCCGGATTGCCTTGTTCGCCCATGATCGCGCGGATGCGGTTCGTGGCCAGGCCCTGCCGGTACGGACGGTTGCTGCGCAGCGCGTCGAACACGTCGGCGATCGACACGATCTGCGTGCACAGGTTCAGTTTCCGACTGCCGATCTTTTCGGGATACCCGCTCAGATCCTGTTTGAGGTGGTGCTCGAACGCGACGATCGGCGCGAGCGCCGGCATTTCCGGCGTGCGCCGCAATATGTGCGCGCCGTCGACGACGTGCTGCTTCATCACGTCGAATTCTTCGCGCGTCAGCTTGTCCGGCTTGTTCAACACTTCGAGCGGGGTGTTGACCTTGCCGATGTCGTGCATCAGCGCCGCGAAGCCAAACTCGCGCAGCAGCGTCCCTTCGATGTTCAACGCACGCGCTTGCGCCATCGCGAGCGCCGACACGTTGACCATGTGCGTGAAGGTGTAGTTGTCGTACTTCTTCAGCGCCGTGAGCGCCATCAGCGAGGTGCGGTCCTGCGTCACGAGGCGCGCGAGGCCGTCGATGATCTTCCGCGCCGCCGCCGGATCCGGTTTGTCGCCGGCCTTCGCGGCCTCCCACAAGGACTCGGCCGTCTCGACCGCCGTCGTGTACACGCGTCGGGCCGCCGCGATGCCCGCCTGCTCGTCGCTGACCTCCTCGACGATGATCCGGCCGAGTTGGACGTGGCGCACGCCCCGCGCGTTGAGACGATCGGGCAGCGGCGCGGGCGACGTCCGGTCGCTGAAGACCGCGATGAGATTGCGGATCTCATCGCGCGTCACGCCGCGCGTGATGGTGATCTTCTCGATTTCCCGCTCGCGCAGGTCCCGCGCGAACCCGACGAGCGCGGCGGTGCCTTTCGCCAGCCGGTTGCCGTCGACGACGACTTCGTCGCCGATGAAGCCGATGACGATCGAGGGCGCCGACTGCAACGCGTCCAGCGCGCCGGACGTCAGCGCGTCGATGCCGCGCTGCACGAGCGGGTGGGTGGGCGAGTACAGCTCGATGCCCCGCAGCGCCGCCGCGAGCCGCCGAATCAGTTCCTCGGCCTTCTTGCCTTCCATCAGCCTCGAATGCGCGCCGAGACGATCTTTTTCAGCGCACGATCCCCCGAACGTGCGGCATCACGCAGCGCCGTGTCGGCTTTCTGCGTCCCCACGCGCATCAACGCGTCGACGCTCGACTCCTTGAGCGCACGCAATTTCCTGCCGCCGAAAAATTTCTTCCGCAGCGCCAGCGCAATCAGCGGCGCAATCGCCGCGTCGGTGCCGACGGTCCCGAGCGCCTGCACCGTTTCGAGCACCATCTCGTGATCCTTGCCCAACGGGTCGCTCTCGTTGACGATCTGCGCGAGCATCGGGACCACGCGCGGGTCTTTGCCGGCGACGAGCGCGTCGACAACCGCCCTGCGCATCTCGCCGGTGGCGGCACGCAGCACCGTCTGGATGGCGCGCGCCGCAGACGGATCCCGAATCGCCGACAGCGCCGCGATCGCCTCGCGCGCGACGCGCGGATCGTTCTGGCGGACGAGCGGCTGCAGGAGGGGCACCGCCTCCGCCGCGGCGAGGCGGCCGAGCAGACGCGCGCCGCGACGCTGCACGAACCAGCGCTGGTCGGCGACGAGCGACGCCAGGCGTGTGACCGCGAGCGTGCCGAAGCCGACGATCGTTTCCTCGGCACGCGACACGCCGACGGTGTCGTGTTCCACGGCGACGACCGGCTTGAGCGATTCGATGGCCGGCGCGCCGATCGTTTCGAGGACCGCCTTGATCGACGTCCAGTCAGTGTCGTCGACGTCTCCGATGAGCGCGGCGGTTTCCCGCAGTGCCAGCGAATCTCCCAGTCGATCGAGCGCGTGGCGGCACGCGTCGCGGCCGAGGAGCGGCGAGTTCGCGCGACGCGCCAGCGCGGTCGTCACCGTCAACGCGTCGGCGTAAGCGCCGGACATCAGCAGATCTTCGGCCAGCGCCTCCATGTCTTCGGCGATTTCGGCGGCGCGCTGGTCGGTCTTCTCGATCGTGAGCAGATCGATCAGCATGACGACCGACAGCGTCCGGACGCTCTCCTGACCGAGGCTTGCCATCCACTCCGGCAGCTCGGGGGGCAAATCGCCGAGCGCCATCTTCTCCGCGCGTCCGCCGACGCCGTCCAGCGCCGTCTTGTACGACTCCGACACGAACGGCTTGTCGTTGTACGAGACGAGCAGCTCTTCCATCGACGTCCACAGCACCTGGAATTGACCCGTCCGGCCGAAGTCGGTTTCGCTCAGCATGTGCCGCGTCATCGTCAACACGCGCCGCTTGCGGTCTTCGTCCGGCGCGATCGTGTTGAAGATCGTCGCAAGGCGATCCGAGGCCTGGCCGTCGAGCGCCATTGCGGTCGCCAGCAGCTGCGCGACTTTCGCGTCGTCGAACGCCCCGGCGAGACCTTGCACGAGCTGGAGCGAGGCGGCCGGATCTTCTTCCGTCTGCATCAACTGCATCATGACGTGGGCGTCGAGTTGCGTCGCCGCGGACGCCAGGTTGCCCATGACTTCCGGCATCCGCTCGGGCGCCATGACCGAGACGATGCTCGTCAGGTGCCGGAACGCGGCGAGGACGGTCGCGGCCTGCGTCGTGATCATCGGCGAGCCGTCCATCGTGCACTTCGGCGCCGCAACGGCGGTGGCGAGGTCCGCGATGTCTGTCGGGCTGCTGGCGATCGCTAGGAGGCGTTCCTGCTGCCGTTCGTCGAAGACTGCCTTTTGTCCCCCGGCAATCGAGTTGACGATCGACTTCCAGAGGTCGTCGCGTTTCGCCGGCTCGGCGACCTCGCCTTCTTCCCGCGCCAACACTTTTGAGTAGTCGATCTGCTCGAGGGCCAGCGACGGGTGCCCCTCGGTCTCCCAGATGCGTGCCGGTCCGCCGCGTTTTCGGCGCTCCGTGGGTTCGAGCGCGAGGACGCGCAGAAAGGCGTGGATCGCCTCGGCCGGCACGTCGCCGATGAAGGTGATCCGCAGCAGGTCGCGGTCGTGCAGCAGGGCGGCGGCTTCGGCAATGCCGGTCTGGGTCGCGTCGGCCGTGGCGTTTTCGATCATCAACGTGTCGGGCGTGATACCGATCGAGAAGGCGGCACCGAGCGAGGATTCCCGGATAGCGTCGGCGAGCCGCTTCACAGAAATGCCAACGGTCGGATGTTCCTGGGGATACAGCGACCAGTTGCGTGCCGCGACGATGATTGCGCGCGCAAGCTGGAGCAAGCCGCGTGACAGCTCTGGAGACAGCTGGGACGCCTGCGCCATGGGACTCTCGAAGTATACTGCCCGGACCGAAGTGCGAGCCGTAGACGTCATCATCAAAAAGCGCGGCGGAAGCTCGCTCACGCGCGACGAAATTCGTTTCGTCGTCGAGGGGGCGACGAGCGGCGCCGTCCCCGACTACCAGACGTCCGCTCTCTTGATGGCGATTCTGCTGCGCGGCATGACGCCGGAAGAGACCGCGTGGTTGACCGAAGCGATGGTGCAGTCGGGCGTGCGCCTCGATCTTGCCGATGTGCCGGGAGTGAAGGTCGACAAACATTCCACCGGCGGCGTCGGCGACAAGACGTCGCTGATCCTGGCGCCGATTGCGGCGGCGTGCGGCGTTCCCGTCCCGATGATGTCGGGCCGCGGTCTGGGCCACACGGGCGGCACGCTCGACAAGCTCGAAGCGATTCCGGGCTTCCGCGTCAACCTGTCGCTCGACGAGATGCGTGCGGTGCTGAAGCGCGTCGGCTGCGTGATGATCGGCCAGACGAAAGAGATCGCGCCGGCCGATAAGCGACTCTATGCGCTGCGTGACGTGACCGGCACGGTCGAAAGCATCCCGCTCATCAGCGCGTCGATCATGAGCAAGAAGATCGCCGAAGGGATCAACGCCCTCGTGCTCGACGTCAAGACCGGCAGCGGCGCGTTCATGAAGACGGAAGCCGACTCGCGTCGCCTCGCCGAGTCGCTCGTCGCCATCGGCAACGCGTCAGGGGTCAAGACCGAAGCGGTCATCACGGCCATGGAAACACCGCTCGGGCTCGCCGTCGGCAACGCGCTCGAAGTGATCGAGTGCATCGAGGTCCTGAAGGGACGCGGTCCCGCCGACCTGATCGACTGTTCGGTCGAATTGACCGCGCGCATGTTGATCCTCGGCACGGTCGCGTCGGACCGCGCCGACGCCGAGCGCCGCATCCGCGAGTCCATCGCGTCTGGCGCGGCGCTCGCGAAATTCCGCATGATGGTCGAAGTCCAGGGTGGCGATCCGCGCGTCGTCGACGACTATTCGCTGCTGCCGAGCGTACCCGATCGCGAATACGTCAACGCTGATCGCGCCGGTTATCTCACGCGGCTGGACGCCGAGCTCGTCGGCCGCGCGTCGGTGTCGCTCGGCGCCGGCCGCGACAAAGTGGAAGACGCGGTCGATCCGGCGGTGGGCATCATGATCACCGCCAAGCCGGGCGACGCGGTGAAGGCCGGCGATCCGATCCTCGAGTTGCACTATCGCGATCGGGCGCGCCTCGAGGCGGCGCTGACGCTCGCGAAACAGGCCATCACCATAGGCGATCGCCAACCGGCAGCGATGCGGTTGATCGTCGGAGAGGTCCGCTGATGCCCGGCATCATCCAGCCGTTGTTCGGCGCCGTTGTGATTCTCGGCATTGCGGTCGCGTTCTCGACCAATCGCCGCGCCATCAACTGGACGACCGTCGCGTGGGGACTCGGATTGCAGGTGTTGTTCGCGCTGATCGTCCTCAAGACGGCGATCGGCAAGGCGACGTTCGACACGCTCGGGTACTACATCACGAGGCTGCTGGGATTTTCCGGCGTCGGCGCCGCGTTCGTCTTCGGCCCGCTTGGCAGCGGCACGGTGTGGGGCGACGCGATGACGCGTGTGTTCGGACCGGGCGGCGCGCAGTACGCCGTCATCTTCGCGTTTCAGGTGCTGCCGACGATCATCTTCATCGCGGCCCTGTTCGCCATCCTCTACTATTTCGGCGTCATGCAGATCGTCGTCCGCATCTTCGCGACGGTGATGCAGCGCGTCATGAAGGCGAGCGGCGCCGAGTCGCTGAACGTCGCGGCCAGTATCTTCATGGGGCAGACCGAAGCGCCTCTGACGATCCGTCCGTATCTGCCCGAGATGACGTACTCGGAGCTGATGACGGTGATGACCTCCGGGATGGCGCACATCTCGGGCGGCATCATGGCGGCCTACATCTCGTTCGGCATCGAAGCCAAGTTCCTGCTGACGGCCGTCATCATGACGGCGCCGGGCACGATCATGATGGCGAAAATGCTCGTGCCCGAAACCGAAACACCCAAGACGATGGGGACGGTGCGGCTCGAGGTGGAGAAGACGGACGTCAACGTCATCGACGCCGCGGGGCGGGGAACCGGCGAAGGGCTGCATCTCGCGCTCAACGTCGGCGCGATGTTGATTTCGTTCCTCGCGCTGATCGCGCTGCTCAACGCGATCCTCAATCACGTTCCGCTCGCCGGTGCGCCGTTGAGTCTCGAGCGCATCTTCGGCTGGGTGTTCGCGCCGGTGGCGTGGGCGATGGGCGTGCCGTGGCGTGATGCGTCGGCGATCGGCAATCTGCTCGGCACCCGCATGGCCCTCAACGAGTTCGTCGCCTACTCGAAGCTCGGACCGATGAAGGCGGGCCTCGATCCCAAGTCGTTCACCATCGCGACGTTCGCGTTGTGCGGCTTCGCGAACTTCAGCTCGATCGGTATCCAGATCGGCGGCATCGGCGCGCTCGCGCCGAACCGGCGCCACGACCTCGCCCGCCTCGGCCTCCGCGCGATGTTCGCCGGAACGCTGGCGAACTTCATGACCGCGACGATTGCAGGATTCCTCCTCTGATGGACTACTACGACAAGGTGAAGGACGCGGCAGACGCGATCCGCACACAGATTGGCGACGCGCCCCCGATCGGCATCGTGCTCGGGTCCGGCCTCGGCGCATTTGCGAACACGCTGACCGAGGCGGTGACGCTGCCCTACGACCGGCTGCCGCACTGGCCGGCGTCGAAAGTCGTCGGCCACGACGGCAAGCTCGTGGTCGGGAACGTGGCGGGGAAGCGCATCGCGGCCCTGGCCGGCCGGTGCCACCTGTATGAGGGACACGACGCCAGGACGTGCACGTTCGCGGTGCGCGCGCTCGGCCTTCTGGGGGTCAAGACGCTGATCCTGACCAACGCCGCCGGCGGCGTGAACACCGGATTTCTGCAGGGCGCGCTGATGGTGATCGACGATCACATCAACCTGCTGGGGACGAATCCCCTGGTTGGTGCGAACGACGAGCGATTCGGTCCGCGGTTTCCGGATATGACCGAGGTGTATTCAACGCGCCTCCGTCGCATTGCGGACGCCGCCGGGAAAAACATCAACCTGCTGCTGCCGCACGGCATCTACGTGGCGCTGCTCGGGCCCAGCTATGAGACGCCGGCGGAGATTCGCTATCTGCGGACGATCGGCGCCGACGCGGTCGGCATGTCGACGGTTCCGGAAGCGATCGTCGCCCGTCACATGGGCATCGAGGTGCTCGGGCTGTCGTGCATCACGAACATGGCTGCCGGGGTTCTGCCGCAGCCGCTCGATCACAACGAGGTGATGGAGACGGCACGAAGGATTCGCGGTCAGTTCATCGCCCTGCTGGAGGGGATCATTGGCCGGCTCTGACCGGCCGCGTGACGGCCGCCGGCTCTCCGCCGACGCGCTGGTGCAGGCGGCGCGCGAGGCACGCGAGCACGCGGTTGCCACGTTTTCGCACTTCAAGGTGGGCGCGGCGCTCGAGACCGCCGACGGCTCGGTCGTGACGGGCTGCAACGTCGAAAACGCCACCTACGGATTGACGATCTGCGCCGAACGCGTCGCGATGTTCAAGGCGCTCTCGGAGGGCCATCGGCAGTTCACCCGAATCGCGATCGTCGCCGACACCGACGCCCCCACGCCACCGTGCGGCGCGTGCCGGCAGATTCTGTGGGAGTTCGGCGGCAACCTCGAAATCCATCTCGCCAACCTCAGCGATCACAAAGGCGTTCACCAACTGAAAGATCTGTTGCCGCTGCCCTTCGACGCTCGACTGTTGTAATCGGCAAGGTGCAGGGCGCTGCCGGCCCAAGGTGCACGGGAACTGACGCCGCACGGTGCAGGGAACTGACGCTGCAAGGCACAGGGGCTGCCGCGCAAGGCACAGCGGGCTGCCGCGCAAGGCACAGCGGGCTGCCGCCCGCAAAGTGCAAGGCGCGCTGCCGCCGCCGATGCCCGGCACTGACGCCGCATGGTGCACGGCGCTGACGCCGCACGGTGCATGGAACTGACGCCGCAAGGTGCATGGAACTGACGCCGCAAGGTGCAGGGCCCTGCCGCTGCCGGTGCAGGGAACTGACGCTGCAAGGTGCAGGCGCTGCCGCTGCAAGGTGCGTGTAGCGCCGGCCGAATCTAGCACCCTACGTGCTCGTGGAGAGCACCTTGTGTA
>DASREL010000012.1:0-4577 GCA_035652075.1 Vicinamibacterales bacterium
CGCGGCCGGGACGTCCTCTGGCGGGTCCGCAAGGACCCGCCCTACGCCATCGCGGGCGATGCGCTTCGCGATCGTTTCCGTGCGCGTCTTGCGCAACGTGTCCGCCTGCGCCTTGCCGCGGCCTTCGGCCATGGCCTCAGCGAAATTGGCAAACCACACGGTCAGCCACAGCCAGAACGTGATCTGGACCTCGAATCGCAGATCGCCACGCTGGAGGATCACGTCACGAATCAGCGCCAGCGTCGTGAATGCGCTGCCGACCTCGACGACGAACATCACCGGGTTCTTCGCCATGGTTCGCGGGTGGAGCTTGCGGATCGCGTCGTGCATCGCCCCGCGGACGATCGCGGGATCCCAGATAGAGAGCGTCTTCGCAGCCATCAGAAGACCTGTCCCTGATTCATGAGCAGATGCTCGACGATTGGGCCGAGGCTGAGGGCCGGGAAAAACGTCAACGCGCCGACGATCACCACGACGCTGACGAGCAGCGCGGCGAACAGCGGCGTCGTGACCGGGAACGTACCTGGCGACGGCGGCACGAGCTTTTTCTGCGACAGATTTCCGGCAATCGCCAGCATCGGCACGATCATGAAGAAGCGTCCGATCAGCGTCGCTACGCCGAGCGTGACGTTGTACCAAGGCGTGTTGGCGTTCAGGCCGCCAAACGCCGAGCCGTTGTTCCCGGTCCCGGAGGCGAACGCATACAGAATCTGGGAGAGACCGTGCGGTCCTGGGTTGCTGATGCCGGCGAGGCCGACCTTCGCGACGGTTGAGATCGCACTGAGCACGAGAATCGTCAGCGGGAAGACGAGGACGACGAGCATGGCCATCTGCACGTCGTAGGCGTGAATCTTCTTGCCGAGATACTCGGGCGTGCGGCCGACCATGAGTCCTGCGATGAAGACCGCGAGGATGACGAAGACGAGCATGCCGTACATACCGGCGCCGACGCCGCCGAAGATCACCTCGCCGAGCATGATGTTGACGAGCGGCACGAGACCGCCCAAAGGCGTAAACGAATCGTGCCAGCCGTTGATCGCGCCACAGCTCGCATCAGTCGTGATCGTCGCCCACAGCGCGGTGTTCGCGATGCCGAAGCGGACTTCCTTCCCCTCCATGTTCGGTCCGGCGACGGCGAGCATCGGGTTGCCGCGCGCCTCCGCCCAATACGCGACGGTGACGCCGGCAATGAAGAGAAACGCCATCGCGCCCCAGATCGCCCAGCCGTGGCGGCGGGAGCCGGTCATGTCGCCGAGCGTCCACGTCAGTCCCGCGGAGATCGCGAAGATCGCGAACATCTCGATGAAGTTCGATACGGGTGTCGGATTCTCGAACGGGTGCGCGCTGTTGGCGTTGAAGAATCCGCCGCCGTTCGTCCCCCATTCTTTGATGATTTCCTGTGACGCCACCGGCCCCTGGGCGATGACCTGCGATTTCGAATCGAGCGGCGTGACCGCGTCGTACGGACGGAGGTTCTGCACGACGCCCTGCGACACCAGCAGCAACGTCCCGACGATGCAGAACGGCAGCAGAACCCAGAGCGTTCCGCGCACCAGGTCGACCCAGAAGTTGCCGATCGTCGCCTGCTCTTTTTGCGCGATGCCGCGGATGAACGCGATCGCGAGCGCCAGGCCGACGGCCGCCGACACGAAATTGTGGTACGCGAGACCGGCCATCTGCGTGAAGTAGCTCACGGTGGTCTCGCCGCTGTACGCCTGCCAGTTGGTGTTCGTCGTGAACGACGCGGCCGTGTTGAACGCCAGATCCGGCGGCACGGCGGCAAGCCTCTGCGGATTCCACGGCAACCACGCTTGCAGGCGCTGCATCACATACAGGACGACCATCGTCACGAGGCTGAACAGCAGCATCGCGGCGGCGTATTCCGTCCATCGCATGTCTCGCGTGTCATCGACGCCGCTGACGCGGTAAATGCCGCGTTCGATCGGCCGCAGGACTGGATCGAGAAACGTCCGCTCGCGACGGAACACGCGCGTCATGAAGCGACCGAGCGGCGGCGTCACGGCAAGGATCGCCAGGAGAAAGACGCCGATCTGCAGCCAGCCATTGACGGTCATCAGAATTTCTCCGGCTTCAGCAGCGCGACGGTCAGGTAGATCAGCAGTCCGATCGTGACGAGGATGCCGACGATGTAGTCGAGGGTCATCGCAGCCGCTCGCATCCGCGCACGTAGAGCAAGCCGAGCGCGAAGAAGGCGACGGTCACGAGCAGGAAGACAACGTCCATGATGCTCACCACGCGTGCGTGCCGTCGAACGTCAGGATGGCGGCGACGATAAACAGGTGCTGTGTCGGGACGAGATGATTGTCGGCGTCGGCGAAGAAGCCGCCGCCGCTTCCCCTCGATGTATCAAGGCGATATTCGCCGCGGACGGTCGCGTGCGCGCCGCGGTACGCCGCGCGGTACTCGACCGTTGTCGTCAGCGCGGCCACCGATTCGGGGACGCCGATCCAGCGGCCGTCTCGATCCCAGGCGAACTCGGGGCGAACGGTCAGCGCCCACGGACCGCCGACGCGCCATTGCACAGGCGCTTGCGCCGACATCCACAACGCCTGCGGCTCGTGACCAAGTTGGTATTCCGCAGCGGCGGTGACGGTCGACGTCTTGCGCTCGATCCACGTGTCCGACAGCACGCGACTCGACCCGTACATCGCCGTCTCTTTGAACGTGATCCGATCGTTCGCTTTGTACGCAATCTGCCCGCCGGCGGTCGGGCTGTCCGACTGCGCCAGGTGGAAGTATCCGTTGATGAGAAAACCCGTCAGCGTGACGGTTGACGACAGCGGGTACGCAGCGTTGACGCCCATCATCAAATACGGCGTGTAATCGGCGCCCCAGGGCCGCGTGTAATTCAGGTTGTCTTTGGCGTAGAGCGAGTCGTATCCGATCAGGCTGCTGAAAATGCCGCCCTGGATGGTGAGGCCGGCGCCGACCGGCGCGAGATACGACGCGTTGAGCGGACCAAAATGCCGCAGGACATCCGCACCGCGCAGATTTGGGTCGACCGCCGAGAACCCGAACGCCTCGGAGTCCTTGCCTGTTTGGACCGTCGCTTCGAATCCGCCGCGCGATGATTCCGCAACGGTTTTTCGAACGTACGCGCCGGCGATGTTGACGTCGAAATCGTCGACCTCCGGTGTCGTCCCACGATTTCGAAACAGATGATTGGCCGGCGCGTTCGAGTCGAACAGATCGCCCAGGTCGATGAACGCGCCGTACTGCAGTTCAGGCTTCGGCGCGCCCTGCGCGCGCGCGGTCCCTGCGAGACATAGACACACGAACAGCGACGCGACGAGCACCACGTGGTGGCCAAGCGCCGAGATTCGCCGCGCCAATCGGTGCGTCATGTTTGGCAGCCACCCAAGCGGCTGTGCACCGACGACGACGACCGCACGCTCCGGAAGGATCTGGACGATGTCGCCAGGCCTGCGGCAGACGCACACGCGAATGGCGGCTTCCCCGCCAAGCTCCTCGACGACTTCGCGATAGCGGCGCGCGACGAACGTCGACGATTGCACCGGCTGCTCCAAGTCCACGGGATAGGGCATCACCTGCGGAACCAGCACGAGCAGTCGTGCGCCCGCGCCGCGTGCCAGCGGAACCGCTGTTTCGAGCGCCGAGCGGGTGGCTTCGAATGTCGTCGCGAGGACATGAACCGTGGGCTGCATCGCGTTCACCTTCAACGCTACGCGCCCGCGCCTTATGCGTACCGAAAAAGCTCCTAAAAATTGACTAAGCGACGACCAGCCGGTACCCGACCCACGGTTCGCTGACGAGATAACGCGGAGTCGACGGATCCGGTTCGATCTTTTTCCTGAGCTGCGCCACAAGGACCCACAGGTGCTCCGGTTGATCGACGGCGTTCTGGCCCCAGATCACCTTCAGGATCGCCCGGTGCGTCAGCACGCGATTCGGATTCCGCGCGAGATACGCGAGTAATTCGAATTCCTTCGGCGTCAGCCGGATTTCTTCGGCGCCGCGAACGACCCGACGACGGTCGTAATCGATCGTCAGATCGCCGACTGTCACGCGACCGCTTTCGGCCGGCTCGTCGCTCGCCAACCCGCGCAGCCAGACACGAATGCGCGCGAGGAGTTCCTCCGGGCCGAACGGCTTGGTGACGTAATCATTGGCACCGAGATCGAGCGCCGCGACTTTGTCGGCTTCGTTGCCGCGCGCCGACAGAATGATGATCGGCACCGACGACGACTCGCGAATCCGCCGGCACACTTCGGTGCCTTCGAGATCAGGCAGGCCAAGATCGAGGATCACGAGGTCGGGCGGATGCGCCACGGCGATCGACAACGCGTCCTTTCCGGTTCCGGCCACGTCGACGTCGTAGCCACGCGATCGCAGCAGCGGCGTCAGCGATCGCTGAATGGATGGTTCATCGTCGACGAGCAGAAGGCGGGCAGCGCGCGTCATGCCTTGACGTCAACGGGCACGGCAATCGTAAACTCGGCGCCGCCGTCCGGACGGTTTTCGGCCCACACGCGTCCGCCTTCGACCGCGAGCAGTCCGCGCGCGATCGACAAGCCCATCCCGGTGCCGGTGACCAC
>DASREL010000013.1:0-53765 GCA_035652075.1 Vicinamibacterales bacterium
ATATGGGTGTATCCGGAAGGGCAGCGAATCCGCGCCGGCGAAACCTTCTGGTTCGGAACCGCCGCTTACGTGATCGACGGGTTGATCATCAAGATCGTGTCGACGCAAGAGATTCCCTAGGCAGTGGCGCGCATCAATCCCGTCGACGCAGCGGTCGCGGTCACGATCGCCCTCATGGCAGTCGCCGGCACGATCGCGCTCGACAAAGTCGCGCCGGTGACGCCGGTACTCACGTCCGTGACGCCGTCCGTGTTCTCCGGCCGCGATCCGATTCGACTGTGGCTGCACGGTCGGGCGATCCGGCCGTTTCTCGAGGCGCGCGTCGCGTCGCACGGCAACGCACCGGACAACGATCCGCGGCGTGCGGCATGGATCGGTGTCGGCGACCTGACCGTCGGCGAGTTACGGTTTCCGCCGCTGCCGCCGGGTGACTACGATTTGCACATCTATGACAACCACCGGGAGATTGCCACGTGGCCGTCAGCTTTCATGGTGAACGCGCAGTGATACCGCCGCCCGATCCGTTCGACGAACAGCGCGCCAAACAGATCGTGGGTTCGAGCCGGATTGTCGCGTGGCTCGATCGTGCCATCGACGTGCCGGGACACGCGTGGGAGACATCACGCGTCCGTCGCCTGTTGCTGCCGACCCTTCGCCAGATATCCTCGTCGACACCGGCCGAGCAGGTGCGCCTCGCCGGCGGAGTCTTACTCGTCGCGACAATCACGCACGTCGCGCTCTATCTCGTGTTCAGCGGTCGAGTGGGATGGTGGACGTGGACGGCGTGGATCCTGTTCGCGGCCGCGGCCGCGGCGCTCGCCGCGTGGCCGGCCGAAATCAGCGCGGCCTGGCAGGACTCGTTGGTGCGGCGCTGGACGCGACGCACGAGGTAACGGTGAAAACGACAGTCGCCAATTCGATCAAAGCGGCGCGATCCTTCGGCTGGACGTTTGCGGGCTTGAGCGCGCTCGTGTCGGCCTGGCGCTGGTGGCGCGGCTTCGAACGGGCATCGCTGGCGTTCGGGATCGCCGCGATTGTGCTGGCGCTGGTCGCCGCCGCCGCGCCGCAGTGGCTCGATCGTCCGAACCGCGCATGGATGTTCGTCGCGCGCGCGATCGGGTGGGTGAACAGCCGCATCCTGCTGACGCTGCTCTTTGTGTTGATTCTGACGCCGTACGGCTTCGTGCAGCGGCTGCTCGGACGCGATCCGCTCGGCCGCCGGTGGCGCGCCGCACCACCGCGCTGGGTACCGGCGCCCGAACGACTCCGCAATCACGATCATTACGATCACTTGTTTTGAGGGATTGATATGGCGAGACGAACGGTTCTCGGCGAGTTCTTCGAGTTTCTGAAACACGAAAAGCGCTATTGGCTGGCGCCGATCGTCGTGGTGCTGGTCGTCCTCGGGCTGCTGCTGGTCTTTGCGCAGTCGAGTGCGGTGGCGCCGTTCATCTACACGCTGTTCTAACTGGATGCCGAACGACAGCCCGACGTACGTCCTCGGTCTCTCCGCGTACTACCACGACGCCGCCGCCTGTCTCCTGAGGGACGGCCGCATCGTCGGCGCGGCGCAAGAGGAGCGCTTCACGCGGATCAAGCATGACGCCAGCTTTCCGCGCCACGCGATTGACTACTGCCTGCGCGAGGCGAACATCGGCGTGCGCGATCTCGCCGAGGTCGTGTTCTACGAGAAGCCGCTGGTCAAGTTCGACCGCCTGCTCGAGACGGCCGTGGCGATGGCGCCGAAAGGGCTTCGTCCGTACTTGATGGCGATGCCCATCTGGCTGAGTGAGAAGCTGTGGCTCGCGAAAGAAATCCAGAAGGAGCTCGAGAGCGAAAAGCCGGTGCTCTTCGGCAACCACCACGAGTCGCACGCGGCGTCGGCGTTCTATCCGTCACCGTTCGAAGAGGCCGCCGTCCTGACGATTGATGGCGTCGGTGAGTGGGCCACGTCCTCGATCGGCGTCGGCAAAGGCAGCGAGCTGACGCTGCTCGTCGAAACCCAGTTCCCGCACTCGCTCGGGCTGTTGTATTCGGCCTTCACCTATTTCACCGGGTTCAAGGTCAACGAAGGCGAATACAAGGTCATGGGGCTCGCTCCGTACGGCGAGCCGAAGTACGTCCAGCAGATCCTCGACGAGCTCGTCGCGATCGGCGACGACGGCAGCATCCGGCTGAACCTCGATTACTTCGAGTTCACGCACGGGCTGACGATGACCGGCGATCGCTTCGCCAAATTGTTCAACGGTCCCGTTCGCAAAGCGGACGATCCGGTCACGCAGCGCGAAATGGATCTGGCGCGATCCATCCAGGTGGTTACCGAAGAGATCATGTTGCGCATGGCGCGGCACGCGCACGAGCGAACCGGGCTCGACCGGCTCTGCATGGCGGGCGGCGTCGCGCTCAACTGCGTCGGCAACGGACGGATCCTCCGCGAGGGTCCCTTCAAGGACATCTGGATCCAGCCGGCGGCCGGCGATGCGGGCGGCGCCCTTGGCGCGGCGTTCGCCGTGTGGCATCGATATCTCCAGCAGCCGCGCGTCAGTGCCGAACGGCGGGGCGCCTGGGTGTCGATGTCGGCGCCGGCCACTGCGACCCCGCCGCCGTACGACGACGAGATGCAGGCGTCGCTGCTCGGACCTCGGTTCTCCGACGACGACATCGCCGCATGGCAGCGCGCCCGCAATCTTGCGGGTGAGCGCGTGCCGCGCGCGGAGCTCGCTCGACGGATCGCGGCGTACCTCGCCGACGAAAAAGTCGTTGGCCTGATGCAGGGGCGCATGGAATTCGGCCCGCGGGCGCTCGGCGCGCGATCGATCATCGGCGATCCACGATCGCCCACGATGCAGTCGGTGCT
The DNA here is from genome assembly GCA_035652075.1 of Vicinamibacterales bacterium. Classification (GTDB taxonomy): domain Bacteria; phylum Acidobacteriota; class Vicinamibacteria; order Vicinamibacterales; family CAVVIG01; genus Gp6-AA45. The sequence continues at coordinate 2,858 of DASREL010000013.1, forward strand.
GAATCTGAAGATCAAGTTTCGCGAATCGTTTCGGCCCTTCGCGCCGGCGGTGTTGCGCGAGCGCGTGGCCGATTGGTTCGAGCTGGATGGCGAAAGCCCCTACATGCTCCTCGTCGCTGGTGTGCGACCGGACAAGCGGCTGCCCGAAACGGATGCCGACTCGACACTGTGGGGCATTGAGCGGCTCCACGCGATCCGCTCCGAGATTCCGGCCGTCACGCACGTCGACTACTCCGCGCGCATTCAGACGGTCCGCCGGGACGCCAATCCGCTCTACTACGACATCATCGAGGCTTTTTACGAACGCACCGGCTGTCCGGTGATCGTCAACACCTCGTTCAACGTGAAGGACGAACCGATCGTCTGCGGGCCGGACGAAGCGTACGCGTGCTTCATGAAGACGAACATGGACGTGCTCGTCATGGAAAGTTTCGTGTTCGTGAAGGACGCGGCAGCCGGCACGGCGCCGCGCGCCGCCGAGGCGGTCACCGCCGCTCGATGAAGCCACTCGTCAGCGTCGTCATCACGAACTACAACTGCGGACGGTTCGTCGCCGACGCCGTCGAGACGGCGCTCGGTCAGTCGTACCCGCACGTCGAAGTCATCGTCGTGGACGACGGGTCCACGGACGATTCGCTGTCGGTCCTGGCGCCGTATCGCGATCGCGTACGTGTCGTGGCGCAGCCGAACCAGGGCGTGTCGGGCGCGCGTAACACCGGCATCCGCGAAAGCCGCGGCGATCTCGTGGCGTTCTTCGACGCCGACGATCGCTGGCATCGCGACAAGTTGGCGAAGCAGGTGCCGTTGTTCGCGAATCCGGCGGTCGGTCTCGTGTACTGCGGGGTCGAGTACATCGACGAGCGGGGGAATTCGCTCGGCACGAACCTGCGAGGGCTGCGCGGCCGCGTGCTGCGCGACATTGCGTTGCTGCGCGAGACGGTCGTCCTCGCCGGCGGCAGCACGGCCGTCGTGCGAAAACGGCTGTTCGACGCCGTCGGCGGATTCGATCCCGAACTGTCCACGGCGGCCGATTGGGACATGTGGCGGCGGATTGCGTGCGTCGCCGAAATCGACGTCGCGCGCGAACCGCTGATGCAGTACCGGCTGCGTGCCGGCAGCATGCATCGCAATCCCGCCGTGTTCGAACATGACATGCTGTACGGGTTCGCGCGCATGTTCGCGGATCCGGCCGCGCGCGAAGTGAAGGCGCTTCGTCGGCGCGGTTACGCCAAGTTGTACCTGATGTTGTCGGGTTCGTTCTTCGAGGCGGGCGATGCGGCGAAGGCGATGACGTACGCCGTCCGCAGCATCGTGAGCTGGCCACCGAGCGCCGCGTACATCTGTGCGTTGCCCCTCCGCCGCGTCCGACGGATGCTGGGTGCGCAGCCAGACGAGCCGCGTCTCGGCGGATCGATCCTCGAACGGTCATGACCATCGTCGTTGCCGGCGTTCTGCTTGGCGTGATCTACACGCTGAGCCCGCTCGCCGTCGTGTTCGCGATCTGGGCGGCGCTGCTGATGCGCTGGGCGACGCGAGACGCGACGTTGACCGAGCGTCGCTGGATCATCGCCGTGATGACCGCTGCGGTCGCCATTCGCGTCGCGGCCATCGCCTTGTTGCCATTCACAATTGCGCGCGGGCAGGCGACGTTCACGTCGTATTACGGCGACGCGATGTACGCCATCCAGCGATCGATCTGGATTCGGAACGTGTTTGTCGGCGTTCCGATCGCGCCCGCGGATTTCTTCGAAGCGTTCGAACCGGTGTTCGGGTATTCGAGCTACAACTTCGCGCTCGCGTACTTCCACGTGTTGTTCGGTCCGTCGCCATACGGCGTGGCGCTCGTCAGCGTCGGGCTGTTTCTGACGGCCGCCACGCTCCTGTACCGGCGTTGCCGCGTTGCCTTTGGGCACTTTGCGGCGTTCGTGAGTTTCACCGCGCTCCTCCTTCTGCCGACGTGGATAGCGTGGTCGGTTGCGCCGCTGAAGGAATCGATGCAGGTGTTGTTGCTCGTGGCGGCCGTGGAAGCGACGATCCTCATCGTCCGTGGTCGCGTGTGGGTGCGAGTTCTCGCGCTTGGCGTTGGCGCGATCGCGATCTCGCTCAGCCTGACCTTACGGAACGGCGCCGGCGAGATCCTCGTCGGCGGCGTCGTTGCGGGCGCTATCCTCTACGTCGCGACCCGGCGGTGGTGGCTGACGCTTGCGATGGCGGTCCTCCTGCCGTTGGTGACCTGGCGCGCGGTTGAGCGGCCTTCGATCCGCGGCCGCATCGACGCGGCGGTGATCCAGGCGGCGCGCCGGCACATCGGACACACCTTCTCGCCTGGCGCGCACTATCGCCTGCTTGACGATCGGTTCTACATGATTCATGACGTTCCCGAGCCGTTGACGATGCACACGGACGAGGCGGTTCGGTTTCTGGTGCGCGCGCCGATAGCGTTGCTCATCGAGCCGCGGCCGTGGGCCATCGTCTCGCCGAGGTGGGCGCTCGTGGCGCCGCAGCAGATCGCGTGGTACGCGTTGTTGATTCTGGCGGTCGTCGGCGTCGGGTCGGGTGGGCGGCGCGATCCGCTGCTGACGTCGCTGTGCATCGGGATCGTCGGCGTGGCGCTCGCGATCATCGGTCCCAACAGCGGCAACATCGGGACCGCCATGCGGCATCGCGACATGATGGCGCCCTTTGTCATCGCGCTCGCGGGGATCGGTGGACAGGCGGTCGCCAGTCGCGTCGCACAACTCGCGGGATCCTTCGCGATGCTGCGGCCGGCAAAGGTGGTGTCGTGATGGCCTTCATTGACGAGCGCGGCCGTGTGTTTGGCGTGATGAACGTGTTCGATGCCGCCGTCTCGGTCGGCGTCGTCGTCACGCTTGCGCTCGCGGGCGTGGGATACCGACTCATCGCCGTGCCGCCGCCACCGCGCGTCGTCGAGGTGTCGCCGAATACGTTCACGGAAGCGCCGACGCTGCGGATGGCCATCAAAGGCGAGAACCTGATGCCGTACATGCATGTGTACGTGCAGCGGACCGGCGAGCCGACGAAGATGATGCACGACTCGATGCACTGGGTGAAGATGGACTCGTATACGCCGGTCAACGGCGCGAAAGCGGCGTTCCGCCTCGAGAGCCCGACGCTGGGTGAGGTCGAGACGCTCGACGAGTTGCTGCCCGGCACGTACGACCTGATCTTCCGCAACGAGACGCAGATCGTCGGCGCCGCGCAGTCGGCGTTCACCGTCATACCGGCGCCGAAGATCGACGCGGTGTCGCGGTACCGCGAGACCATCGTGCGCATTGTCGGCGCGTTTGTCGGACTCAATGCGAACGAGGTGCCGACGCTCAAGGCCGCGGAGCAGATTCCAACCGGCGCGACCAGCCCGATGGGCGAGGTGATCTCGATCGGCTCTCCACGACCGGATGTCGCGAAGGTCGACGTCGGTTCCGGTACCGTCGACGCGCCGATCGTCGGTCGATCGTCGGTGTCCGCAGAATTGCGGCTGCGCTGCACGCTCGCCCGTGGCAAGTGCTATTCGATGGATCAGCCGATGGTCGTCGGCGAAACCATCAAGCTGAACGTCGGCGGCGGCGTTCGCGAATTCGTCATCCAGAAAGTGACGCCGGAGAGTCCCCGACAGTGAAACCTCGATTGCGTGAGCTGCTGATGTGCCCGTGGTGTGCGGGCCCGTTCTCGGTCGATCCGTTCGTGCCGCCCGCGCCCGACGGCGACGTGACCGAAGGCGTCTTGCGGTGCGACTGCGGACGATTGTTTCCGATCGTCAACGGCATCCCGCGCATTCTCGAAGACGCCTTCAAACTGTTTCCCGACTTCGTCCAGCGCTATCGGGATCGGTTGCCGCCGCTGCCCGACGTCCCCATCGTGAAGACAGCGGAGGCCGACGCGATTCGGCGCACGCGCGAGAGCTTCGGCTACCAGTGGACCGAGTTCGCGGAAATGGTGATCGACTTCCGTGAGAATTTTTTGAATTACATCCGGCCGGTCGATGAGTCGTTCTTTCCCGGGAAGCTGGGGCTCGATCTCGGCTGCGGTTTTGGCCGGCACATTTACAACGCGGCGAAATTCGGCGCGGAGATGATCGGTGTCGACATCAGCGACGCGATCGAATCGACGCGCAAGAACACCAAGGATCTGCCGAACGTGCACCTCGTGCAGGCGAATGTGTATCGACTGCCGATTCGTCCGGGCGTCCTCGACTTTGCGTACAGCATCGGCGTGCTGCATCACTTGCCGGATCCGGAAGCCGCATTTCGACGGCTGGTGCCGCTCGTAAAGCCCGGCGGATCCGTGTTCGTGTGGGTCTACAGCAAGAGCCGCACCTTCTGGAACTTCTGCCTCGAGACGGTTCGATCGGTGACGACGCGGCTGCCTCCGCAGGTCCAGAAAGGGATCTCGCTCGCATCGGCGATCGTCGACTACGGCGTGTTCGTCGCACCGTACAAGATCGCCTCGTCGTTGCCGGGCGTGGGCCCGGCCGTTCAGAAGCTGCCGCTGCACCGGTTGAAGCTGTACTCGATGTATCCCTTCCAGGTCGTCTACGCGGACTGGTTCGACCGTCTCGCCGCGCCGATTCGTTTCTACTACGACGGCCAGGACATGGAAGGGTGGCTCGCGCGAGCCGAACTGACGCACCACGCGATCTCGCCGACGGGATTGTTCGGATGGCGCGCCTACGGTGAGCGCGCGTGAAGCCGCTGCGGATGCTGGCGCTGTCGCCGGTTCCCGAAGAGGGCGCCGGCTGCCGGTTCCGCATCGCGCAGTACGTTCCTGCACTCGAGCGTGCCGGCATCGACGTCACGATCAGCCCCTTCTTCACACGCGAGTTCTTTCAGCTCGTGTACCGCAAAGGCTACGCCGTCCAGAAGACGGCGCTGTTTGTCCAGCGCGCGCTCGATCGCGCGCGGACAGTCGCGCACCGCTCGGAGTACGACGTCATCTTCATCTACCGCGAGGCGCTGCCGATCGGTCCCGCCGTCATCGAGCGTCTCCTCTCGCGCACGCCTGGCGTCGCCGTCATTTACGATTTCGACGATGCGGTGTACCTGCCGAACACGAGCGACGCGAACCGCGCCATCGGGCTGTTGAAATGGCCACAGAAAGTGGCTCGCATTCTCGAGCGCAGCGACGGCGTGATCGCCGGCAACGAGTATCTGGCCGCCTTCGCGCGCCGTCACACCGACGCCGTCCGCGTGATTCCCACGTGTGTCGATACGACGAAGTTCATCCCGCAGCCGCACGCGAATCCCATCCCTGTCGTCGGCTGGATCGGGACGCCGACGACCGCGCCGTATCTCATGTCGCTTGCGCCGGCCCTGCAGCAGCTCGCGCGCACGCGTCGTTTTGTGCTGCGCGTCTGTGGTGCCGGCACGCCGATCGCGATGCCGGGCGTCACCGTCGAGAATACGCCGTGGACCCTGGACGGCGAGGTCGCGCTGTTCAATACGTGTGACGTGGGCGTCTACCCGCTGACAGACGATGAGTGGGCGCGCGGGAAGTGCGGCTTCAAGGCCATTCAGTTCATGGCATGCGAGGTGCCGGTCGTCGCCGCGCCGGTTGGCGTCAACCGCGACATCATCACCGACGGCGTCGACGGATTTCTCGCGTTTGGCGAACGCGACTGGTCCGAGAAGATCGCGCGGTTGCTCGACGACGCGGCGTTGCGAGCGTCATTCGGGCGCGCCGGCCGCGACCGCATCGAACGCGATTACTCGCTGCGCGCGAACGCACCGAAGATGATCGATGCCGTCGCCGCCGCGGTCGAGCGAGCGCGCGGTCGGACGACCGGTGCCGTTCCCGTCGCCGCCGGAGCACGTCGCGCATGACGACGGCGCGGCCACGTGTCGTGGCAGCGTTGCCGGAGCTGTTCCCGTCGACGGTCCTCAACGTCGCGAAGCCGCTTCTGCGCCTGGTCGAGGCGGGCGCGATCGATCTCGAGCTGGCGCTTCACGTCACGGTCCGCGCGCGGCAGATTCAGCAGGCGGACGTGCTCGTGCTGAGCCACACGATCAATCCGGCGCACGCGTGGATGCTCGATTGCGCCCAGGCTGCCGGGACCCCGCTGATCTACGACATCGACGAGAACCTGCTCGAACCGCCCGACGACATCCCGGGCCTCGAGTTTCATCGCGATCCCGCCCGGCAGGCGACGGTCCGCCGCGCGCTGACGCAGGCGGTCCTCGTCCGGACGTACGCACCGGCGTTGCAGCGCTACCTGTGCCGCTTCAACGAGCATGTCGTCCGGACCGACGGTCCTGTCGACTGGCGGTTGGTGCCCGAGGCGGTGCAGCGCGATCACCAACGTGTCCGAGTCGTCTATGCGACGAGTCGGACGACCGAGGACACCATCGGCGCGATGGTCGTCGAGCCGCTGCGACGGCTGCTCGACACGGAACCCACTGTCGACCTCACGGTCTGGGGACCGCAGTTCGGCGATCTTGCCGGCCATCCACGAGTGCGATTTCGGCCTTTTGTTCGCGGCTACGATCGCTACTTCCAGGAATTCGCACGCGCGGGCTTCGACATCGGCGTCGCGCCGATGCCGAACGAGGTGTTCTATCAGTCGAAGACGGCGACGAAGTTTCGCGAGTATGCGGCATGTCGCATTGCCGGCGTCTACGCCGACGTCGAGATGTACCGCGACTGCGTGGCCGACGGAGAAACCGGACTGCTGGTCAGCGCATCCCCCGACGCCTGGCTGCACGCGATCCGCCGCCTGGTCGCCGACGTCGGGCTGCGCCAGCGGATTCAGTCCGCGGCATATGCGTACGCGCGCACGCGGTACTCGGCGGAACGCATCGACGGCGACTGGCTCGATCACATCACGTACGCGCGCGAGCGCCGCAAAGCACCAACACGCGCGTCAACGCCGCCAGCGGCACGGACGTCGGCGATCGGCCGCGTGGGCGCGCTCATTCGCTCGGGCGGCATGAAGGCGGCGTTGGGCCGCGCCGCCGCACAACTCAACGGCATATGGCAACTCCTCGCCTGGGAAATGGCGATACGACGCGTTCACCGGCAGCATCGCAGCTGACCGACATTCCCGACGTCCGCGTCGGGCAGGTTCGGAAAGCGTTTCTGGACGTGCGGCGGTCGGCGCGCCTGTGGCACATCTGGATGCGGCTCGGCGTCCAGGACGTACGGCACAAGTTCCGTCGTTCGACGGTCGGTCCGGCGTGGATTTTCCTGAACCTCGGATTTCTGATCGGCGCGATCGGAATCATTTACGGACGGTTGCTCGGCCAGGACCTGCACCAATTCATCCCATTCCTGACCGCCGGGCTGATCATCTGGACGTACTTGACGACGACCGTATCGGAAGGCGCGCACGCGTTCGTCAACTCCGAGGGGTACATCAAGCAGATCGCCCTGCCGATCTACGTCTACATCTTCCGCGCATTCGTCAACGTCGGCTTAACGACCATCATCAGTTTTTCCGTGTTCGTGATCGTCGCGATCGCCTATCGCGTCCCGATTGGATTGGGAACGTTGTGGGCCATCCCTGGCGCCGCAATCTTGATGATCGTGTCGTTGCTGACGATCTGCATCCTCGCGCACCTGCACGCACGGTTTCGTGACATCGCCCCGATGGCGTCGGTGGCGATGCAGATGGCGTTGTACGTGACGCCGGTCATGTTTCCGGGTGAGCTGCTGCGGCGCCGGGGACTGATGTGGGCGGTCGACTTCAACCCGTTCTTTCACCTGGTGGAAGTCGTCCGGCGGCCTCTGGTGGCTGCGCAGCCGGCCGCTTTTTTGTCCTATGTCGCCTCGGCCGTGGTGATTGCCGTTCTTCTGGCCGGGGCCATCGGAATCATTGCGTATTATCGACGGCGCATCGTCTTCGTCCTGTAATATCCAGCAAACATTGACTTTGAGACCCGAACCAACCACAATTGTGCGGCGTTCATATTGTGAACGCTCCATCGATTTCTTCCCAGAGCTCATCTGCGCGTGTGTAACTGACGGGGACGGAGTCTGTCCCGACGTGACGTCCATTCAGCCCAATAAACAGTGAGAAACCGATACATCCTCGTCGGCGACGCAATTTGTATCGCCCTGGCGGCATGGGCGGCGTTTGTCTTGCGGTTTGGCTGGCTGTTTCTTGATTCGCGGCCCGAGTTCCTGACATTCCTCGGGCTCGCGCTGATCGCGAAGCCGATCGTGATGCACGCGATGGGCATGTACGCGCGATATTGGCGGTACGCCACGGCTAAGGACGTCCTTGCCGTCGCGCTCGCCGCGTCAGCCTGTTCGATGGTCGTTGCGACGATGATCGGGATCGGCACGTTCGCAGGGGTGATTCACGACTTCTCGCGATCGGTCGTGTTGATCGACTGGGTGCTCTCGCTGCTGTTGCTCGGCGGCGTCCGGATCTCGGTTCGCCTGATCGGCGAGCAACGCGATAAAGCGCGCCGCGCGAGCGGCGCACGGACCGTCCGACGCGTCATCGTTGCCGGCGCCGGCGAAGCCGGGACGCTCGTGGTTCGCGAACTGCAGAACAACCCACAGTTGGGGATCGTACCGGTCGCGTTCGTCGATGATGCGCGAACCAAGCAGACGAAATCGATCAGCGGCGTGCGCGTCGTCGGCCCGATTGAGCACCTGCCTCGCTATGTCACATCGCTCGAAGCCGACGAAGTGATTATCGCGATGCCAGCCGCCGGCGGGCCGGCCGTCCGGCGTGTCGCGGACATCTGCCGTCGCGCTGGGGTCCGGTACAAGACCGTCCCCGGCATGTTCGAGATGGTCGGCGGCCACATCACTGTCAACCGAATCCGCGACGTCGAGATCACCGACCTGCTGCGCCGGGAACATATCGTCGACCACGTTGCGGACTGGACCGCCGACTACGTCCGTGGCGCCACGGTGCTCATCACGGGCGCGGGCGGGTCGATCGGTCGCGAGCTCGCGCGGCAAGTCGCATTCGCGCAACCGTCGCTCCTCGTTTTGCTCGGCCACGGCGAAAACAGTCTGTTCGAGGTGGACTGCCTGCTTCGCGAACAGTTCCCGCACGTGCCTACCGAGCGGGTCGTCGCCGACATCCGCGACGAGCACCGAATCGAATCGATGTTCGCGCGATATGCGCCGTCGGTGGTGTTCCATGCCGCCGCGCACAAGCACGTGCACTTGATGGAAGAGAACCCCGTCGAGGCGGTGTCGAACAACGTCCTCGGGACACACGTCGTGGCGAGCGCCGCGATGCGACACGGCGCGCGGCGATTCGTGCTGATTTCGTCGGACAAGGCGGTTGCGCCAACCAGCCTGATGGGTGCGACCAAGCGCATGGCCGAACTCATCGTGCGCGACCTGGAACGGACGACGCAGTCGACGACGTTCGTCATCGTCCGTTTCGGGAACGTGCTCGGCAGCCGCGGGAGCGTGGTGCCGCTGTTCAAGGCGCAAATCGAGCGGGGCGGACCGGTGACGGTGACGCATCCCGAGGTCACACGCTTCTTCATGACGATTCCCGAGGCGGTCAACCTCGTGCTGCGTGCGGGTGGATCCGAGCAGGGCGGGCTGTTCGTCCTCGACATGGGGGCGCCGGTGCGCATTCACGACCTGGCGCTCGACCTGATCCGCCTGTCCGGGTTCTCGCCGGCGGAGATCGCGGTCGAGTTCACCGGGTTGCGGCCCGGCGAAAAAATGGAAGAGCAATTGTGGGAGCCGGAGACGGTGGTCGAGCCGACGAGCGAACGCGCCATCATGCGGTTGCGCGGCGAGCATAGTTCGCTGAACGGATCGCTCGACGCCGTGCTCCAGCGATTCCAGGCGACCGTCCGCGGCGGGCGGCGCATCGAGATCGAAGCGGCTCTTGCCGATCAGATCCCGACGTTTGTGCCGACACATTACGAAACGACACGGTGACACACCTCCAACAACCCAAAAACTTCGCGGTGACCGGCGTCGCCGGATACGTCGCCGTGCGCCACCTGAAGGCGATCACGGATACGGGCAACCGGATCGTCGCGGCGTGCGATCCGCACGACGCCGTCGGCGTCCTCGATCGGTACGCGTTCGACGTGCGGTTCTTCACCGAGATCGAGCGGTTCGATCGCCACCTCGAGAAGCTGCGCCGTGGACCGGAACGAGACCGCGTCCACTATGTATCGGTGTGCTCGCCGAACTATCTGCACGACGCGCACATCCGTCTGGCGCTGCGGGTCGGCGCCGACGCGATCTGCGAGAAGCCGCTCGTCATCAATCCCTGGAATCTCGATGCGCTCGAAGAGCTCGAACACGAGACGGGCCGCCGCGTCTATCCGATCCTGCAGTTGCGCGTGCATCCCGAGCTCGTGAAACTGCGAGCCGAGCTCCAGCGATCGGGATCGCGGTGCTACGACGTCACGCTCACGTACGTGACCGCGCGCGGCCGCTGGTACGACGTGTCGTGGAAAGGGTCTGACGAGCGGTCCGGCGGCATCGTCACCAATATCGGCGTGCATCTGTTCGATCTGCTCGTCTGGCTGTTCGGACCGGTCGAACACGTCGAAGTGCACATCCGCGACGCGCGGCGGGCGAGCGGATTCATCAAGCTGCAGTCGGCGAACGTACGCTGGTTCCTGTCGGCCGACATGGGCGATCTGCCGTTTGCGCCGCAGCCAGGGCGCAAGTCGACGTTCCGTTCGATCACCATCGACGGCAGCGAAGTCGAGTTCAGCGATCGGTTCGACGATCTCCACACGCGATTGTACGAGGACGTCCTCGCCGGCCGCGGCATGACGATCGCCGACAGCCGCGCCGCCATCGAGTTGACGCACGCCATTCGGCAGGCCGCCCCGTCCATCGTCGCGGCGCATCTGCACCCGTCGTTGAAGCAGGCGTGAACTACTTCGTTCATCAGAGCTCGTTTGTCGACGAGGCGTGCCAGATCGGCGACGGAACCAAGATCTGGCACTTCTCGCACGTCATGCGCGGTACGCGGATCGGCCGCGGCTGTTCGATCGGCCAGAACGTGTCGATCGGTCCGGACGTCACGATCGGCGACGGCGTGCGGATCCAGAACAACGTATCGGTCTACACCGGCGTCACGCTCGAAGACGATGTGTTCTGCGGGCCGTCGATGGTGTTCACGAACGTGATCAACCCTCGAAGTCACGTGTCACGCAAAGACGAATTCAAGCCGACGATCGTCCGCCGGGGGGCAACGCTCGGCGCGAACTGCACGATCGTGTGCGGCAACGAGATAGGCCGCTATGCGATGGTCGGCGCCGGCGCCGTGGTCACGCGGCCGGTCCTTGAATACGCGCTGGTGATCGGTTCGCCGGCGCGATTCGCGGGCTGGATGTGCGCGTGCGGCGAGAAGCTCGGCGCGACATCGCTGCCGTCCGGTCCGATCGCATGTCGCCGCTGCGGGTCGCGCTATACCAAGACCGATCGCGGTCTCACACCATCATCATGAAACCGATTCACATGTCTTCGCCCGACATCACGGAAGACGACATCGCGGCGGTCGTCGATGTCTTACGAAGCGGCCGATTGGCACTTGGTCCGCAATCGGAGGAATTCGAGCGGCTGATTGCGGAGTACGTCGGCGTCCGTCATGCGATCGCCGTCAGTTCGGGAACAGCGGCGCTGCACATGATTGTCCGCGCCCTCGGGTTCGGCCGCGGCGACGAAGTGCTGGTTCCGTCATTCACGTTTGCGGCGTCGGTCAACGCGCTGTTGTTCGAAGGCGTGACGCCGGTGTTCGTCGACATCGAGCGCGACACCTTCAACCTCGATCCTGATGACGTCGAGCGGAAGATCACGCCGCGGACGAAGGCCATCATGGCTGTCGACGTGTTCGGGCATCCCGCGGAGTGGGACCGGCTCGACGCGATCGCGCGCGCGCACCGGCTCCGCATCATCGACGATTCGTGCGAAGCGCTTGGGGCGGAGTATCGCGGCCGCCGCGTCGGCCAGTTCGGCGACGCCGGGGCGTTTGCGTTCTATCCGAACAAGCAGCTGACGACCGGCGAGGGCGGCGTCGTCGTGACGAACGACGGCGAGATCGCGAGGGCGTGCCGGAGTCTTCGAAATCAGGGACGCCCCGAAATGGGTGCGTGGCTCGAGCACGAGCGGCTTGGCTACAACTACCGGCTCGACGAGATGTCGTGCGCGCTCGGGTGCTCCCAGATGCGCCGGATCGAGACGCTGCTCGCGAAGCGCGAACGGGTGGCGGCGCAGTACACCGATCGACTGCGCCGCCTCGAATGGATTTCCGCGCCGGCCGTACGTCCGCACGTCCGCGCGAGCTGGTTCGTGTACGTCGTCACTGTGAGCGGCATCGATCGCGGGGATGTGATCGACTCGCTGGCGGCCGCCGGCATCCCGGCGCGCGCCTATTTTTCACCGGTGCATCTGCAGTCGTATATCCGCGCGCTGATGCCCGGACCGGTACCGCAGTTGCCGGTGACGGACGCGGTCGCGCGCCGCGCGGTCGCGCTGCCATTTCACGGCAACCTGACCGACGAGGAAATCGAACGCGTCGTCGACGCGTTGTCGAAACTGCCGGTCGGCATCTAATTGTTGGAGGTAGGGCGTTGATGGACTGGAGCAGGCAAACCGTTCTCGTAACCGGCGGCACCGGCTCGTTCGGCAAGAAGTTCGTCGAGATCATGATGCGGGAATACCGCCCGCAGAAGCTGATCGTGTTCAGCCGCGACGAGCTGAAGCAGTACGAGATGCGGCAGACATGGGCGGAGTCGTCCGACTCGCCGATCCGGTATTTCATCGGCGACATCCGCGATCGCGATCGGTTGAACCGCGCGCTCCACGGCGTCGACATCGTCGTGCACGCCGCCGCGATGAAGCAGGTGCCGGCCTGCGAGTACAACCCGTTCGAGGCCATCCAGACCAACGTCCACGGCGCGAAGAACATCATCGACGCGGCAATCGACGCGCGCGTGAAGAAGGTGATGGCGCTCAGCACCGACAAGGCGGTCAACCCGGTCAATTTGTACGGCGCCACGAAGCTCGTCGCGGAGAAGCTCTTCGTGCAGGGGAACTCGTACGTCGGCGACGCCGGCACGCGGCTCGCGTGCGTGCGCTATGGAAACGTCGTCGGCAGCCGAGGATCGGTCATCCCGTTGTTCCTGTCGCAGCGGAAGACGGGGCGCGTCACGGTGACCGACGACCGGATGACGAGGTTCTGGATCACGCTCGAAGAAGCGGTGCGCTTCGTGGTCAGCACGATCGAACAGATGAGCGGCGGCGAAATCTTCGTGCCCAAGATTCCCAGCATGCGGATCATGGATCTCGTCAATGCCATTGCGCCCGGCTGCCGCGTCGACATGACCGGCATTCGTCCCGGCGAGAAGCTGCACGAAGCGCTGCTGTCGGACCACGAGGCGGCGCACACGCTCGAGTTCGACAACATGTTCGTCGTGCAGCCTGAGTTCACCTGGTGGTCGCGATCGCAGTGGGAGCATGGCCGTTCGGTGACGGATGGGTTCCGCTACACCAGCGAAACGAACACCAAGTGGCTGTCCCGCGACGATCTCATGCTGATGGCCGAAGACGTCGTCCCTGCGTGACCGCGGTTCTCCTCAGGGCGGATGCGGGGCAGGCGATCGGCGCAGGCCACCTGATGCGCTGCCTCTCGCTGGCGCGCGCGCTGCCCGCGACTGTGGAGCCGATTGTGGTGACTTCGTGCCCCGTACCGTCGTTGCTCGATCGCGTGCGCGACGCGGGTATTCGCCTCGAGCGGCTCGAGGCCTCACATCCGGATCCGACGGATGTTCCGGCGGTCGCGGCGCTTGCACGACGGACGTCGGCGTCCGCGATTGTCATCGACGGTTATCACTTTGACGAGCGCTACGTCGACGCCATGAACGGCGCCGGACTTCGGACGATCGTGATCGACGACGCGCCGCGGCTGAGCGAGTACAGAAGCGCAGTGCTCGTCGATCAGAACATCGGCGCGTTGTCGCAGCCGTATCGCGTTGCCAGCCACACGCGCGTGTTGCTTGGCCCGCGGTTTACGCTGCTCGCGCCGGAATACGCGGAGGTGCCCGCCCGCGTCGTGCCGGCGTGCGCGCGCCGCCTCCTCGTCACGATGGGCGCGGCAGACCCGCGCGATGCGACCAGCCTCGTCCTGCGCGCGCTGCGGCCGGTCGGCGATCGATTCGACGTCACGGTCGTGGTCGGCGCCGCGAATTCGCGGCGCGAGCTGGTGCGGACGCTCGCCGGCGAACTGCCGGCGGCATCGGTCGTGGAAAACGCCAGCGGCCTGCAGTCACTGCTCGGCGCGGCCGACATGGCGATCGCCGCCGTCGGCATCACGATCTGGGAGATCGCGCGATACGGCGTGCCGACGCTGCTCCTGAGCGGTGATCCGGTCCACCACCGCGTCGCACAGATCGCGTCCCGATACGGCGCGCATCGCTGGCTGGGATCGATCGCAGATGTCACCGACAGCGCGATTGCGACAGCGGTGGCGGACCTCGCCGAGGATGCCAGTGCGCGCCGCGAGATGGCGCGACTCGGCCAGGCGTTGATCGATGGTCGCGGCGCCCACCGCGTCGCGACAGCCGTCTGCAACACGACGAGCACCGCGACGACACGACCGTCGTCAGACGACGACGCAGAGCCGGCGTGGGAGATGACAGCATCGCCCGAGAGTTTCGGACCGTTTGAAACACGTTTTCGACGAATCGTACGCCAGCCGTCGGCGCGTGCGGTCACGCTGGCGCACGACGAGGCCGTCGAGCGTGTGGTCTGGACGGATGATCAGGGGCACCGGACCATCCTTGTGCCGCCGGCGTTGCAGTCGCGTGCCATCGATATGGAGCGATATGAATACCGCTAGAACGATCCAGAACTACAAGCCCCCGACCGGCCGGATCGCCCGGCTGGTTTTGAATCCGCTCTCGCGGATCATCCACGGCAACGCGGCGGGGTACGCGAACAATGCCGTCGGGCGCCGCATCCTGCACGACTGCCAACGTCGCGCGGCAGCGCAGGCGACGTTCGCCGACGATCCGCGCGCACGTCAACTGACGGAACGTGGATACGTCGCCCTCGAGCCGGCGTACGATCGGCGGCTGCTCGAATCGATCCGGGCTCAAGCGTCTACAGCCTTCGAGGATCCACGCGCGTTCACGACGGTTGGGCGTCACGCGGTGAAGCCTCAGCGGATCCTTCGCCATCCAGAGCGGCTGATTCCCGAGCTCGCGGAACTGCTCGTTCCGGACGTCGTCGCGATCATCGAATCTCACCTTCGCAGTTTTTTTGATGTCGAAATTATTCGGCTGTGGCGCAATTACCCGGTCACCGGCGACGCCGCGAACGTGGATCACTACTCCAATCTCTGGCACAACGACTACGACCTGGTGACGCGTCTGCGTTTTTTCGTGTTGCTGACCGATGGCGTCACACCGGAAACAGGAGCGATGCGTGTGCTGCCGATTTCGCAGACCAAGCGCGCGATGCGCCGTGGCTACGTCCGACGCGACGCGATCTACGGCAGCGCGCGCGCAGTTGTCGACGATGTCTCGAGCGCAACGTTCTTTACGGGGAACCTGGGTTCGGCGTTCATCATGAATCCGCAGTTGTGTCTGCACCGTGCGAGCGTGCCGCGCGAAGGGTCGTTTCGCGACATGGTGCAGTTCACGCTCGTGCCGTCCGATTCGCCACGGCGCGCGACGTGGGCTGACGACTTGCCGGACGATCCCGAAATCCCCTCGTGAGCGACTCCACCACCTTCCGGCAGCGCGTTCGGCGCCTCGTGCTGCCGATTTACAAGCCGTCGCGCAGCGTGCTGCTTCCGTCGTTTCCGAAGTCGCTGCTGCTGCGGCCGATGATCTTCGAGTGCTGGTACCGCCTCCGTGCGCTGCGGTATGTCTGGTTTGGGGGCGGCATTCGAACTTTGAACGAGTTCGGCGAGATCGTGCCACGCGCCGCGATGGATCGGGTCTCGTCGTACAACAAGTCGCGGATCTGGGAGTTCTTTCGCGATCGGACGGAGAAGCTGATCGCCATCGTCCACTGCATCGACGCGGTACCGCGCACCGCGAAAGTACTCGTCATCGGGCCACGCAACGAGGCGGAGATCCTGCTGCTGTCGTTATACGGCTTCGATCTCGGCAACATCACCGGACTCGACCTGTTCACGTACAGCCCGCTCATCCGGCTCGGTGACATGCACGATATTCAGTTTCCCAACGACACGTTCGACGTCGTTTTTTCGGCGTGGACGCTGGCGTATTCGTACGACCTGAAGAAAGCCTGCGCCGAGATCATCCGTGTGGCGAAACCGGGCGCAATTGTTGCGACGGGGATGTCGCACACCTCAACGCAGTCGGACTTGGACCTTTCCGCGATCACGGCCGGCGGCGTTCGCGAACTCGTCGATGCCTTCGATCCGCATGTCGAGCATGTGTACTGGCAGGAGAGTTCGCCCGTCCGCGGCGGCGAGGCGGCGGAAGTCTCCATCGTGTTTCGCGTCGGCAAGAAACGACACGTGCACTGATGGCCGTCAGCCGACCTCTGGAGACCGAGCGTTTGAGACTCGAACCGTTTACCGACGCGCGAATCACGCCTCGGTACCTCGCCTGGCTGAACGATCCCGCGATCATGCGCTTCAGCGAGCGGCGACACACGACCCACACGGAGGCGTCGGCGCGACAGTATCTCGCACGGTTTGAGGACTCTCCGCACTATTTCTGGGCCATCGTCGCGCGTGAAGCCGCGCTCGGCCACATCGGCAACATCAGCGCCGCGGTCGATCCGATGAACTCGATCGCCGACATCAGCATCCTGGTCGGCGAACGCCATGTCTGGGGCCGCGGGTTCGGCGGCGAGGCGTGGGAGGCGGTGATGGCGTTTCTCCACGGCGACCTCGCCATTCGGAAAGTGACGGGCGGAACACTCGCCACCAATATCGGGATGCTTCAGATCATGCGGCGCGCGCGGATGGCGGAGGATGGCTGCCGCCGGCGGCACTACCTGGTGGACGGCCAAGAAGTCGACATCATCCACATGGCGAGTTTCAGAGCGACCGCATGATCACTGACTCCGGAGTTGTGCCGCCGCCGGTGGCGCCAATCACGCTCACGGTCGTGAAGCAGGCGCTCCATACGATCGGCGTGCGGTCGATCACGATGGCGTGCCGTCTCGCGCTCGTTGTCATGATCACGCGGACGCTGTCGACGGCCGACTACGGCGCGTACTCCATCGTGTCGACGATCGGCGCGTTCGGGGCGCTGCTGTGCGGGCTGAACCTGTCGACCTTCGTATATCGCGCGGTGCCGGGAAAGCCGTCGATCGAGCAACTGAGGATCTTCAAGACCGCATTCCTGTTCGAAGTTAGTTTGACGCTGATCGTCGCGACGCTGTTTCTGTCGTCAGGTCAGTTGACGCCGCTGCTGCGGTATCTGAACGCGACAGCGTATCGAAACGTGTTCGTGCTGGGGCTTGTGCTCGTCGTGTTCCTCGTTGCGAACAGCGAGTGCACGACGTTCTTTCAGGCGCAAGCGCGCCTGGAACGATCCAATTGGGTCGACTTCCTCGGTCAAGCGGCCTGGATCGTTCCACTGCTCGCGCTTCGATTCGGCGGACTCCCAGTGTCGCTGCGGATGCTGCTCTGGGCACAGTTGCTGGGTGGCGTTGCCGTCGCGATTTATGCCGCCGCTCACATCGATCTGGCGTCGTGGTGGCGTCTCAAACCGGACTGGTCGATGCTCCGCACTGGACTCGCGTTCAGCGTGCCATTGATTGTTCCCACGATGGGCGTCAACAGCGTGCGGCTGGCGGACCGGCTGATCCTGTCGCACTACGCGTCGGTTGCCGAAGTCGGCATTTACTCGTTGGCGGCGGTCTTCATCAACACGCTGTACAGCTTCACGGCCGGCATCATCTCGGCGACCTTCGGTCCACGGATCTTCGCGGCGCACAATCGCGGCGACGAGCGGCAGCGCGACCGCCTGCAGACATACATGCTGAAGATTGCGGTCGTCGGGTTCGCCGTGCCGTACCTGATCTTGTGTGTGACGGCCAAACAGCTGTTTCCGCTCGTGGCCCGGCCCGACTACATCCGTGCCGCGGGCGTGCTGCCGATCGTCGGGCTCTCGTCGATCATTCTCATCATTGGCTACCCGGCGAACTACATGTTGACACTCCAGAATCGAGTCGTCCTGCTGGCGACCCTCGACGTTGTCGGAATGGTCATCGGGATCGGTGCGAATTTCCTTCTCATCCCGCGTTTCTCGTACTACGGCGCGGCATTGTCCGGCGTGATTGCGCTTGCGACCACCGCGACGTTCCAATACATGTACTCGCACATGCTGTCGCGCCTGAACTTCCGCGCGATCTTCTCGCTCCGCGAGGAAATGGCGCTGTTTCGACAGTGCGTTGCCCGCCTTCGACAGGAGTTCAGCCCGTCATGAGGTCGTTGACTGTCCGCAGCCGCACCATCGACGGCGACGCGCCGTGCTGGATCGTCGCGGAGGTATCGGCGAATCACAATCAGAGTTTCGAGCGCGCGGTCGAGATCGTCCGCGCCGCGAAGCGCGCCGGCGCCGACGCGGTGAAGCTGCAGACCTACACCGCCGACACGCTGACGTTGAAGTCCGATCGGGAGTGGTTTCGGATCGGCGGCAGCAGCGTGTGGGCCGGCAAGACGTTGCACGAGTTGTACGGCGAGGCCTACACGCCATGGGAATGGCATGGCCGCCTGATGGACGTGGCTCGCGAGGAAGGGCTGGAGTGCTTCTCGACGCCGTTCGATGCATCGGCGGTCGAACTGCTCGAACAGCTCGGCGTCGCCGTCTACAAGATCGCATCCTTCGAGCTGGTCGACATCCCGCTGTTGAAACGGGTCGCGGCGACGGGCAAACCGGTCATCGCGTCGACCGGGATGGCGTCGCTCGCCGAAGTCGACGAAGCCGTGCGCACGCTGCGCGATCATGGCGCGCCGGCCGTGGCGTTGCTGAAGTGCACGAGCGCGTATCCGGCGTCGCCCGCGGACATGAACCTCCGGACGATCCCGCACATGGCCGATACGTTCGACGTCGTCGTCGGGTTGTCGGACCACACCATGGGGAGCGCCGTCGCCGTCGCCGGGGTGACCCTCGGCGCGCGCGTGCTGGAGAAACACTTTACGCTGCGGCGCGCCGATGGCGGACCCGACAGCACGTTCTCGATGGAGCCGGACGAATTTGCGGCGATGGTTCGCGATATTCGTACGACCGAGCAGGCGCTCGGCCGCGTGTCGTACGAGCCGACCGCTGACGAACGCAACCTGATGCCGTTCCGGCGATCGCTGTTCGTCACCGAGGACATGCGACCGGGCGACGTGTTCACCGAGCACAACGTGCGATCGATTCGGCCGGCGCAGGGGCTGCATCCGCGGTACGTAGACGTGGCGCTCGGCAAACGCGCGCGGTGCGCGATCGAACGCGGAACGCCGCTCGCATGGGAACACATCGAAGGGAGTGGGCGGTGAGTGCGACGACCGATCAAGTGCTCGATTTCTGGAACCAACGCGCGGGTCTCGGCGAATGGGCCGGGACGAACGACATCCTCGCCAAGCGCCTCGAGATGGAGACGCTTGCCGGGTTTGTGACCGACGGCCTCCGCATCGTCGATGTCGGCTGCGGCAACGGGATCATGGCGATGGAGCTGGCGCGGCGGTTCGACGTCGATGTCACCGGCATCGATTTCTCCCCAGAAATGATTGGCGCGGCGCAGAAGCTCTCGGCCGGACAAGCCTTCCGTGGACGTGTTCGGTTCCAGGTCGGCAGAATTCCCGGCGTCGAAGGAATGGCACCCTGCGACATCGCGTACACCGAACGGACGATCATCAACCTGCGAACCTGGCCCGAACAGGAGCAAGCGATTCGTGAAATCGGCACACTCGTGAAACCAGGCGGCATGTTTCTGATGTGCGAAAACAGCCAGAACGGCCTCGACGAGCTGAACGATCTCCGCGAGCGCGTCGCGCTGCCGCGCATCCAACCGCCCTGGCACAACCGGTATCTGATCGACGACGAGCTCGCGGGGGGAGACTTCGGCGTGCTGACGCTCGAGCGCGTCGTGTACTACAGCTCGACGTATTACCTGTTCAGCCGAATCGTCAATGCGTTCCTCGCGGCCGAACGAGGCGAGTCGCCGCAGTATGACAGTCCAATCAACCAGCTGGCGCTGAAGCTGCCGGCCATCGGTCAACTCGGACAGGGCCGGCTCTGGATCTGGCGCCGTACGCGTGAGGCGCGCGCATGAAGACCGTTCCAATCATTCAGGCGCGCATGACCTCGTCACGGCTGCCGGGAAAAATCCTGAAGCCGATTCTCGGCCGTCCGATGCTCGAACTCCTCATCGAGCGGCTGCGCCGCGCGAAACACGTCGACGATGTGGTCGTGGCGACGACATCTCGACCGACCGACGATCCGGTCGAAGAACTCTGCGCCCGGATCGGCGCCGGCTGCTTCCGCGGCAGCGAAGACGACGTGCTCGACCGCGTGCTCGGTGCGGCCCACGCGCACGCCGTGGATTTGATCGTGGAGATTACCGGCGATTGTCCGCTGATCGATCCGACCGTCGTCGATCGCCTCGTCGAGATGTACCACGAAGGCGGTGCCGATTACGTGGCGAACGTCCTCACGCGCACCTATCCACGCGGCCTCGACACGCAGGTGTTTCCCACGTCGGTGCTCGAGGACGTCGCGCGCCTGACGAACGATCCCGTCGACCACGAACACGTCTCGCTCTACATTTACGAGCACCCCGAACGGTTCCGGCTGCGCAATCTGGAAAGCGGTTTGCCGGAACGCTACTGGAGCCTGCGGCTGACGGTCGACACGCCCCAGGATTTCGCGCTGATCACGGCGATTTACGAAGCGCTCTATCCGGCGCACCCGGACTTCGCGCTGGCCGACGTGATCGCGCTGCTCGATCGGCGTCCGGATCTCGTCGCCTTGAACGCTGATATCCAGCAGAAGCCGGTTCGCTGATGCGATATCGCGCCGCGGTGATTGGCTGCGGCCGAATCGGCAGCGACTTCGGCGCGACGGTCGCGGCGCCGGGTGTCTACTCGCACGCCGGCGCATACACGGCGTGCGCGGCCACGGAACTGGTGGCGGTGTGCGACGTTGACGCCGCCCGCGCGCAGGCCTGCGGCAAGCGATGGCATGCGGCCGCGTTCGACGACGTCGCCGCGATGCTGCGCGAGGCGCGGCCACACCTCGTCAGCGTGTGCACGCCGGACGAGACGCACTTCGAGGTGTTGCGAACGGTGTTGTGCGCGCCGGGAGTGAACGGCGTGCTGGCCGAAAAGCCGCTTGCGCTGACCACACGCGACGCCGCGTGCCTGCAGGAATTGGCAGCCGCGCGGCAAGTGAAGGTCGCGATCAATTACATCCGCCGCTACTCGCCGACGCACGTCCAGGTGCGAGATGCGATCGCGAGAGGCGCAATCGGATCGATTCAAACCGTCGGCGGCCTGTATACGAAAGGCACGCGCCACAACGGGTCGCACTGGTTCGATCTCGCTCGGTTCGTCGCGGGAGACGTGATCGAGGTCTGGGGCATCGACGTCAGACGCGAATCGACGCCGGATCCGACGCTGGACGCCATGCTGCGGTTTGCCAGCGGCGCCGGTGGCCATCTGCAGGCGTGTTCCGCATCTGCGTACAGCGTCTTCGAGATGGACATCGTCGGCACCGCGGGTCGCGTTCGCCTGACCGAATCGGGCCATCGCGTCCAGTTTCAACGCGTGGTGGACAGCGCGCATTACGGCGGATATCTGACGCTGGCGGTAGACCGGGACGTCGAAGGCGACATGCGTGATTTGACGCTGCGCGCGGTCGAAGATTTGACGGACGCTGTCGCGGCCGGCCGCACACCTCGATGCACCGCGGCCGACGGCGTGGCCGCGCTGGCGATCGCCGAGGCCGTGCACGAATCTGCACGAGTCGGGCGGTGTGTGCCGGTTCTAGACATCGCGAAATGATTTGGCTATGGTTTTCACGACCGGAGGGCGGATGTTGAAGGTTTTGCTCCTCGATCTCGCGCACAACTACTCAGTCGACAACACATCGCTGACGATCCCGCTCAGCCTCGGCTACGTCAAGGCGTACGCGCTCGCCCAGCACGGTGCCGAGAACCTCGACATCAAGTTGTTCAAACACCCGGACCGGCTGCTCGCGGCGATCGACGGCGAGGCGCCGGACGTCATCGGGTTCGCGAATTACGGCTGGAATGCCAACCTGAACCTCACCTTCGGCACGTATTTGCGAAAAAAATTTCCGAACGCGCTGTTCGTCGCCGGCGGACCGAATATCGATCATGCCGAAGATCGGCGACTGGCATTTCTGAAGCGTCACGCGTACCTGGATTTCGTCATCGTCAGCTACGGCGAGGAAGCGTTTTCCGAGCTGTTGACGTGGTGGAAGGAGTCGCGCGGCGACTACGACAAGCTGCCCGGCAACCTGATCTGGCGCGACGGTGACGCCGTCCGAGCGACGGCAGAGCACGAGTTGCGCAAGATCATCGACAACATCCCGTCGCCGTACCTCGGCGGCTATCTCGACGAGTTTCTCGCGCTCGACATGATTCCGTTGTTCGAAACCAATCGCGGGTGCCCCTTCAGCTGTTCGTTCTGCGCATGGGGCAACGCACGGCTCGGTCAGGTGCGCCGCTTCGATCTCGAGAATATCCTCGCCGAAATCGAGTACGTGGCCGAGCGGTCGAACGCGAACAACTGGATCGTGTGCGACGCGAACTTCGGTCTGCTGCCGCGCGACGTGGACATCGCGCGCGCGATCCGCGCCGTCAAGGATCGCCGCGGTCTCCCGAAGAGCTGCTACAACTGGCTGGCGAAGAACGTCACCGAGCGCAACCTGCAGATTGCCGAAATCATGGGCGATATGTCGGTGCCGGTCATGGCGATCCAGAGCCTCGACAAACAGGTGCTGATCAACATCAAGCGCGACAACATCAAGACGTCGACCTACGTCGCCTATCAGCAGAAGTTCCACAGCATCGGCGCGCGCACCTATTCCGATCTGATCGTGCCGCTGCCGGGCGAGACGCTCGACTCGCACCTCCACGCGCTGCGCAGCCTGATGGACTACGGCGTCGACATGATCCAGAGCCATAACATGCGGCTGTTGGCGGGCGCCGAGACGAATTCCACCGAGACGCGAACGCAGTATCAGTTCAAGACGAAGTGGCGGCTGATCCACGGCGACGCCGGGATCTACCGTGCGCCTGACGGCACCGAACTGCGCTCCTTCGAAGTCGAAGAAAGCCTTCGCTCGACGTCGACGATGACCGAAGACGAGGTCTTTTATCTGCGCAAGATGCATTTCCTGATGCACTTGTGCTGGACGAGCGAGGTTTACAAGACGCTCTTCAAGACCTCGCGTCTGTACGGCGTCCATGGGATGGACGTCTTCAAACGATTGATCGACTTCCCTGGCGAGCGGCTCCGGCGGTTCTGGGCGGAGTTCGACGAATACTCGCACGCGGAGTGGTTCGAGAGCGAAGATGCCATCCGCGGGTACTTTGCGCAGGACGCCAACTTCCAGCGTCTGATCAACCGCGAATTCGAAAAGCTCAACATCATGTTCTCCGTCGTGGTCCTGCGCGACTACAAGCACGACTTCGACGCCGCCGTCGCCGAAATCCTGCGCGACACGGGAGCGATCCCCGAAGCGGTGCTCGGCCACGCGCTGAAGCTCGCGGTCGCGACGTTCCCCACGCTCGATGCCGATCTCGCCGAAACGACCATCGAGATGCCGCACAACTTCGGCGAACTGGACCAGACCTCCGCGCACAGCTTCACGCCGTCATCGACCACCGTGCCTGTGCGGCTGCTCGCGAGCCCGAAGCGCACGATGTTCCGGACGATGGTCCTGCAATCGAGCGGCAAGACGTTGTCGAAGATTCTCGATACAAACGGCCTCGATTTCGCCGACATGCGATTCGTGCCGCAGAACTTCCCGCTGAACGCCTCGCTCGCCCAGGCTGTTTAACTGATACCGACCGCGGTGGCCGTGTGTGGTGATGCCGGCGGCGCCGCGGCCGTCGCGCCCGTCGTCCGCGCGTTGGCCGGCCGCGGCACGTCGGTCCGCGCGCTTGCGTACGGGGCGGCGTGCGATGTCTGGCGCCGCGCGACGCTGCCGTTCGAACCGATCGCGGCGTCGAGTTCCCCATCAGCCGCCCTCGCGCGGGGAGGCGTGCTGGTGACCGGCACGTCGATGAACGATGCCATGCACGAACTGCGGTTCATCGAGGCCGCGACGACGCTCGGCATTCCGTCGATCGCCGTCCTCGATTCCTGGGTGAACTACGCTGAACGATTTGCATCCCGCGACGGTCACCGCACGATTCCGGATCGCATCGCGGTGATGGACGACCATGCTCGCGCCGACATGGTTGCCGCCGGCTTCGATGCCGCACGCATCGTCATCACCGGCCAGCCTGCGCATGATGATCTCGCGGAGCAGCGTCGACGATTCACGACCGAGACGAAGCGCGATGTCCGCCGCCTGCTCGGTGTCGCAGACGACGACCTGATGATTGCGTTCGTGTCGCAGCCGTACGCCGCGATGTACGGGGCGCCGGGCAGCGCGACGTACTTCGGGTACGACGAACGGATCGTCTTCGATCTGTTGATCGATGCCGCGAGCCACGTGGCCCACGCGTCGGGCCGCTCGGTCACGATCCTCGTCCGTCCGCATCCACGCGAGGACGCCGGCGCGTGGACAGCCGAGACGCCGCGTTCGGTCCGGATCCTCGTATCGCGAACCGGCGATGCGCGCGACGTCGTCATGTCGGCGGATCTCGTCGCCGGCATGACCTCCCACCTGTTGATCGATGCCGCGTATCTTGGCCGGCCGGTCGTGAGCCTGCAGCCTTCGCTGTCGCGCACGGACGTTCTGCCGACGAACGCAATCGGGTTGACCGTGCCGGTCTACGACGCGTCCGACGTCACGGCGACGATCGAGTCACTTCTCATGGACGAGACGCGCATTCGCGCGTTGACGACGCGTCTCGAGACGATTACGCCTCCCGCCGGCGCCGCCGAACGGGTGCTGGCGCTTCTGGAGCAGCTACATGCCGAAACTCGCCATTAACGGCGGCGCGCCTGTGCGGACGCGTCCGTTTGCCGCGTACGTCACGATCGGCGAAGAAGAGAAGCGAGCCGCGGTCGAAGTGCTCGAGAGCACCGTCCTGTCGAAGTATCTGGGAACGTGGTCGCCCGACTTCTTCGGCGGACCGCGCGTGCAGAAACTCGAGCGCGAGTGGTGTGAGTACTTCGGCGTGGCCCACGCCGTCACCGTCAACTCGGCGACGTCGGGACTGTACGCGGCGGTCGGCGCCACTGGCGCGGGCCCGGGCGACGAGATCATCGTGTCGCCCTATACGATGAGCGCGTCGGCAACGGCCGCGCTCGTCTACGGCGCCATTCCGGTGTTCGCCGACATCGATCCCGACACGTTCTGCATCACGCCGGCGTCGATTCGCGACCGCATCACGCCGTACACGAAGGCGATCATCGCGGTCGACATCTTCGGCCATCCAGCGGACTTCGCCGAGATCATGGCGATCGCACGCGAACATCGTCTGATTGTGATCGAGGATGCGGCGCAGGCGCCCGGCGCACGCGCGAACGGCAAGTTCGCCGGTACGCTCGCCGACATCGGCGTCTTCAGCCTCAACTATCACAAGACGATTCATACCGGCGAAGGCGGCGTGGTCGTCACGGACAACGAGGAGTTCGCCGACAAGGTGCAGTTGATCCGGAATCACGGCGAAGTGGTCGTCAAGGCGAAGGGCAACACGGACATCACGAACCTGATCGGCTTCAACTACCGCATGACCGAAATCGAGGCGGCGATCGGCAGCGAGCAGTTGAAGAAGCTGGACGGCTTGTTGACGCCGCGGATCGAGGCGGCGGACTATCTGACGGAACGTTTACGAGGACTGCCGGGATTGACGCCGCCGCTCGTGCGTCCCGGTGTGCGCCACGCGTATTACGTGTATTCGTTCAAGTACGACTGCACGCAGACGCACGTGCCTCGCGCCAGGTTTGCGGCGGCTTTGAAAGCGGAAGGGCTGCCAATCGGCGAGGGTTACGTCGAGCCGATTTACATGGAGCCGGTCTATCAGCAGCGAATCGCGTTTGGACGCGACGGGTTCCCCTTTACGTATCCGGGTTACCGGGGCGCCGTCAGTTACGACCGCGGTATCTGTCCGGTGACGGAGCGGATGTACGAGCACGAGCTCCTGCTGACCGCCATCTGCCACTCGAATACCTCGCGCGCCGATCTCGACGACTTTGTCGACGCCGTGCGCAAGGTCTACGACAACCTCGCGGAGCTGCGGTGACAGCAGCGTCCATTACGCCCGGCATCCGGTTGTGCCGCCAGTGCGTCAATCCGAGCACGCGCCCGAACATGGTGTTCGACGCGGAGGGCGTCTGTCCCGTGTGCCGATTCGAGGAGGAGAAACGCACCGGCATCATCGACTGGCAGGCGCGCCGCGCCGAGATTGAAACGATCGCGGCGTGGGGACGCGCGAACACGAAAGCCTCGTACGACTGCATCGTGACGGTCAGCGGCGGCAAAGACAGCACGAAGCAGGCGCTCTTCGCGCGCGATGAGCTGAAGATGAACCCGCTGCTGGTGAGCTGCGTGTACCCGCCCGAGCAACTGCACGAACGCGGCGCGCAGAACCTCGCCAATCTGATCTCGCTCGGCTTCGACACGCTCAGCATCGGCCTGGATCCGCAAGTGTGGAAGACGCTGATGCGCCAGGGCTTTTTCAAGTTCGGCAACTGGGCGCGGTCGACGGAGATGGCGCTGTACGCGATCCCGATTCATGCCGCGATCGCGTACAAAATTCCGCTGGTGTTCTACGGCGAGAACCCGGTGCTGACGATTGGCGAACGGCACGGCCGCGTGGACGGCGATGCGTCGCGGCTGAAGCTGGGCAACACCATTCATGGTGGCCCCGAACCGCTGTTCACCGACGGGATCACGCATTTCGATACGCACTTCTACTTCTACCCGCCGGACGAGGACATGGAAGCGGCGCAGCTTCGCATGATCTACCTCGGGTACTACATCCCGGACTGGTCCGGCCATCAGAACGCGGAGTTTGCGATCGCGCATGGATTGCAGATCCGCTCCGAGCCACCGGAGATGACCGGCGATCTGTGGGGATTCTCCGGCGTCGACGAGGACTTCCGTCTCGTCAACCAGATGCTGAAGTACATCAAGTACGGTTTCGGCCACGTCACCGACCAGGTCGTCGAAGCCATCAACGCGGGCATGATGACGCGCGAAGAAGGCCTCGAACTGGTCAAGAAGTACGACGGTAAGTGCGACCGATCGTACGTCGCGCAGTACTGCCGCTATCTCGGCATCCACGAAGCGACGTTCTGGGAGATTGCGGAGTCGTATCGCGGTCGCGACGCGTGGAAGAAGGACGACCGCGGCGGATGGCAGCTGAATCTGGCCGAATCGGCGGACCGCACATGACCGACGCCTCGATCGTCATCGTCGATTACGGCATGGGCAACATCGGATCGGTCGCGCACGCGCTCGATCTGCTTGGCGGCCGCTATGTGGTGTCGAATCAACGCGACGCGCTGCGTCACGCGTCGGGCGTCATTCTGCCTGGCGTCGGCGCGTTCGCCGCCGCGATGATCAATCTTCATGCGCTCGATTTGGTCGAGGAGCTGTCGGAGCAGGTGCTCGGCCGGCGCAAGCCGTTTCTCGGGATCTGTCTCGGGATGCAGCTCGTCGCGACGGATTCGGTGGAAAACGGCTTTTCGAAGGGTCTTGGATGGGTCGACGCGCACGTGCACGCGATGGCGCCGCCGCAGAACCTTCGTGTGCCGCACGTCGGCTGGAACGGCGTCGCACGCAAACCGGACCACCCGTTGTTTGCCCGCATCGAGGACAACGCGCACTTCTACTTCGATCACAGCTTCCATGTCGCCTGCGGTGCAGCAATCACCATTGCATCGTGCGCCTACGGCGACCAGTACGCCGCTGCGCTGCAGCAGGACAACATCCTCGCCGTCCAGTTCCATCCCGAGAAGAGCCAACGCAACGGCCTGAAGCTGCTCCGGAATTTTCTGAACATCGTCGCCGCGTGCTGAAAACGCGTGTCATCGGCGTGCTCGTCGTCCGCGAGCACCTCGTCGTCCAAAGCCTGCAGTTCGCGCGGTATCTCCCGGTCGGCGTCCCGCGGATCGCCGTCGAGTACTTGAACCGCTGGGGGATCGACGAAATTGTGCTCGTGGACATCAGCGCGCGGGGCGAGCGACGTCATCCCGACGTGGACGGGCTCGCCGAGTACTCGCGCTACGCGCAGGTGCCGCTGGCCGTCGGCGGAGGGATCGATGACATTCACGACATCGAACGGATCATTCGGTCCGGCGCCGACAAGGTCGTCCTGAATACGGCGGCGATCGTCCGGCCGGAGTTGATTACCGAAGGCGCGCGCCTGTTCGGCAACCAGTGCATCGTGGTCTCGATCGACGCAAAACGGACCGGAAACGGACGTTACGAAGCGGTCACGCACGGCGGCCGCGTGCCGACGGGCCGCACGCCGGTCGAACTCGCGCAGGACGCCGCACGGCGCGGCGCCGGCGAAATTCTCCTCAATTCCATCGATCGCGACGGCAGCAAGCTCGGATACGACGCGCAACTCATCGAACCGGTTGTCGATGCGGTTCATATTCCGGTGATCGTCTGCGGCGGCGTCGGGCAGGCGCGTCACCTGATCGAGGGGGCGCGCCTTGGCGCATCGGCGGTCGCGGCGGCGAATTTCTTTCACTACACCGAACACAGCGTCGCCGTCGCAAAACACACGCTGCAGGCGGCCGGCGTCGATGTGCGCCTCGATACGCTGGTGCGCTACGACGGATTCGGCATCGACGCCAGTGGGCGTGTCGAGAAGGCCGACGACCGCACGCTCGATCGCCTGCGCTTCGAGTACATCCCGGAAGAAGTGATTTGACGTACTGCTCGCGCTGCGTCTACCCGGCGAATCATCCGTTGCATCTGACCTTCGACGCCGACGGCGTCTGCAGCGGGTGTCGCGTGCACGAGGAGAAGGACATCCTCGACTGGCGAGAGCGCGCTGACCGGCTGCGCGCCCTCTTCGACGGCTATCGAGCGCGGACGCGGACGATCCACGACTGCATCATTCCGGTGAGCGGCGCGCGCGACTCGCACTTCATCGTGCACACCGTGAAGCACGTCTTCAAGATGCGGCCGCTCATCGTCACCTACAACAAGCACTACAACACGCGCGCCGGCATCAGGAACCTCGCGTATCTGCGGTCGCTGCTCGGGTGCGACATCATGACGATGACGGTGAGTCCCGAGCGCGTGAAGAGAATCACGCGCGAATCGATTCGCCGGCTCGGCAGCATGTACTGGCACTGCCTCGCGGGGCAGACGGTGTTTCCGGTGCAGATCGCCGTCAAGTTCAAGATCCCGCTGATTGTCTGGGGCGCACACCAGGGGATCGATCAGGTGGGCATGTTCTCGCATCTCGACGAAGTGGAGATGACGCGGAAGTACCGCAAAGAACACGATCTGATGACCGTCGAAGCCGAAGACCTCGTCAACGGTGCCGACGATCTCACGATGGCCGACGTGGAGCAGTTCGTCTACCCGCACGATCGCGAGCTCGAAGCGGTTGGCGTCCGCGGCATCTATTTGAACAACTACGTTCGCTGGGACTCGAAAGCCCAGCACGAGCAGATGATCGCGGCGTACGGATACGAGACGGCGCCGCAGCAGCGCACTTTCGACACCTACAACGACGTCGACTGCTTCCACTATTCCGGGCTGCACGACTACATCAAGTTCCTGAAATGGGGATACGGGAAGGTGAGCGATCACGCCGCGCGCGAGATCCGGCTCAAACGGTTGACGCGCGAGCAGGCGATTGGGCTCGTCCGCCGATACGAACGCGTCATGCCGAACGAGGCGCCGCTGTTCTTCGAGTGGCTCGGCATGAACGCGGCCGAATTCTGGAGTCACATCGATCGCCATCGCGATCCGCGCGCATGGCGGCGCGACGAGCGCGGCGCGTGGCATCTGATCGATTCGGTGACACAGCACGCTGATGATCCCGGCGTCGATCGGGCGCGGCTCGACGCGAGCGGCGACTGCGAATTCGCCGTGACCGGTCCGCGCGATCCGAACGCCGTCGAAGACCGCTACGTGTTGATCGGGCGCGGCTGGGTCGATGCGCCGCAGCAGAGGATGCAGACGACATGACAGACCCGCAGGCAAACCCGCTTCGGCAGTGGCAGGGCAGTTTCGGCGCCTCGTACATCGAGCGCAATCGCGCGACCGCCGACGTGACGGCCGAAGCCACGGCCGTGTTCGGCCGAATTCTCGACGCTGCCGGCGTCCGCCGGCAGATCGGCAGCGTGCTCGAAGTCGGCGCCAACGTCGGCATCAACCTGATTGGCCTTCGCGCCGCGCTTGGCGAGGCGGTGTCGTTGCACGCGCTCGAGCCGAACGCCGCCGCGTGTGCCGCGCTGCGGACCAACGCAGATGTACGACTTGCAGAGGTCATCGAAGCCGACGCTTCGCGGATTCCGGCGGCGGACGGCTCGTTCGACCTGGTGTTCACCAACGGCGTCCTCATTCACATCCCGCCCGACGCATTGCCGCAGGCGATGCGGGAGATCGTCCGAGTCTCCAGGCGCTATGTCCTGTGCTCGGAGTATTTTTCACACGCGCCGGTCGAGATTCCGTACCGCGGCGAGTCGGGCCTTCTCTGGAAACGCGATTTCGGCAAGGCGTACCTCGAGACGTGCCCGAATCTGCGCGTTGTGCAGTACGGGTTCATCTGGCAGACCGAGTTCCCGCATTTCGACAACCTGAATTGGTGGTTGTTCGAAAAGGTGGCGTAGCGAGCGCATGCGGCTGCACGTCAATTTCTCGGTGATGACGCCGCTGTTCGCGCCCATTCTGCTCGAACTGCAGCGGCATCACGGCGTCACGGCGTATTCCGGGTTCGTCTACGGGCGCGACGATCTGAAAGAGGTCGAGAGCTTCGGCGTCGACACGACGCACGTGCGGACCTTTTCCCCGTTCCTCGGGCAATTCGACGTGACGAAGGCGCCCGACCTCGAGTACCTGGCGCGCCTCGAGCGCGATCTCGGCGATCCGAACTTTGCGCTGATCATCGCCGCCGATCGCACCGTGTCGCAGTTCGACTTCGCGCGCGCGCGCCGCATCATGGAAGCCGGCTTCCGCCTGATCGAGCAGTTGTTCGACGAATTCCAACCGGATGCGGTGCTGAGCGACGGCGTCGCCTGCATCATGAGCTATGTGCAGTTCGCGCTCGCGCGGCGACGCGGCATCCCGTTTTACGTGCTCTCCGCATCGCGTATCACGGATCGCTTTTACGTCACCCGCAGCTACCTCGAACGCTACGAACGGGTCGAAGCCTTCTTCGACCGGTACAAGAAACAGGGTCTGCCTCCGGCGGTGCGGGAACGCGCCGAAGCGTACGTGGACCGCTTCCGCCGCGACCGCGTGCAGCCCGAGTACTTCCACAAATGGGCGAAGCCGCCGGCCGTCGACGTGAAATCGCTGCGGATCCTGTGGTCGGTGATGCAGAAATACTATTCGCCGACACGCGATCGCGACAACTACTTGCTCGTGCGGCCGACCAAGGCAATCGCCGGACGTGTGGCGCGGCTGGCGAAGGCGTTTCTGTTCGACCCCCGTCACTTCGAACAGCCGCGCGACGGCGAGAAGTTCATCTTCTTTCCGCTCCACTATCAGCCCGAGTCGAGCACGCTCGTGTGGGCGCCCTTCTATGTCGATCAGATCGCGGCCGTCGAGAACATCGCCAAGGCGCTGCCGGTCGATCACAAGTTGTACGTCAAGGAACACAAAGCGAGTCTCGGACGCCGCCCGCGCGGGTACTACGCGCGGCTTCGCGCCATTCCGAACGTGCGTTTGATCGATCCGTACGTCAACAGCCATACGTTGATTCGAACGTGCTCCGCCGCGTGCGTGTTGACGAGCACAGTCGGTTGGGAAGCGATCCTGTACGAAAAGCCGGTGATCTCGCTCGGCGAGGCGTTCTTCAACGCATTCGATCTCGTCCGTCACGTGCGTGCCGTGGCCGACTTGCCATCGGTGTTCCAGGACGTGGTGACGAACTTCCAACCCGATTACGAGTTGCTGCTCAAGTTCGTCGCCGCCAATCTCGATGGTCTCTACACGGGCGACGCGGATTATCTGCCGGGCGTCTCGGGCCGAGACATCGGCCGCGACCGCATCGAGTGCATCGCAGCGGTGCTTGCCGCCGAACTGGGATTGCCGCAAGGGGCGGCGGCGTAACCAACGATGTGTGGCATTGCCGGCATCGTCGATTTCCGCAGTCCCGTTGACGCGGCCGTTCTCGACACCATGAACCAGCGTCTCGCGCACCGTGGCCCCGACGATGCGGGAACGTGGATTGATGGCGGGCGGCGCGTCGGGCTCGCGACGCGACGACTGGCGATCATCGATCTCAGCGCCGCAGGCCACCAGCCGATGGCGTCGGCGGATGGCGCACAGCACATCACGTTCAACGGCGAGATCTACAACTACCTCGAGCTGCGCACCGAGTTGCAGGCGCGCGGCCACATGTTCCGGACGGGTTCCGATACCGAAGTCATCCTCAACGCGTATCGCGAATGGGGCGTCGACTGCGTCACCCATTTCAACGGCATGTTCGCGTTCGCGATCTGGGACGCGGCGCGCTCGACGTTGTTCGCGGCGCGCGACCGGTTCGGCGAAAAGCCGTTCTACTACCACCACACCCCGGCGTGCTTCGTGTTTGCGTCGGAAGTCACGTCGCTGTTGGCCGACCCGCGCGTACCGCGGCGTCCGAATCCGCGTGCCGTCGCCCGATTCCTGACGCTCGCGCTGGTGGACGGCGAGGAGGCGACGTTCTTCGACGAGATCAGACAACTCCCGCCGGCCCATCGCCTCCAGCTCGACGCCGAGGGGCGTCTGACGATCGCGCGCTACTGGAACCTCGATCTCGATCGCGTTCGCGATCCACGGCCGGCGGCAGCGGATGCGGAAGAATTTCGCGCGCTGTTTCGCGACGCCGTGCGCATCCGCCTCCGCAGCGACGTCCCGGTCGGCTCGAGCCTCAGCGGCGGCATGGACTCGAGCAGCATCGTCTGCACGATCGGTACGTTGCGGTCGGGCGGTGAGCCGCCGCAAAACACGTTCTCGGCGCGATACCAGCATGCGCCGTGCGACGAGGGCGCCTTCATCGATGCCGTCACGGCGCACGCGCGCGTGTCGCCGCACGTCGTCTGGGTCGAAGCCGATCAACTAGTCCACGACATCGAACGATTCGTCGCGCATCAGGAAGAACCGGTCGCCGGCACGAGCCCGTTCGCCCAGTGGAAGGTAATGGAATTGGCGGCGAAGGAAAAAGTGACGGTCCTGCTCGACGGTCAGGGCGCCGACGAAGTGATTGGCGGTTATCCATCTCCGAGTTTCGGGTATCGGTACGCCGAGCTCGCGCGCCACGCCGATTTCTTCCGCCTGGGCGGCGAACTGGCTGCGTTTCGACGTACGCACGGGACGATCGCTCCGGCACTGCGCTATCTCGGCGCCGCGGTGATGTCGCCGTCGACGCGCGCGTCGATCCGCGCCCGCTACTTCGGCTCCGACGCGTTGATGCCGGATGCCTGGCACTACCTGCGCGCCGACAACGGCAACGGTCATCGTGCGCCCCGGTCGCTGCGCGAGTCGCTGTACGAGCAGGCGACCCTGACGAGCCTGCCGAGCCTGCTGCGGTACGCCGATCGCAACAGCATGGCGTTTTCGCGCGAGTCGCGGCTGCCCTTTCTCGACCATCGTCTGGTGGAGTTCGTGTTCACATTGCCGGCCGACAGGCTCGTGTCGCGCGGACGCACGAAAGTGGTTCTGCGCGACGCCATGACCGGCATCGTGCCTGGCGCCGTCCTGAATCGCACGGACAAAGTCGGCTTCGCGACGCCCGAGCGCGATTGGATGATGGGGCCGCTGAAGCCCTGGCTCCGCAGCGTCCTCGATCGCGCGAAACGTCGCGCGGTCGCGTCGCCAGCCGCGATCGATCGCGAATGGGATCGCGTATGCGCCGGCGTCGGTACGCCGCAGAACCTCTGGCGCATCGCGAACCTGGAGTTGTGGCAGACGCAGTTCATCGACCGTCCGCCCGCATGAACACCGTGGCATCCGCGCGCGTGGCTCCACGTGTCGACGGA
The DNA here is from genome assembly GCA_035652075.1 of Vicinamibacterales bacterium. Taxonomy (GTDB): domain Bacteria; phylum Acidobacteriota; class Vicinamibacteria; order Vicinamibacterales; family CAVVIG01; genus Gp6-AA45. Next base: position 37,098 of record DASREL010000013.1, read on the forward strand.
TTTCTCCGGAATCGATCGTCCCTCGCGATCGCGGCCGTTGTCGTCGTCGTGGCGCTCGCGTACGGCGAGGCGCGGGCGTCGATCGTGTTTCCGGCGATCGCGCTCATGGCGGCGACCGCGTGGCTGCAGGACGATCGTACGAACGTGCTGTTGTATCTCGGCTTGCTCGGCGTGCAGTTCGCGGTACCCGAAGGGACGATGACGCTCCCGTTTCGTGTGGCGCCGTCCGATTTCTTTCTGCTCCCCGTTCTGGCGCATCTCGCCTGGGCGCGAGTGACGGGCGCACGCCGCCTGCCGCGGACATCGATGGCATGGCCGCTGGCGGGTCTCGTCGCGGCATTTGCGATCGGCACCGTCGTCGGCGTGACGACCACGCAGCGGCTGACGGCGTACGTGTGGTTCAGCAAGGACGCCGGAATCCTGTTCCTCATCGCGGGATTCTTTGCGCTGATCCAGACGCTGAACACGCGTGAGGATATGCGTGACGCGCTCACCGCTTTCGTCGTCGGCGCATCGATCGCCAACGTCCTGGCCCTTCTCACCGCAGCGGTGGCTGTGACTGTATGGCCGATCCGCGTCGTTCTCGGCGGTCGGTTATACGGCTGGATGTTCAATCCGAGCAGCTATGCGGCGCTGATCATCACCGTGATGTTCATCGACCTCGGTCGAATTCGGACAGACTCCTCGCCCGGCTCGGAAAGAATCCGGTGGCTCAACTGGGCGTTGCTGGTGGCCGCGGTCGTCTGTTCGCTGTCGCGAAGCGCGTGGGCAGGCACGGCGGCCGGTGCAATCGTATTTCTGCTCGCGTATGTCTCCATCGTGCGACCGATTGCACGGCCTGTCGTCGTGGCCGTGGTTGTCGCGTTTGCGTTGTCAAGCGTGCCGCTTGTCTGGGCGGCGACCGTCCATTGGCGACGCCTGGCGACGACGGTCGCCGATCCCGCGGGTCGTGCCGCCGATTTACGAAACTGGGCCGCTGACAGTTGTGTGGTCGTCGGCTGGGAGGCCGGTATCTGCGACAGATTGTCGGCGGAAGAGGTTGCCGCCGCGCGTGCGCGCCAGCGCGAGGGGCACAGCTTCGGTGTCGGTGTCGATGGAGAGGCCGTCATGGGTGTCCAACGGGATGGTGCGCTGTTGAATAGCCGTGGCCTGGATGATCGCGCGGCCATTGTGGGGATCGCATGGCGTTACTACATGCGATCGGCGATGACGAGACTGCTCGGCATCGGACTTGGAACCTTCTATGCGACGTCGGCACCGTCCCTCGGCCTGCCCGCGATTATTCACAGCACCGGCGTCTGGTTTCTTGTCGAACTGGGTCCGTTCGGCTTGGCAATGCTGCTCTGGCTGCTCGGCCGCACGCTGCTGAATCTGTGGCGTGCGCGCGCCGGCGACGCGGCGGATCGGCCGATGGTGTGCGCGCTGGCCGCGGCGTTGGCGTGCTGGGCGGTGTTTTCGCTGTTCAACGAGGCGCTGTACGTGCGTCACCTGTGGCTGCTGCTCGCGGCGGCGGATCGTTACGCCGGCCTGGCCGGTGCGAAAGTGATTTCATGACGAGCATGTCTTCGACGCTTCGTCCGACGCCGATCGACTGGTCGTTATTGGTCGCCGTCGCGATGGCGACGGTGACCGGCGGATTCCTTGGCCCGACGTGGCTCGCTGCGACGAGCCTCGCCGCCATCGCGCTGCTCGCGTGCCTGACGCCGCCAGAGAAGCTCGTCTTGTGGTACGTCGCGACGTTGGCGTTGATCGTGCCGCAGGGAATGATCGCGATGCGATTGTCCATCGCAGATCTGTTCGCGATCCCGCTGATCGTTCGCGCCGCCGTTGCTGTTATGAAGGGCACGACGGTGCCGCGCGCCGCAATGCGGTGGCCGCTCGTGGCCGTCGCTGTCGCCTTTGTTGTCGCGACGATCGTCGGGTACTTCCGGCTGGGGCGGTTTACGGCGTACGCGGTGATCAACAAGGACGTCGGCATTGCCTTTCAGTTCGCGACATACCTTGCGCTGCTCGTGTTCGTGCGCACACGCGACGAAGTGCTTCGCCTGGCGCGGGCCTTCGTCGCCGGCGTCGGCGTCGCGAATGGCACGGCGCTGATTGCGGTGATCACGTCGTTTGCCGGCGTGACCAATGTGGTGTATCTCGTCAGCAACGCGCGATTCTACGGTTGGATGCAGCAGCCGACTGTCCACGGCGGCCTGTTGATGGCGGCAGCCATGATCGAATTTGGATTGCTGCGCACCGACCGTGATGTCTGGGCCGGTGTACGGTGGCTCAACCTCGCGTTGTTCGCCGTCGGTCTTGGGTTGACGTTGTCGCGCGGATCGTGGCTGTCGGTGGCGGTGGCCGCAGCGACGCTGATCGTCGCGCTCGCGTGGTTCGATCGGGATCCCGCTCCGGTACGCCGATGGCCGGTGTTTGCGTCAGCCACGCTGTGGTTCGTCGTGCCTGCATTCGTCGTCGGCCAAATCTTCTTCGCAAATCTGGGCGCGAAGCTCTTTCACTCGCCTGCCGAACGAGCGGAGCAGATCAAGCAGACCGCGATCGACACCTGCAAGGCGGATCCGACGTTGGAGATGTGCCACGAAGTCGCGCAGGCGGCCGCACAGACGCCGCCCCCAGCCGTGGCGCCGCCCGCGCCGGTCGCCCCCGTTCCCGCCCCCGCCCACGCACCCACACCATCGGTACAGCCGGCGCCTGACGCGAAGCTGCTGGGCCCGATGATGAATGCGCGCGGCCTCGACGACCGCATGGCCATCGTCTATATCGGCTGGCGTGCCTACACCGAAGATCGCGTGTCGCGCGCGTTCGGCGCCGGCCTGGGCACTTTCTATGCGCGCTCCGCGCGCGACTTTGGTGTACCGATCATCATTCACAATACGTTCGAGTGGTTTCTCGTCGAGCTCGGTCCGTTTGGCTTGCTCGCGATCTCGTGGTTCTGGGCGCAGACGCTGTTGAACGCGTACGTCGCGGGCAGGGATACCGCCGGGTTGGGCTATCTCGCGATGGGCGCGCTGGCGGCGTTTGCCGGGCTGACCATCTTCTGCCTGACGAACGAAGGCTTCTACCAGCGTCAACTGTGGCTCGTGGTGTTCCTCCTCGATCGCGCTCGCGCGCTGAGTGCGCGCGCGCCGCTTGTGTCGAATCTCAGTACCGTTTGAACCAACGAGTCCTCGTCGTCTCTTATTTCTATCCGCCATTCAGCGGTGTGGGCGCGACGCGCGTGTCGAAGATGACGCGCTATCTCGCCGACTTCGGCTGGGAGGCGCATGTGCTGACGACCGATAGCCTTCCACAGCCGGCGACGCTGCCGATCGAGATTCCCGAGGCGCGGATCACGCGCGTGCCGATGGCGTTCGACGTCGCCGCGCTGCCTCGTGCGTTTGCCGGCGGCCGCGTCGTGACCGAACTGCGCATGCCGTCGACGAGCTGGCGTGCGTCGCTGCTGCAGCGTGCGAGCTGGGCGTACCGTCACGTGGTCTGTTTTCCTGATCCGCAGATCGGCTGGTGGTCGAGCGCGGTTCGCGCCGGCTCCGAGATCATCGACCGCGTGAAGCCCGCGGCGATTCTGAGCAGCTCGTTCCCTGCGACATCGCACCTGATCGCGCGCTCGCTCGCACGCCGATCGAAATTGCCGTGGGTGGCCGAACTGCGCGATCTCTGGACCGCGAATCACAATCTGCGGCGCATTCAACCGCTGCTCGCGCTCGAACGCCGGCTCGAGCGCGCTGTGCTGTCCGAAGCGTCCGCGGTCGTGACCGTGTCTGATGCGCTCGCCGACTGGTTGCGCACGCGGTATCACCGACCGACGTACGTCGTCGCCAATGGGTATGACCCATCGGATTATCCCGCGCCAACGCAGCACCGGTCGGACGTGTTCTCGCTCGTGTACACGGGACGGTTTTACGGCGGGAAGCAGTACTTCGAGCCGCTCTTCGAGGCGATCGCGCGGCTCGCCGCCGCCGGCCGTATTCAACCGGATCGTTTCCGGGTGACGCTCGTCGGCGAAGGACTCAGCCCGCTCGTGGCGCGCAGCGAGCGCCTCGGCCTCGAGCGTTTCTTCACGGCGATGCCGGCGATCGCGTACCGCGACGCGCTCCAGCGGCAATGCGACGCCACGGCGCTGCTGGTCTTCGAACTGCACACGGAGCACGGCAACGACATCACGCCGGTGAAGCTGTTCGAGTATCTCGGTGCGCGGCGGCCCGTCCTCAGCATCGGCGTCCGTGACAGTGCCGTCACGCGCACGATCGAGCACACCAGGGTTGGACGGATCGCCACGAACGCGGACGAGGCCGAACGCATTCTGCGCGGCTGGCTCGACGAATTCGATCGCACCGGCACGCTGGCGTACGCGGCCGACGAGGCCGCGAAGGCGCAGTACACACGCCAGCATGGCGCCCGCAAGATGGCGGACATCCTGAGCAGCGCGACGGAATCATCGCGCGCGCCCGCGGCGCCGGCGCTCGCCGCGGCACTGTAGACCCACTTCTGCGTTTTGTCTTATGAACCTCGCACATGCCCGTATCGCACTCATCGGCGGCGCCGGCCTCGTCGGCTCGCACATCGTCGATGCGCTTCTCCACGAGCCGGTCGATGAGATCGTCGTCTTCGACAATTTCATTCGCGGCAGCCGGGCGAACCTGGCAAACGCCGTCGCCGATCCGCGCGTGCGGATTGTCGATGGCACGATGACGGATCGCCGGGCGGTGGACGAGGTGCTCGCGGGGATGGACGGCGTGTTCCTGCTCGCGTCGCTGTGGCTCGGCGAGTGTCTCAACGATCCCCGCAGCGCGTGGGACGTGTGCACGATGGGCACGTGGAACGTCGTCGAGGCGTGCCTCAAACACAATATCAAACGGATCGTGTACTCCTCCTCGGCATCGGTGTATGGCGACGCCTTGATGACGCCGATGACCGAGGATCATCCGTTCAACAACCGCACTACATACGGCGCGACGAAGATCGCCTGCGAGCAGATGCTGCGCGCGATGTACGCGCAGCACCGCCTGCCGGCGATCTACTTCCGGTACATGAACATCTACGGTCCGCGGATGGACCATCGGGGCGTCTACGTCAGCGTGATCATGAAAGTCCTGGACCGCATCGCGGCAGGGTTGCGCCCGCGCGTGTTCGGCGACGGCTCGCAGATCTACGACTTCGTCTACATCGAGGACGTCGCCCGCGCGAACGTCCTCGGCATGAAGGCCGACTGCGCGGACGAAGCATTCAACATCGGTTGCGGCGTCGGCACGTCGATCGCCGAGCTGGTGGCGCTGCTGCTCGAACTGACCGGGTCGAGCCTCGAGCCCGAATACATCCCCGAAGAGCGCAGCCTGGTCACCCGCCGCATCGGCAGCACCGACAAAGCCGAGCGGCTGCTCGGGTTCCGCGCCACGACCTCGCTCCGCGACGGACTGCACCAGTTGATCGAATGGCGTCAGCGGAACGTGCACGCGGCGGCGCCGGTGTCCTCGTGACGCAGGTTCGCATTCCGATTTCGCGCCCCTCGTTCGGCGCAGCCGAGCGCGACGCGATCCTGAAGCCGCTCGACAGCGGCTGGGTCGTGCAGGGACCGTGCGTCGCGGAATTCGAGCGCAAGTTCGCGGTGTTTACGGGCGCACTGCACGCGGCGGCGACGACATCGTGTACGACGGCGCTGCACCTGGCGATCGTGGAGCTCGGCGCCGGACCCGGCGACGAAGTCATCGTGCCGGCGTTCACCTGGATTTCGACGGCGAATGTCGTCGAGTACACCGGCGCGACACCCGTGTTCTGCGACATCGACCTCGCCACGTTTAACGTCGATGTCGACGCGCTCGAAGCGGCCGTGACGCCGAGGACCGTCGGCATCGTCGCAGTGCACCTGTTCGGCCTGTGCGCAGACATGCCGCGGATCCTCGATGTCGCGAGGCGGCATCATGTGTGGGTCGTCGAGGACGCCGCGTGCGGATTCGGCGCGCGCATTGACGGTCGGCACGCCGGCACCTTTGGTGACGCCGGGTGCTTCAGCTTTCACCCGCGTAAGGCGATCACGACGGGCGAGGGCGGTATGGTCACGACGTCCTCGTCCGCGCGCGATGGTCGAATCAGGAGCCTTCGCGATCATGGCGCGTCGCGGTCCGACTTCGCCCGCCACACGTCGGCCGACGGATTTCTGCTGCCGGAGTACGAGATCCTTGGGTTCAACTACCGGATGACCGACATCCAGGGTGCGCTAGGCAGCGCGCAGATGGATCGCGCGGCGGCGATTCTCGCCCGTCGTCAGGAGATTGCGCGCCGCTACGACGAGCGGTTGCGGTCGTGTGCCTGGCTTGCCACGCCGCAGGTGCCGCGCACCTACGACCACGGCTACCAGTCGTATGTGTGCACGTTCCGGCCCGACACGCCGTCGCTGGACAACGTCGAGCGGCTGCACGCGAGGCGCAACGCGTTGATGCGGCGTCTCGAGAGCGAAGGGATCGCGACGCGTGCCGGCACGCACGCCGCCGCATTGACGTCTTTCTACGCGCGGAAGTACGGGCTCTCGCGCGACCGCTTTCCGCGGGCGCACATTGCCGAACAGCTGACGATCTCGCTGCCGATTTTCGATCGATTGGCGGACGAGGACGTCGACGTCGTCTGCGAGTCGTTGAAGCGAGCCGTCGATGCGTGACGCGTTGCTCGAACTCCTGGTCGATCCAGTGGACCGCACCGCGGTGCACCTCACGAACATCGAGCGAGACGCGTCCGGCGAGATCGTCGAAGGCCGTCTCGCCGGCAGCCGCGGCCGCGGGTTCGACATCACTCGCTACATTCCGCGTTTCGTGACAACGACCGACGCCGGGCAGCGGCAAACGGAACAGAGCTTCGCGTTCAAGTGGCAGCAGCAGCACACGTACGGGTCCCCCGGCATGCTCGAGCGCAGCCGGCAGTGGCTCGTCGCGCGTTACGGCTTCGAGTCGGCGGACGATATGCGCCGTTTCATGGCGTCGCGTCCGCGCGTGCTCGATGCCGGGTGTGGCAGCGGCTTCTCGACGTCGCTGTGGATGGATGGCGGATGGAACGGTTCGCTCTGGGTGGGCGCCGACATTTCCGAAGCGATCGACGTCGCGCGCGCCCGGCTTGGCGGCGTGACGAACACGCATTTCGTTCAGGCCGACGTGCTCCAGCTGCCGTTTCGCGCGGGGACTTTCGACGTGATTTTCTCCGAGGGCGTGCTGCACCACACGCCGTCGACCGAGCGTGCGTTTCGCGCGCTGGTCGATCTGCTGGCGCCAGGCGGCGAAATCATGGCGTACATCTACCGCCGGAAGGGACCGGTGCGCGAGTTCACCGACGATCACATCCGGGCGGCGTTGTCGACGCTCAGCGCAGAAGACGCGTGGGCGGCCTTGCGCCCACTCACCGCGCTCGGCCAGTCGCTCGCTGAGCTGCATGCCGAGGTCGACGTTCCCGAAGACATCCCGCTGCTTGGCATTCGCGCCGGTCGGTACGACGTGCAGCGCCTCGTGTATTGGCACTTCGCGAAGCTGTTCTGGAATGCCGACTACTCGTTCGAAGAGAACAACCACGTGAACTTCGACTGGTATCACCCGGCCTACGCGCATCGTCATACCGACGCGGAGATTCGCGGCTGGTGCGCGGAAGCGCAGTTGGCGATTACGCATTTCGACGCGCAGGACAGCGGGTACACCGTCCGCGCGCGGCGGACCTGACGATGTGCGGCATTGTGGGCGTGTTCAATGCCAACGGCGAGGCCGTGGCGCTGCCGCTCGTGCGGCGGATGACCGATGCGATCGCGCATCGCGGTCCCGACGGCGAAGGCCAGTACACGGACGGCCCGATCGGTCTCGGCAACCGACGCCTTGCGATCATCGATCTATCGCCGAGCGGCCACCAGCCGATGACGAACGAAGACGGCACGGTGGTGCTGACCTACAACGGGGAGATCTACAACTTCCAGAACTTGCGGGTCGATCTCGAAGCGCACGGCCACCGGTTCCACTCTCGCAGCGACTCGGAAGTGATCGTCCACGCGTACGAGGAGTGGGGAACTGGTGCGATCGAAAAGCTGAACGGCATGTTCGCGTTCGCCATCTGGGACGCACCGAAACGGCGACTCGTCCTCGCGCGCGATCGGTTTGGCGTCAAGCCGCTGTACTACTTCTGGGATCGGCAGCGGCTGGTATTTGCGTCGGAGATTCGAGCGATTCTGCTGCATCCGGCAGTGCCGACCCGCGTGTGTACGGCGGCGCTGAATCAATACTTCACGTTCCAGAACGTCCTGACCGACGAAACGTTGTTCGACGGGATCCGCATCGTGCCGCCGGGGACGTGGATCTCGATTGACGCGGATCGGCCGCAGTTGTGCGCGCGCAAGTATTGGGACTTTGACTTCACGCAGCCGCTGTCCGTATCACAGGCCGAGGCGTCCGAAGAATTGCACCGCTTGTTCTCGCAGGCGGTCACGCGCCAATTGGCGAGCGACGTGCCGATCGGCAGCTATCTGAGCGGCGGCATCGACTCCGGATCGATCACGGCGGTCGCGCGGCGCCAACTCGGCCGGTTGACCACCTTTACCTGTGGCTTCGATCTGACGTCCGCATCGGGTCTCGAGCTCGCGTGCGACGAACGAGCGAACGCGGAGGTCCTCGCCAACCTGCTCAAGACGGAGCATTACGAAGTCGTGCTGCATGCCGGCGACATGGAATACGCGATGGCCGACTTGATTGCGGCGCTCGAAGATCTGCGCGTCGGCCAGTCGTATCCGAACTATTACGTCGCGCGCCTCGCGAGCAAGTTCGTCAAGGTGGTGCTCTCGGGCGCAGGCGGCGACGAGTTGATGGCCGGGTATCCATGGCGCTATTACAGGGGCGCCGACAGCGCCGATCAATCCGACTTCTATCGCAACTACTACGATTCGTGGCAGCGGCTCGTGCCCGACGGCGAAAAGGCGATGCTGTTCGCGCCGTCGGTGTACCGCGACGTCGCGGAGCAGTCGACGTTCGACGTCTTCCGCAACGTGATGGAGCAGGCGGACGGCCTGCCGCGAACGGGCAGCCGGGCCGACTTCGTCAATGCCTCGTTGTATTTCGAACTGAAGACGTTCCTCCATGGGCTGCTGGTCGTGGAGGACCGCGTCAGCATGGCGCACGGCCTCGAGACGCGCGTGCCGTTTCTCGACAACGACCTCGTCGACTTCGCGCAGCGCATTCCGGTGCAGTTCAAATTGAAAAACGTCGACGCACCGGAACGGTTCGTGGACGAAAACGAACCGGCCAAGCTGCGCCGCTACGAGTCGGAGCGGGGCGGCGGAAAGGTCGTCCTGCGCGACGCGATGAACCGCGTTATCCCCCTCGAAGTGACCGAGCGCGCGAAGCAGGGCTTCAGCGCGCCGGACGCCAGTTGGTTTCGCGGCGAGAGCATCGAGTACATCAACACGCTCCTCGGCGACCGCCGCGCGCGCATCTTCGAGTTCCTGGAGCACGACTACGTCGCATCGCGGCTGCAGCAGCACACATCCGGCGCCAGGAACCACCGCTTGTTCATCTGGTCACTCCTGAGTTTTGAGCTGTGGCTCCAGAGGTTCCTGCCATGACGCTCGAAGCACAATTGCGGGAGCTGCAGGAAGCGCTGCGCAGCCAGATGCGCGAACGGTGGCAGCGCGATCTGCCGTTTGACGAACTGCTGTTCGATCGATGGCAGCGCGCGGCGAGCCTCGGCTTCGGCCGCGACACCTCGATCTATCAGCACAGCCTCGTGTACGGCGACGTCGTCGTCGGCGAGCGAACGTGGATTGGTCCGTTCACCATCCTCGACGGCTCGGGCGGACTGCGCATCGGCAGCAACTGCAGCATCAGCGCCGGCGTGCATATCTACTCGCACGACACCGTCCGCTGGGCGTTGTCGGGCGGCGCGTGCGAATACGAGCGGGCGGCGGTGTCGATCGGCGACTGTTGCTATATCGGCCCCCAATCGGTCATCGCGCGCGGCGTCACGATCGGCGATCACTCCGTCATCGGTGCATCGTCGTTCGTCAACCGCGACATTCCATCTCGCACCATCGCCGTCGGCACGCCGTGCCGCGCGATCGGCCGCGTCGTTGGAGACGGCGCCGATGTGCGCCTCGAAATCCTGGCTCCGACTGATGACTAGTTTCGTCGGGACGGCAGTCATCGCGTTGGCGGTCGGGTACGCCGCACGTGTAGTGCCGCACTGGTTCGCCCCGCAGGGTGCCGGCATCGACCACTGGTTCTGGAAGAATTACGTCGAAACGTATCGCCGACAACGCCGGTTTCCGCCGGCGTTGACGCAGTACGTTCTTGATCAGGCACAGTGGTACCCGCCGATCTTCCCGTTGTTTCTCCGGCGCCTTCCGGAGCGGATCCTCGATCGGTACAGTCACCACGTCGCGATCGTCATCGATTTGATCAGGATGCTGTTGCTGATGGCCGTCGTCGCGTGGGAGACCGGTGGCAGCCAACGGTCCGTGCTGCTGGCCGGTCTCGTGTACGCACTGACGCCGATCCAGGTCTTCTACAACATCCAACTGAACCCGCGCGCGCTCGCGGCGCTGATGCTGGACGTGCTGTTGCTCGGATTGCTCGCCTGGCTGCAGTATGGCGGCGGCTGGGCTGTGTGGCTCGCGATCGCGTTCGTCGCGGCGCTCGTCCTCTTGACCCACAAGATGACGACGCAGTTGTTCTGGTTCCTGATGCTGGTTACCGGCGTGCTGTATCGGCGATGGGACGTCCTGCTGTTGATTCCCGCGTCGATCGCCATGGCTCTGATCTTGAGTGGCGGCTTCTACCGGAAAGTGCTCGTCGCGCACTGGGACATCGTGTCGTTCTGGAATCGCAATTGGCGATGGATCGGTGCGGACCCGATTCGCGAATCCCCGGTCTACGGCGACGGGCAGTACGAGCGCGCGGAAAAACTACACAAGCACGGCCTGCGCGGCGTGCTGTGGCATCTGTTCATTTTGTTCGGGTTCAGCCCGGCGGCGTGGTTATCGTGCCTGCTCGCCTACGAGCGGTTGTCCGGTGCGTCTCATTTTTTGATTTATCCCACGTACATTTTGGTCTGGTTGTTCGCGACGTGCGCATGGGCAGTCATGACGAGTTTTGCCAAGCCGCTGCGGTGTCTCGGTGCCGGCTACTTGTATGTCTACAACAGCTCGTTTTTGTGCTCGCTGCTCCTGGCCGTCACGTTCAGATACACGCGTTCCCCGCGGTTTTCGACGACGTTCGCGCTGATCGCCCTTGGCCTCAATGCGGTTGGCGTCCTGTTGTATTACCGCTACTTCGTGCACAACAAGCGCACCCGCGTCGACACCGGGCTCGATCTCATGATCGGCGAACTGCGCGCGCGCGAGCACGGTCTGGTGATGTGCATCCCGTCGAACTGGCACGAGGTCGTCGCCTACAAGACGGGGTACCCTGTACTCTGGGGCGGCCATGGGTACGGCTTTCGGCTCTTCGAACCGATCTGGCCGAGACTACAACTCCGATTGAGCGACATCATTCAGAAATACGGCGTTCGATACCTGCTGACGAGCGACGACATGCTCGTCCCAGCAGTGGAACGCGAACTCGCCGACGCCGTGATCGTGAAACACGGCGAATATCGCCTCTACTGTCTCCCCATTTCAGACGCGTCACCGGCGCAGTCCCATGTTTGACGCGCTTCGCCGGCGTATTCTCGTTCTCGCGAGTACCAACCGGCCGGTCGCCGTCACCGTGGGGTTGGCGCTGGGTGTCATGGGACTCATCCGCGGGCGGCGCGGCAGTCTCGATCACCTGAAGTCAACGTGGTCGCTCGCGGTCGGTTCATCGAGCATCAAAGGGCGTCCGATGAACATCACCATCGAGCAGACCAACGTGTGCAATCTCGATTGCCCGGTCTGCGAGACCGGTGCCGGCATTCTCGGCCGCGAGAGCGGCCACATGACCCTCGATCAGTTCAAGCTGATCATCGACAAGGTCGGCGAGCACACGAACACGTTGATGTTCTATTTCATGGGGGAGCCGTTCCTCAACAAACACGCGTACGACATGATCAAGTACGCGAAGCGCGCCGGGATTCCATTCGTCGAGACGTGCACGAACGGTGATTTCGTCGATGCCGAGAAGCTCGTCGATTCGGGTATCGATCGGGTCAGCTTTCAAATCGGCGGGATGACGCAGGAGACACACGTCGGTTACCGCGTCAAGGGCCAGCTCGAACGATCGCTCCGCAACTTGCGCGAAACGATTCGCGTCCGCAACGAACGCAAGGCCCCGATGCACATCGAGGTCGGCTTCATCCTGATGAAACACAACGAGCATGAGGCCGATCAGTTTCGCCGCGAGATGATTGCACTCGGCGCCGACCGCGCCGTCGTCATCGACCCGTGCGTCAGGACGATCGAGCAGGGATTGAAATTCCTCCCGACGGATCGGAAACACTGGATCTATGACGAAAACGCATTCAACCGCGGTGTGCTGCGACCGAAGATCCTTCCGGACAACGTGTGCCCGTGGATCTATTACTCGCTGGCGATCCACGTGGACGGCAACGTCGTGCCCTGTTGCCGTGACCCACGCGGCACCGAGGTGATGGGAAATATCTTTTCGCAGTCGCTCGACGAAATCTGGAACGGGCCGCGATATCGCAACTTGCGTGAGCGCGTAACCCGCGATCAGGGTTCCGTCGACATCTGCCGCCTCTGTTCGAGCTATCCGGTCAGCGCGATTCGGTGACGCCGCTGCGTCTCGCGAATTTCGTCGATACTCCTTTGGAAGCGCTCGAGCGCAAGGGGAACCTCGGTCAAGCCCTCTTCCTCTACAATCCGCTGGGTGTCGCCGAGAAGGTGGTGCATTTCACCGCCTATCCCGGCGATCGCCGGTTCGCCGCACCGTTCGCGGCGCGCGGCATCGAAATCTTTCCGTTCTTCCGTCGGACGACCCGTTTCGCCGCCGCGGCCCTCACCGCGCCGGCCGCGTGGTTCAGGATTGTCCGAAAAATCCGACGCGAACGTCTCAACATCATCCGCGGCCGATTGCCGTACTTCAGCAGTTTTCTCGGCTGTGTGGCCGGCCGCGTCCTTGGCGTGCCGAGCGTGGTGTCGCTCGGCGGCGATAATCGCCTGCCGCAAGAGCGCGAAGGGCGGTACTACTTCGGCAGTCGAACAGTGTCGTTTGGGCTCGAACGAACCGTGCTTCGATTGGCAGACGCGGTGATCGTGCCGAACGCGTTCACCGCCGCGTACGTCGGCCGGATCGCCGGAGCGCGCGTCGCATCGCGCGTGTCGATCGTTCCGTGGCCCATTCACATCGATGATCAGCAAAAGGAGGCCGCTTCGTTGGATCACCTGCGGCTTCCCGATCTGCCGCTCGTGCTCGTCGTCGGTCATCTGAATCGATACAAGTTCGCCGGCGAGATGTTCGACGTTGCCGAGCGCCTCATGCACCAGCATGGAGACCGGGTTGTCGTCGCGTTCTGCGGCGATGGCCCGATGCGAGCCGACGGCGAGGCGCGACTGCGTGATCACCCGAACGTGCGCTTTCTCGGCTGGCAGCCGAATGCAGTCGTCCTCCGTTTGATGGCTCGCGCTGCGGTGATGCTTGTGCCGATGTCCGGCTTCGTGGTGCTCGAAGCGGCCTCGCGAGGCGTGCCGGTGATTGCCGGCGACATCGAATGGCACAGCGAGATCATCCGGGACGGCGACACCGGGTGGCTTGCCCCGCCGGATGCGCCCGATGCATGGGCAGCCCGCGTGCGGTGGGTGCTCGAGCATCCTGACGAGGCTCGCGCGACTGGCAGCCGATTGCGTGCGCTGTTCGAGTCGTCGTACTCGCCGCAGGTGGCGCTGGGGCGCGAAATCGCCTTGTATCGTCAGCTTCTCGCCTCGTGATCACGGTCGTTTCTGTCGTCGGTGCCCGGCCGCAATTCGTCAAAGCCTCCGCGGTCTCACGCGAGATCGCGCTGCGTCGCCGCTGGCGCGAAGTGCTCGTCCACACGGGACAGCATTTCGACGATGCCATGTCGGCGGTGTTCCTGCGCGATTTCGATTTGCGGCCGGCCTACGAACTTGGCGTGGGCGGGTCAACACAGGCGCAGATGACCGCTCAGATCCTCGAACGGCTCGAGCCTGTTCTCGAGCGGGAACGTCCCGCGGCCATGATCGTGTACGGAGACACGACGACGACGCTCGCAGGCGCGCTGACGGCGGTCAAACTGAACATCCCCGTCGTGCACGTCGAGGCAGGCCTCCGATCGTTCAACAGAACGATGCCCGAAGAGATAAACCGTGTGGTCACCGATCACATGTCGTCCGTACTCTGTTGTCCGACCGACAACGCCGTTCGAAATCTGGAGCGCGAAGGGTTTGCAGTGACCGCTGGCGCGTCGCCATGCGTTGCGAACGTCGGCGACGTGATGCTGGATGTCATGCTCAGATCTCGTGCGGCGGCCGCATCGAGCGACGTGCTCGAACGCCTTGCGTTGCAACCGGGTCAATACGGTGTATTGACGATTCATCGCGCCGAAACGGTCACCCGGATCGATCTGCTCGCGACAGTGCTGAGCGAGGCGGCGCGCCTGGCCAGAGTGATTCCGCTGGTGTTTGTGGTGCATCCGCGCACACGTACGGCAATTGCGTCGGCGGTTGACGGACCGGTCGGCGCGGCCATGCGCCGTCTCCGCGTCGTCGAGCCTTTGCCGTATCTCGATTTCGTGTCGTTGCAATCGAACGCGGCGGTCATCGTGACCGATTCCGGCGGCGTGCAGAAAGAAGCGTTGTTTCTGGGCGTCCCCTGCGTCACTGTCCGGAACGAGACGGAGTGGCCTGAAACCGTTGATGCTGGCATGAACGTGCTGGCCGGATCGCCGCCGTTGGATCTCGTCGCCGCCGTCGAAGGTGTCCGGGATCGTCGCCTGGCGTCCACACAGCCGTTCGGATGCGGCGACGCGGCGTCACGGATCGTGTCGCTCATGGAAACGTGGCTGGCGCAGTGACCGAGGCCTACGTCGTGCGAACGATCCCGACCGAACCGGCGGACGTCTATCGATTTCGTGGCAGTCGAGGCGTGCAGCGCTGGCCGATGAAGGCGGGCGCGGCGCTCGGAGCGACCGGATGCTGGAACTTCGCGCTACGCGTCGGCTTCAAGCCGATCGAAGTCGAGCCTCGTGCCCTCGCGACGCTGCCATCGTCGGCCACCGTGTTCGCCCCGCTCGAGTCCGGCGTGGAACGGCAGGCGACATTCGGCGCGATACGGGAAAGCCTCGCGCGATTTGCGTGCGTGGTGCTGAGCGGCGATCCGAACGCTTGCACCGCGATCCTGCCGTCGACATTCGGCGCCGGTGCCGGTCGGTTTCCGAATCCGTACGCTGGTCTCGGTTACGTCGTCGGGGACCGGGCCGAACTGATCGCTCCTCCCACGTGGCCACATCTCACGGTCAGCAGCGTGCGCGATGCAGAGTCGATCGGCAGTGTGGCTTCGGTAGGCGGCGAGCGACAGACCCCCGCACGGGCCCTGATCGGCGTTCAACCTGATGCGCCCGCGATCATCCGCTGGCGAAACGTTGTATTCGTCAACGGGTCTCCGTTTCATGCATTTCAGGCGTGGCTGCAAGGGCAGGAGGATCTGCAGCCGTGGATCCAATGGCGCTCGCGGTTGTTCTGGCTCGATGAATGGGCTGCGTCGATGCGACGTCTCTGCGCCAGCGTCGATGTGCCGTTCCCGAACACGTCCGGAGTTCCCGGCCTCGATCGCACCACGGTCGTGTTACGTCACGATCTGGATTACTCCCGTGATACGACGTACCTGGATGCCGAACGCGCGGCTGGCGTGGCCGGCGTCCACGCGATTCTTCGTGATGACAACAGCCGGTTCTGGATCAAACGGGTATCGCAGGCTTCCGATCACGAAACCGCGTTGCACTACAACACCGGCACGTATTCACGCGCTGGCAATTGGATCCGCCGTAGATTTGGCTTTCCGCAACGACCATACGTGCCGGCACGGGGCGATGTCGCCGGCGAGGGGCTCCTCCGGCAGGTCAAATGGGCGCAGGCCGCCGGCGTCGGCGTCGCGACCTTGCATCGGCATCTCTCGTTTCTGATTTATCCCGAGTGGATCGATGCGCTCGATCGCGTGTTCGATGCCGTGCCACACGTCCGAGGGGGCAGTAGTTTATTTCGGGCCCAGGTACTCCGATGGGGTGTCGATCGTGCGGACGGCGGCCGTGGCACGTACGCGGACTTTCCCGATGCCCAGTTTCCCTGGTGGTTTCCGTGTCGGCTCGCGCATGCGGCCGACGGGGGCCGAATGCTCCGCGGCTGGGAGACAGCGAGCGTCATGGAAGTCGAACCCGAGTTGGTCCAGCAACTGCTGACGCACGACATTCCCGGCTTGCCGCAACGTGTGTTCACATTGAATTTTCATCCCGCGCACGCCGCGCGTGACACGTTCGCGCCCGGCGGCAGTGCGGCCGATTTTCGCCGACTCTTAGCGATGCTGCGCGAGGCGCGCGTCCAGGTGCTGACCTTGCGTGACGTGTACGAGCACGTCACGCGGTTCGCCGAAGTCGCATAGTGCCAGGACCGGCGATCGTCGCGTTCACATCCGATTGCAGCGCGATGTGGGACGATTTCGTCACCGCGTCCGACGATGCGTGGCTGTTCCATTTGTCGGACTGGATGGC
>DASREL010000014.1:0-8421 GCA_035652075.1 Vicinamibacterales bacterium
CAGCAGCGACAGGCCGCGGCCCGAGTAGCGTTTCGCGATCGAGACGACCAGACGCAGGTTCGCTTCGATCAGCAGGCGCTTCGCTTCCGTCAGCTGCGCTTCGGCCTCGCGCACGCGCGGATCGTCGAGCTTGCCGACGATCTCGTCGATGATCGCCGGACGAATCGGCAACCCGCACAGCATGCGCGCCATGATCTTCTCCGCGCGCGGCGCGTCCTTCGCATCGCGCAACTGCTTGATGCGTGCGAACGTCCGCAGCACCGGATCGATCCGCTCCTGCTGCAGTTCACCGCCGTCGGGAAACAGGATCAATTCGGCGGCCGGCGCCTGGCCGTCGCGAACCAGATCGGCGAGCGACACCAGGCAGTCGAGCGCATCGGGCAGCGACGCGAGCGACGACTGCAGGTGTGCGCGCGCGTCTTCGATCTGCCGCCCGATCGTGACTTCTTCCTGCGCGGTCAGCAGACGCGTCTTCGAAATGTGATTGAGGTACACGCGCACCGGATCCACGTCGTCGCGCGCCACGCGGCGACGATCGACGTCGGCCTGTGCCGCTTCCCGCTCGAGCGCGTCGGCGTCGAAATCGGCGTCCGGTTCGAACACGTCCTGCGGCGAAATCGCTTCCGGCTCTTCTTCCGCGATCAGGACGTCGGCTGGCGCGTACGGAACCCCATCGATATCCGACTGCCGCCGTTCGCCCGGCAGCGGCGCGAGATCGAAGTTCTTTGCGCGCCGGCGCCAGCTCAGCGTGTCGAGTTGCGTGTCCGGTTGTTGCCAGTCAACGACGGCCATCAGCACCCTTTATTGGAGGATTGTGGAATCGTTCTTCAGCGCCCCAGGCGATTGGTTGACGTAGGTGGACGAGGACAACACGATTTGATCGATCGCCAGGCCGTCTTCACGCACTTGGACGCGGACCGTGTGCGTGCCTGAGGTGGCGAAGTAGATGAGCGGCCCCATTACACCCGATCCGTAGCCATTGTCTTGCCATCCCCAGCCGGAGTCGCCGCAGCCGCTGCAATCCTCGAGATTTACTGAGGCCGCGTCAGTCGTTCCGATGCGATAGGCAGCTGTGCCGTTGCTGTCAGCACTGTCGTTGAACTGGACATAGACGGAATCATTTCCCCAGTAATCGTTCGTCGCCTTGCCGCGCAGCCACAGGTGATAGCCGACGCCGGCGTCAGCATCGAACGTCATCTCGAAGTAGCTCGTCGGCGACGCCGACGCGGTCGAGATTTTCGCCGAACCGTGATCGGGATTCAGCAAGCTGGCACCGGTCGCTGCGGTGCTGTCCGGATTGACGTGCCAGTCGCCGACGATGGCCGACGCGGCCGACGGATGCAGCAGGACGTCGGTGCCAGACGACGGCGGAGGTGGCGGGGGCGGCGTGCCCGCATTCGTCACGGTGACGTGATCGAACGTCGCCGTCGCGAGCTTCGAGTTGTCGTGGCTCGCAACCGCGAGACCGACGAGCACCGTGCCGGTCATCCCGATCGAGTCATGACCGACCGTCGTCCACGACGTCCCGTCGGTCGACACCGACGCCGTGAACGTCGAGGCGGCGCGGTCGATGCGGAGATACATTGGTGCGGCGCCACTCGCGGAGGTGTTGACGCTCGTGCCGCCGGCCGCCAGGCGTCGTTGGTACGCGAGCCCCTTGCCTGGCGTGACGAACATCGACGCGTGAGCGGCGCCCGGATCTGTCGACTGCCGAATCATCACGCCGGCTTTCGTCCAGGCATTGACGTTCTGCTCCGTCGCGACGCGCGCGACGATCGTGGCGTCACCGGTCACCGACTGATAGACGAACTGAAACGCGTCGGCGCTGCCCCAGATGTCCGCACCGGATCCCTGGACCGTATACGTTCCGCTGCTGTAGCCGGCCGTGCCATCCTGTCCGACCGATCCGATGTCCGTCGAGGTCCAACCCGATGGCAGCGTGCTCGGATCCGGTGGCGGCGGTGGTGGTGGAGGCGGCGGCGGTGGCGGCGGCAGATCCGAGTCGGTCGGTTTCGGCGACAACGCTTTGGTCTTCCACAACGTCGACTCGGTCGCGCCGATTGGATTGGTGTTGTAGAACTTCCGCAGGAAGATCTTGTGGAGTTCCGAAAAAACCAAATCGTTCAGCCCATCGCCGGGATCGACGTCAGTGAAGAAGTTGGCCTCGAGTTGATTGTCGTCCGACGCGTCCGACCAGTTCGACGTCCCGAAGACGACGACGTGTTGTGAGTTGAACCAGATCGTCTTCTGATGGTTGAGACCCGCATGCGCGCGCATGTGAATCTCGATCTTGTTTGGATACTGCTGCGATGCGGCGACGAGTCGATCCTCCTGCACCTTGTTGCCGGGACGCTGCGTGTTCGCGTATTCGTTGGGCTCCAGATACATCCGGATCCGGACGCCGCGCGCCGCAGCCCGAATCAACGCGTCGACCGGTGTCGCCATCGTGATGCGGTACATGTCCACATCGATGAGACCGCCGGCCGGTTCGCGATCGATCAGCGGCACCAACCGGTCTTGATAGCTGTTTTTCGGCGGGAAGTTCATCCGCGGATCCACCGGGTAGGTCGGATAGTTGCGCACCAGCGGTCCGTTGATGTTCGCGTAGTTCGCGTAGTCCCTCGTGTTCGTCCAGATGTCGTCGTACGTCCGCATGAACGAGTTCACCAACTGCTTCGAGAAATAGATGACCTCGTCTTCGTAATCCTTGTAGGGATCCTGCGGCACGAATGCAGTCGCGCTGTAGTTGGCGCCTGACCACTCGACCGTGCCCTGGCCCGCCAGAATCATCAGCTTCCAGTGCAGGATGTCGCCGGCGGTCCGCCGTCGCATCGGGATGCCGGCATCTTGCAGCTTCTGCAGTTCGCCCGCATTGGTGGGATACGTGTCGTTCGCGCGCGTATCCATGAGCACGCGGATGGGCACGCCGCGCTTCCACGCGTTCACCAACGCGGTGACGAAGCGATCGTCCTTGAAGAACCAGACGCCCACGTCGATACCGACGTGTTCGTTATTGATTAGATTGATGAGGACCGTTCGACAGTTCTCGACGGAGGCATCGCAGAGACGTTCTTGCGCATGCGCGGTCGCACCCCACAAAGACAGCATGAGACCGCATGCGATCGCTGCCACACGTTTTCTCATGCATAGCCGATTACGCAATCTTGACGCCACGAACAGGCGGCATATACCGTTGACGTGATGGGCGCTCGCGATCACTCACACGAAGCGCTGCTCGTCGTCGACGTGCAACGCGACTTCTGCGCGGGAGGCGCGTTGGAAGCGCCAAATGCGGACGCGATTCTTCCGGCGCTCAATCGCCACATCGCCGAGGCACGGGCTAAGGGCGCCACGATTTACGCGTCGCGCGACTGGCACCCGCGCCAGACCACGCATTTCAAGGAATTTGGAGGCGAATGGCCTCCACATTGTGTGGAAAACACCGACGGCGCACAATTTCACCCCGACCTGCAACTCCCGGCCGAAACGATCGTCATAAGTAAGGGGGACGATCCAGCACGGCCTGGATATTCCGCGTTCGACGGCAAAACGGACCAGGGTCGACTGCTTCTCGACGACCTCCGCGCCCGCGGCATCACGAAAGTCACGGTCGCGGGCCTCTGCACCGACTACTGCGTGAAGGCGACGACGCTCGACGCGCTCGGCGGCGGGCTCGACGCGACGGTGCTAACCGACGCGATCGCAGCCATAAACGTTCGGCCTGGCGACGCTGAGCGCGCGCTGGCCGAAATGGCCGCGGCAGGCGCGACGATCGTGCGGTGACGGTGTCTTGCTTGCAACGGTCCCGTCGAGAGGTATCCATGGCGACAAGAGAAGACAAGCAGAACCGCGGCTACGACGAGGCTGTCCGCGGCAATCCGCCGGTGAAGCTCGACATCATGGACACGACCGCAGCCGAACAGGAAACCTCGCGCGACGATAAAGAGATCGATCGCGCGGCCGGTGACGCCGCAAACGACGTGCGCCGACGCGAGCATTCTGCCGACTAGCACATGCCGCGACGCAAACGCACAGACGAGGATTCACTCGTGGACTGGCGCGAACCAGAACGCAACGCTCACGTACTCGACTGGCGCAGCCGCGCCAACGAATTCGGCCTCGTGCCGATTGAGGAGGGGTCCGTCGACCGCGTCGTCGAACCGTCCGAACAGCTCATCGAAGAAGACGACCCGGAGGCGTTCGACGAGCAGGCGCTGTCCGCCGAAGCCGATCCTGAAGTCGAATCGGATGAGATCGACGAACGCGCCGACTCGCACCTCGCGCAGGACGATCGCGACCTCGTCCGCGTCTATCTCCAGCACATCGGCCGACGCAAGCTGCTCAAGGCCGAAGAAGAACAGGCGATCGGTCGCCGCATCGAAGTGGCGCGCGGCGAGTTGCTGGCCGAGTTGATGACGATGCCGTGCGCGCGCGCGACGCTGCTCTCGATGGCCGACACGGTGCGACGCAAGGAAGCCCCAGCCGCCGAATTGATTCTGCTGCCAGACGGCGGCGAGTTGAAGCCGTCGAACGTCAAACCGGTGCTCGAGGCGCTCGATCGATTGCGGCGTCTGCGCAGCGCCGAGAGTATCCGCACGGCGGTCAAGGATTTGCCGATCCGCCCGTCGCTCGTCGACGAGATCGTCGCCGAGGCGAAACGCCTCGACGAGAATTTCGACGAGAAACGCGCCGCCGGCATGACGAAGAGAGAGTTCCGGGCGCACACGGCCCGCGTCCGCGTCCTCGAACAGGAACTGCTCGACGCGAAGCATCAATTGATCGAACCGAACCTGCGCCTCGTCGTATCGGTGGCGAAGCGCTATTTGAACCGCGGACTGTCGCTCCTGGATTTGATTCAGGAAGGCAACATCGGCTTGATGAAGGCGGTCGATCGCTTCCAATATCGCCGCGGGTTCAAGTTCTCGACGTACGCGACGTGGTGGATCCGGCAGAGCGTCGGCCGCGCCGTCGCCGACTACGGCCGCACGATCCGGCTGCCCGTCCACGTCATGGAGTCGCTGAACAAACTGAATCGCACGCGGACGGCGCTGGTGACCGAGCTCGGACGCGAGCCGCGGCCCGACGAACTCGCGGCGCGCATGGGCGTCGCGGTCGGCAAGATCGAGTTACTCCTCGAGGCGGCCAAGCACCCGACATCGCTCGAGGCGCCGATCGGCGAAGACGAAGAAACGCCGCTGGGGCACTTCGTCAGCGATCAGGGCCGGTCGCCGGAAGAAAACGCGATCCGCAACGAGCTGGCCGACGAAGTCGAGCGCGTCATGGGGCCGCTGAACGACCGCGAACGCGAGGTGCTGCGCCTACGCTACGGTCTAGGCACCGACAAAGAGATGACGCTCGAAGAGATCGGCCGTCGCCTGTCGATCACACGCGAGCGGGTCCGGCAGATCGAGGCGCGCGCCGTCGCGAAGCTCCGCAGCGCGCGCCACCCCGCCGCTTAACGCAGCTCGCGGTCGATATCCTTCAGGACGTCGTCGTACAGCGCCAGGAGCCGCGGCTCGCTGCCCGTCGTGTCGGCGAAATAGATCGACAGCGTGGCGAAGAAGGGTTCCGGATCGCCGACCGCCGGCGGCCTCAGATACATCGCCTGCAGCATCCCTTGCGTCATCTGCAGGTAAACCTGCTCGGCCAAGTGCATGCGCGACAACTTGAACGCCAAATCGGAATTGACGTACGCCAGCGCCTGCGTCGTGACGGCGAGTTCCCACGCTGTCGTCTCGATGAACGCCGGCTTCACGCCAACCATCCTCACCGGATGGTTCTTGCGATCGTCGCCGCTCGCGGCGAGGTAGGCGTCGAGCTGTTTCTTCAGCGTGACGTGGTAGTCCTTCACGTCCGCGACGGCCTTGCGGTTCGACACAATCTCTGCGCGAAAGCGACGCATCGCCTGTTCGGCGAGCTCCTGATGGTGCCGCGACTCGCGCCACTGCTCGCCGAGCAGGCCCAGAAAGACGCCGACGCTGATCAAGGCGACTTCGAGCAGCAGCTTCAGGATGTGTGACGCACCGCGCTCGTCGACTTTGGGGACGTGGATGTCCGGCATCGTGGAGGCAATGGTATTGCGGATTGCGGAATGCGGAATGAGGATTGCGGATTTATTGTTGATTCACATGCGGCACTCGGCGCAGCGGCCGTAAAGGACGATCTCGTGTCCGGTCAACTCGAATCGGCGCGGCACGAGGCGTTTCAAATCGTCGAGGCAGGCTTTGGTCTCGAACACGCGACCGCACGCGTTGCACTGGAAATGATGGTGATGGCCTTTGCCCGCGAGTTCGAACCGCGGCGCCTCGCCGGGCAGATTGATCGCGACGACGACGCGTGATTCGACGAGGGCTTTGACGGTGCGATAGACGGTGGCCACGCCTAGCCCTTCCTCGTGGACCTGCGCCGAGCGATGGATCTCGTCAATCGACATCGGCCGGTCGGTCGCGTCGAGCGCGCGCTGGATCGCCTGCAGTTGCCGCGTGGTCCGGATGCGGGTCGCCATCGATCCCCATTATCGCTCTTTGTATTGGTATTGAGAAGTCAGTATCATTAAGACATGCTCGTCGTCCTGGCGACTGCGGTCGCATGGGCCGGTGCGATCGCCGCCGGCCTCGTGCGCCACTCCGGCAGCCGCATCATGCGGCCGCTGATTTATGTCGCCCTGCTCTTCTTCGGCCTCTCGGCCGTCGTCGACATCCTGCCCCGCAGCAAAGCGGCGCTGGACTGGCCGACGTTCTCGGTCGCCGCGCTCCTCGGCTACGGGATTTTCTGGGCCATCGGCCGGTACGTCGCACCCATCTGTCCGGCGTGCGCGTTCCGTTCGGTCGAGCACGATCATCAGCACACGCACGGCACCGGCCTCGCGCTTCTTGTGATCGTCCTCGCGATCCACTGCGTCCTCGACGGCCTGGGCATCAGCGCCGCGTCGGCCGTGCAAGGCGCGTTCGGCATGCGCGTGTTTGCAGCGATTGCCGTCCACAAACTGCCGGAAGGTTTCGCGCTCGCGATGATGTTGATCGCGGGGTCGCAGCCGCCGTCGCGCGCGGTCGCCACGACCCTCGCCGTCGAGACCGCGACGCTCGCCGGCGCCGCCCTGGGCGCCGTGTGGACGACGCCGTCCGCCTACTGGCTCGCGATCCTGCTCGCGCACATCGGCGGCACGTTTCTCTACCTCGCGGTCACCGGATTCTGGGAAGCGTTCTCGCCGCCGCTCATCGCGCTCGAGTGATCACGTCCCACAGATCGTCCGCGTGCTGCACGACCTTGTCCTCGTCGTCGTACAGCAACAGGCCGCGGCGGATGAGCGCGTCGGCGGAGGCGCGGATCTTCGCCAGGTAGTCGTCGTGTGACGGGTAGCGCTGACGGATCTCGTCGCGCGTAAACGGCGTCGCGGACGAAGATGTGTAGGTCGCGAGCGGAACGGCCACTTCCGGCAGGAGGACGTCGCCGTCCTGCGGCGGCTCGGCGCCGCCGCTCACCCACCGATGAAAGCGCAGCAGCAACGCGCGCATCGACCACCAGTAGTCGACGGTGTTGTCGGGTGGCAGCCGGCCGGGATCCGCTGAGGCGCCGACGAAGTGATACGCGCGAGACGTGTCTCCCGCGGCGCGCGTCGCCGGGTCGTCGGCCGTGCGAATGTAAAACACCTTCCCCGATCCGAAGTCGCGCACCACGCGCGGCGTCGTCGTCCACTCGTAGACGTGCTTCGCGGCGACGACCGCATCCGGTGCACGCATCGATGCGGCGAGGTCGGCGACGACGGCCGGCTGATCGACCCACACCAGCGTGAAGCCGAATTTCATCAGGAAGCCGTCGCCGAGATCCGCAGACGTCTCGGGATCCGGATTCGGACCGCCGCGATTGAAGCGACGCAGGAGCGTGCGATGCGCCTCGTCGGCGACTTCGATCAGCGCGGCGCCGTTCGATTCGCCCGCGAACCTCGGTTGCAACACATAGAGCGACGAGGTGACGTCGCCGACCCGGACTGTGCCCGACAACTTCTCGTACCGCGATTCGAAGATGTCCTGTCGCGTGCTGATCGTGACGAGCGCCACCGCGAGGATCGCCGCAATCATGCCGGCCAGATGGTGCCGAACACGCGACGCGCGTTGCCGCCGAGGATCGCGGCGATGTCCGCGTCGCTGTAGCCGCGTCGCATGAGCGCGTCCGTCAAATCGAAGACGCGCTTCTCGTGATTGAGGCCGCGGATATTGATCGCACCGTCGCGATCCTCGTGATACTGATAGCGCGAGAAGTTCGGCTGTGTGCGCGGATCGAATCCGCCGCCATTCACGGCGTTCGGATTGCCCACAACATCGAGGTCGCTGCCGATCGCGACGTGCTCGACGCCCACGAGCTTCGCAACGTAGTCCATGTGGTTCACGACGTCCTCGATCGTGACCGGCTCGCTGTTCTTCA
>DASREL010000015.1:0-154575 GCA_035652075.1 Vicinamibacterales bacterium
CGAGCCGGCGAGATGGCCGATCCCGTTCAACAACATGATCGCGGCGTCCGGAATCGCGAGGATGCGCAGCGCGCGGACGTCGAGAAACCCGGTGAGCACTTCGTCGGCCACGTGGCGAGCCAGCGCGATCGTCAGCGCGAGCCAGGCGTGGCCGAACGACCGCATGTCAAGCCTTGCCTTGGGCTGCCTCGCGCGCCTGACGCGCATCGTAACTTTCGCCGTAGATCGACGGTACCTTCGCGCCCATCGGACGCAGATACATCGACAGCTGGCCGCGATGGTGGATGGAGTGCCGCAGCGCGAAGTCGACGTACGCGATCGCCGGCAACTGCATCATCCCGCGGAAGTCGACGATCTTCACGAGTTTGTCCGCGGACAGCGCCTGCAACGCCGCCACATCGTCGGCATAATTCTTCGCATACCACCGGTTCACGTCGGACGCGGTCCGCACCGAGTCAGGTTTGGGCATCGGCGTCAGGTCGAACGCGCCGTTGTTCACCGCGCTCAGAAAGCGATGCTCGGTGGTGACGATGTGCCACGCGAGGTTGATGGCGCTCATCGAGATGCTGTCGGGTGTGTAGTCGACCTTCGCGTCTGGAATTGCTTCGATGACGCGTTTGGTCGTCGGGTGCTCGCGGTCGAGCGCAGGAAGCAGGGTCTGGAGGACGACGGTCACGTTGTCGGGTGTTAAGTGCGTCATGGACCGATCTTATTCCCTGTCGGGATTCGGGGTTCGGGATTCGTCGGATCACGCTGCCGCGTTGCATTTGTAGCGCGAAAGGCTTTAGCCGAGCGGTGTCGACGCAAAGCTGTCTCGCTCCGGCGAGCCGTTGGAGCTCATGCCCGAAAAACGTCGCTCCGCTTCCGGCCCTTACGCTTCCGCGGTGGGCCCGTGCTGGTTATCGCAACGCCGTGCGATCAACTCAGGAAAGAACAGGCATAAAAAAACAGGGCGGGTCCGACAGGACCCGCCCTACAGCGTGACGCTGTGATCTAACGAATCCCGAATCCCGACGCCCGAATCCCGGCGTTAGGCGCAGCCCGACGTATTTCCGCAGTTGACGCACTTGTAGCACGCGCCGCTGCGGATCATGATCGAGCCACAGGTCGAGCACGGCGGCGCGTCTTCCTGGTTCTGGATCGTCGAATGCGGATTCGCAGCCTGTCGCGCCGTAGCTGCCGCCACCGGTTCGTCGGCAGCGGAGGCGGACTGCGCAGGTTCAGCGTGCCCGTTCGTGTCTTCCAGTTCGCGACCGTTCACGCCGGCGTGGAACTGCGCTTCGGGCGACAGGAACTTCGACGCGAGCCACCGGAAGATGTAGTCCACGATCGATTTCGCGAACCGGATCTCCGGGTTCTTCGTCATGCCCGACGGCTCGAACCGCACATGGCTGAACTTGTCGACGAGCGCCTGCAGCGGAACGCCGTACTGCAAGGCGTAGGAGATCGCCTGCGCGAACGCGTCCGCGAACCCGCTGATCGTCGAGCCTTCCTTCGCCATCACCAGGAAGATCTCGCCCGGCATGCCGTCTTCGAACAGGCCGACGGTGATGTAGCCCTCGTGACCCTGGATGTCGAACTTGTGCGTGATGGCGTGGCGTTCGTCCGGCAACTTCCGGCGGACCGGCGTGCGCGCGAGCGCCGCGGCCGCTTCGGTCACGAGCTCCGACGCCGACTTGTCCCTCGACGTGTTGAGCGGCTGCGTGCGCTTGCTGCCATCGCGGTAGATCGAGATCGCCTTCGCGCCCAGTTTCCACGACTGGATGTAGGCCTGCATGATCTCGTCAACGGTCGCTTCTTTCGGCACGTTGACCGTCTTGCTGATCGCGCCCGAGATGAACGGCTGCGTCGCGCCCATCATCTTGATGTGACCCATGTAGTGGATCGAGCGCTGACCTTTCGCCGCCTTGAACGCGCAGTCGAACACCGGCAGGTGCGATTCCTTGAGGCCCGGCGCTCCTTCGATCGTTTCGTTCTCGTCGATGTACTTGATGATCGCGTCGACCTGCGGTTGCG
Organism: Vicinamibacterales bacterium; assembly: GCA_035652075.1. Lineage (GTDB taxonomy): Bacteria > Acidobacteriota > Vicinamibacteria > Vicinamibacterales > CAVVIG01 > Gp6-AA45. The sequence goes on from DASREL010000015.1 coordinate 2,017, forward strand.
TGTAGCCGAGCTTCCGCAGCGCCATCGGCACCGTCTGGTTGACGATCTTCATCATGCCGCCGCCGACGAGCTTCTTGTACTTGACGAGCGCGATATCCGGTTCGACGCCGGTCGTATCGCAGTCCATCATGAAGCCGATCGTGCCGGTCGGCGCGAGCACGGTGGCCTGCGCGTTCCGGTAGCCGTGCTCCTCACCCAACTCCACCGCATCGTCCCACGACGACTTCGCCGCCTGATAGAGATCGGGCGGAACGTTGCGCGAGTTGACGTCGCGCATGGCATCGCGGTGCTTGCGCATGACGCGCAGGAACGGATCGCGATTCTGCTCGTACCCCGTGAACGGACCGCCGTGATCGCGCGCGATGCGCGACGACTGCGCGTACGCTTCGCCCGTCATCAGCGCCGTGAGCGCCGCGGCGTAATCGCGACCGGCGTCGCTGTCGTACGGCAGGCCGCGCGACATCAGCAGCGCCCCGAGGTTCGCATACCCGAGGCCGAGCGGGCGATACGCGTGCGAGTTCTTGCCGATGGACGGCGTCGGGTAGCTCGCGTTGTCGACGATGATTTCCTGCGCGGTGATCAGCGTGCGAATCGCCGCCTTGTACGACACGACGTCGAACTCGCCGTCGTCCTTGACGAACTTCATCAGGTTGATCGACGCCAGGTTGCACGCCGAATCGTTGAGGAACATGTACTCCGAGCACGGATTGCTCGCGTAGATCCGATCCGTGTTCGGGCAGGTGTGCCACTCGTTGATCGTCGTGTCGAACTGCATCCCCGGGTCGCCGCACACGTGCGTGCCTTCGGAGATCAGGTGCATCAGGTCGCGCGCCTTGTACGCGTCAACCACCTTCGATTTGTCGGTGACCGCATGCGTCTCCCACACGCCGTCGTCCATGACCGCGCGCATGAAGTCGTCGGTGACGCGGACGCTGTTGTTCGAGTTCTGGAAGAACACCGACGAGTACGCCGGACCGGTAAACGATCCGTCGTAGCCGGCGTCAATCAGCGCCCATGCTTTCTTCTCTTCTTCGACCTTGCAGTTGATGAAGTCGACGATGTCGGGGTGATCGGCGTCGAGGATGACCATCTTCGCCGCGCGGCGCGTCTTGCCGCCCGATTTGATCACGCCGGCAAACGCGTCGTAGCCCTTCATGAACGACACCGGACCCGACGCCGTGCCGCCGCCCGCGAGCAGTTCCTTGCTCGAGCGGATCGCCGACAGGTTCGTGCCGGTGCCCGATCCGAACTTGAAGAGCATCCCTTCGGTCCGCGCCAGCGTCAGGATCGAATCCATCGTGTCCTGGACCGAATTGATGAAGCACGCCGAGCACTGCGGCGCTTTCTCGAAGCCGCAGTTGAACCACACCGGACTATTAAACGCCGCCTTCTGGTAGACGAGGATGTGCTTGAGATCGTCGCTGAACGCCTGCAGGTCCGCGTCGGCCGCGAAGTACTTCTGCGTGCGCGCCCACTCGGTGATCGTGTTGACGACGCGGCCGATCAGCTGCTTGACGCTGTATTCGCGCTCGGGCGTGCCGAGCTGGCCGCGGAAATATTTCGAGACGACGATGTTGGTCGCCTGCTGCGACCACGCCTTCGGGATCTCGACGTCACGCTGCTCGAACACGACGTTGCCGCGTTCGTTTCCGATAACCGCATGGCGGAGCTCCCATTCCACTTCATCGAATGGGTCGACGCCGGCTTCGGTGAAGAATCGCGGGAATGTTAATCCCGGTGCCGATGCGGACTTCGCTTTCGCGCGTCCCGCCTCGACCGTCGTGCCGACATGACTGCCGACACTCTCCCCCACACTCTGCTGTCCAGCGCTCGCGGCTTGGTAAGCAGCGCGTTCCTTCATCGAAACCTCCCGACAGAGACGACCACTCCCGGCCCCGCGGGAGGCAGACGTCAAACTTTGAAATTGGCTAATCGCAACGCTGGCAATCCGCGGAAGCTGGGACTCCCGTGTGGCTCACAACCGAGAACTGGGGGGTTTCTCTGTCGCTGACCGTGTCGCGTTACGGCGGTCAAATATGCGCCCGCCCCGGCGGTTTGTCAAGCGTGTAAACACTACTAATTGTGCTTTTTATTTAGGGCAATCGCAAGATGTGGATGCCTGTTGAAACTGTGGAAAGGCAGGTAGGAGGCTGTCTTTCGACCGCCTCCCGTGGTGCACAGGCAGGGTGTATAGAAGGGTTTTTGTCTCCCCGCAGATTGCGAGAAGAACGAGGTTGACCCTCTAAAGAGCAAGCGCGGTGCCACGCAATATCGCCGTGATCTTCGCGAAACGCTGACGTTTGACAGTTGAGATGAGAAGAAAAGTTCAGCCGCTGTGTAAGGGCTTGCCCTGACCGAACCGGAAGCTACCGACCGGCCAGCTGAACCGCAAGCGACGCCGCTTTGTCCGCTAGTGTTTTGGCGAACACCAGATTCTTCGCGCGAATCGCTTCGTCCGCTTGACGGATGATTCGCTTGGCAGTGTCGTACTGATTGCGCGCGTCTGAATTCAACGCGCGGTAGTCGACGCGATTGAGATCGGTGTTCGCGCGCGCGAGCGTCGCGCGAATCGTCCGTTCCGCTTCACCTTCCGCCGTCGTCGGCATCGTCTGGAGTGGCGCCGCGGGACGCGGCGCTTCTTCCGGCTTCGGCGGTTCGGCCGAGGGCGCAGGCGCGGCTTCGGGTTGCGCCGGCTGCGGTGGCCGCTGCGGATCGGTCCGTGGCTGCTCCCGCGGCGACGGTGCGTTGCGGCGCGGCGGGGCGGTCCGCGCAGGTTCTTGCGGCAGTGGAACGGGTACGGGCGTGTCGGTTTCCGTCGGCTCGACGTCGTGCTCCGGCGGCAGCGGCACGTCGAGCGGCGGGTTGTCCGGCGACACCTTCGCGTGCGCACGCGTGCACCCGGCGGCAGCCAGCGTCAGCAGCGCGACGAGCGCGATCGTCGATCTCATGTCTGCGGCAGCAGGACCGTAAACGTCGTCCCCGCCCCTGGGGTCGACTGTACCTCGATTTCGCCGTCGTGCATCTGCACGGTGCGATACACCATGGACAGGCCGATCCCGCTGCCTTTCTCCTTCGTCGTGAAATACAGGTTGAAGATTTTCTCGAGATGCTCCGGTTTGATGCCGACGCCGGTGTCGGCAAAACGAATCGCCACGCGCCGGTCTCGCGCGGGGCTGCACTCGATCCGCAGCGTGCCGCCGTTGGGCATCGCCTGGCACGCATTCAACGCCAGATTCAGGAATGCCTGGCGCAACATCGCGGGATCGCCGTTGACGTCCGGGACGTTGCCGCACTCGACGATCAACTGCACGTGGCGCCGGTCCGCTTCGGGCTGCACGATCGGGATGACCTCCTCGAACAGCGCCGACAGCTGGACCGGCTGCAGCTTGAGATCTTCGGGCCGCGAGAACTTCAGGAAGCCCTGCATCACCTCGTCGAGTCGTTTGATCTCGTTCGCGATGATGTCGACGTGCGTGCCGGCATCGTCGCTTTCGGCAACGGCGACGCCGATGCCCGGTTTCGCCGCGCGCGACGCGACTTTCTGCCGGAGCAACTCGAGGTGAATCATCATCGCGTTCAGCGGGTTCTTCACTTCGTGCGCGACGCCCGCCGACAATCGTCCGAGCGCCGCCAGCTTCCGCGAGTATCGAATCGTCGACTGCACCTGGCTGAGATATTCCAGATTGCGCGCAACCAGCATGATCCCGACGAGCTGTCCTTTCGGATCGGTGATCGTGTGCGTCATCACCAGCCGGTCGCCCGCGTCACCGAATCGCGCCGACACGGGCCCGCGTGATTGTCGCGACATCAGGGTCTCTTCGACCAGCTTGGTGACGGTGGCGTCGGCCGGCGGCAACGCGCGCATCGCCGGGTTCGTGAACATCAGTTGCCCGCGCGGATCCACGATCGCGACGGCATCTTCGAGGTGCTCGACGGCCGACTCGAGGTTTGCGACCTGCCCCGCCATCTGCGAGCGGTCAGCCGACAGCTGCGCGCTGACGGTGTTGAAGAAGTTTCCGAGCTCGCCGAACTCGTCCTGCTGGTTGAGATCGAGGCGGACGCCGAACTCGCCCTGGCCAAGTCGCGTCAAGCCGCTGCGGATGACGTGAATCGGCCGCAGCAGCAGTTGCGCGAGCACCATCGCGCCGAGCACCGACACCGCAAGCGCCGCGAGCGCCGTCACCGCGGCCGGCCGCAGCGCCTGCTGCAGCTCGTCGCGAATCAGCAGCGTGGAGACGCCGATCCGGATCGATCCGAAATCAGTGTCGCCGAGCAACAACGGCTTCCGGAATTCGAGTGCCTTCCCCTGACCGGAGTACACGGCCAGCAACTGATCGAACGCCGACTTGTTCAGCAGCGACTGAATCGGCTCGCCCGCCGTCAAAATCTGTCCCTCGAGCGAGCGATCGTTGTGGACGACCGCAAATCCCTTGACGTCGGCGATCGTGGCGTACGTCACGTTGTCCGAGTAGAGGCTCGCCTCGAGCATCGTCCGCAACCCGGAATCCGCTTTCAGCGCCTGATATGGATCGCCGGTCGTGACGACTTCGCGCGCGCGCTGCCAGATCGCGTTCGCGAGCAGCTCCGCGCGTCCACGCGTCTCGCCGAGGCTGACCTGCGCGAGCCGCGACAGGTGCAGCAGGCTCAGGACGACGACGACCGATCCGACGATCGTCGTGACGCCGAGCACCTGCTTGCCCTTGATGCCTAAGCGCATGTCAGGAACGATTCGGTGGTGCAGGGTGCACGGTGCAGGGTGCAACGTGCATCGGTGCAAGGTGCACAGGTGCGGAGTGCGCCGGTGCACGTCGCACCACACCCTGCACCCTGCACCCGTGCATCCTGCACCACCGCCGGCATGCTACTCCGGCTTCTTTCTAAGTCTAAGTTTGTTCAGTTTGTTGTGGAGCGTCTTCAGCGAGATGCCGAGAATCTCGGCGGCGCGCGTCTTGTTGTCGCGCGTGTGCTCGAGCGTCATCAGGATCAGGCGTCGCTCGGCCTCTTCGACCGTCGTGCCTGGCGCCAGCGCGAGCTGCGGCTGGTGCTCGGGCGGCGGTTCTTCCGCGAGGATCGGCGGGAGGTGCTTCGACTCGATGAACGGTCCGCCGGACAGAATCGTCGCGCGCTCGATCACGTTGCGAAGCTCGCGCACGTTGCCCGGCCACATGTAGTGCTCGAGGATGCGCATCGCGTGATGGTCGACGCCCTGGACATTCTTCTGATTGCGCTGATTGAACTCGTTGATGAACGCCTGGATCAGCAGCGGCAAATCCTCCTTGCGTTCGCGCAATGGCGGCAGCCGGAACGCAAAGACGTTCAAGCGATAGTACAAATCCTCCCGCAGCTTGCCGGCTTTCACCGCTTCGTTCGGCTCGACGTTGGTCGCGGCGATCACGCGGACGTCGACGGATTGCTCGTTGCGTCCGCCGAGGCGGCGGAACTTCCGTTCCTGCAGGACGCGCAGCAGCTTGACCTGCGTCGCCGGCGTCATCTCGCCGATTTCGTCGAGGAACAGCGTTCCGCGATCGGCGAGCTCAAAGCAGCCCTGACGACGATCGGCCGCGCCGGTGAACGCCCCTTTCTCGTGGCCGAAGATCTCGCTCTCGAGCAGCGTTTCCGGGATCGCGGCGCAATTGATCGCGACGAACGGATGCGCCGCTCGTGGACTCAACTGGTGGATCGTCTGCGCGACGAGCTCTTTGCCCGTGCCCGATTCGCCGGTGATCAGCACGGACGCGCCGGTTGGCGCCGCCTGCTCGACGATTTGATAGATCTTGCGCATCTCGGGGCTGTTGCCGATGAGCGACCCAAAGTTGCCGTGCTCGCGCAGCTGACGCCGTAGCGCCTTGACCTCGCGCATCGTCTCGAGCCGTTCGACGATCTTGTCGAGCAGGATCTTCAACCGCTGGATATCGACCGGCTTCGTCAGGTAGTCGTACGCGCCTTCTTTCATCGCCTCGACGGCGGTCTCGACCGTGCCCTGTGCGGTCAGCAGCAACGTCGTCGCATCCGCGCCCTGCTGCTGGAGCGCCCGCAACAGGCCGAGGCCGTCGAGGCGCGGCATCACGAGATCGCTGATCACGATCGCGGGCCGAAAACTCGTGACCTTCTCGAGCGCGTCTTCGCCGTCGCTCGCCGATTCCGCGACGAAGCCCCAACTCTTGACGAGTTGCTCGAGGCCGATGCGCGCGGCGGGATCGTCTTCGACGATCAACACGCGCTCTGCGACGACGCGCGCGCTGTCGTCAACCACCGATGTGATCCCGCCTTCAGTTGTTGTCGTCACGCGAACTCCTCAGCCATGTCATTTTTACATTCTGGGCGCACTGTCGGGCCTTGGCAAGCTCTGGCGACACATTTGCTTGTTGAGCCAGCGGAGGGGGAAAACGCCATGCGACTGCTCGTCTTTATTACAGTGGCCGGACTCTCCGTCGGAGCGTGCAACAAAGACGTCGCGACCGCCGCGGCGCCTGCTGCTGAACCCACCTCGCCGGTAGCGACGGCGGGAACGACTGCCGCGCCGACGGTCCACGAGGTCACGATTCCCGCAGGGACGCTCCTGCCGGTCGTGCTCGACACCGGCGTGGGCTCGGCGACGAGCCGCGTCGAAGAACCGGTCCACGCACACATCGCGAAGCCGATCGTCATCCACGGCGCAACCGTGCTCGCCGCCGGATCGCGCGTCAGCGGCGTGGTGACGGACGCCACGCGCTCAGGAAAAGTGAAAGGGCTCGCGCACGTCGCGATGCGCTTCGATTCGTTGACGCCGGCCAATGACGATGCGCGGTACACGATTCATACCAGCGCGGTCGGACGCACGGCGCAGGCGACCAAGAAGAAAGACGCGCTCGAGATCGGCGGCGGCGCGGCAGGCGGCGCACTCATCGGCGCGCTCGTCGGCGGTAAGAAAGGCGCGTTGATCGGAACGGCGGCCGGTGGCGGTGCAGGGACGGCGGTCGTGCTGTCGACGCGCGGCAAAGAGATCTCGCTGCCCAAGGGCTCGTCGCTCTCGCTTCGCCTGACCGAGCCCGTCACCGTTCGCGTACGCGGATAGCAACGACCATGGCTAATTGCTGATGGATCATGGCTGATGGATGTACTCTTGATGGCGCATGGGCGACGACATCCATGAGCCATCATCCATCAGCCCTGAGCCGTCGACGGTCGTTCATCGTGTCGTCGCGATCCTCGAAGTCCTGCTCTGTTCCGACTACCCCACGCAACTAGCGCTTGGCGCGTCGTTCACGGCGTTCGGGTACGGACCGTACGTCGCCGGACAGCTTCGGCTCGGGTACGTCGTCGGGATTTCGCTGGCCGACAGCGTGCTGCTGATCGGACTCGTGCTGCTATTTCTGCTCGCGCATGGCGAGTCGCCGGCCGAGGTGCTGAACGGCCGGCGCAACGTCTGGCGCGAGTTTCTGGCCGGGATCCCGATGACGTTCGTCGCGCTCGGGATCGGCATCGCGGTGCTCGGCACGATCCAGTTCCTCGCGCCGCGGCTGCACACCGTCGAACACAATCCGCTGCAGCAGTTGCTGAAATCGCCGACGTCGATCGCGCTCTTCGCGTGCGTCGTGATCTTCGCCGGCGGCGTTCGCGAGGAAGTGCAGCGCGCATTCCTGCTCCATCGTTTCGATCGATGGCTCGGCGGCGGTCGCGTCGGCATCGTCGTGACGAGCATCGCGTTCGGCAGCGGTCATCTGCTGCAGGGCGTCGACGCGGCCGTCGCGACGGGGCTGCTTGGCGCCTTCTGGGGCGTGATCTATTTACGACGACGGTCGATGGTCGCGCCGATGGTGAGCCACGCCGGCTTCGACCTCCTGCAGATCGGTCAGTTCCTCGTCGTCGGCAAGTAAAGGTCCATGATGTCGCCGCGTCGCCGCAAGTTGGCGACCCATTCCGCAATCAGCTGGTCGCGACGATCGCCGGCCGCGGCGAACCGCTGATCCTCGTACGAACGGATGCGGAGGTCCTGCCGCAGCGTCTCGCGCAGATGTTTCTCGTCGATCCCGGATCGCGTCAGCGCGGCGTTGAACGCGTCGGCGGACGGAAACCGCGCGCGCACCTTCGCGACTTCGGCATCGACGGCCGCTGAAGGAGGTTCTGGCGGCGCGTAGCGCTCGACCTCGACGAGGATCAGCTCACGATCGATCAGCTTGGACAGCACCGCGCGGACCGGATCGGCCGCGCCTTCAGTTGATTGCAGTCCGAGATCGCGGGCCGCGGTGACGTCGCTGAGCGTGATCACGTCGCCGCCGACGACGGCCAACACACGATCCAATATCTCGGCAGATGCCTGGCACCACGAAACACACGAAAACACGAAACACACGAAAAACGTTTTGTACAAAAAGACGTTTCGTGGTTTTCGTGTTTTCGTGGTTTTCGTGGTCATCAGAACGCCTGCCCAAAACTGATATGGAGCGCCGGTCGCGATTCGAAACAGGGTCCGGCGGCGTCCGTGGAACTGCAGGTGATCTGTGCGAGTCGCGTCTTGAAACCGAGGTCCACGCGCAGCGGCCCGAACGGCGACTGATAGCGAATGCCGAAGCCCACCGCGGTCCGGAGTTCGCTGACGTTCAACTGGCTCGCGCGTTGAAACACGTTGCCGGTGTCGACGAAGCCCACGACCGAGACGCCGCTACCGACCGGCACGCGCAGCTCGCCGTTCAATATGACCGTTGCGTTGCCGCCGATCGGGAATCCCGTCGCACCATCGATGGTGTCGGAACCCGGATCGGGCGGCACGTGCCTGACGCCGAGCGTGTCGAGCGCGAAGCCGCGGTTCGTCGTGTCGCCGCCGGCAAAGAATCGTTCCGGTTCCGGTATCGGCACGTCGCCGTTGAACTCGGACGCCACGCCGAGGCTGGCGTTCGCCGCGAAGACGGTGCCGTTCGCGTGCCGCAACTCGTGGAACGTCTGCGCGCGAAAGAACGATTTCGCGAACCCAACTTCCGATCCGATCGCCACCGCATCGATTTGACCGTTGACGCTGAAGTACTGGCCGTGCGCGGGATTCGCCTGATCGTTGCGCGTGTCGCGAATCACCGACGCCGAGAACGCCGACAGGCGCAGCGGCTCTGGCGAGAACAGGCGATTGATCAACTGAAACTGACTGCCGACATCGTCGACGTTGACCGTCACCAGTTCGGTCCGCTGCAGTTGGTACGCGCCGGTGACGAACAGGCCGCCGCTCAACCGCCGCGCCGCCTGCGCCGTTCCGATGTAACGGCGATACGTAAAGCTCGATCGGATTTGTTGCTCGACAGTGACGTTCAGCAACCCGTCGGTCGCCGTGTTGAACAACCGCGGCTCGCGATACGTGCCGAGGAAGCGGTACTCGGGCAGGCCGCCGCTGACGGTCGTCTGATTCAGCGGGACGCTGACGCTGGCAAACAGGTTGATCGATCGCGGTGTCCCGAACAGATTCCGGCGGCTGTATTCGAGAAAGCTGCGCGGCGCGATCTGAAGTCGCTGGACGGCAACGCCCCCCGCGTCTTCCCGCACCTGGATGAATCGCCCCTCGCCGCCGAAGCCGTAGCCGATCGTGCTCGGCGGCGATTCTTCGACCGTGACCAGCAGGTCCCGCAACGTCTCATCACCGTGCCGCAGTTCGTTGATGCGCACGCGACGAAACAGGCCGAGACCGAGCAATCGCCGTTGGCTGTCGTTCACTTTCGTGATGCTCAGCGGGTCGCCTTGCTTCAACTGCAGCTCGCGTGCGATCGCGGCGTCGCTGGTGCGCACGTTTCCCACGATCAAGACGTGATCGACGAACACCTGCGGTCCTTCGCGAACGAAGAAGGTCAGCGACACGCGGCTGTTGTCGCTGGCGTAGTTTGCGTCGATGGTGACGCTGGCGTTTTCGTATCCGCGGTCGGTGTACTCGAGGAGCATCGCATCGCGCGCCGCCACGACCTGCGACCCGATGAACGGCGTGCCGGTTTGCAGCGGCACCTTGGAGCGCAGCTCCGCCTCGCTGATTCGTTCGTTGCCGTCGATGCGAATCGCGTCGATGATCGTGCGAGCCCCCTCGATCACATCCAGGCGCACGGTGACCGCGACCTGGGCCGCCGCGTTGGCCGTCCGCTGCACCGCTGCCGTGGGCTGCACTTTCGCGCTCGCGTACCCACGGCGGCGGTACAGGTCTTCGATGAGTGCCGCATCCGCATCGAGCCGGTTCTCCGAATACGGTTCGCCTTCGCGCAGCTTCAGCGACGACTCGAACTCCGCGATTGGCAGTGCGGTATTGCCGGTGACCTCGAGCTGCGCGACACGATACTGAGGTCCTCGCGTGATCCGAAAGGTGATCACGAGCTCGCCATCCGTTGTCTCGCGCGCGTGCGGCGCCTGCGCGTCGCGATACCCGAGATTGCGGAAATACTCCTCGATGCGGCTCGTCGAATCCTCGAGCAGGTCTTCGTCGACCGAGCCTTCGCGCTCCACCGGCACCAGATCGCTGCGCACGTCGGACGGCAGCGAATCGCCGACGAACACGACGCGCACGTGCGGGCCGTGGTTCACCTTCACGGTTACGTCGGCCCGTTGTTCTTCGTCGACGAACCGAACCGAGGCGTTGACCTTCGCGTCGTAGTACCCCTTGCTGCGCCGCTCGGCGATGTAGCGGTCGATGCGCTGGTTCAGCTCGTCACGCCGAAACGCGCCGCCGCGCACCAGGCCGAGCCGCCGCAGAAATTCCTCGGGCGCCACACTGGGCGTGCCGTCGATCGTAATGTCGTGGATCGTGGTTCGCGGCCCGGATGCGATCGCGAAGGTGACGACCGCGTGCTCGGGCGAATGCGAAATCTCGACTTGCGGCGTGAGCCTCGCCCGCCGATAGCCAAGCTCGCCGAGCGCATCGGTCACGACGCGCGCCAGGTCCGCCGTCTTCCCGACGGGTGGTGTGGCGCCGAAGCGATCGGCGATCGCTCGGCGCAGCGCGCTCTCGTCGATGCCGGGTTGCTGGGTGTCGCCGGTGAACCGAATCTTCGTCACCGGATGAATCGGCACGAGATCGTACCGAAGCGCCACGCGGCCGCCGATCAGCGTCGCATCGACACGAACGTCCTCGAATTGACCGAGACTGAACAAATGGACGATCGACTCGCGCACCAGCAGCATCGACAGTGGCTGGCCCACAGCAGTCTCCACAAGCTGCGTCAGCGCCGGATCGGTCGTGTCGTGGTCTTCGACGACGAGGCGGACGGAAGCGACCGGTTTCCCGATGTAGTCGGTGACGGCGGCAGAGCCGGACCGTGGAACGGACCACGAAACGCACGACGCCAGAACGACCACGAAGAGACGGCGCATCAAAACGTATGTCGGACGCGGAGCTCGAGCGCGTACGTCTGTGAATCTTCGTTGCGCGAGAGGATCCACGAGAGACGATCGCTCTCCTCGATTTCGAGGAGCAGGATCTGATCGTTGAACGTGGTGCCCAGGCTGCGCGAGAACGTGAAGTAGACGCGATCCGAGATGCGCTTGCCGATCGTCACGCGCGCCGTCGGGTTCACGCGTGACGTCTGCGTGCTGTACGGATCGACGAACGACGGCGTCAACTGGAACGTATCGACGCCGAACGTTTGCTCGACGACCTTCCCCACCTCCGCGGAGATCGGAGCCGCGAGCGCCTGCGTCGCCCGCGCCGCGAGAATGTCGGTCTGCGTCTGCTGCGGATTCTGCAGCGCGCGCAGCTCCGGCGGGATGTCCTGTGCGGTCTTGCTGCGGCTGACATCGCTGAACAAGAGCGCGAGCACTTCGGATGTCGGCAGCGGCGGATCCGAACTGATGATCGGCCGCAATTGATCCACCGTTCCGGCAGCGCCAACGGTCACGCGATACGTCTGCTGATAGCTGCGGACGTTGGTTTCCGCTTCGACGTCAAAGAACGGTTCGATGCGCGTCGGGTTGGTGAAGTCGATCGACCCTTTCGTGATCCGATAGCGCTGTCCTTCGAATGTCACTTCGCCGCGTTCGACCTCGCCGTGGCCGAACAGGATCGGCCGGTCGTAGGTGCCGCGCAGGTTCAGGTCCGCGTTCGCGACGAGCCGGACCAGGTTGTTTTCGACGCGCAGCGTCGAGGGGACGACGATCTGCACGTCGTAGCGCAGCGGGACCGTCGTGGGCGGCTCGAGCACCGCCGCACCGCCGATCCCCGTCGACGTCGTCTTTCGTCCGGCGAGATCGAAGATGCTGCCGGGCGCGTCGATCCGCCGATTCCACGTGGCGTTCTTCACCGTCACCGTGCCGCCGAGCAGCGGCGCTTTCATCGTGCCGGTCACCGCCAGGTCGGCATCGATCGTCGACCGCACACCTTCGGGGTATCGCAGGTGCACGTCCTCGCCCCTCGCCGTCACGTTAAGCGTCGTCGGCACGAATCCGTCGAAATCGATGCGGCCGCCGAACTGCACGTTGCCCTCACCCATCCTCGCCGTGATGTTGTCGAAACGGACGCCGGCGGCGTCGAAGGTCAGCGTGCCGTTGATGGCATCGAGCGAGGCGGGCATCGCCGAGTGTCGCACGCGACCGTCGGTCACCGTCGCCGTCCCGGAGAATTCCGGTCGCTTGAACGACCCGTTGATCGCGGCGCGCAGTGCCGCGCGGCCGGATCCGCGAATGTTCGGCCCGACGCCCTGCAGCAGGCCGAGGTCCGCGTCGCCGGTCGCTTGCACACCGATCGTTTCGTTCAGGACGTCGATGGCACCCGCGACGCCCAATCGCGTGTTGACGCCGACCAACTGGACGCGATCGAAGTTGACCGTGCCGTTGTTGAGCGTCAGGTGCAGCGGTCCGTCGTTGGAAATCACTTGATCGAAGAGATGCATCTCGACGTTGTCGACGATGGTATCGACGTTGAGATGGTTCGCGTCCGCCAGCGGACCGGTGATGCGCATCGATCCGCTGGCCACCGCAGAAATGTACTGCGACAGCCGCGGCTCGTACAACCGCACGTACGGATCGAGCGAGCTGTCGTCGAAGCGCAGGGTGATCTGCGCGTCGGCGTGCGGCGACACGTTGATGCGACCGGTGCCATGGATCGTGAGCCGCCCTTCGGCTACGTCGGTGCCGTGGACGACGTCGAGCGTGCCGCCCAGAACCTGATCGCGCATCGTCAGCGTCCCGCTGACCTGCCCGACGCGCTGCTCCGCCACGCGCACGTCTTCGGCCGCGAACGTGACGTCGTATCGCGGCGCGTCAAACGTCCCGTTGCCGCCCGCGGTGAACGTCGCGGTCCCGCTGAACGGCGTCGAGGGATACTTCAGGAACGCGAGCTCCGACACCGGCAGGTGCTCGCCCTTCGCGGTGAACGAGTACGTCGAGTCCCACCGCACGAGCGCGGCGCCGGTGATTTGCCCCACGCCTTTCGTCATCGCGATGTTGTCGAGCTGCACGCCGGTACCGTCGAACCGCAGCGCCGCCGACGCTTTTTCGAAAGGCTCGCCGTACGCAGTCCCATCGTCGATCGTCATCGCACCGAACCCAATCGGGCGCTCGTAGTCGCCGGTCAGGTGGAAGTCGCCCGACAGCTTGCCGTCGACGTTGTAGTCGTCGATCTTGAAGGCGTGACGCAGGCTGACGAGATCGCGACGGGCCACGCGGAACCGCGCGTCGATCTCCTGCCCGCCATCATCGCGCGGATAGCCGAGCGAGAACTTGCCGTCCGCGCGGATCTCCGAGTCGCCCTGTGTGATCGCCGCGTCGGCGATATCGACGTAGCTGTTCTCGACGACGATCCGTCCTTGTCCCGAGCCCCACAGCGTGTCCCACGCGATCAGATCGCGGCCGGTGAACGTCCCTTCGACGCGCGGACGCCTGAACGCACCCAGCATCACGCCGTCGAATTCTCCGCGGCCGTAGAACTCGACGGGACCGGTCGGCGATCCGAAATCGGTGATGATGCCCGCGAGCAGCCGATCGCTTTCCTGCCAGTCGTCGCTCGTCACATGGAACGGCAGTCGGGATCGACTGCCCCACGCCGTCGTGCCGGTGAACGTCACTTTGGTTTGCGATGTGTCGAAGCGGCCTGATTCGACGCGCAGTTCGTTCGGTCCGAACGCGTACGTGATATCGCTGTCGATGGGCCAATGGCGCGCGTCACGCGCGACAAATCCAGGCGGCGCGGTCACAGTCAGGCGGCCGTTACCGCGGATCGTGTCGCGCAGACGGGCAAGCGACCATTCCATGCCGCTGCGCCAGTTCGCCGAGCCGGCGAATCGCTGGCCTCGCAGCTCTTCGAAGTCGGTGAACTCGGACAGATCGACGCCCGTCAGCGTCGAGTCGAATCGCGCCGTCGGATGCGTCGGCGATCCGAGCGGTTTGATCGAATAGGAAAACGCCGCGGTGCCGCCGTAGAACTTCGAGCCCGCGTCCGAGACCTCGAACGCCGTCGGCGTCCACCGCAGCGCGCCGAAAAGTCCGGGGAAGCGATAGTCGTCGTAGGTGAAGAGATCGCTTTTGAACGTACCCGATAGATCGCGCTTGCCGCCCTTGCCCAGCGAGAAGCTGCCGGTGAAGTCGCCGTTGCCGGTGAGTTTCCAGTTCTCGCTCTTGAAGAAGAGCTCGCGCATCCGCGGGAAGCTGACGCGCGACTGCACTTTATACGTTTGATTCGGCCAATTCGCGAGATCGACATCGCCGCTCGCGACCGTCGTCGAACCGTCGCCGTCGAGATCGACGCGATCGAGATGCACGCGCGGTCCATCGAGCACGAACCGCGCCTTCATGTTCGTCCACATCGGCAGGTAGTCCTGGATGCGCACGACGCCGCCGGTGAAGATGGCCGTGCCGTGATACTGCGGCAGGTTGCCCATCGTGATGTCGAGGTTCGGGCAATCGATGCTCCACGGCGCCTCGTGATCCTCGAACGTGAACTGCCCGCGATCCGCCTTGAGATACTTCATCGTGACGGTGAAGCGCCGCTCGCGCTTCGGCTCGTTATCGTCACGCGTGAACTTCGGAAAATTGTGCGCGTTGTCCCACTTCTCGACGAGCATCTTCCAGTCGGTCATCTCGACGCCGGAGATCGTGATGTCCGGCCGCTTCGCGACGACCGGCCACCAATCGAGCGTCACGAAGATTCGCTTCGCGATGAAGAACGGGCGGTCGCCGGGATGCAGGCCGTCGATCGTCAGGTTCTCGACGAGCACGCGCCCCGTCGCGACATGGATGCTGAGCGATCCGATGTGCAGCGGCCGCTCGATGAATTCCGATCCGCGGCGCTCGGCGAGCTCGCGCACGCGCGGCCCGAGATCGATCGTCAGCGACACGACGAGCGCGGCGGCCAGGAGCGCGACGAGAATCGCGAGCGCATAGCCGGTGTAGCGCAGAACGGGATGTTCGCGAAGGCGCTGGACTAATTTCACTGCACTAGCACGAGCAACGCGCCGGCATCGACCGACTGGCCCTCGCGCGCGTGAACCTCGGCGACGGTCCCGTCGCGCGCCGCCCGCAGCTCGTTTTCCATCTTCATCGCTTCGACGACGACGAGCGGCTGGCGCGCGTGGACCGCGTCACCAGTTTTGACGAGCACGCGGACGATTTTGCCGGGCATCGGGGCGATGACACGCTGCGGACCGGACGCCGTCGCAGCATGATCGTCTCGACGGCCCCAGCGGCGCCGGCCGTTGACGGTGACGGTGACCGGCGCGCCGTCGACACGCACGGTGAACCGGGAGGGCGACCCAGGGTCCGCGGCGATGACCACTTCGTAGCCACGGCCGCTGTCGTCAACCAGCGACAGGGTGTGCGCGCCGCTGCGCATGACGTCCATGGTTCGCGTCTGTCCATCGACGGTGACTACAAACCGGTCGCCTGTTTTCGCGACGCTGATCTTCCGGGTGCGGCCCCCCGCGTCGACCTCGAATTGCTGCATCAGCGCAGCCCCTCGGTCCTCGCCGCCGCCCGCCACCCCGAGTCTGACTGTTTAATCTGACTGTTTAGTCTGACTGGGAAGTCTGACTTGTTAGTCAGACTCTGGTGAAGAATTGCCGCGATGGCGGCAATTTCTTCCATCTCCGCGGACGGTTCGACAAAAGGTTGTCCGTTCCTGGACCGCAGGATCTCGTCCAGATAGGTCGTATGGAACTGACCGTTGGCAAATTCTGCCTGTGCCAGCAGCCATTTGAAGAACGGCAGCGTCGTCCGGATACCGGCCACCTGGTACTCGCCGAGCGCGCGGCGCATCCGCGCGATCGCGGACGGGCGATCTTCGGCCCACGCGACCAGTTTCGAGATCATCGGGTCGTAGAAGATCGGGACGTCGAGCCCTTCGGTCGCGCCGCTGTCATCGCGAATGCCGGGACCGGACGGCGCGCGCAGCGCCACGATCCTTCCAGGCGACGGCAGGAAGTTGTTGTCGGGATCTTCGGCGTAGATGCGGCACTCGATCGCGTGACCGCCCGGCGTCAGCGCGCGCGCCGGATCGATCGTCAGCCGCTCGCCGCGCGCGATCCGAATCTGCCATCGAACGAGATCGATCCCGGTGACCATCTCCGTGATCGGATGCTCGACCTGCAGCCGGGTGTTCATCTCGAGGAAGTAGAACTTGCCGTCCTCGTCGACCAGACACTCGATCGTGCCGGCGTTCGTGTACCCCACCGCTTTGGCCACGGCCGCTGCTGCGGACGTGATGTCGGCGCGCAACTTCGCGCTCACCGCGATCGACGGCGTCTCTTCGACGACCTTCTGGTGCCGTCGCTGGATCGAACACTCGCGCTCGACGAACGGGATGACCGTGCCGTGCTGATCGCCGAGCAGTTGGACTTCGATGTGGCGCGGACGCGTCAGTTTGCGCTCCAAGTACACTGCCGCGTCGCCAAACGCGCTCGAGGCTTCGGACCGCGCGGCCCGTACCGCATTCGCGAGCTCCGCAGGATCGCTGACGGTCCGCATGCCTTTGCCGCCGCCGCCGGCGACCGCTTTCACGAGCAGCGGATATCCGATCCCGTCGGCAATCCTCGCGATCTCGGCGTCACCGACCTCGGCGCCAAGCGGATCTTCGGTTCCCGGCACAACCGGGACACCCGCACGCTTGGCCGCCACACGCGCCGCCGTCTTGCTGCCCATCGTCTCGATGGCGTCCGGCGTCGGACCGATGAACGTGATGCCCGCGTCGCGCACGGCGGCAGCGAAATCCTCGTTCTCCGCCAGAAATCCGTAGCCCGGGTGGACGGCGTCGGCGCCGCACTTCTTCGCCACATCGACGACGCGATCGATCCGGAGGTAGCTTTCCCGCGGGGCGCTCGGTCCGATCGCGTACGCCTCGTCGGCCAGGCGGACGTGCAACGCGGCCCGATCGCACTCGGAATAAATCGCCACTGGCGAGATGCCCATCTCGCGGCAGGCGCGGATCACACGGACGGCGATCTCGCCGCGGTTCGCGATGAGAATTTTGCGCAACGCTCCTTATTCTATCGGAGCGTCGGGGGCCGCCGGTGGTGTGTCGCCTGCTCGTACGCGTAGGCGAGTTTGAGGAGCGTCGCCTCGCTCGACGCGCGCCCGAAGAACTGCAGACCTGCAGGGAGCGTGTCGCCGCGCGTGTAGCCCATCGGCACGGTAATCGCCGGGAAGCCGGTCGTCGGCGCAAACACCTGACTGTTGTCGCCGCCCGGCGTGTTCAGATCGCCGATCAAACGGGGTGGATTGCTCCACGTCGGGTAAATCAGCGCATCGAGCTGCAGCGAGTCCATGAGCCTGGTCACAGCCGCGCGAAACCGCTCGCGATTCTCGTCGCTCGCTTTGCATCCCGGCGACACGCCCGGCTCGTCGTCGGCACCCTGGCTGCCTTCGAGCCGCGCCTGAATCGACGGATGAAATTTCCGTGACTTGACGATGTCCTCGAGCGAATGCATCGGCGCGCGGTCGCCGAGCCCGGCGAGATATTGATTCAAATCGTGCTTGAACTGATTACACCGGCCGCCGCCGCCGCGACGGATCTCGTCCCAGTTCGGAATCGTCGCCGGATCGATCACGTCGGCGCCGAGGTCGCGCAGCTCGCCGATCGCACCGTCGAACACCTTCTTCACCTCGGCGTCCAGCGTCGGCGTGTCGTACGCGTGGTGCAGCACTCCGATCCGCGCCCCCTTGAGCCCATCACGCTGCAACGCGTCGACGTAATTGGGATGACTGCCGTCCGCGATCACCTGGAGGACCGCGGCCGTGTCGGCGACGGTCCGCGTCACGGCGCCCGCGACGTCTGCCGCAAGATTCAGCGGGACGACGCCGTCGAGGCTGACGAGACCTTTCGACGAACGGATGCCGACCAACGCCTGATGCGCCGCGGGACCGCGAATCGAATCGCCGGTGTCGCTCGCCAGACCGACGAGCGCGAAATTCGCGGCAACCGCCGCCGCCGATCCACCGCTCGAGCCAGCGGTGACGCGGCGTGTGTCGTACGGATTGCGAGTGTAGCCGGGCAGGATCGAACTGACCGTTTCGATCGGGCTGAACGCGAACTCTGCCATGTTCGACCTCGCGATCATCACCGCGCCCGCGTCGCGCAGTTTCTTGACGACGGTCGCGTCCTTTCCCGTCATCATGCCGTGCAGCGATAACGACCCGGCGCTCGTCGGCATGTCGATCGTCTCGTAGTTGTCCTTCACGAGCACCGGCACGCAATGCATCGGCCCGACCGGGCCCGATTGCCGGAAGCGTCGATCGAGCTCGTCGGCGGCTTTCAGCGCGTCGGGGTTCGTCATGATGATCGCGTTGAGCGACGCGCCACGCTTGTCGTTCGCGTCGATCCGCGCGAGGTACTGTTCGACGAGCGATCGGCACGTCAACGATCCGGTGCGAAACGCCGCCTGCACGTCGGCAATCGTCGTCTCGTCGAGCGTGAACGGACGCGGTGTCTGGGCCGACGCGGCGGTCAGCGCCGCGGCGAGGGCGACCGCGACTCGCACTGCTTGCGATACATGGCCTTGCCGCATTGTTCGAGTGTCGCGCATTGGCATCCCTGCATTTTCCGCAACAACTGCTGCATGCTCCGGACGCGACCCATCATCGCGTCCAGTTCCACGAGTTTTCGCTCGGTGAGTCGTCGCCATCGCGCGGACGCCGGCGTGTCGCGGTCGAATCCCGAGAACAACTGTTTGATTTCGGCGAGCGTGAAACCGAGCGCCCGCGCTCGCTGCACGATCGCCAGCCGATGGCTCGCGGTTTCGTCGTACCGGCGCTGTCCGCCGGCGCGCACCGGCGCCGGCAGTATCCCGATCTGTTCGTAGTAGCGAACCGCAGAAGGGCGAATCCCTGCTCCACGCGCCACTTCGGAAATCAGCATGCCGGCCACGATCAGCATTCTAGTTGACTTGAAGCGGACTTGAAGTTCGACGATCGCGCGTGGAGGTGTTCATGGCCGCGTGGTTGATGCGTGTGGTGTTGTGTTTTTTGTGCCTGGTGACAACGATGAATGGACAAACCGTAACGAGCAGCCCGTTCTACTGCAATCTGTCAACGTTGACGAAGGCCGAGCGCGATCGGAAAGAGGCGATCGGCGGCCTCCTCGCCGCGCGTCGTCTCGCGGTGCACGAACTGCCGACCGGCTACGAGTTCGTGTTCTCCGGCGATCGTTCCACGCTCCAACTCGTCTCGGAATGGGTCGACACAGAACGTTTGTGCTGTCCCTTCTTCGAGTTCGACCTGCACCTGGATCGCGAGGGCGGACAAGTTGCGCTGCGTCTGACCGGACGCGACGGGACGAAGGAATTCATCCGCGCTGATTTTGCGAGGTGGATGAGGCAGTAAGGCAGGAGGGGCGGGAGAGGCAGGAACGGCGGGAGGAGCGGGAAAGTTCCTTTCTCCCCTCCTGCCGCCTTCCTGCCGTTCCCGCCCTTCCCGCCCTTCCCGTCCTTCCTGCCCTTCCTGCCCTAGAACAAGAATTTCGCCGCGAACTGAATCTGGCGCGCCGATCCCGAATCGCCCGTCGGGAAGCGCGTCGAACTGATCACGCCGAACGATGTGCTGCCGATGGCCGCCGTGCGTCCTGGCAGGTTGAGGTTCGCCTGGTTGAACAGGTTGAAGATCTCGACGCGCAGTTGCGCCTTGGCCGATCCGACCAGGCCGACGTTCTTGATGAATGACAGGTCGGTGTTCCCGAAACCAGGACCGATCATCGCGTTGCGCGGCAGGTTGCCGAAGTGGGCGACGCCGTTCGCGCTGTACGGCAGCGCGAATGGAGTGGATGCGGTGCACGAACCCGCGATGCGCGGATCGCACACGGTGTTGCTCGCGAACCACTGATAGCTCGTCACGGCGCCCGTCGTCGGATCGACGTTCGGCGTCGGCGTGATGGCCGGCAGCGCGCCGATGAGATCGGGACGCACGGTCGCGCTACCGGTGATGGTCGTGATGTTCGTGGTGATGTTGAACGGGCCGCCCGTCTGGGCCTGTTCGACGACGACGACTTGCCACCCGTCGACGAGACGGTTGCCTTTGAACGGCAGGTCGTACGACGCGTTGAACGACACGCGATGGCGAACGTCGAAATCCGACAGCGCGTAGCTGTCCGCGAGGTTCAGGCTGTCCTGCTCCGCCATCGTGCCGTCGCCCGAGTTCGTGTCCATCGACTTCGACAACGTGTAGGAACCCGAAACCTGGAATCCCTTCGACAGCCGGCGATTCACGGTCACCCACAGCGCGTTGTAGTTGGACCACCCGAGGCTGACGCGCTCGATCATGTTGCCCAGCGTTGCGCCCGGCGCGATCGGGCTGCTGGCCGAGACCTTCGGGTACGGACGCACCGTCCCGCCCGGCGTCGTGAACTGGTTGGCGTTGATCGGAATCGGCAGCCGATCGCCGTGCGATCCGAAGTACCCCGCCATCAGACCGAACGCGCCGAGTTCGCGTTCCACGTTGACGTTGTAGGACTGCGTCCGCGCCGGCAGGAAGTTCGGATCCGTAAAGGCCGGCGAGAGCGTGGCCGCGCCGCCCGCGCCGCCGATGGCGTTGGCGAGGTTGATGTTGCTCGCGGCCGTTCCGCTCGCGACCGCCGACAGCGGCGTCACGAGCGGCGGATTGCCCGTTTCACCGGTGAAGTAGCCCGTGTTCGTCTGGTTGATCAGCACCGCATACGCCGCGCGCACGGCCGTCTTGCCGTCCTTCGTGGGATTCCAGATCACGCCGACGCGCGGTTGGAAGTCGCTGCCGTTCTTCGTGACCTGCGTGAAGCCACCGGCGCCGTTGATCTGCAGGAGCGACGAGGTCGTCTGATCGAACGTCACGAGTTTGTTGTCGGCCTCGGTGGGCGACGGCAACGCGTCGTACCGCAGGCCGAGATCGAGTTTCAGGTTCGACCCGATCGAGATGCTGTCCTGCACGAAGGCGCCGAACGCGTTGATGTACGCGTTGTAGGAGCGGTCGCCGAGCGTGATGCTGAAGCCGTTCGAGAACCCCTGCTGGAACGCCGCAATGCTCGGATACGTGACGAGGCCCGGATCACCGTTGAAGCTGTAGTGATGGACGCGCCGCGCCTCGCCGCCGAACTTGATGATGTGGTTGCCGTGCAGATACGTCGCCGTATCGCCGAACGCCCACGTCGTGACCTCGCGTCCGCTCGGGAAGCCCGCCGGACCGCCGATATCGAGGCCGGGACCGCTGATGCGGATCTCCGGCAGCGCGATCGGCGTCTGCGTTTGGCCGACGTTGATCCCGAGCGCCGCCGTGTCCACGAGCAGGTTCGGGTTGAAGCTGATGTTCAGACGATTGAATCCGAAGCGCGCTTCGTTGACGAGCGCCGAGTTGAAGATGTGCGTCTCGCTCGACGTGAACACTTGACGGCGCCCGCCGCGCGTGTCGCCGAATCCAGCGACCGAGTTGCCTTGCGCGTTCGGTTCCTGACGCAGGTCGCGCTGGTACGCGTAGTAGAGATGCAGATCGTCGTCTTTTTTGAGATTCGATCGGAAGTCGCCGGTGTATTGATCGAGATTGACCGGCGCGATCGAACTGCCGATCCAGCGCGTCCCCGTCGAGTCGTTGGCTTGCGGAATGTACGCGAGGAGCTTCTTCGCCACAGGGTCGGTTACGCCGGCGCGCTGCGCATCGCTCAGCGTGCCCGAGTTCAAGTCCACCGCCTGCAGGTGGCGCAGCCCTTCGTAGCTGCCGAAGAAGAACGCCTTGTTTTTCACAATCGGCCCGCCGAGGTTCACGCCGAACTGCTTGCGGTTGAACGTGGACTGCGGCGCCGGCTCCGGATTGAAGTAGTTGCGCGAGTCGAATTTCGCGTCGCGATAGAAATCGAACGTTTCCCCGTGGATCTGGTTCGTGCCCGATCGCGTGGCGACGTTCACGATCGAGCCCGAGTTGCGACCGTACTCGGCGCTGAACGTCGAGTTGTCGACTTTGAATTCCGACACGGTGTTGATCGACGGCTGGAACGTCACCTGCGAATTCGACAGGTCGTTGAGGTTGATGCCGTTGATCATGAAGTTCACAGCGGTCTCGCGCGCGCCGGCCGAGATGAACGAGAACGCGCCCTGGCCGCGCAGCGGCTGGCCGGCGAGGCCGGCCGTCGACGGCGCCGTGACGCCGCCCGGCATCAGCGGACCGAGGTCGACGAAGTGGCGGCCGTTGAGCGGAATTTCCTGGACCGTCTTCTCCGGCATCACCTGGCCGACCGACACCGTCGTCGTATCGATCAGCGGAGACGCGCCGGTGACGGTGACGTTTTCCGCGAGCGTGCCGACGTTCAGTTTCAGGTTCAGGCCGATCGTCTGCGCCGGACCGAGGTCGGTCTCGGCCTTCGCGTCGCTGAAGCCGTCGAGATGGCCGGTGATCAAATAGTGACCCGGCTGCAGCGACGCCGCGACGTACTGACCGGCGGCGTCAGTGACCGTCGTGCGTTCGATGGCCGTTGCCGTGTTCTTGATGGTCACGGTCACGCCTGGCATGACCGCGTTCTGAGAGTCGGTGATGGTGCCTTGGAGTGTGCCGCTCGACTGCGCGGATGCTGTCGCGCTGGCGAGAACCAGCGCAAGGAGTGACAGCACGAGTACAGACCTCGTTCGCTTCATCAT
The DNA here is from genome assembly GCA_035652075.1 of Vicinamibacterales bacterium. Classification (GTDB taxonomy): domain Bacteria; phylum Acidobacteriota; class Vicinamibacteria; order Vicinamibacterales; family CAVVIG01; genus Gp6-AA45. Next base: position 25,023 of record DASREL010000015.1, read on the forward strand.
TCATCCTCCGGACTGAGTTACAGGTCGAACAAACGCCGACGGATTAGAGCGAACGGGAAAGAAAAAGTGGGGAGATTGTCTACGAATTACAGCGGAATGTTGCCGTGTTTTTTTGGAGGACCCGATTTATCTCGCTTGTTCTCCAAATTTTTGAGTGCGGTTATCAGTTTCTTGCGGGTTTCTCTCGGGTGGATGACTTCGTCGATGAAACCGCGGTTCGCGGCAATGTACGGATTGGCGAACTTTTCACGGAATTCAGCGACCTTTTCCGCGCGCAGCGCTTCGGGATCCGGCGCGGCATCGATCTCCCGCTTGAACAGGACGTTCACCGCGCCCTCGGGCCCCATGACGGCGATCTCGGCCGTCGGCCATGCATAGTTGAAGTCGGTCCGAATGTGCTTGCTCGCCATGACGCAGTAAGCGCCACCATAGGCCTTTCGAGTAATGACGGTCACCTTCGGCACGGTCGCTTCTGCAAACGCATACAGCAACTTCGCGCCGTGCTTGATGATGCCGGCGAATTCCTGCACCGTGCCCGGCAGGAAACCTGGCACGTCCTCGAACGTCACGAGCGGGATGTTGAACGCGTCGCAGAAGCGCACGAACCGCGCCCCTTTGACCGACGCGTTGATGTCGAGCGTGCCGGCGAGCACGGCCGGTTGGTTCGCCACGATCCCGACCGAGCGGCCGTCCATCCGCGCGAAGCCGACGATGATATTCCTGGCGTAGTGCTGATGGACTTCGAGGAAATAGCGCTCGTCGACCACGGCATGGATGACGTCGAGCATGTCGTACGGCTGGTTCGGCGATGCCGGGACCAGGACGTCCAGCGCCGGATCCTCGCGGTCCGCATCATCCGCCGATGGCAGGCGCGGCGCATCGTCGAGGTTGTTCGACGGCAGAAACGACAGCAGTTCGCGGATGAGGGCGATGCACTCGCGATCGTCCTCGGCCGCGAAGTGCGCGACGCCGCTCGTGGCGTTGTGCGTCATCGCGCCGCCGAGCTCGTCCTTCGTCACGTCCTCGTGCGTCACCGTCTTGATGACGTCGGGACCGGTGACGAACATATAGCTCGTGTTCTTCACCATCACGGTGAAGTCGGTGATTGCCGGCGAGTACACGGCGCCCCCGGCGCACGGACCCATGATCGCGGAGATCTGCGGGATCACGCCCGAGGCGATCGTGTTGCGGAGAAAGATGTCGGCGTAGCCGCCGAGCGACAACACGCCTTCCTGGATCCGCGCGCCACCCGAATCGTTGAGGCCAACGACGGGCGATCCCAGCTTCATCGCCAGATCCATGATCTTCACGATCTTCGCGGCGTTGGTCTCCGACAGTGAGCCGCCGAACACCGTGAAGTCCTGCGCGAACGCAAACACCTGGCGCCCGTCGACGAGCCCATGTCCGCAGACCACGCCGTCACCCGGGATGATTTGCTTCTCCATCCCGAAGTCGCGACAGCGATGCGTCACCAGCTTGTCGAGTTCTTCGAACGTGCCGGGATCGAACAGGAGATCGATGCGCTCGCGCGCGGTCAACTTGCCCGCGGCGTGTTGCCGATCGAGGCGCTCCTGTCCGCCGCCGAGTTCCGCTCTGCGCTCGAGGTCCGCGAGAAGGTCGTCGGGCTTCACGCTTTTACAGCTTGCGCCTTCTCCCAGTCTTTCAGGAACTTCTCGAGGCCGATGTTCGTGAGCGGATGGTTGAACATCGCGTCGATGACCGACGGCGGGCACGTCGCCACGTCGGCGCCCATGCGCGCCGATTCGACGACGTGCATCGGATGGCGGCAACTTGCGACGAGAACTTCGGTCGCGAACTCGTAGTTGTCGTAGATCTCGACGATCTCCCGAATCAGCTCCATGCCGTTGGTCGAGATGTCGTCGAGCCGGCCGACAAACGGGCTGATGTAGCTCGCACCCGCCTTCGCGGCCAGCAGCGCCTGCGACGCGGAGAAACACAGCGTCACGTTGACGCGGATATCCTCGCTCGAGAGCGCCTTGCACGCGCGGATGCCGTCGCGCGTCAGGGGCACCTTCACGACCATGTGCGAATCGATGTTCGCGATGTCGTGCCCTTCGCGGATCATGCCCGCGAAATCGGTCGCCGTCACCTCTCCGCTCACCGGTCCCTTGACGATGTCGCAGATCTTTTTCAAGTTCTGGCGGACGTCGCCCGGCTCCTTCGACAGCAGCGACGGGTTCGTCGTCACGCCGTCGATGATGCCGAGCGCGGCGATGGTTTCGATGTCTTTGATGCTTCCGGTGTCAACGAACAATTTCATGATTCATTCCTCACGGGGTTCACGAGCTCACCGACGCCCTCGACCACGACCCGCACGCTGTCCCCGTCCTTGATCGGCCCGATGCCTTCCGGCGTGCCGGTCGAAATAATATCGCCCGGTTCGAGCGTCATGACAAAGGTGACGAACTCGATCAGCATCTCGATCGGAAAGATGAGGTGTTTCGTGCTCGATGTCTGGCGCCGCTCGCCGTTGACCCAGCATTGAACCGACCTCGGTTCACCGTTGAGGCCGGTCGCCACGCACGGGCCGATGGGCGCAAACGTATCGAAGCCCTTACAGCGCGTGTACTGCGATTCTTTCTTCTGCAGATCGCGCGCCGTCACGTCGTTCACGCACGTCAGCCCGAGCACGTAATCCCAGGCGTTCGCGCGCGCCACGCGGTGCGCGCGCCTGCCAATCACGATGCCGAGCTCGGCTTCGTGATCCACACGGCCGACGCCGGGCGGAATCATGATCGGGTCGCCGGGGCCGATGACCGCACTCGTCGGCTTGATGAAGATCAGTGGCTCCGCTGGCAACGCCTTGCCGACTTCGCCGGCGTGGTCCTTGTAGTTCAATCCGACGCAGACGATTTTCGACGGTGTCACCGGCGCGAGTACGCGAAGGCCAGCCACCGGCAAGCCGCGCGTGATCAAGTCACCGACGGTATACCGGCCGAAGATGTCGCCGTCAATCCGCCGCAGCTCCCCGTCCCGCACAGCCACATGAAACGTGTCGCCTGCAAGCGCAACACGAAAAATCTTGTCCATCGATGCCAGATTCTACCTCGCCGTTTCTTCGACGCGCTCGGAGTACTCGCTGGCGTTCCCCGCTTTGTCGACAGCTTTGATCGCGTACACGAAGCGCACGCCGGCGGCGACTTTGTCGGTGAACGACGTTTCCTGGATCGGCGACGGCGTCACCGGCTCCATCGGTCCGCCGGCGGTGCTTCGGTACACCATGTAGCCGGCCAGATCGCTTTCAGCATTCGTATCCCAGATCAAACTGATCGATCCCTCGCCGGCGACGGACCGGAGTCCCTTGGGCGCCGCCGGCGGGAACGTGTCGGTCAACGTTTCGCACGCGGGCGGCGACGGATCGCTTTCGATCGTCATCCCGCCGACCGTCAGCGCCGATCGGACAACATAACAGCGCTTCTCGCCCCACGCGATCCGCGCATCGGTCACCTTCGTGCCGTCGACCGGCGCTTTCGTAATCTTCTGGGCCGCGTCAGTCGACACGTCGTACACCGTGTAGCCGAGCGAGGGCGCGGCCATGCCCAGCGGACGCGACGGCAGCACCGGTTCAGTTGCGGTTTCCGTTCGCAGAATGACTGGCGTCCACGTCACGGTGACCTCTTTTTCCGTGTACGTCAGCTTCGGCTCGCCTGGAGGCGGCGGGACGTCGACGAGCGGCGCCGTCACACGCTTCGACCACTGACCGCGTTTGCCGCGCGTCGACACACCAACCGCCGCGTACGTGCGCGCCGGGAGTTCCGGCGGCGGACCGATGAGCGGCCCGCTGGTCGTCGCCGCGTCCTTCTTTTTGTCGTCCTTTGTGGGCGCGACGTAGATCTTGGCGGTCGGCGTCAGCGTTTCTGTCACGTGGGCGACCGCACCTTGATCGAGGCCCTTGCCGACGGCCGGCTCGGCGTCCTCGGCCGGTTCGTCCTCGTTGACCGTGTCGTTCGGATCTTTCGGCGCCTTCACGTCGACGGAACCGACCTTGGTGCCGCGCTTCAACAGCTGCTCGTCGGTCATCGTCGACGGTCCGGTGATCGCATACACATCGACGCGCTCGATGTTTGCCGGCCGCGTACGATCCGTGTTCGTGTCGGGGACGATGAACTGCAGCTCGACGTCGTTACCGCGTCGATCGGCGGTGATGTTCGCCGGCGCAACCGGCACCCGTACGAGCGGCGGCAGCGGCGGCCCGCTCTTACCGCACGCGGTGGAGAGAAGAACGAGGTTCAAGAGGTTCAAGAGGTTCAAGAGGTTCAAGAGGTTCAACGGGTTCAACGGGTTCGTACGACCTGACCCTCGCGAACCTCTTGAACCTCTTGAACCTTCTGAACCTCTTGAACCGCTCACAAAATGTACCGAGACAAGTCTTCGTTCTTGACGATGTCCGCGAGCATCTTCGTGACGTAGGCTTCGTCGATCGTCACCGACTTCTCGACGAGGTCGGGTCCCTCGAACGAGATCTCGTCGAGCAGCTTCTCCATCACCGTGTGCAGCCGCCGCGCGCCGATATTCTCCGTCCGTTCATTCACCAGCGTCGCGAAGTCTGCGATCTTCCGCACCGCATCGTCGGTGAAGCGCAGATCGATGCCTTCGGTTTCCATGAGCGCCATGTACTGCTTGACGAGCGCGCTGCGTGGCTCGGTCAGAATCCGGACGAACTCGTCGCGGCCCAGCGCCTCGAGCTCCACGCGGATCGGGAAGCGTCCCTGCAGCTCCGGAATCAAGTCGGCCGGTTTCGCGACATGAAACGCGCCGGCCGCAATGAAGAGGATGTGATCGGTGCGCACCATCCCGTACTTCGTGTTGACGGTCGTCCCCTCCACGATCGGGAGAATATCGCGCTGCACGCCTTCGCGGCTGACGTCGGGACCGTGGCCGCCCTCGCGGCCCGCGATCTTGTCGATCTCGTCGACGAAGATGATCCCGGCCTGTTCGACACGCTCGACCGCGGCTTTCGAGACGCTGTCCATGTCGATCAGCTTCTGCTCTTCTTCCTGCCGCAGGTACTCAAGCGCCTCCGGCACTTTCACCTTTCGCCGCTTCGTCTTGCCCTGGAACATGCCCCCGAGCATGTCTTTGAGGTTGATGTCGATCTCCTCGACCGACGATCCGGACACGATCTCGAACGACGGAAACGATTTCTCGCGCACGTCGATCTCGACGACGCGCGCGTCGAGGCGGCCGGCCTGCAGCTGCTCGCGGAATCGCTCGCGCGTGTGATTCTGCGCGTCGCGTCCGGCGGACGATTCTTCGTCGCCGCCCATCGATGGCGGCGGAGGCAACAACAGATCCAGCAGCCGCTCTTCGGCATTGTGCGCCGCCTTCGCGCGGACTTCTTCGATGCGTTCTTCGCGCACCATCTCGACGCCAAGCTCGACGAGATCGCGCACCATCGATTCGACGTCGCGTCCGACGTATCCGACTTCGGTGAACTTGGATGCTTCGACTTTGATGAACGGCGACTGCGCGAGCCGCGCGAGACGGCGCGCGATTTCGGTCTTGCCGACGCCCGTCGGACCGATCATCAGGATGTTCTTCGGCGCGATTTCCTCCGCGAGTTCCGGGGCGAGCTTCTGGCGGCGCATGCGGTTCCGCAGCGCGATCGACACGGCGCGCTTCGCCGCGGCCTGACCGATGACGTACTTATCCAGCTCGGCGACGATTTGACGCGGCGTCAGGGTGTCGGCAGTCGATTGTGTGGTTTCGGGCAAATAAATGGGCACTACAGCTCTTCTACGACTATGTGCGTGTTCGTGTAGATGCAGATGTCGCCGGCAATCGCCATCGCCTTCTCGGCGATCGTGCGCGCATCGAGGTCCGAATTGTTGACGAGCGCCTTCGCCGCCGCGAGCGCATAGGGACCGCCGGATCCGATCGCGACGATGCCGTCATCCGGCTCGATGAGGTCGCCGGTTCCCGACAGGAGAAACGTCGACTGCTGATCCAGCACCACCAGCATCGCTTCGAGGCGCCGCAGCATCCGATCCGTCCGCCAGTCCTGCGCGAGTTCGACGGCGGACCGATGGAGGTTCCCGCGGTACTGTTCGAGTTTCGACTCGAAGCGGGCGAAGAGCGCGAAGGCGTCGGCGGCCGATCCGGCAAACCCCGCCAGAATCTTGTCGTTGTAGAGGCGCCGAATCTTCCGGGCGCTCTGCTTGACGACCGTCTGGCCGAAGGTCACCTGGCCGTCGCCGGCCATGACAGCCCGTCCTTTGTGGCGCACCGCAAGAATGGTCGTGGCGTGAAACATGGGGAATTTCTGATGGTACAACGACCGTGGTTTGGGCGGATAATGCGCGTAGAGGTTTGCGATGACAGGACGATTCACTCATCTCGCGCTGGCGGTCATCGTTCCGACGTTTCTCCTCGCGATCCCTGCGTCAGCCCAGGACAACCGCGGTGCCTCGAATAGTGGCGCGTCGCACGGCGGCGGGTCCGGCGCGGCCAACACCGGCGGAGGTGGCGGCGGCGGCGCCGCATCGACCGGCGGCGGTGGTGGCGGATCAACGAGCAGCGGCGGCGGATCGTCGTCGGGCAGCTCTGGCGGTGGCGGATCGTACGGCGGATATTCGGGTGGCGCGGCCCGAGGCGAACAAAGCGGCGGCCATTACGGCGCGACGGGCGGCAGCGGCCGGGCCTACTCGCATCCCGACAGCGGATCGCGCGGCGATCGCGGATCGAATGCCGATCGCGGCTCGAACGCAAATGCCGGCGCTTCTGCCGTGGCGCGCGGCGGCAACGCATCAACCGGCGCGTCCACTGGCGCCACCGGCACGTCAACGGCGACCAACGCGACCGGGTCGGCGCGTCGCAATGACGGCGACCGCACGCCGCGGACGCTCGACGGCGTACCGAACTACAGCCGTCCGCACGATGGACGCGAACCGGTGGGCACGGCGATTCCGCGCGGCACCGGTCCGACCGCAGCGCCGGGTGGCGGCGCCATCTTCATCCCCGCTGGGTACTACGGCGGTCTGTTCGGCGGGTACGGGTATGGCTACGGCGATCCCTACGGTTATTACGGCGGGTACTACGGCGGTTATTACGACCCGTGGTATGGCGCTTATCCGTCGTACGGTTCCCAGTCCTCGTCCTCGTCCAGCGATGAAGAAGGATCGCTGCGCCTGAAGATCAAACCAAAGGAAGCGGAAGTCTACGTCGATGGCTATTACGTCGGCATCGTCGACGAGTTCGATGGCATGTTCCAGAAACTGCACATCGAGTCGGGTGCACACCGCATCGAAATCCGCGCCGCGGGCTACGAACCGCTGACGATCGACGTCCGCATCGCCGCCGGTCACAAGACGACGTACGAAGGCGAACTGAAACGCATCCAGTAAGGCAGGTGGGGCGGGCAGGGCAAGTGGGGCAGGTGGGTGAGATCACGGAGGCGACCTCCGTTGCTTCACCTACCCGCCCCACCAGCCCCACCCGCCTCGTTGCCGCCGTCTCGTTGATCTATGACGCCCTCGTCGGCGTCGTCATGATCGCCGGACGACCCATCCTCGCCCAACTGTTCCAGGTCCAACTTCCGCAGCCGCCCATTCACGCCGATCTCAACGGCGTGTTTCTCCTGGCCGTCGCGCTCGGGTACACGATTCCGTATCGCGATCCTGATTCGCGAGCGGGACGAGGTTATCTGTGGGTGATGGGTCCGTTCCTGAAGGGCCTTGGTGCGGTGACGTTCGTGCTCGATCACGTCGTCCGTCACTCACCGCGATCGTTCCTGCTCTTCGCCGCCAGCGACGGCGCGCTCGCGCTGCTTACTTTGTGGGTGCTGTTGTCGGTGCCTTCTCGATCAGCTGCCGCGTGATCGGGTACTCGCCGATCCGTTTCCACTGCGTCGATCCGTATTTCGCAAACAGCTCCACCTTCGCATCGACGAAGTGGGTGTTCGCCAACATCTCCTGGCGCGACTGATCGCTGCCCGTATAGCCAAGCGGCGAGCGGATCGTCAGCGCGTCGGTTTCGGCACCGGCTGGAAGCCCCGTCGATCCCGCCGCCGTCACGAATCCACTGCCCCACTCGTCCTTCTCGGTGACGCGACGAAACAGCGCGTTCACCTGCAACGACGCGAGTGTCTGGTCCGAGACGTTCTTGATCTTGAACGTGATGGTGGGGACGAGCTTGTTCTGGCCGCCGTTGACGATGCCGGCGTCGTACCAGCCGGACTTGACGACGGTGACGTGCAGACCCTGGCTGACATCGACGGTCGGCCCGCAGGAGGCGGCCGCAACCGCAGCCGCCAGAGCCAACGCCATACGAACGCGCATGATGCGCGTATTTTAGAACACTCGGACTTCGATGCGCTGCAGCGCTTCGTCGCGCGTGATTTGCCGCGCCAGGTACGCGGCGAGGTCGGCGCCGCGCAGGCGGATGACGCGCGTGCGCGAATCGCTGTCGGCCGGCGCGAGGCGCGGACGATCGTCGTTGCCACGCACCGCGATCGTCAGCCATTCCGAGACGCCGATGTTGAGGCCGCTGCTGTGATCGAGCATCGCATCTTTGAGCGCCTGGATGACCTCGCTGCGGTACGCCTCGTTCGGGTCGTTCAGGATCGGGTCGTCCGCCGACGGCGGTTGTGGCGTATCGACGCTCGCCGCCGAGACCGTGCCGCTGGCGCTTCGCGCGCCGGCGACGGCCGGGTTCGCGACACGCGCGAGCGTCGCGGGACCGACCTGGATTTCGAGCCGCTTCAACGCCATCTCGCTCGCCGGATCGCCTTTGACGCGATCCTGCAGCGTCTTCAACGCCGTGTCGACGCCCAGATCGTTCTGATCCAGCGTCCGTAAGCTCCACACGAGCGCCGAGGTTTCGAACGAGGGCGCCGTCACGTCGAAGAACACGCCGTAGCCGTCGAGCCGGAAGCCGCGGGCGTGCGCGTTGTCGGTGACGAGCAGATCGGCCGGCGTCTGCGTCAGCTGTTGAAAGCGATCGCGGATGATCGTGACGCCATGTTCGACGGCGCCTTCGAGAAGCCGCTCCATCTGGCCGATTTGATAGCGCGACTGCCGCGCGTCGGCTTCGCTGCGCGCCGTGACCGGCGTTTGCGCCCACGCGGGCGCGGCGACCGAGGTCATGAGGATGACGAGTGCTAGGGGTTTCATGTTGTCCTATTGTTTCTGCGACACGCGCATCAGGTAATTCACCATCTCGCGCTGCTTCAGGATCTCGACGCCGGTTTGATTCTGGACATAGCCGATGTTGCGATCGATTTTCGACAAGTCCGCCTGACGCTGCGCCGTGACGTCGCGCATCACCTGCGCGACGCGCAGCGCGAGCTCGCGCTGCTGACGCTTCTCGCTCTCGTCCACGATCGCGCGCACGCGACGCAGCACGTCGGCATCGCCGGCCGTCGCCGCGCGCACCGGTTGCGGCGACGCGACTGACGCGGCCTGCACCGTGCGGAACTCGTCGCGCAGCCGCTGCTCGAGCGCGGTCAGTTCGGTTTTGGACACCGCGTCGTCGGCAGATCTGGAGGCCTGCGCCGCATCAATTGGTGCCGCTTTCAACCATCCCGTGCGAAGCGTCCAGCCGTTTGCGTCGTGCCGCACGTCGAGATTCGCGATGCCCGCCGACACGCCGAGGAACAACAACGCCGCCGCGACTTGCGCCCACACTGGCACCTGTCGCCACCATTGCGGATCGCGGATTGCGGATTGCGGATTGATTGGCGATTGTGGATTGATTGGCGATTGTGGACTGGGCTGTCTCAATTGTGGCAGCGGCGGTTGCCACTGCGCGAGCCGTTGGCGGACGCCGCCGAGCGCTGCGAGATCGCGCCGGCAGCGTTCGCACGTCGGCAGGTGCGCGTCGAACGACGCGCGGTCGGCCGGCTCGATGTCGTCATAGAGATAGGCGATCAGCGTCTGGTCGCGATCGCCGCCATAGGTGCAAGTCATGTCAGTCATACGGCAGATTTGTTCAACTCGCGGCGCAAGACCGTGAGTCCCTGATACAAACGCGTTTTCACTGTACTCAACGGGCACCCTACGAGATCGGCGATCTCCTGGAATGTCAGCCCGTGATACTCCTTCAGCACGATCGCCGTCCGCTGCTCTTCGGGCAGCAGGGTCATCGCCCGCTCGACCGCCTTCGCGAGATCTTTCCGGGCGACCAGCTCCTCGATCGACTCTGACGGCTCGGCGGCGGCCGCCATCTCAATCAGGTCGACGTCTTCCGGCGCCTGGACGACCGGCGCCCGCCGCTCGCGGCGGATCCAGTCGCGACACAAATTGAGGGCGATGCGATACAGCCAGGACGAGAACTTGGCCTGACCCCGGAACCCGGGCAGGGCGCGGAACGCGCGCAGGAAGGTTTCCTGACACACGTCTCTCGCATCCTCTTCGCGACCGATGGTGCGGTACGCGAGGGCGTAGATCGGGCGCTCCCAGCGGAGCACCAGCTCGTTGAAGCTGTCGGCATCGCCGCCAATCGATCGGGCGACGAGCTCTTCGTCCGTCCACGTCATGCGGAGCGTGTCGGTTCCTGGGGTTAAGACGGCCAGCGGTGGCGGAGAGTCGGGTCTCTGTAATTATAATTGCCCGTTGCCCTTACCGACAGCTGCGCGGCCACTTGTGTCGTTGCTCGCCCACGCGGCGACGCCGACCCACCTCTGGCCGCGTCTGCACCACGATGCAATCGAGGCGACCGGCGGCAGCTGTGCCGTTCTGTTCCAACATAACCCGCGAAACGGCATGCTCCAGGCGACGTCGGGCTACGGCCTCGACGCGCTGCAAACCGACCCCTGGCAGCCGGAATCGGACGAAGCGGCGCTGGTCGCCAAGACGTTCGAACGTCACGCCGCCACGTACGTCACGGATCTCACGCGGCAGATGCCCGATTTGGCGCTTCGCATCGCCGCGAGCGCGGCGCTGCTGGTCCCGCTGATCGCGCGCGGCGAACGGATCGGCCTGTTGGCCATCGGTTTCGCGCAGCCGCCGGCGACGCCGCCCGCCGAATCGTCCGACATCGCCGACACGTTCGTGACCGCGCTCGAGCTGCTCCGGCTGCGGCAAAGCGACGAGTTACAGCGTGACGTGCGCGCGCTGCTCGACGAGTTCAGCACGAGCCTCTCGGCCACACTCAATCTCGCGGCGGGTCTCGACATCTTCTGCTTCGGCGCCAACCGGCTGTTTGCCGCGGACCGCACGTCCGTGTGGATCCACGATCGACGCGCCCGGCACCTGGTGCTGCAGGCCTCGTCGGACGGCGACCATCAACAGCGCGGCGTCACCGTCCAGACCGACGATATGACGGCGCCCGCCGCGGCGGCGATGCGTCGCGCCCGTGCCGAGATCGTCGCAGCCGGCGACGAGTCGGCGACGGCCATGGTCACCGTGCCGTTGCGCGGCACGCGGCGCGCGCTCGGCACCATCGTCTTCGAAGGGGCGCGCGTCGAACCGGGCGGCGAACTCGGCATCCTCGATCGCGCGGACGAACTGGGACGTCAGCTCTCGAGTGCGATCGAGAACATGCAGCTGCTCGACGACGTGATCCGGGGACGCCGGCAGTTGGAGGACACGTTCGACTCGCTCGCGCACCTGATCGTCGTCTCGGACACGCGCGGCCACATCACGATGGCGAACCAGGCGTTCGCGTCGCGCGTCGGTCAGCCGCGCGAGCAGCTGATGGATCGGCCGATGACCGAGTTCATCGGACCTGAATTGGCGACGTGGCTCGAGCGGAACCCGGCGCCCGCGATGATCGAAATCCAGGATCCAATCCTGAAAGGCTCGTTCATCGTCACGGTGACGGACCTGATGAACCACGATCAGGAGCGGACCGGCCGCGTGATCGTGGCGCGCGACCTGACGCCGGAAACCAAACTCGAAGCCGAGCGCGAGGAGCTGCGGAAGCGCTTGACGCAGAGCGAAAAGTTGGCCGCCCTCGGCCAATTTGTTGCCGGGATCGCGCACGAGTTGAACAACCCGCTGCAGGGCGTTCTCGGCCACCTGGAGTTGTTGCGGACCACCGGCGCCTTCCCGAAGCAGCTGCGCCGCGAAGTGCAGACAATTTATCGTGAAGCCGACCGCGCGGCGAAAATCGTGCGCAACCTGCTCGTCTTCGCCGGATCCCGCCGATTAACGCGCCGAGCGGTCAGCTTGCCGGGCGTGTTGCAAAAAGTCCTCACACTTCGTGCGCAGGCGCAGCGTGCCGCAAACATCGAAGTCGTGCGACACTATGACGAACCGCTCCCCCGCGTTCAAAGCGATCCGCTGCTGCTGCACCAGGTGTTTCTGAACATGGTGATGAATGCGGAGCACGCCATCCAGTCGACCGGACAAGGCGGCCGCATCGAAATCGCGGCGCGGGTGGGATCGTCGGGCGATCGCATCATCGCTACGGTGCGGGACACAGGAACGGGCATTCCCGAAGAGACGCTGTCGCGAATCTTCGAGCCGTTCTACACGACGAAAGAAGTGGGAAAAGGGACGGGTCTCGGCTTGGCCATCGCATACGGCATCGTGCAGGAACACGGCGGGCACATCAGCGCGTCGAATCACCCCCAGGGGGGAGCGGTGTTCACGGTCGAATTGCCGATCGCGACGCCATCAGGACGCTGACCGATGATTGACGAAACGTTTCTCACCACCGAAGAAGTCCTCGAGTACCTCCAGGTCAACTTGAGGACGGTGTATCGGCTGATCAAGGCCGGCAAGATTCCAGCCGTGCGCGTGGGCCGTCAGTGGCGGTTCCGCAAACGTGACATCGACGCGTGGCTCGACAGCCAGCGCGGACCGCGCGGCGCCGCTGCGCGACCGGCCGTCGCCGCCACCGCCGCGACTCCGCGTCCGGCGTCGGCCGCGACTCGCCCGCGCGTCCTCGTCGTCGACGACGAAGCCAGCATTCGCGATCTGCTGTCGAAGACCCTCGCGCTCGCCGAATACGAAGTCGACGTCGCGCCAGACGGACGCTCCGCGCTCGAGCGGATGCGTCTCTATCCCTACGACCTGTTGATTGCCGACTTGAAAATGCCGGGGATGGACGGGCTGACGGTGATTCGCGAGGCGAAGCGCTACAAAGCCGACCTGCCGGTGATCATCATCACCGGCTTCTCCACCGAATCGAGCGCGATCGAAGCGGTCAACCTTGGCGTCGCCGGCTATCTCACGAAACCATTCCGCGTGCCGCAGGTGCTCGCCGCAGCGGCGAAAGCGCTCGGCGAATAACGTCGCGCGGGCCGGCTTCAGTAATGCGTCACCGTCGCTGTGTAGGCGACGGATGCTGTCTGACTTCCCGCGTCCGCGACGATCAAGCAGTAATTTCCCGCCGGTACGGTGCCCGCGAGCGGCGGCGTCGGCGACGGACCGGCAATCGTCGTCCCGTTGGTGACCGGTGAGCACGCACCGGTCGAGTCGAACGCGCCGACGCTCACGCTCATTTGCGTCGCCGGCGTCACCGACACGAGCGTCACCGTCAACGTGCCGCCGCCGAAGACGACCGTGAACGGTTTCGTGTCGCTGCCCTTCACGGAAACTGTCCCCGCAAAATTTTCGACCGTCGGATTGACCGGCGTCGTCGGGATCGAAGACGGGTTCTGCGTCGGGTCGTCGGTCTGACATCCGACGCCGAGCAGCGCCACGCACACCAAAGCCGGAAGAGCTCGTTTCATCGACCCCATCGTACAATCTTTTTGGATGATCCAGCTTTCCAACCTGACGAAAACGTTCGGCGACCGCGTGTTGCTGGACGACGTCACCTGGCAGATTACGGATCGGGAACGGGTCGGTTTGTGCGGGCCGAATGGCGCCGGTAAAACGACGCTGCTCAAGATGATGGCCGGGCTCGAGGAACCTGACGCGGGCGGCGTCTTGAAGCCGGCGGCGCTCACCGTCGGCTATCTCCCGCAGGACGGATTGTCACACGCCGGTCGAACACTTTTCGACGAAGTGTCATCCGCGTTCGCGGACCTGCTCGCGATGAAGGCCGAGATGCACGGGCTCGAGGAACGGCTCGGCGATCCGGCGATTCCCGAAGCCGAGCACGACGACATGCTGCACCGGTACAGCGATCTGCAGGATCAATTCCGGATGCACGACGGCTACACCATCGAGCTGAAAGCGGCGACGGTGCTGCAGGGGCTCGGCTTCAAAACCACCGACTTCGATCGCGCGACGGAGACGTTTTCCGGCGGCTGGCAGATGCGCATCGCGCTCGCGAAGCTGCTGCTCGGCGAGCCAGGTCTGCTTCTGCTCGACGAGCCGACGAACCATCTCGATCTCGAAGCGCGGAACTGGCTCGAGGAATATCTCAACGGCTACCCGCATGCCGTCATCCTCGTCTCGCACGATCGCTATTTTCTCGACGCGGTCGTGACGCGCATCGCCGACCTGACCCTGCGGAAGCTGACCGACTACCACACCAACTACAGCGGGTACCTCCTCGAACATCACGAGCGCATCGAGGCGATGCGGAAAGCGAAGCGCGAGCAGGACGAAGAAGTCGCGCGCGTCAAGATGCTCATCGATCGCTTTCGCTACCAGGCGACGAAAGCGTCACAGGTCCAGAGCCGGATCAAGATGCTCGAAAAAGTGGTGCCGATCGAGGTGCCGCCGGAGCGCAAGAAGATCCACTTCGACTTCCCCGCGTGCGCGAAGAGCGGACGCACCGTCATCGAGCTGGTTCACGTTCGCAAGGCGTACGGCGATCTCGTCGTCTTCAAGGACGCGAACCTCCACATCGAGCGGGGCGATCGCATCGCGCTCGTCGGACCGAACGGCGTCGGCAAGTCCACGCTGATGCGCATGCTGTCGGGCGAGGAATCGCCGGACGCCGGCCAGCGCACCCTCGGTCACAACGTCGTCATGCAGTACTTCGCGCAGGACGAAGCGACGCGGATGGAGGGCGACCCGACGGTGTACGAAACGCTCGCGTCCGGATCACCGCTGCAGATGGTCCCGATCATTCGCAACATCCTCGGCGGATTTCTCTTCAGCGGCGACGACGTCTACAAGCACGTGCGCGTGTTGTCGGGCGGAGAGCGCACGCGGCTCGCGGTCGCCCGCATGCTGCTGCGACCGTCGAACACGCTGCTGCTCGACGAACCGACGAATCACCTGGATCTGGATTCGAAGGAAGTACTCCTCGACGCGCTCGTCGACTTCGGCGGCACCCTGATCTTCGTGTCGCAGGATCGCTATTTCGTCGAGCGGCTTGCGACGAAGATCATCGAGGTCGGCGACGGCAACGCGATCGTGTATCCGGGAACGTACAAAGAGTTTTTGTGGCACAAAGAACAGATTGGGCGGGAGGGGCAGGAAAGGCGGGAGGGGCGGGAACGGCAGGACGATAAAACCAAAACATCGGTGTCTTCCCGTCCTGCCGCTCCAACCTCTCCTGCCCGTCCTGCCCAGCGCGCGCCTCAGCCCACGCGCGACGAAAAAAAACGCGCTGATTCTGAGGCGAGAAAAAAACAACGCGCGCAACAACAGCGGCAGTCCGAGATCGACAAGCTCGAATCGAAGATCGCGACGTGCGAGGAGGCGATTCGCGAGCTCGAACTGCAGATGTCGGCACCCGGCTTCTACGACAAACGTGACGCGGCGCAGCCGATCATCGACCGGCACCAGGCGTTGATGTGGGAGGTGGGCGACTTGATGCATCGGTGGGAGGAGCTCCAGCGGTCCCTGACAACTTCGTAATCCAATTACAAATCTGTTATAATCCCCTCCTGACCGATCTCCGTAAATAACTGATTTCAGGTAGTTTTTCTTCCAACTGACGATTTACGGCTCAGGCACAGGCTTTGCCCCTCGTTCGGATGAGTCCAGTGCGTGGCCGCCTTACCTCAAATGACCATAACGCCTGAACGGCGTCGCAGGCCGCGCACGCAACAGACGGCTGACGACCGGTTTTTTCGATACCTCGTCAGCAACATGCGCAACGGCGTCATCGCGTTCCGCCGCGACGGCACCATCGCGCTGATGAACGACGAGGCGTACCGCATCTTCGCGCTGCGGAAGCGTGCCGACGACCTCGGCCGGCCGTACACGGATGTGCTGCGCGAGCGGCCGGCGGTGATTCGCGTGTTGTCGGGCGCGTTCGAGCTGAGCCATTTGCCGAATCGCGCCGAGCTGCGGTTGAAGGACCTCGATCGCGTGATCGGGTACACGCTGTCGCAGGTGAAAGACGACGAAGGCACGGCGATTGGCGCGGTGCTGTTTTTCAAGGACCTGACGCAGGTCGAACAGCTCGAAGAACGCGAGCGGTTGCGCGACCGGCTCGCATCGCTGGGAGAGATGGCCGCCGGCATCGCGCACGAGTTGAAGAACCCGCTCGCCGGCATCGAGGTGATGGCCGGGTTGCTGCGGCGTCAGGTGCCGCAGACCGGCGACGCGCAGTCGCTGCTCGCCGACATCATCAGCGAAGCGAAGCTCGCGAACGCGATCGTCGTCGAGATGCTCGAGTTCGTGAGGCCGGTGCGGTTGCAAGTGGAACGGACCGACGTCGTCGAGGTGCTGCACCACGCGCTGAGCCTCGCGGAAACGAAAGTGCCGCGCCGCGACGTGGCAGTGAAGATTTCGATCGAACCGGGGCTGCCGTCGATCGAAGGCGATCACCATCAGCTGGCGCAGGTGTTCACGAATCTGTTGGCGAACGCGTTCGAAGCGCTCGACGGCAAGGGACACATCACGATCTCGGCGGCGACGGGAACGATCGACGAAGACCCGGCGCTGACGGGCACCGAAACGCCGACGCCCACCGTGGTCGTCGACGTGGAAGACGACGGGCCGGGCATTCCGGCGGCGGCGACGGACAAGATTTTCGATCCGTTTTTTACGACGAAACCTCAGGGGTCCGGGTTGGGATTGGCCATCGTGCGAAAGATCGTCGACGCGCACGACGGACGGATTGACGTGAGCAGCACGCCGGCCGTGGGCACGCGCTTTCGCGTGACGATTCCGGTGGCGAGCGCGTCGAGTTGGTTCAAGTAGGACGGGTAGGCCCGGTAGGTCGGGTAGGAGAAGACGATGGGTCGGATTCTGATTGCTGACGATCACGACGCGCTCAGGCGCGGCCTCGTTCGCGGATTGATGGCGGCGGGTCACGACGTCGAAGAAGCGTCCAACGGCAACCTCGCCATCGAGAAGCTGCACGACAGTTATTTCGACGTCGTGCTGAGCGATCTCAAGATGGGCGGCAGCGACGGCATGGACGTCCTCCGCACCACGCGCGCGCTGCATCCGACGACGGCCGTCATCCTGATGACGGCGTTCGGCTCGGTCGGCACGGCCGTCGAAGCGATGAAGATCGGCGCCTTCGACTACGTCCAGAAGCCGTTCGAGATCGAAGAGATGGAGGTCAAGATCGAGAAGGCGCTCGAAGTGCGGCGCCTGAAGAACGAGCTCGACTACCTGCGCGGCACGCAGCAGGACATCTACGACTTCGACCGCATCATCGGCGGGAGCGCCTCGCTGCAGCGCGTCCTCGACATCGTCAAGAAAGTCGCGAAGAGCAACACGACGGTGCTCGTCCGCGGCGAAACCGGCACCGGCAAAGAGCTGATTGCCGGCGCCATTCACCACAACTCGCTGCGCGCATCGCGCAACTTCGTCAAGGTGAACTGCGCCGCGCTGCAGGAGAACCTCCTCGAGTCCGAACTCTTCGGTCACGAGAAGGGCGCGTTCACCGGCGCCGACAAACAGCGCATCGGCCGCTTCGAGCAGGCGGACGGCGGCACGCTGTTCCTCGACGAAATCGGCGACATGAGCCCGAGCACGCAGGCCAAGATCCTGCGCGTCCTGCAGGAGCACGAGTTCGAGCGCCTCGGCGGCACCCGCACGCTGCGCGTCGACGTGCGGCTCATCGCCGCGACGAACCGCGATCTGCCAGGCATGGTGGCGGCCGGCACCTTCCGCGAAGACCTCTACTACCGCTTGAACGTCGTCTCGATCGAGATGCCGCCGCTGCGCGAGCGCAAGGACGACATCGTCCCGCTGGCGAACTTCTTCATCCGCCGGTTCTCCGCCGAGTTGAAGAAGAAGATCGACGGCCTCGAGACCGACTCACAGAAGCTGTTGATGCGCTACAACTGGCCGGGCAACATCCGCGAGCTCGAAAACACGATCGAACGCGCGATGCTCCTCGCCGAGGGACGCGCGATCGCGGCCGTCGACCTCCGGCTCGGCGAGATCCCGACGGCCGGCGGCGGCTCGCGCGACCACGCCGCCATCGTCAAGATCCCGCCGACCGGGATTCCGCTCGAGGACATCGAACGCCATGCGCTCATCGAAGCGCTGAAGATGTCGAACTGGGTGCAGAAGGACGCTGCGGAACTGCTCGCCATCAGCCCGCGCGTGATGAACTACAAGATCAAGACGCTCGGCATCGAGTTCCCGCGCGGGCGCCGTGCGGCGCCGTTGCCGGTCGACGCCGCGGTCGCCAGCTAGTCTTTCGCGCGCGGATGCGTCTTGCGATAGACGTCGAGCAACTGCGCAGCGTTCACGTGGGTGTAACGCTGCGTGGTGCTCAACCGCGCGTGGCCTAACAACTCCTGAATCACACGCAGATCGGCGCCGCGCTGCAAGAGGTGCGTCGCGAACGAATGCCTCAACGCGTGCGGGCTGATCCCCATCCGCGCGCTCGACGCGGCGACGTACTTACGCACGATGCGATCAACGCTCCGCACGGTCAGTCGTCCCCCACGAAAATTGACAAATAACGGGCTCGAAGGGCGGGCAAAAGCCTTGTCCTGCCTCTCTCGCCTTTGCTGCCTCTCCCGCTTGTCCTGCCTTTCCGGCGTTTCCTGCCCCTCCAGCCCCTTCAGATATTCGCGCAGCGCCTTCGCCGTGCTCGTGTTGAACGGGACCAGGCGCTCCTTGCGGCCCTTCCCGAGAACGCGGACCATTTTCTGACCGAGGTTCACGTCCTCGAGATCGAGACCGGCGAGCTCGCTCAGTCGCAGGCCTGACGCGTAGAACAGCTCCAGGATCGCGCGATCGCGCTTCCCTAGCGGCGAGTCGTCTGACGCCGCCGACAGCAGCGCCTCCATCTCGCCTTCGCTCAGGTGCGCAGGCATTCGAATCTCGCGCTTCGGCGTCGCCACGAGCGCGCCCGGATCATCGTCGATCAGCTCTTCCCGCCGCAGATACTTGAGAAACGTCCGCACCGCGGCGAGCCGGCGCGCCGCCGTCGCGCGCGACTGGCCGGCCTTGTGCTGCTCGGCCAGGAAGCTGCGAATCGCGGAGCGGTCCAGCTGCGATGGTTGGAGCTCGCTTCGCTTGACGCCGAGCGCCGCCGCCGCGCTCGCGATGAACTGCGACAGATCGCTGTCGTACGCACGCACCGTGTGCGCCGACGCGTTGCGGTTAAGCGCGAGATGCTTCAGGAACGCGCGCAGATGATCGGTCATGCACCCAGGTTTGCAAATCGGCGAGCGCGCGCTCCGCGATCGCGAGCTTCTTTTTCAACTTGTCCCTCGGCGCCTTCTCGAGCGGCGGCATGATGCCGAAGGTAATGTTCGACGGATCGTAATGTTTCGGATCCGCGTGCGATACGTAGTACGCCAGCGCGCCAATCGCCGTCGTCCGGGGCGCGGTCATCACCGGTTCGCCGTTCGCCATCGCCGCCGCATTGAGTCCCGCCAGCAGGCCCGATGCGGCAGACTCGACGTAGCCTTCAACGCCGGACATCTGGCCCGCGAAAAACAGCGTCGGCCGGCGGCGCACCTGCCACGTCGCCTCGAGAACGGTCGGGCCGTTGACGTACGTGTTGCGGTGGACCATGCCGAATCGCACGAACTCGGCGTGCTCGAGACCGGGAATCAACCGAAGCACCCGCGCCTGCTCGCTCCACTTCATCTGCGTCTGGAAACCGACGATGCTGAAGTGATCGCCGGCGAGATTGTCTTGACGCAGTTGCGCGGTGGCGTAGGCTTCGCGACCGGTTTTGGGATCGACGAGGCCGACCGGCTTCATCGGTCCGAAACGCAACGTGTCGCGCCCGCGATGCGCCATCACTTCGATCGGCAGACAGCCCTCGAAGAACTTTTCCTTGTCGAAGTCGTGGACGGTCGCCGACTCCGCGGCCACGAGGGCGTCGTAGAAGCGGTCGTACTCGTCTCGTGTGAAGGGGCAGTTCAGATAGTCGCCTTCCGCGTCCGTCCCGCGGTTCCATCGCGACGCGCGAAAGACTTTCGCGCGATCGATCGATTCCGCGAGGACAATCGGACTGATGGCGTCGTAGAAATACAGGTGGTCTCCGCCGACGAGCGCGGCGATCGCGGCGGCGAGGGCGTCCGACGTCAGCGGACCCGTTGCGACGATCACGGGATCCGATTCGCTCGACGCAGGAATCGACGTGACTTCGTCGCGGACGATGGTGATCAGCCGATGGGCGGCGAGCGCGTCGGTCATCGACTGCGCGAAGCGTTCACGATCGACGGCGAGCGCCGCACCTGCCGGCACGCGGCTCTCTTCGGCAACACGCATCACAAGCGAGCCCAGGCGCCGCATCTCTTCCTTCAGCAGGCCGACGGCGTTGTCGAGTTTGTCGCCGCGGAATGAGTTACTGCAGACGAGTTCGGCAAGACGATCGGTCTTGTGGACGGCCGTGGGACGAACGGGCCGCATCTCGTGCAGCGTCACAGACACGCCTCGCGAGGCAATCTGCCACGCGGCCTCACACCCGGCAAGGCCGCCGCCGATCACGCGGACCATCAGTGGACTGTCTTTCGAGATCGCGGTTTCTTGGCTGCCGCCTTGGGTGCCTTGCGCGCTTTCAGTGCCTTGGGCGCGTCAGGCGGTGCCGCGGCCTTCCGTCCCCGCCCGCGTCTGCCTCGCTCGCGCGGCGGCGCGCCCCGTCGCGCATCGAGCAACGACTCGGCATCCTCACGCGAGATCGTCGCGGGATCGGTACCGCGCGGGATCGACGCGTTCGTCTCGCCGTCGGTCACGTACGGACCGTAGCGTCCTTCGAGGACTTGAATCGGCTTCGCGCCGTTCGCCGCTTCGATTAGCCGGATGACGCGTTTGGCCGCCGTCCGCCGTCCGGCCTTCTTCGGCATCGCAAACAATGCGAGCGCGCGATCGAGGGTCACCGTGAAGACATCGTCTTCGTCGGTCAGCGAACGATAGTCGTCGCCGTGCTTCACGTACGGACCGAAACGCCCGAGTCCGGCGACGATTGGCTGCGACGATTCCGGATGCATGCCGAGCTCGCGCGGCAGGTTCAGCAATTTCAGCGCTTCTTCGAGCGTGACGTTCGCCTCGGTCATGCTGCCCGTCAGCGACGCGCGCTTCGGTTTCTCCTTCGATCCTTTTTCGGGATTCTCGCCGAGCTGCACGTACGCCCCGAAGCGGCCATGGATGGCGTACACGTTCATGCCCGTCTTCGGATCGACGCCGACCAGACGCGGGCCCTCGGCCTTCGCGCGGATCAGCGTCATGGCTTTTTCAACCGTGAGATCGGCCGGCGCGATCTGCGGCGGCAACGACGCCGTCTTGCCCGGTCCGCCTTCGGCCTGTTGCAGGAACGGCCCGTAGCGGCCGATGCGCACGCGCACCGGATCGCCGGAATCCGGATCGACCCCGACGTCGATGAGCGGATAGTCGGCGTTCTTTTCCGCCTGCTTCACCGCGAACTCGAGGCCGCGGTGGCGGCGGTCTCCACGATAGAACTCTTTGATGAAGTCGAGCCACTCGCGCTCGCCGCGAGAGATTTGATCGAGATCCTCTTCCATCTCCGCGGTGAACTCGACCTGGACGAGATCGCCGAAGTGCTCGCGCAGCAGCCGCGTGACGGCGAACGCCGTAAAGCTGGGCACGAGCGCCTTGCCCTGACGGAAGACGTAGCCGCGGCGCTCGATCGTCCCGATGGTCGCCGCGTATGTCGACGGCCGGCCGATGCCGAGCGCTTCGAGCTGTTTGATCAGCGACGCCTCGGTGTAACGTGCCGGCGGCGATGTCTCGTGTCGCTTCGGCTCGAGCGTGACGGCGAACAATCGCGCGTTCTGCTCGCGGACGATCGTTTCGCCGACGGTCATCTTCGGCAGCACCGATTCCTGCTGATCGAGTTCCGCATCGGGGTCGTCGCTGCCTTCGACGTACGCGCGGCGGAAGCCGGCGAACTCGATCGCTTTCCCGGACGAGGTGAGAATCGCGGTCTCGCCGTTCGGCGCCTGCGCCGAAATCTCGACGTTCGTGCGCAGCACGCGCGCATCCACCATCTGCGATGCCATCGTCCGCTTCCAGATCAGATCGTAGAGGCGGAGATCGTCGCGATCGAGCTCGCGCTCGAGCGACTGCGGCGTGGCGCCGAAATTCGCCGGGCGGATGGCTTCGTGCGCTTCCTGCGCGTTCTTCACCTTGGTCGCGTAGCGCCGCGGGCCCGAGTAATACTCGTCGCCGAACATCGATTTGATCGCGGCGGCCGATTCGCCGATCGCCTTGTCGCTGAGCGTCGTCGAGTCGGTGCGGTGGTACGAGATGTGGCCTTCTTGAAACAGCCGCTGCGCCGCCTGCATCGTCCGTTCGGTCGAGAATCCGAGCTTGCGGCTCGCTTCCTGCGTAAGCGTCGAGGTCGTGAACGGCGGCGCGGGACGCTCGACGCCGGGTTTCTCGTCGACGGCGGTGACCGTCCACGGCAGGTTCTTCCACAGCGTGTCGTTGAGCGCCTGACTGTCGGCCTCCGAGAGCACGCGCGCGTTCTTGCCGGTCAGCGCGCCTGTCTCGTCGAAGTCCTTGCCGGTCGCGACACGATCGGCGCCGATGCGCGCGAGCGTCGCGGTGAACTCGCGCCCTTCGCCCGAGAGCTTCGCTTCGAGATCCCAGTACGCCGCGGTTCGAAACTTCAGCCGCTCTTCTTCGCGATCGACGATCAGACGAACGGCGACGCTCTGCACGCGTCCGGCGCTGAGACCGGTCTGAACTTTCTTCCACAACACAGGCGAGAGGGTGTAACCGTAGAGGCGATCGAGAATGCGCCGGCTTTCCTGGGCGCGCACCAGGTTTTCGTTGACGTCCTGCGCGTCGGCGACCGCGTCCTTGATCGCCTGCTCGGTGATCTCGTGAAAAACGATCCGCTTGACCGGGATGCGCGGCTTCAGCACTTCCTTGAGGTGCCAGCTGATCGATTCGCCTTCGCGATCAGGGTCGGTCGCGAGATAGATTTGCGAGGCGCCTTTCATCGCCGCCTTCAACGCCTGCACGTGCTTGCGCTTGTCGTTCGGGACGACGTAGTACGGCTTGAAGTCGCCTTCGGTGTCGACACCGATGCGGCCCCACTTCTTCTTCCTGATCTCGTCCGGGATCTCGTCGGCGGACTCCGGCAGATCGCGCACGTGGCCGTAGCTCGCGAGCACCTCGTAACCGCTTTTGAGAAACCGCTCGATCGTGCGCGCCTTGGTGGGCGACTCCACGATCACCAATGTCTTCGCCATTCGTGTTCACCCTAGCACGGTCTGTCAACCCGCACGAAACGGCCGCCGCCCACGCGCGCGACGATCCCCTGCAGCTCGAGCTCCATCAGACGAGGCAGCAACCGAGCTGGCGTGAGGCCAGAACGCTCAGAAATTTCGTCGAGATCGCTCGCCTCTCCTGGCGTCAGACAGTTGAGGATGGGATCGCTGGAACCCGCAGAACCCTTCGAACGTGCACCCCCGAACCCGCTACCCGGCACCTGCATCCCGAGCTCTTCAAGGATATCGTCCGCAGACTCGACAATCTTTGCACCGTCCTTCAAAAGCGCGTGCGCGCCCCTGTTTCGACCGCTGAGCACGTTGCCCGGCACCGCGAGCACGTCGCGCCCTTGTTCGAGCGCGCAACGCGCCGTGATCAACGAGCCGCTCTTCTCGCCCGCTTCGATGACGACGACCGCGCGCGACAGTCCGCTGATGATCCGGTTGCGCAGCGGGAAGAAATGCGCGAGCGGCGGCGAGCCAGGTACGAGTTCGCTCATCACGAGACCGCGTCGTTCGATGTCGTGCGCGAGCGGCGCGTGCTCCGGCGGATAGATGACGTCGAGCCCTGACCCGAGCACGGCGATGGTGATGCCGTCGACGTCGAGCGTGCCGCGGTGCGCGGCCGAGTCGACGCCGCGCGCGAGCCCGCTGACGACGGCGACACCGCGCGACGCGAGATCGGACGCCAGCGCGGCTGCCACCGACACGGCGTACGAGGACGCTGCCCGCGAACCGACGATGGCGACTGCCGGCGCGTCCAGCGCGGCGATGGTGCCGCGCGTCCACAGGACGGGCGGCGGATCGACAATCGCCGCGAGCGCCGCCGGATACGCGGCGTCGCTCCAGACGAGCGGCGTCAATCCGGAGGCGGCGGCGCGATCGACGGCGGCTGCGGCGCGCGCACGAATCGCGTCGATGGCGGCAGGTTCCTGCGGCCACAGTCTGGATGCGAGACGGCGAAACAGGTCGACGGGCGGCTCGCCAGCGCGAAGTCCCTCGGCGACGAGGAGCCACCGCCACGGGGGCAGCAGCGAGAGGCAGACGAATTCAAACAGAAAAGAGGTCATGACACACCGCACGGGGGCGCGCGGGGCCTGACCTCCTGTCCCCTATTATAGGGCGCGATTATCGTAGGAGGACAGCGTACGCATCTTTCGTAAATCGCCGCGGCCGCCCCCTGCAAAAACGCTCCGAATTTAATGGATCAGCCGTGGCACATGCCTTGCTCTTTTGAGTCCTTGGAGTATAGTGAGCGGAGTTCAGCCATGAAGCGGTCGCTGCCGATGTTGCTCGCCTGTGCCGGCGTCTTGACCGCCGCATCCTCGTCGTTCGCGGACACGCGCGCCGACGCCCGCAAGCAGGTCGATTTCGGTATCAGCGTCGCGCAGAAAGGCTTGTGGCGCGAAGCGATTTACCGGTGGGAAAAAGCAGTTGAGATCGATCCGCAATACGCCGCCGCTTTCAACGATCTCGCGATCGCGTACGAACACGAAGGGCAACTCGACAAGGCGCGGAAGGCGTACGAAAAAGCGCTCGAACTCGATCCCAACAATCAGCAAGTGCGGCAGAACTACGAGCTGTTCAAGGAAATCAATGATCGGCAGAGTTCCGGCAAAGAGAAATAACGTCGTACTCGCCGTGTCGGCGTTGATCGTCGCGACCTTCGTCGCGTGCGGTCCCGACTACTACGAGATCCCGATCGAAACGCCGATTCAGCCGAAGCTGGACGTCAGCCCATTTCAGCGTGTGCTCGTGGCCGGCTTTGTGGCCGGCGGCACCGACGACGTCGACGCGAACCAGGAAACGGTCCGCCTGCTTCGCAGCCAGCTCCGCACGAAATCGCAGCTCCGCGTCATCGACGCCGACCTGCTGCCTCTGATGGAAGTCGCGCAGGAAAACGCGAAAGTGACCGAGGACGGCAATGGCGGATCGTCGGCGCAGGGCGTCGCGATGCCGGCGAAGATCAAGGAAGAGAAAGACATCGAACCGTACGAGCGGCTCTTCGCGAACACCGCTTACTGGAAAAAGATCGGTGAGGAATATCAGAATCCGCTGATCGTCACCGGCACGGTGCTGTTCATCCCGCAATCGCGTTCCGGGTTCGTCCAGCGCGATCAGGAAGTCATCGACAGCTTCGGCCGCCGTCGCGTCATGCCGCTGCGCCAGTATCTCGAGCGCAAGGGCTTTATGCTGAAGCCGAAGTTCGTCTTCATCGACGGCCGGACCGGCGCAACGATGTATTCGGAGAGCTACCGGGAAGAGATTCTGTACAACGCCTCGCAGCAGACGCCGGCGCTGTCCTCGTATTTCGAGCTGATGGACCGCCTCATGCCGAACTTCCTGACGGCGCTCAGCAGCCAGAAAATCAAGGGCACGCGCGTACTGCTCAAGTAAGGCCCTATCCCTTTACAAGACAGTCGGTTCCCAGCTACACTATCCCCTTTGCACAGGTGTCGATTATGTACGCAATCATTCAGTCCGGCGGCCATCAACTGAAGGTCACGCCGGGCGCCGTGGTCACCGTCGACGGAACCGTCGCGGAGCCGGGCGCGCAGGTCACGCTCGAACAGGTGTTGCTCGTCGAAAAGGACGGCGGCGAGGTGCTCGCCGGCGCACCGTTCGTGGCCAACGCGCGCGTGGTCGCCGTCGTCGATGGCGAAGCGCGGGGACCGAAAATCCGCGTGTTCAAGAAAAAGCGCCGCAAGGGCTCGCGCAATACGAAAGGCCACCGCGCGGTGTACTCGCGGCTGCGCATCAAAGAGATAGTTGTCTAGAGGCTAGCCTCTAGCGTCAAGCGTCCAGACCCTACGGGATTCAGTTATGGCTCATAAAAAAGGACAAGGCTCTTCACGCAACGGCCGCGACTCCAACTCGCAGCGGCTCGGCGTCAAAGCGCATGACGGCAACGTCGTCAGCGGCGGCACCATCATCGTGCGCCAGCGCGGACGCCGCTTCCGTCCCGGCCTGAACGCCGGCATCGGCAAAGACGACACGATCTTCGCGAAGGTAGCGGGGCGCGTGCGGTTCGAGGATCACGGCGCGCACGGGCGAGTCATCAGCATCCAACCCGTCGAATAGTTGTTCGTAGACGAAGTCGACATTCACGTCGAAGCAGGGAACGGCGGACGCGGCTGCCTCGCGTTCCGCCGCGAAAAGTTCGTCCCGCGCGGCGGCCCCAGCGGCGGCGACGGCGGTCACGGCGGATCGGTCTACGTCGTCGCCAGCCCGCACATCAACACGCTCATCAATTTCCGGTTCCACCCCGAGTTCTCCGCTGAACGCGGCGAGCACGGCATGGGCTCGAATCGCACCGGCCATGGCGGCGCCGACCTCGAACTTCCGGTGCCGATCGGCACGCTCGTGTACGAGAAGACCGGTGACGAGACCGAACCCCTGAAGCTGATCGCGGACCTCGCGGAAGAGGGCCAGCGCGTGCTCGTCGCGAAGGGCGGTCGCGGCGGCATGGGCAACGCGCGCTTCGCGACCTCCACGAATCGCGCACCGCGCAAGACGCAGCCGGGCGAACCGGGCGAGATCAAAGATCTGCGGCTCGAACTGAAACTGCTCGCGGACGTCGGGCTGGTCGGATTCCCGAACGCCGGCAAGTCGACGCTCATCGCGCGCATCTCCGCGGCGCGTCCGAAAATCGCCGATTATCCGTTCACCACGCTGACGCCGAACCTCGGCGTCGTACGTCTCAGCGACGACCGGAGCTTTGTGGTCGCCGACGTGCCGGGACTGATCGAAGGCGCGCACCGCGGCCTCGGGCTCGGCCATCAATTCCTGCGACATCTCGAACGCACCAAAGTGCTCGTCCACCTCGTCGACGTGTCCGGCGCGAGCGGACGCGATCCCGTCGACGATCTCGAGACCGTGCGCAACGAGCTGGAACTGTTTCGTCCCGAGCTCGCGGCGAAACCGCAGCTCGTCGCCGCGAACAAAATCGACGCGGTCGACGATCCGGCTCGCGTCGACGCGCTCGAAGCGCGCGCGAACGAGCTGACGCTTCCCTTCTTCCGCATCTCGGCGGCAACCGGTGCCGGCGTGCAGGAGCTGGTCGAAGCGATGTGGCACCGGCTGGCGGCGTCGCGCCAGTCCGCTGCGTGAACCCTGTGCCGACGCCTCGACGGATCGGTCTTGTTGGCGGCACGTTCGATCCGATTCACAACGGTCATCTGGACATCGCGCGCGCCGCGCAGCGCGAGCTCGATCTGACGTACGTGCACGTCATTACCGCGAACATTCCACCGCACCGGCCGCAGCCGTTCGCGTCCACGTTTCATCGCTTTGCGATGACAGCGCTCGCGGTGGCGGGCGAGAAGACGTGGCGCGCGTCGGACCTCGAATTGCGCATCCCGACGCCGTCGTACACGTCGCAGACGCTGAAGCTGTTTCACCAGCGCGGGTACAAGCCGGACGAACTGTTCTTCATCCTCGGCGCCGACGCGTTCGGGGACATTCACCTGTGGCGCGACTACCCGCAGATTTTCGACGCGGCCCGCTTTGTCGTCGTCTCGCGCCCGGGGTTCCCGGTGTCAGAGGTGTCAGAGGTGTCAGACCACTCTGGCACCGACGAGCGGGCAATTTTGATCGATGCGCGGACCGCGGACGTGTCAAGTACTGCCATCCGTCAGCGACGCGCGGAAGGACAGTCGATCGCCGGGATGGTGCCGCCGAGCGTCCAGCAACACATTGAGCAACACGGACTTTACTCACCGATGCCGCCGGATCGGCGATCGTCGTCCGATCGCGATTCGGCCGCGGCAGGCAGGTTGCATGGCGAAAACTGAACGACGCAAGAAGGCGACGCGCATTCCGGCGCAAGTCCAACACGCGATCCGCGCGGCCGAAGACAAGCAGGCGGTCGATCTCGTCGTCCTGGATCTGCGCAAGGCCCAGGGCTTCACCGATTTCTTCATGATCTGCTCCGGCACGAACACGCGCCAGATCCGCGCGATCGCTGACGCCGTGATGGAATCGCTCGCGGAGGACGGCGTCAAGCCGACGAACATCGAAGGCTACGACCGGTCCGAATGGATTCTGCTCGACTACTTCGACTTCATCGTCCACGTCTTCGCGCAGGAAACGCGCATGTTCTACGGGCTCGAGCGGCTCTGGGGCAACGCCGAGCGCATCGAGCCGCCCGCACCGCATTAGACGCGATGGCGCGCGCAACCGGATCGCGGTTCATCGCGCACAGCCGCGCGATGCGTGTGCTCGTCGAGCAGATCCAGCGGTTCGCGCGTACCGATTCCAACGTCCTCGTCACCGGCGAAACGGGCACGGGCAAGAACGCCGTCGCTCAGGAGATCCACGCACGCGGACCGCGCGCCCGGCGGCCCTTCGTGGCCGTCGACTGCGCGAGCCTCTCCTCCACCCTGATCGACTCCGAGCTCTTCGGGCACGAGCGCGGCGCGTTCACCGATGCGGTCACCGCGCGGCCGGGACGCTTCGAGCTTGCGTCGAACGGGACGGTGTATCTCGACGCGGTGACCGAACTGCCGATCGAAGCGCAAGGCAAGCTGCTGCGCATCGTCGAAGAAAAACGCGTGGAGCGGCTCGGCAGCCACACGTCGATCGCGGTTGCGGCGCGCATCGTCGCCTCAGCGGACGGACACATCGAAGATGCGGTGCGCAGTGGGACGTTTCGTCACGACCTGTACCACCGGCTGCGCGTGCTGCCGATCTTCATCCCGCCGCTTCGCGAACGACCCGAGGACGTTTTACCGCTTGCGCGGCGTTTTCTGCAGCGAGCAGCGGCGGCCGCGGGACGGGACGTTCCAGCGATCACTCGCGAGGCGAGCGCCGCCTTACGCGATTACGGGTGGCCCGGCAACGTTCGCGAGCTGCGGCACACGATCGCACGCGCGTTCGAGGCCGCCGCCGGTAACGCCGTCGGCCTCGAGCACTTGCCGAGCGAAGTGCTCGACGCGGCTGCGATCGGCGCGCCGGACGCGCTCGCGCATCGGCCGACGCTCGACGAAATCGAACGGCGCTACATCGCGTCCACGCTGAAGCACGTCCGCGGCAATCAAACGGAGGCGGCGAAGATTCTCGGAATCAGCAGGAAAGCGCTGTGGGAGAAACGCAAACGCTACGGTCTCGAGTAACCCGCATGGCGGAAGGCGGATTGCGGATCGCGGACGGCATCTTGTCCGTCGTCCTGGCGCCGGAATGCGCGGCCTGCGGACAATTGCTCGAGCAGCCGACGCGCGGACCGGTCTGCGGCGTCTGCTGGGCGTCGATCCTGCCGATTACGCCGCCGGTGTGCGATCAATGCGGCGATCCGCTGCCGACATGGCGCGACATCAGCCTGCCGCTGGCCACGTGTGCGCGGTGCCGCCGGATGCGGCGCGCCGTGGATCGCAGTCGTGCGATCGGCGAGTACGCCGGCGCGCTCCGCGCCGTGGTCCACGCGCTCAAGTATGACGGCCGACGTTCGCTGGCAAAGCCGCTGGGCCGCATGATGTGCGAGCGCGGACACGAGGTGGTCTGCGGTGCGACGTGCGTCGTGCCGGTGCCGCTGCATCGCTCGAAACTGCGGCACCGCGGATTCAATCAAGCACTCGACCTCGCACGGCAGCTGCAGCTGCCGGTCGTCCACGCGCTGCGACGCACGCGCGCGACGGCAACGCAAACCGATCTCCCTGCGGGGCAGCGCCATCGCAACGTGCGCGACGCGTTCGCGGTCACCCGACGTGGACGTCAACTGGTCGGGCAGGTTGTCGTGGTTGTCGACGATGTGAGCACGACGGGCGCGACGCTTGACGCCTGCGCCCGTGTGTTGAAAGCGGCGGGTGTGCGGGAAGTGCGCGGCCTTACAGCGGCCCGAGTCGTGACGTTACGACGCTGAACACGTCTGCAGCAATCGTGTCCTTCGGCCGTTCCCCGTCGATGACCACCCAGTTCGCGCCGGCGGATGCCTGGCGCTGGTAGCTTTCGCGGACACGGCCGAGCAGCGCAAGATCGCGCTCGTAGCGATCGCGATCGACCGACTTCCGCCGCGCGGCCGTCTCCGGCGCGATGTCGAGCAGGATCGTCAGCGCCGGCGGCGGCAGGAACTTCTGGATCTCGACCAGCCAGGCCGGATCGAGCCCGAAGGCTTCACCGTAGGCGACGCTCGAGGCCATGTAGCGGTCGGACACCAGGATCAGTCCGCCGTCGAGCCACCGTTGCAGATCCGGCTTCCGCTCGTAGCGGTTCGCAACATAGAGCAACTGCATCACGTCCGCGCCGTAATCGCGTTCGCCCTGCAGGGCGCGTGCGATCTCTTCGCCGATCGACGTTCCGTAATCGGGGAACGATACGAGCCTCGACTTGTGGCCGTCGGCCTTCAGCCGGTCGCGCAGCGCTTCTGCCTGCGTCTGCTTACCGCTTTGATCGAGACCCTCGAAGGCAATCAGCTTTCCGCTCATGATTCCATCGCCAGCATATCGTCGACGGTCTGGCGCCGCCGAATCACGCGCCAACGGCCCTCGTCGACGAGCACCTCGGCCGGCATCGGCCGCCGGTTGTAGTTGGACGCCATCGCCGAGCCGTACGCGCCCGCATCCATGATCGCGACGAGGTCGCCGACGTGCAGCTCGGTCATCGTCCGATCGCGACCGACGACGTCGCTGCTCTCGCAGACGGGACCGACGATTTCGTAGCGATGATTGGCGTGCACGTGCGTGGCCGCGCCGACGTTCACCGGTTCGATGCGATGGAACGCTCCGTACATCGCCGGCCGCAACAGTTCGGTCATCCCGGCATCGATGACGACGAACTGGCTCTCGGTATCCCGGGGCTTGATGTCGATGACGCGCGCGAGGAGCGCGCCCGACGGCGCTGCAATCGCGCGTCCCGGCTCGACGACGATCGGCAGTCCGGTCGGACGAATCGCATCGACGAGGACGTTGACGTAGTCGGCACACGACGGCACCGGTCCGCCGTCATAGGACACTCCGAGGCCCCCGCCGAGATCGACGTATTCCAGTGTGATGCCGCGATCGCGCAGCGCCGCGGCGGTGTCGGCGATCACCGAGGCGGCGCGCCGGATCGGATCGAGGGCCGTGATCTGCGACCCGATATGGACGTGGATGGCGACAAGCCGCAGCGCAGGGCGCTGCGACAACGAATCGAACACCGCGCGCGCCTCGGCGAGCGGCATGCCGAATTTGTTGACCTTCAGACCGGTCGAGATATGCGGATGGCTTTTCGCATCGATGTCCGGATTGATGCGGACGGCGACGCGCGCACGGCGTCCGAGGCTGGTCGCAATCGCCTCGACGCGCGCCAGCTCTCCAGCCGATTCGACGTTGATCGCCTTGACGCCGAGCGTGACCGCGCACTCGAGCTCCTGCGGCGACTTGCCGACGCCGGTGAACACGATCGACGGCGGCGTGTAGCCCGCCTTGCGCGCGACTTCGATTTCCCAGATCGAGTTGGCGTCGGCCGCGCTTCCGAGCTCGCGCAGCAGCGTTGCGATCGCGAACGTGGAATTGGCTTTCAACGCGTAGTGGATCGCGTGCGGATAGCCGCCGAACGCCTCGTCGATCGCGCGATACCGCGCGCGCAGGGTCGCGGCGCTGTACACGTAGGTCGGCGTGCCTTCGCCGATTGCGATATCGCTCAGTGAGACGTCGTCGCAGACGAGTGCGTGTGCAGTGCGGAAGAAGCCGGGACCTGCAGCCAACGTGATAGGCTATTCTACTCAATCATTCATGCCGCAGGACTCTCCGGCGCCGGCGGATATCGAGGCGCTGATTCAGCGCTGTCTCAAGGGCGATCAACTCGCGTGGGACGCCATCGTCAAGCAGTATTGGCGCAAGGTGTTCAACGTCGCGTATAAATTCGTCGGCAAGCACGACGAAGCGGAAGACCTGGCGCAGGACATTTTTCTCAAGATCTTCAAGTCGCTCGAGACGTTCGACCGTCGAGCGAATTTTCAGACGTGGCTGATTAGCATCAGCCGCAATCTCTGCATCGATCACTACCGCAGCGTCCGCAAGGAACGCGAAACGATCGACCGCGACGTCGACGCGAACGAGCTGATGCCCACATCGCACGAGCCGGGACCGATCGCCGCGCTCGAGCAGCGCGACCGCGTGTCTTTGCTGCGCGACGCGATGACGTCGCTGCCCGAAACGCTGCGTACGGCCGTCCTGATGAGGGACATCCAGGAACTGTCGTATCAGGAGATCGCGGAAAAGCTGCACCTGCCCGAAGGCACCGTCAAATCGCGCATCAACCGCGGGCGGAGCGAGCTCGCGCGCCAGATCCGCAAATTGCGCGGTAACGAATACAGTCCAACCGGCACCGCGCCGAATCGCACGGGAGCGTACGAATGAATGTCAAAACCGATCAGGTCGGCCAGGTGTCGATCGTCCGTGTGGGCGAGACACGGCTGATGTACCCGATCCTCGGCGACTTCGCGTCCGCCGTGACGGGCCTGCTGTCGTCAGGGAAGAAAGAAATTCTGATCGACCTCTCCCCTGTCACGTACGTCGACAGCGCCACAATCGGCTGCTTGATGGACCTGTATCGCCAGACGTCGAGCGCCGGCGGGCACCTGAAGCTCTCGGGCGTCCAGAAACGCGTCGAGACGATGCTGACGATGACCGGAGCACAAAATTTCATCGAGATACACGCTGACGAGCCGACCGCCGTCAAAAGCTTCGGGGCATAGCCATGCGCGAAATCAAGACGACCAGCGGCGCTCCGGTGTCACTCGATGGCGACCTGCTGTCGATCATGGAAGCGCTCTACAAAGAAGTGACCGCGAAGCGTGAGCTCGAACGATCGTTCGAGGACATGGTGAAAGAAATCCAACACCTGATCGAGCAAATGGACGAGAGCGAGCGGCGTACGTATCTGGCCGAGAGTTTGTTTCTGAACACCGTGAAGTACGAGAACGACAAACTTGAGGCGTACATCAAGAAGCTGGATCGCGGCGACA
The DNA here is from genome assembly GCA_035652075.1 of Vicinamibacterales bacterium. Taxonomy (GTDB): domain Bacteria; phylum Acidobacteriota; class Vicinamibacteria; order Vicinamibacterales; family CAVVIG01; genus Gp6-AA45. The sequence continues at coordinate 58,385 of DASREL010000015.1, forward strand.
GCCGCTAGCGTCGTCGGCGTCATCCTCGCGCGAGTCGCGCAGCCGTTTGCCCCCGTCAGCGACATCGCGCTGACCGAGATCTACGCGCGCGAAGCGGCGCGCCTGCACCTGCTCGTCGGCCCCTACTCGCGCTTCGGCTGGCATCATCCCGGTCCCCTGTACTTCTACTGGCTCGCGCCGTTTTACGCTGTCGGCGGACACACGACCGCGGCGTTGAATGCCGGCGCATTGACGTTGTCGCTCGCGACGGTGGCCGCAACCGCGTTCGTGGCCGAGAAACAGTTCGGCCGGCCGATCGCGCTGCTCCTCGTCGTCGCGCTGCTCGGATTCCTCGTCCGGGTTCCGCCGCTGATCGTCAGTTCGTGGAATGCGCATGCGATCGTGTTGCCGTCGGTGTTGCTGATGCTGCTCGCCGGCGGTCCGGCGATCGCAGCGCTCGCCCTTGTCGCGTCGTTCCTCGTGCAAACGGACGTGGCGCTCGCACCGTTTGTCGCCGCCGTCGTGCTGATCGCGCTCGTATCGAATCGGCCGTCCGCTTGGCGACGCGCGCTGCTCGGGACCGCGATCGTGTTGGCGGTCGTGTGGCTGCCGGTCGTGATCGAACGCGACAATGTGGGGCAGCTGTGGCGCTTTTTCGTCACGAACCGCGCCGCGGGCCCGGGGTTCGGCAACGCCGTCGCGATCTGGGCGGACGCGGTCACGGCGCCGTTCCGACCGGGATTGCTGCTCGCGAAAGGCACGCCCATCGAGCCGACGTTTTCGAGCGTGAACGTGGCGCTCGCGATCGGGCTTGTGGCGGCGACCGGTGCTGCCGTCATGTTCGCGATCCGGCGGCAGAAATACGCGCTGGCACGTTTCGCGTTCATTGCGGTCGCGAGTTCGGTTGTGACGCTGATTGCCGCGACGCGGATCGAAGGCGGCCTCAGCGATCACCAGTCGTTCTGGTTCGGCATCATCGGCGTCGTCGACCTCGTCTGCGTCGTCGGGGTCGCACTGCCGCCGATGTTTATCGCGCCATTTCTTATCCCGGCTGCCGTCACGATCGTCGCGCTCCTCGGCGTGTACCAGATGAACCTGGCGCGGCAGGGGATCATCCCGGTCACGGAATCGGCGTATTCGGCTCCCAATTTTGCGACAAGCATCCGCGATTACCTGCAGCGGACACACGCGCAGCGTCCTCTGATACGCCTCGACGATCACCAATGGGAACTTGGCGTGGGGATCCTGCTGCAGCTGGATCGCGCAGACGTGCCGTTCGCCGTGGACGACGACTGGATGCCGATGTTTCCGGGGCGCTTCCGCGCCACCGGACGCGAAGACGCCGAAATCACGCTCGCGGCGCGCGGATCGCATCGCGAGCTTGCGGCGCGGCCCGACAATGAAACCGTCGACGTGTCCACCTTCATTCACGTCGAAGCGGTCCCGCTCAGACGTTAATCGCCGGACTCCATTGCCGTCATTGCGGACGAGCGATGTAGTTGCCGCGGAAGGCAGCGTCGGGCCGCAACGGAATCAGATCGGGCCCGTCGAGGGCAAACCACTCGTAACCAAGGCCGCGAACGAAGTCGACGATGTCAGTCGGTGCGTAGCCCCACGGAAGAATCCGTGCCGGTTCGATCTCGCACAGCAGCACAGGACGATGGGCTTCGAGCGTCTTCGCCGCGCCGAACAACGCATCGCGCTCGCCGCCCTCGATATCAAGTTTGATGAGATCAACGCGCCTGACCTGCCGTTGGCTGATGTAGTCGTCGAGCCGGCACATCGGCACCTGGACACCGTGCGTCGCCAAACCGCTCGCCGGCCTGAGACTGTTGCAGCCAGTTTCCACCGCCTCCACGACGCGAAGTTCGACCGATCCATTCGCATCGCCGACCGCGAACGGCTCGATGACGACGTTCGCCATTCGATTGAGGCGCAAGTGGGTCGCCATCTGCGCGCGCTCGCGCGGCGATGGCTCGAACGCGATGACACGTCCGGACGCACCGACGCACCTCGCGGCAACCATCGCGTACAGACCCGCGTTCGCGCCGATATCGACGACGGTCATGCCGGGCTGCAAGTACCGCTGGAGAAACGCGTACTCCGCGCGGTCGTAGTAGCCGGCAAACAGGTAGTTGCTCAGCGTGTCGTTGCGAGCGACCCACCACAAACCAGGCTTGATGCGAATGAGAACGGGAACGCCGGGAAGAAGACGGTTCCAGAGGCGCCGCGCGCGAAGCCGCAGCGCTCCCACCGGCGGGCGTTAGTGGGCGAGGCCCGGCGCTGCGTCCTTGACCGTCGCCGGCAGCGGCGCAGCCGCATCCGCCGCGGTCTCGACGAGACGCCACGCGTGTTCCGCTTCGAGAATCTTCGTCGCGAACTCGGTGTGCAGCGCATGGCCGGCACGATGCGCGACGAGATGACCGATGACCGGATAGCCGACGAGCGCGAGATCGCCCACTGCATCCAGGATCTTGTGGCGCACGAACTCGTCTTCGAACCGGAGCGAATTGTTCAGGATGCCCGTTTCGCCGAGCACGATCGCGTTCTCGAGCGAGCCGCCGAGCGCCAGGCCGTTTTGGCGCATCATCTCGACGTCCTTGAGGAACGTGAACGTGCGCGCCGGCGCGATTTCTTCGATGAAAGAGTGCTCGGTAATCCGCAGCGTGCGCGATTGATGACGCAGCAGCGGATGGTCGTAGCTGACGCTGTACGTGACCTTGAAGTGATCGGACGGATACAGCGCGATGCGCTTGTCGCCGCGCGAAATGGCGATGGGGCGCACGATCTTCAAATACTTGCGCGCCGTCTGCAGCCGCTTCACGCCCGCTTCGTGAATCAGGTAGACGAACGGCGCGGCGCTGCCGTCCATGATCGGCACTTCGGGCGAATTGAGCTCGATGAGGACGTTGTCGACCCCCATGCTGACCAGCGCGGCCAGCAGGTGTTCGACCGTTTCGACCGACACCTGATCGCGCGCGAGACCGGTCGCGAGCTGGATCCCCGCGAGGTGCTGAATCGTCGCCGGCACTTCGTGGTCGCCGATATCGGTCCGGCGAAAACGAATGCCGAAATCCGCGGCGGCGGGCTTCAGGGTGAGATTGACCTTGTTGCCGGAGTGAAGACCGATTCCGACGCAAGAAATCTGACGACGTAGCGTACGCTGTGCGTCCATTAGCCTCTCAGGCGAAGGGGGACGTGCGTAGGCAAGCTGAGCAAACGCGGTGCCCAATACCGCGCATCGAGGACCGTTCGACGATGTCGTTTGTTTAGAGGCTGTTGCGCCGAAATGTGCACGATACGTCGAATCGCCGGATATGCCGTTTGTGGTACCCGTACCACAGGCAAATCCGCGAAAAGTGTGGTCATACTACCACAATCATTTAGCTGGCGACCGACCGATTCCGGCCCACTTGCCCACCGTTAAACAGTTCTGCCAAAAAACGTCCAGTGGCCGAATCGGGTATGGCAGCAACTTCTTCGGGCGTCCCCGCGGCAACGACGCGGCCGCCGCCGACGCCGCCTTCCGGACCTAAATCGATGATGTAGTCCGCCGACTTGATCACGTCGAGGTTGTGCTCGATAACGACGATGGTGTTGCCCTGATCGACGAGCTTCGTGAGGACGTCGAGCAGCTTGTGGGTGTCCTCGAAATGCAACCCGGTCGTCGGCTCGTCGAGGATGTACAGCGTCCGCCCGGTTCCGCGCTTCGAGAGCTCCTTCGCGAGCTTGACGCGCTGCGCTTCACCGCCCGACAGGGTCGTTGCCGACTGACCGAGCTCGATGTACCCGAGCCCCACGTCCTGCAGCGTCCGCAGTTTGTTCGCAATCGCGGGAAAGTTCTCGAGGAGCGGGACCGCCTGGTCGACGGTGAGATCGAGGACGTCGGCGATCGACTTGCCGCGATATTTGATCTCGAGCGTTTCGCGATTGTAACGGCGCCCCTTGCACTGCTCACACGTCACGTAGACGTCGGGCAGGAAGTGCATCTCGATCGCGATCACGCCGTCACCCTGGCACGCCTCGCAGCGGCCGCCCTTGACGTTGAACGAGAAGCGCCCAGGCTTGAACCCGCGCGCTTTTGCGTCGGGCATCATCGCGAACAGATCGCGGATGAACGTGAAGAGCCCGGTGTAGGTCGCCGGATTCGATCGCGGCGTGCGCCCGATCGGCGACTGATCGATCTCGATGACCTTGTCGATCAACTCGATGCCGTCGATCTTGTCGTGCGCCCCCGGGTCGTCGCCCGCCTTGTAGAGCGTCCTGGCGAGCGACTTGTAGAGGATGTCGTTGACGAGCGTCGACTTGCCCGATCCGCTCACGCCGGTGACGGCGGTCAACACGCCGAGCGGAATCGAGACGTCGATGTTTCTGAGATTGTTCTCGCGCGCACCGCGGATGACGATCTCGCCCTTCAACTGCGGCCGTCGCGCCGTGGGCGTCGGAATCGATCGGCGCCCGGTCAGAAACGCGCCGGTGATCGAGTGTTCGTCCTCCAGCAGCGCTTTCGCCGTACCTTGAAAGATCACATGGCCGCCGAGATCGCCCGCGCCGGGCCCGAGATCGACCACGTAATCGGCGACACGAATCGTTTCCTCGTCGTGTTCGACGACGATGACCGTGTTGCCGAGATCGCGCAATCGGGCCAGCGTTCCGAGCAGTTTGCGATTGTCCCGTTGATGCAATCCGATCGACGGCTCGTCCAGCACGTACAACACGCCGGTCAGATTGGCGCCGATCTGCGTCGCAAGACGAATGCGCTGCCCCTCGCCGCCTGACAACGTCGCCGCGCTGCGGCCGAGGGTCAGGTAACCGACTCCGACATCGTGCAGGAACCGCAGGCGCTCCTGAATCTCTTTCAGGATCCGCTCGGCGATGATCGCTTCGCGATCGGTCAAGTACAAGTTGTCGAAGACCTCGAGCGCTTCCGAAATCGGCAGGTTCACGTATTCCGATATCGTGCGCGCCTTGACCTTGACCGACAGGCTCTCTTTCTTCAACCGCTCGCCGCCGCACGTCGGACACGGGCGCAGCGACCGATACGGTTCCAGTTCTTCCTGCTCCGCCCAGCTGCCGTTGTCGAAGCGGCGGCGCAGATTCGGAATCAGGCCTTCGAACTGCTTGCCCGATCCGAACAACAGCACCTCACGCGCCTTGCGCGGCAGGCGGCTGAACGGGACCGTCAGGTCGATGCCGAAATCGCGCGACAACGCCTGCAGTTGATCGCGCACCAGCTTCTTGTCGCCACGCGCCCACGGCGCGATCGCGCCATCGGTCAGCGATTTCGACTCGTCGGGCACGACCCGCTGCGGATCGAAGTCGATCATCGAGCCGAGGCCCTGGCAATCGGGACAGGCGCCATGCGGCGAGTTGAACGAAAATGCGCGCGGCGTCATCTCGGGAACGCTCAGCCCGCAATCGACGCAGGCCAGGCGCCGCGAAAACAGCCGATCTCCGCCTTCGTACGAGTTGATGACAACGATGTCCTCGGCGAGGTTCAGCGCGTTCTCGACCGACTCCGTCAGACGCCGTTCGACGCCGCCGCGCACGATGACACGGTCGACCACGAGGTCGATCGTGTGGTTGCGGCGGCGATCGAGCTTGATCTCCTCGTCGAGCGATCGGAACTGTCCGTCGACGCGCGCCTTCGTGTAACCCTTCTGGCGCAGCGCGGCGAGCTCCTTCTTGAATTCGCCTTTCCGTCCGCGGACGATCGGCGCCAGCACGTTGATCCGCTCGTCCTGCGGATACAGCATCACCATGTCGACGATGCGCTCGAGCGACTGGCTCGTGATCGCCTTGCCGCAGTTCGGACAGTGTGGTTCGCCGATGTTGGCGAAGAGCAGCCGCATGTAGTCGTAGATTTCGGTGACGGTGCCGACCGTGGATCGTGGATTGGATCCGGTGGTCTTCTGTTCGATCGAGATCGCCGGCGAGAGGCCGTCGATCAAATCGACGTCCGGCTTCTCCATCTGCTCGAGGAACTGGCGCGCGTACGCGGACAGCGACTCGACATAGCGCCGCTGACCTTCGGCGTAGATCGTGTCGAAGGCAAGCGAGGATTTGCCTGAGCCGGACAGGCCGGTGATCACCACCAGCTTGTTGCGCGGCAAATCGACATCGATATTCTTGAGGTTGTGTACGCGCGCACCGCGTACAGCGATCCACTCGTGGGCCATGGGAATCTTTAATTATAGGCCGCCGCGCTTGGGGTTGTCCGCTTTCTTGCTCGTCGGTTTCTCGCCCGGCCGATCGGCCGTCGTCTCGCCGTCCAGGCTGCCGGTGAAGCTCTCGTCGAGCTCGGGCAGCATCGTGTCGTTCCAGTCCAGCCACTTCGCGACCAGCCGGTCGTAGACGTCCTTTCGACGCTCCTTCAGATTTGCCCGTTCCATTGGATCGTCGACGACGTTGAACAAGAAGGTGTTGTCGAGCATCTTGAGGAACTTGAAGTCGCCGTCGCGGACCGCGCGCTGCGCGTTCGCTTTGTAGCGCCAGAACAGGGAGCGTGATTGTGCCGCCGCTGCGTCGATGAGCTGCGGCAGGAGATTGACACCGTCCGGAGGAAACCTGGGGTCCGGCGCGGTGCCTGCGGCCGCCAGGAGCGTCGGCATCCAGTCCATGCTGATCGCGACTTGCTCGGTCGTGCGGCCGCGGGGAATGCGGGCCGGCCACGAAACGATCGCCGGAATTCGCAGGCCGCCCTCGAGCAGTTCGGTCTTGCGGCCGGTGAACGGCCACGTGTCCGCGAACCGCTCGCCGCCGTTGTCGCTCGTGAACACGACGATCGTGTTATCGAGGACGCCATTCGCGTCAAGCGCCTGCAGGACACGACCGATCTGCAAATCCATCTGCTCGATCATGCGCTGATAGGTTTTCTGCGAGCCTCCGTCAAAATCCCAGAGATCGTGCTTCGCCTGCAGCCGCTTCGATTCGGCCTCGTCCCCGGGTGCCTCCCACGGCCAATGCGGGGCGTTGAAGTGGAGGCTGATGAAGAACGGATTCGTCGAGCGCGCCGACTTGGTGATCACATCGACCGCGCGCGCGCCGAGCAAGTCCGTCAAGTAGCCCGCCTGATGAATCGGCACATCGTCGTCCCAGAAGTCGTCTTTGAAGGACGGGTCTTGATGCGAGTAGTAGTCGACGCCACCACTGCGGAAGCCATAGAAGTGGTCGTAGCCGCTCTTCAACGGACCGAAGTGCGGCAGCGCGCCCAGATGCCATTTGCCGACAAGCGTCGTCGCATACCCAGCTTGTTTCAGCACCGACGGCAGCGTGGGATGTTCGGGCGGCACACCGACGTCCTGACTGGCGGCGCCGATCGGCTCTTCGAGGCCGACGCGCAGACGATATTGATAGCGGCCGGTGATGAGCGCGACACGCGTCGCGGTGCACACGGCGGAATTCGCATAGGCCTGCGAGAACTTCACGCCGTTGGTCGCCAGCCGGTCGATGTTGGGCGTCTTCAGATCCGGTCGGCCGTAGCACGCGACGTCTGCGTACCCGAGATCGTCGGCGAGGATGAACACGATGTTCGGTGGACGCGTCGACTGGCCGAATACGCGTTCGGTGGCGAGCGCAAGCGTTCCAAGGGCGGCACCCTGCAGGAGTTGCCGTCGGCTGACTGGATGAGATGGCGCCATGCGCGTAACTGTAACCTTTTGGCCCGGTGAAACGTGATGGAGACATGACAAACGTATTGATTGTTGGCGGCGGCGTCGCAGGGCTGGTCGCCGCCATCCAGACCGCGAAGGCTGGCATTTCCACGGTCCTGCTCGAAAAGGCGTCGCTCATCGGCGGCCGCGCCATGACGCGCGAGAAGAACGGTTTCCGATTCAACCTCGGTCCGCACGCGCTCTATCGCAAAGGCGTCTTGCGGCAAACGCTGCAGGAATTCGGCATCCCTGTGCACGGATCGCTGCCGCCGACCAACGGCGGATTCGTGATCCGCGAAGGACGGATGCACACGCTGCCGGTCGGGCTCACGTCGTTGATGACGACGAGCGTGATGGGTCTTGCCGCGAAATTTGAATTCGCGAAGCTGCAGACATCTCTCAAGTCGATCGACGTGACATCGCTGGATCACGTCGCGCTCTCCTCCTGGCTCCAGACCAACATCCGCCACGAAGAGGTGCGCGATGTGATGCGGATGCTCGTGCGCGTCACGACGTTCACCAACGACCCGGATCGTCAGAGCGCCGGTGCGGCACTCGCGCAGCTGCAATTGGCCGTTGCAGGGAACGTCCTCTATCTCGACGACGGCTGGCAGACGATCGTCGACGGCCTGCGCCGCGTTGCGATCGACGCTGGCGTACGCATCGAAGCTGGCGCGGCGGCGGCACTGGACCGCGCGGACGGACGTTCGGTCCACGCGGTGCGACTGGCTGACGGACGTTCGGTGCGCGCCGCGGCCGTGATCATTGCCGGCAGTCCGGCCGACGTCGACGCGCTGACCGGTGTCACCCGGTTCGAGCGCGAGCTGACGCCGGTGCGCCTCGCCACGCTGGATCTTGCGCTGCGAACGCTGCCGCAGCCGCGGCGCGTCGTCGCGTTCGGCGCAGACGAAGCGACCTATTTCTCGGTCCACTCAGCGGCAGCGCGGCTCGCGCCCGATGGCGGCGCGCTGATTCACGTGTCAAAGTATTTGCGGCCCGATGAACACGCCGACCGTGCGACCGAAGCGGAGCTCGAGCGCGTGACCGACCGAATGCAGCCCGGCTGGCGCGATGCGCTCAACTCGAAGCAGTTCCTGCCGAACCTCACCGTGACGCACGCCGAACTGCTCGCGTCGCGCGGCGGCATCGGTGGACGTCCGTCGGTGCAACTCGACGCGTTCGACAACGTCTTCATCGCCGGCGATTGGGTCGGCGCGCGCGGTCAGTTGTCGGACGCGGCAGCGGCCAGCGGTCGTGAAGCCGGCGCATCCGTCCGCCGCCTCTTTGGAGCCGGCTATGCGCCGGACCTGAAGGTCCGGCCTACATCAGTAGCGCAGCCCTTCAGGGCTGCCCACATCGCATGAGCATCGAACAACTCTTCGGCGATCATCGGCGCTTCCTGTGGAGCCTCGGCTACCGCATGACAGGAAGCGCCGCCGACGCCGACGATGTGGTGCAGGACACGTTCGTGCGGATGATGGAGCATCCGCCGAAGCGGACAGATGAACCGGTGCGGCCCTGGTTGGTGAAGGTCGCGCTCAACCGGTCGCGCGATCTCCTGCGGAAGCGGAAACGTCGCGAGTACGTCGGCCCGTGGGTGCCGGCGCCGATCGAAACCGACGAGGACGCGGCGGTTCCGTCGCACGAGCTCGCACCGGATCGGTACGATCTGCTCGAAAGCGTCTCCCTGGCGTTTCTGGTCGCGCTCGAAGAGCTGACGCCGACGCAACGCGCCGTCCTGTTGCTGCGCGACGTCTTCGATTACTCGATCGCCGAAACCGCCGACGCGCTCGATCTGACCGAGCCAAACGTCAAGATCACGCATCATCGCGCGCGAAAGGCAATGGACGCGTACAACCAGGCGCGCGTCCCTCCGACCAAGCAGGTGCAGGACGCGAGTCGCAACACGCTCTTCGAGTTCATGCGCCGGCTGGAGGCGCAAGACGTCGCCGGGGTCGAAGCGCTGCTCGCGAGCGACGTCAAGGCGATGACGGACGGCGGCGGCGAGTTCCGATCCGCGCTGCGAACGATCGCGGGGCGAGAGAAAGTCGCGCGCTTCTTCCTGTCGGTGTCGCAGATTGGAAAAGGCATCAGCGTGCGGCCGATGATGTTGAACGGCCTGCCCGCCGTGTTGGTCGAAGTGGCGTCCGCACCAGAGCGCGTCGCGAGGCGGACGATCATGCAGATGCAGCTGGATGCAAACGGCCGCGTCGCCCAGATCTACGTCATCTCGGCGACGCCCAAGCTGGCGGTCTTAGATCACCCGACTCGCGCGTAGCCGGGCGCGGTCATTCGCTGCGATGCCGCACGAGGCGAGGACAGTGTCGGTGTCGGCACCGAGCGCCGGCGCGGCGGCGGTGCGCCTGAAGCCGGACACTCCGCCGTCCGTCTCGTTCACCACCGGCGTCAGACACACGTCGACGCCTTCGAACAGAGCAAGCCATTCGTCGCGAGATCGCGTGCGCATCAATGCACGCAGCTCAGGAATGTCACGCTCCCGCTGGCGCGGAATCCATTCGCGGTGATCGAGCCGCTCGCAGAATCGACGCCAAAACTTCGGCTCGAGTGCGCCGAGCGCCAGCCATTCGCCGTCCGCCGCTTCGTACAGCGAATAGCAGGCGCTTTCGAAATCATCGGTTTCGGGAAAGCTTGTCCACTCGCGCGCCGCGTCGAAGATCGGCGCGTCGAGCACTGAACCAACGCCCATTCGATCGCGTTCGATCAGCGCTGCAAGGATCTTGATCGTCGCGTGCATCGCTGCACCGATGTCGGCAATGAGCGGCCCGGGACGTTTTGCGCCCGCAAGTTGGCCCGCGAGCGCGCGATAGTTGATGTCGTGCGCCGCCATCTCGGCGCGCGGACCGGTCAGGCCGAAACCGGTGATCGATGCGCAAATCAGTCGGGGATGAGCCGCGCGGAGCGTGTCGCCATCGACGCGCAGCCGCGCGGCCGTGGACGGACGAAAACTGTGGATGACGACGTCTGCGCGCGCGAGCAGCGCGTGCAGCACGGGCATGGCATCGGCCGACCGCAGATCGAGCGTGACGCTCTGCTTACCGCGATTGACGCGGTCGAATGCCTCGCCGAAGCGGCGCATGCCATCGCCGCCGTTCGGATCCTCGACTTTGACGACCTGCGCGCCGAGATCGACGAGCAACTGCGTCGCATACGCGCCTGGCAGCAGACGCGTCAGATCGATGACGCGAACGCCGTCAAGCGGCGGCACGATGCAGCCGGCTGTGCTTGTAGCCGTACGAGAAGTACAGCACGAGGCCAATCACCAGCCAGATCGCGAACCGTTCCCACGCTGACGAGGGCAGGCCCAGCATGATGTAGACGCAGCCGAGCGCCGACAGAATACAGACGACCCACACCAGCGGCACGCGGAACGGCCGCGGACGATCCGGCTCGAGATAGCGCAGCACGAGCACGCCGATGCTGACGAGCATGAACGCGAACAGCGTCCCGATGTTCGTCAGGTCGTAGGTCTCCGCCGCGTCGCCGATCAACGCCCACGCTGCCACGAACACGCCCGTGATGATCGTCGTCGTCGCCGGAATCTTCGTCACCGGATGGATCCGCGCGGCCCACTTCGGCAGCAGACCATCGCGGCCCATCGCGAAGAAAATCCGCGGCTGGCCGTACTGAAATACGAGGAGCACAGCCGACATCGAGACCGCCGCGCCGAGCGCCACGAACCAGCCCACCGTCTTGAATCCGGCGACCTCGAGCGCGTGCGCCAGCGGATCCGCCGTGAGACCGAGTTCTTTGTACGGCACCATGCCGGTCAGCACGGCGCCGACGATGACGTAGATGACGGTGCAGATGGCCAGGCCGCCGAGAATGCCGATGGGCAGGTTTCGCTGCGGGTTTTTCGTTTCTTCGGCGGCTGTCGAAATCGCGTCGAAGCCGATGTAGGCGAAGAACACGATCGCCGCGCCCTGATGAATCCCGGTGAAGCCGTTGGGCGCGAACGGATGGTAATTCGCCGGGTGCAGGTGCGTCGCGCCGACGGCGACGAAGATCGTCAGCGCGATCAGCTTGATGATCACCATGATGTTGTTCGCTGTCGCGCTCTCGCGTGCGCCGCGCAGCAGCAGCCATGTGATCAGCATCACGATGGAAAACGCCGGGATGTGGACGAGGATCGGAATGCCGGCGATGTGAGGCGCCGTATTCAACAGCCCGTGGATCTGCGGATCCGCGCTGAGGAGCGCCGTGCGATAGCCGGTCGTCATCCAAATCGGCAACTGCACACCAAATCCGCGCAGCAGCGTGTTGAAGTAATCGCCCCACGAGATCGCGACCGCGACGTTGCCGACGGCGTACTCGAGAATCAGATCCCAGCCGATGATCCACGCGACGAGCTCGCCCAGCGTCGCGTACGAATACGCGTAGGCGCTGCCGGCTTGCGGAATCATCGCGGCCAGTTCCGCGTAACACAATCCCGCGAGCGCACACGCGCCGCCGAGCAGCAGGAACGAGAACACGAGCGCCGGCCCGGCGCCCTGGCGGATGACTTCGCCGTTCGGTCCGAGCTGTCCTGCGGCGGCGGTGCCGATCGCGCCGAAGATGCCGGCGCCGATCACCGCACCGATCGCGAGCATGATCAGATCGCCGGCGCCGAGCGACCGCTTCAGCGCCTGCGCGCCTTCGGTCTCCTCGACCAGCTCCGCGATCGGTTTGCGTGTGAAGAGTTGCGACATGTGCCGCGGATTATCGCACGCGGTACGCCGTGTCGTTGGACGCCACAACCATCGTCCCCGAGAGGCTGAACGCCAGGCCGATCAGCGCAGGACCAGCGACCACGAGTTCCGGATCGCGGTCGCGCGCCATCCGAAACACGCCGCTTGCGCCGGCCAACGCATCGACGACGTGCAAGCGGCCGGAGGTGTCGAACGCGAGCCCTTGCGGACGGCCAAAGCGGTCGTACGCGACGCTGACGTCGCCGTTCGGCGTGATGCGGTAAAGAGCGTCGTACGACCCCAGCGTCGGGCCGGTGACGTAGAGCGTCCCGTCTGGCGCAAGGGCCAGGTGGAAGGCCGCCACGCTCGCGGGCAGCGTCGCCATCGTCTTCGCGTGACCGTCGCGGTCGACACGGAAGATCGTCCCGGATCGATCGCCGACATACAGCGTGCCGTCCGGCGCGAAGGCAAGTCCGCACGCGACTCCCAAATCCGTTGCGAACGGTTCGGCGGTGCCGTCGGCCGCGATGCGATAGACGGTCCCTTCGAATCGACTCGAGACGTACAGGCGGCCATCCGGATCGATGGCCATCGACGTCGGATTGACGATGCCGGAGGAAAACGTTTCGCGCGTGCCGTTGGGCCGCACGCGGAAGATCGACACGGGTACTTGCTGTCCGCGCGTGCCGCTGTACGTGACGTACAGGTTGTCGTCGCGATCGAAGATGGGGTTGTCGACTTGATGGAGGCCGCGTGCAAACGGGACCGCGACGTCGACGACTGGCGTTGCGCCGGTCACGCCAGCGATGCGGACCGGCATCGGTCCGCCTTCGAGTCCAGCCGGGACGAGGACGTCCACGCGCGACGCGGACGCGTAGACGACGCGCGCGGGGACGTCACCGATGCGGACCTCCGGCAGAACCGGTTCGTGAACAGGGAAATCGGAGCCTTCGATGGCGATGCGACCGCCTTCGATCGCGGCGGTCGGATGAACGTTATGTATCGTCGAGCTCAACGTTCCAGTACAAGAAGTCGCGCCAATGCTCGGGGGCGTTGCGCAGACCGACCGTGATGCGGATGGCCGGCGCGGAATCAGGCCGCTTCGGCATCCGCAAGAGTGTCATGCCGGCTTCAGCCGGCGTGCGCCCACCTTTCTTGCGATTGCATGTGACGCAGCAGCTGACGATGTTCTCCCAGTCTTTGCGGCCGCCTTGCGCGACCGGCACGACGTGGTCGAACGTCAAATCACTCGTCGGAAAAGAGTCGCCGCAATACTGGCACGTGTGATCGTCGCGCGCGTAAATGTTCGCGCGAGAAAAAGGCACGTAATCGAAACGGCGTTTGATTTTGATGTAACGAAGAAGGCGGATGACCGACGGCAGCTTGAACGTGAACGAGACCGCGCGCACTTCGCGGTCGTACTCGCGCACCACCTCGACTTTTCCCTGGCACAGAAGCGTGATCGCTTTCTGCCAGTGAACGATCTTCAGTGGCTCGAACGACGCGTTGAGTAGGAGCGTTTGCTCCATCTTCGCTGAAATTTTGCCCGACAGACTGCCGAGGTGTCAACGCTATGGTACTCTGCCGGTTACGCCGATACGACAGACGTGAAACGGTTCTGTTTGCTTGCAGTCGCCGCGCTGACTTCGGCATGCGCCTCGACCGGTGCTGTACCGAAGCCATTTCCGGTGCCAGGTCGGGCCGCTCCGGCACCAACGGCGCCCGCTCCACCGCCGCCGACTTCTGGCGTCCGCGGCGGCTTCGACGGCTACGCGCTCGTCGGCACCGCGCTCGCGCTGCGCGGCACCCCATACCGCAACGGCGGCACGGATCCCAAGTCCGGGTTCGATTGCAGCGGTTTCACACAGTACGTGTTCGCGCAGTACGGCATCGCGCTCCCGCGTGATGTCCACGATCAGTTTCAGAAGGGCAAATCGATCAAACCGCAGGACGTCGCGCCAGGGGATTTGATCTTCTTCGCGACCACCGAGAAAGGTCCGTCACACGTCGGCATCGCGGTCGGCAGCGACGAGTTCGTCCACGCGCCGAGTTCGACCGGCGTCGTGCGTGTCGAGCGACTGGGATCGAGCTATTGGGCCCCGCGCTTCGTCGGCGCTAAGCGCGTCAACTGAGAACTACGCCGCTCGGAACGCGCCCTTGCGGATCAGGCGCTTCGACGTCTCCGCACAGAACTGGCGCACGTGGAGGTCGTCTTCCGTGTACTTCGTCGGATGACACGGCACGCGCAGCGGCTCGATCTTGATCCCTTCCTCATCCTGCTCGCAGGGTAATTGCTCGGCGAGCCGCTCGACATAACGCTGCGGGAAGGACGGAAACGTGCGGAAGCTCGTGCCGACGACGCCGCCGTGTTTCAATTCGAGCGTCTTGAAGTCTTCGGTGAGGAATTCGTAGATCGACGGGGACGGATTGCTCGCGAGGTATGTGTGCACCATATCCGCCACCTGCTCGAAGAAGCGGTGACCGTGACAGTTCGCCGAGTACGTGCCGTCCTCGCGCTCGATCCGGCGGATGCCGCTCAGTTCGGGATCGATGTGATAGAGCTCATGGACCACCGTGTCGAGCTTCGCCATCCATGGCGCCGCGCCGGGATAGAACTTTTCCTTCCGCGATCGATCGAGTGATTGATCACAGAAACGCGGCAGCGCGAACGAGATCATGTACTTGACTGGATGCGCGCCGAGTGTCACGACCGGCGACTTCGTCACGAACCATTCCGATCGCCGGGTCAGCCGTCGCGTCGCCCGATCGCGCCAGAAGTAATAGCCCGGTTCGCTGGGAGGCAACGTCAAACAATGGCACGTCGCGAATGCCCCTTCGGCGTTCGAGCGACCCGACCGCGCGAACACGAGGACGTCAGCCATGTTGATGAACGATAGAGTCGGGACGCGCGAGACAACGTCCTGCATCAAGAGCGTCAGCTTTTCGGTGTAGTTGATCATTCCAGGGACACCACTACATCAACCGAAACCGCGCTGCGCACACGTTGCCACGGGGGGAAGAGGCCCTCGAGTGGACAAGTCGCGGGGACTTATCTAATTGTGTCGGAAGCGAGCTTGGTGACTATAACGGACGGTCTCAGGAGCGTCAAGCTGATCGGAGGGCGCTTCGACCACGCCCATGCGTCGAAGAATCAACTGCTGACGTCGTATCAATCGCGCAGTCGGATGTGCAGGATTCAAGAGCCGCGGATTGATGATAGATGCTGCAAGCAACGCGGCCTGTTGCGGATCCAACTCAGCCGCAGACACGTGAAAATAGGTGCGCGACGCGGCCTCGGCGCCATAGATGCCATCGCCCCACTCGATCACGTTCAGGTAGAGCTCGAGGATCCGCGCCTTCGTCAACTCCGCTTCCATCCGGCGCGCAAGGATCAGCTCGCGAAACTTTCGCAGCGGGTTGCGTGACGGAGACAAGTACAAGTTCTTCGCCAGCTGTTGCGTGATTGTGCTCGCGCCCCGCACGAAGCGGGCGCGTTTCCAGTCGACCTGAATCGAATCCTGCAACTGCTCGACGTCGACGCCCTCGTGCTGCCAGAATGCCGCGTCTTCGGCCACGAGCACGGCACGCTTCAAGGTGCCGGAGATCTGCGAGTACCTCGCCCACCGCATCACCGTTTTCGGTTTCTGGCCGCGCGCCTCCGCTTCGCGATCGCGCAGCTCGATGAACGCGGTCGTCGTCGGGTTGGTGTGCTTCAACGGCCGCACGTCGGGCAGCGTGAGGTACGAGTAGACGAGCAGCACGAAGACGGCTGCCGGCGCGACCAAGAACGCCTTAGCCAGGGATAACAATCTTGAGACGCTCGCCGACTCGCGGCTGCTCGTTGACGGGGTGGCCGTTCATGATCGCCAGCGTGGACGGTTTGACGATCCCCTTGCCGGCCCGTTCCGCGATGCCTTGCCACGTGTCGCCGCGGTGCGCCGTGTACAGAGCGACGTGGTTGGCGTGGACGTCCTCGGCTTCGGCGCGCGTCAACGCACGGAAGGAATCGATCGACTTCGTGAGCACCGGCTCGACGTTCGGGTAGTCCTGATACGGCACGATCCCGGCGACAAGAAACACCGAACGGTCGTGCGCGATATGTGCCGCGCGGATGCCGACGCGCCCGATGTTCTGCAGCGCACCGACGTACTCGCCGACAAACGCGTCGAGCGAATTGATCGTCGTCCGGCCACCCTGGACCGGACGAAAGCCGGCGCCCTCCATCTGACGCAGCGCGACCTCTTGCAGAGAACGGCCAACGGGCCGTTGGACGACCTCGAGCACCATCAACCGATTCTGACCCGGCTCTTTCGCGCTCACTTGCGACTGTCCGTTCGTGACGTCCCATCCCTGCGGAAAGTCGATCGCCAGACGCAGGTTCGCGTGCATGAACGTCTCGCCGCGGACGATGCCTTCGTTCGGGTTGTCACCGTAGACGAGGCCATCCATCCGTTTCAGATAGCCGTCGCGATCGACGGTGAACTTCGTCGCGCCCTGCTCGGCGTCGCGGACCGCCGCTTGAACCTTTTGCACGCGGTCCTCGGCCACCGGATGCGTTTGCATCCAGTTCGGCACGCCACGGTTGTCGCTCGCCTCTGCGATCCGCTCGAGCGTCGTCAGCATCTGCGGGATCCCATCGGGATCCCATCCCGCCCGCGCCGCGTACTTCGCGCCGAGCGAATCGGCCTCGAGCTCGTCATCCCGACTGTTCTTCAACATCAGGAGGCCGAGCCCGCTTTCGCCGAGCTGCGCGAAGGGACGCGTTTGCGGCACGAAGATCGATCCGACGATCAGCCCGAGTTGCGACGCCGTGGACCGAGAGTACTGACGCGCGCTGTGCCGCGCGTTGACGTGACCGATCTCGTGCCCGAGGACGCCGGCCATCTGAGATTCGTCCTGCAGAAACGGCAGGATGCCGCGCGTGATGTAGATGTAGCCGCCAGGCAGCGCGAAGGCATTGATCGCCGGCGAATCGACGACCGCGAAATGCCACGGAAGGTTGGGACGTTCGGAGGTCTGCGCGAGCTTCAGGCCGACGTCGTTGACGTATTGCTGCATCGCACGGTCGGCGTAGACGCCCATTTCCTTGCGGACCTGGACGTCTTGTTCCTGACCGAGCTGGATTTCTTTGTCCTCGCTCATCAGCGAGAACTCGCGCTGCCCCGTCACCGGATTCGTGGCGCAGGCGGCGAGCGCGAGGTTAAGCGTGAGCGTGACGGCCTTGCTTAGCGAGCGCACTCCCCAATGCTCCACTGAGTAAGACGATCAAGCGGGGCGACGAGCTTGCGCCCATCAGCCCGATGCGCCAGATCTTGCCGGCGAGCGGCCCGAGTCCGGCGCCGATCTCGATGTTGAACTCGTCGAGCAGATGTTTGCGCACCGCGGCTTCGTCGACGCCGTCCGGCACGCGGACCGCGTTCAGCGTCCACAGCCGCTCGCCTTCGCGCGGCAGGACGGTGAGGCCCAGCGGCTTGATCAGATCCATGAACGCGAGGTGATTGCGTTCGTGCCGCGCCCACCGCGCGTTGAGGCCTTCTTCTTCGACGATCGCGAGCGATTCGTACGACGCGTAGATCAGCGTCGACGACATCGTGTGGTGATACTTGCGGTTGATCCAGTAGTCCTGCAGCAGCGCGAGATCGAGATAGAAGCTGCGGCACGTCACCTTCTTCTCGAGCGCGCGCGGACCGAACACCACCGGCGCCATCCCCGACGGCCCGCCGAGGCATTTCTGCGTGCAGCTGTAGACGGCGTCGAGCCCCCACTCGCCAACCTTGAGCGGCTGGCCTCCAAACGACGACACGGTGTCGACGATCGTCAGCGCGCCGTGCTCTCGCGCGATCGCGGCGAGCTGCTGCACAGGATTCAACACGCCCGTCGACGTCTCGGCGTGCACCATCGCGACCACGTCGGCACCTTTGTCCTGCAGGGATCGTCGCAACGCCTCCGGATCGACCGCGCGTCCCCATTCGACGTCGAGGCGCGTGACCGTCGCGCCGTACCGCTCGCACATCTGCGCGAGACGGTCGCCGAAGTAACCCGTGACGATGACGGTCGCGCGCGTCCCTTCCTTCACCAGGTTCGCCACGCACGTTTCCATCCCGGACGTGCCGGTGCCAGACACGAGAAACGCGAACGACCCCTCGGCGGCGCCAAACGCACGATTCAGCTTCGCGCGGATGTCGTCCATCAGCTTGATCATCAACGGATCGAGATGGCTGATGGTCGGCGTCGCCATCGCGCGCATCACGCGCGGCGACGTGAGGCTCGGCCCGGGACCGAGCAGGATGCGATCGTTATCGGGCAGCAGGCTCATGGAGAAGTTCCTCGACTTTCGTGATCGCGTCGCGCATCGCGGTGTACGCCGCATCGGGTGCAGGCAAGAGCGGCGGACGCGGATAGCCGGCGTCGACGCCGATCACCGAGAGCGCGGCCTTCAGTCCGGGGACGCCATAGCCGGCGCCGCCCAGCAGCTTTGCGATCGGCAGCAACTGATGCTGCAGCCGTCGCGCCTCGTCGTGACGCCCGTCTGTCGTCAGCGCATACAACCGCGCGCACGCTTCTGGGATGACCGACGCCGGCGCGAGAATCCCGCCGACGCAGCCGACGCACAGCGCTGCGTAGAACGACGCCAACGTCCCCGCCAGCATCTGAAAGTCGGCCGGCGTGTTCGCGATCACTTCTGCGATCTGCGCGATGTCGCCGCCCGACTCCTTCATCCCCTTGATGTTCGGGTGCTGACCGAGGCGCGCGACGGCGGCCGGCGAGATATTGACGCCCGTGACCGCCGTGAAGTTGTAAATCAACACCGGCACCGGCGACGCATCTGCCACGGCGGTGTAGTGACGCACGAACACGTCGTTCGTCATGTAGGACTTGAAGAATCCCGGCGTCCGCACGAGCACGCAGTCGGCGCCATGCTCCGCGGCGCGCTTGCACGCCTTGATCGTCGCCTGCGTCGTCTCGCGGCCGGTGCCGACGATGCACGGCCGATCGCGCGGGATCGCGTCACGCGCGGCGACGACGACGCGATCGGTTTCGACCTCGTCGAGAAATGCGGCTTCGCCGTTCGATCCGAGCACGACGAAACCGGTCAGCGGACGCGCGATCCACTTTTCCAGCGCGCCGCGTAACCGCTTCGTATCGACCTGATCCTGCTCGTCGAAGGGCGTCGGGATAGGTGCGAACACACCTGAGAGGTTCATCGAAGAGATTCTAGTCCAGTCCTCCGGCCTTCGAGCGCGAGGTTCAATCCGAGGACGACGAGAAACATCGCCGCCGCCGGACTCAGCAGCCATGGGAAATCCGCAAACACGCGCACGTTGGCCGACGCGTCGTGCAGCATCGTCCCCCAACTCGCGATCGGATTCGGAAAACCGAGGCCGACGAACGACAGCGTCGCTTCGGCGACGATGAAGCCCGGCACGAGGAGCGTCAACTGGATGGCGATGAATCCGAATGCCGCCGGCAGCAGATGCCGAAAAAGAATGCGCGGTCCGCTCGCGCCGAGCGCTTGCGCGGCCACGGCGTAGTCGAGCGTCCGTTCGGAGCGGACGATGGCGCGAACGCCGCGCGCGATGAACGGCGCGCCAACGATCGCGAAGATCGCGGACAACAGGACGAACACCGTCGAGGCGGGAAGCACAAGCGGCATCACCGACCGCAGCGCGAGCGCGACGTACATCGCCGGCAACACCATCACGAAGTCCGACGTGCGCATCAACACATCGTCCAGGGGTCCACCGAGGTAGCCGGCCACTCCGCCGGCGAGGGCGCCGATGACGACGGCACCGATCGCCGACACCAGCCCGAGGCTCAAGGACGTCCGCGCGCCGAAGAGCATGCGGCTGAACACGTCGCGACCGAAGCTGTCGGTCCCGAGCAGCGTGAGCGGCACCGCCGGATCGCTCGATTCGACGAGGTGGCCGTGGGCGAACCACCGCAACGCAATCTCGCGCGAGGAATCGCGGTCGTATTGCTGTTCGAGCCGGCTGACCAGCCTCCACGGCTGGATCGTGAGCCTGGCACCCGAGAGATGCGGCACCGTCGGCGGTGCATTCAGAAGCGCCGCGAATCGCGTGTCGGCGGAGTACGGCGCCAGGACGGGAGCGCTCGCGGCCGCCAGCGCCCAGGCCACGACGAGCGCGATGCCGATCCTGCGCATCATTCGCGCACCCGCGGATCGACATAGGCGAGCGCGACATCCGACAGCAGCGTCGCGCACGCGAGAAACACCGAGCCGACGCCGGCGCAGCCGGCGACGAGATAGACATCGCGCGCGCTCAACGCATCGAGCATCAATCGACCGATGCCGGGCCAGGCGGTGATCACTTCGACGGCAAACGATCCGCTGAGCAACGTCCCGACGACGAGGCCGTAGACCGCCGCGACGGGCCGAAGCGACGCCTTGAGCGCGTCGCGCCAGATCACGCGGCGTCGGGGAACGCCGCGTGCGAGCGTCGCGATGACGAACGGTTCCGCGATCGTTTCTGCGATCGCCTGCGATTGCAGCCGCTCGAACATCGCCGCGAGCGGCAGGCCGATCGCCGCTGCCGGGACAAGGAGGTGCTGCAGCACATCGAGAACGCCGCCGCCTGCGGTTGTCGCCGACCGCATCCCCCCGATCGGCAGCCATCCCGTTCGGGCCGCGAGAAACACCAGGAACAGCGACGTCAAGAGCGGCGGCATCGACAGCAACACGATCGATCCGCCGCGGATCGCATTCGTCAGGAGACCGCCGCGGCGCGTGCCCGTCACGACCCCGAGCGGCAACCCGACAAATGTCGCGAACACCAGGGCCGTTATCGCCAGGATCGCGGTATTGGCGGCGCGTTCCGGAATCAGCTCGCTGACGGGACGGTCGTACAGCATCGACGTCCCGAAATCGAGTCGAAGCACATGCAGCAGCCAGTCGCCGTATTGCACGGCGAGCGGACGATTGAGGCCGTAGCGTTCGCGCGCACGCTCCATCGCCTGGCGGCTTGCCGTCGGACCAAGCCGCGCCAGCGACGCATCGCCCGGCGAGATTTCGGCGAGCACGAGCGATGCCGACGACACCGCGACCACGAGAAACAGCGCAAACGCGAGGCGGCGGACGATGTAAGCGGTCAATGTTTGACGGCGATTTGATCCGCCGCCCACATCACCGGAAAGAGATCGACGGCAGGGATGACTGTCGTCACGCGCGAGGACACCGCGACGTAGATGTGACGGGCGGCGAAATAGACGATCGGATCGTGTTCGATGAAGATCTTCTGCACTTCGTCGAACAGGCGCTTCCGCTCCGCGGGATCGCTGACCGCGCTCTGGCGCCGCATCAGATCGTCAATCTGTTTTTCCCACGGCGTTGACGGCGTTTTCTGCGAGGGATTCCACAAATGGAATCCTCCGCTCGACAGCCAGAAGTCCAGGTTCGTCGCCGGATCGATATCCGACATCGTCGGCGCGAAGTACACCGAGTCGTACTGACCAGAGAGAATCTTGCCGATGACGGCGTTGCCCTCGAGGGTGACGATATCGACCGTGAGGCCGATCCTCTTGAGCTCGTCGGCGATCACCGACGCGGCGCGCTCGAGACGCGGGCGTCCGGTCTGCACGAGGATGGAAAAGCGCGCCGGCTTCCCTTGCGCGTCCACAAGCACGCCGTCGTTGTTGCGATCGACGAGGCCGATGGTGGCGAGCAGCGCTTTGGCAGCTTTCGGATCGTGCGGCGTAGTCGGCGTCCCGGTCCAGTACCACGTTCTGTTGGATGGAGAGACCGGACCGTACACCGGGTCGGCGGCGCCCAGAAACACCGTGTCCGCGAACGTCTTGCGATCGACCGCCATCGAGATCGCGTGGCGCAGTTCGTCGCGCTGAATCCACGACGCGCGCGGATCGTTGGCAAACGCGCCAGGCTTGAGATTGAACCAGTAGCTGTCGGCCTGCATCGCCGACCCCACGTCGAGCATCTGCACGCGGCCCTGGTTCGCCGCTTGTTTCACCGCCGCGTACGCTTCGGCGGTGACGTCGTCGTTCATCACGTCAAGCTGCCCGCCTTCGATGCGCAGCATCTCGGCATTCTGATCCGGAATCATCTCGACCGTGATGCGATCGAGATACGGCAGGTGTTCGCCGCTTGCCGACGTGCGCCAGTAATGCGGGTTGCGGTCGAACACGAGCCGCTGGCCCGGCGCGTACGACGTCAGCACGAAGGGACCGGCGCCGGCGAGATCCGCGGTTGGCGTCGCGACGGTCCATGCTTTCGCGAACGTGCCGGCCGACTCGGCCGCATCGAGCTTGTGCTTCGGCAGAATCGGAACGTTGTCGAGGATGCGCACGCCGGGGCCGTACGGCGACGGAAAGGTGATCGTCACGGTATGTGCATCGACGGCGGCGACGGCCAGCGGCTTGCCGTTGACGGTCATCGAATCGGCCAGCACGCTGTCGTTTTTCTTGTCGTACAACGCGGCAAACGTGAAGACGACATCGTCTGCGGTGAACGGATGATCGTCGGAAAACCGGACATCACGGAGCTTCAAGGTGTAGCGGCGATGGTCGGCGTCCACGGTCCAACTTTCGGCGAGCGCCGGCTCGACCTCTTGCGTGACCTTGTTGATGCGCACGAGCTTGGCCTGCGTGAGAATCGCGCACAACTCGGTCGTCCGATCGCCGGACTGGAGGCGATTGAACGACAGCGGATCCGACCGGACCGACATCACGATCTCGCCGCCGCGCGATGGCGCAGACTTTCCCGTTTCGGTCCGCGTCGAACGAGTGTCGGCCGCGGGCTTCGATCCGCACGCGACCGCTCCTGCCGCGACGGTCGCGAGGACGACGGAACAGAACGACCGAACGATGCGCGTCTGTCTGGTCAAAAGCTGGCCCGTCGGCCAAAAACTTGGCCGATCAAAATTGTGTGCAGCGCGGCCGTGATCATCGATTTTGCGTGCAAATTTTCCGGGATTCCCGACGATTACGAGCACGTCGGCCAGCTTTTTGGCCAACCGCCGCCCCCGACCGATCGCCTGCCGTTTCCGATCCTAGTTCAGCAACTTTCACGGTCGCAAGGACTTAGCTACCGCATCGCCGATCGACGGCACACGCCGGATACGTGGTACCTGCCGTGCCTTTACAGATGCGCGGAGGGGGAAGACCACGATGGAACTGACCGACCACGTCGCGATGCCCGGGGCCTTGGACTACGAACCACGTATCGGTCGCAGCGTTTCGCTCGACCATGCGGCTGAGTTACTCGGCGTGTCGCGACGGACGATTTACAACCGCATCCGAGAGGGGCGGCTGCAGACCATCCGCACCATCGGTGGATCGCAGCGTGTGCTGCTCAACTCGGTGAACGAGATCAAAGCGCAAGCCTAACGTCGTTCGTGTCGGCGGAGACTCCCCCATGCGTAATCGGATCACGCTTTTCGTCATCGTCCTGCTGCTGACCGCCGGCGCCGCCAGCGCCGCGGCCGGCGGACATCGTGCGCGGCTCAGCGCCGACCTGCAGGATCACCTCAACGTCGGCTCGCAGTCGATCGAGATCATCATCCACGGCGACAAGACGACTGTTGATGCGCTGGCGACGCGCTACAACGTCGTCGTCGAGCGGTACCTCGCCGTTGACGGCGCGGTGTTGCGGGTCACGGCCGGTCAACTCGCGGCGATGCAGCAGGACGATGCGCTCGATCACATTTCCGGCAACACGAAGATCAAGGCGAGCGATGTGGTGACGTCCGAAGCGATCGGCGCCGACCAGGTCTGGAGCGGCTCGGACGATTTGCATGGTCTGAACGGCTCGAACATCGTCGTCGCCGTGATCGACTCGGGGATTGACGCGACGCATGCGGCGTTCAGGAGCCGGATCGTGGCGACCAGGGATTTTACCGGCGGCGACGGACGCGACCAGTTCGGCCACGGCACGCATGTCGCCGGCATCATCGCCGGCGCGTCGGTGACGACACCGGACGGCCGCGACTATCGCGGCATTGCGTGGGGCGCGAAGCTCGTGAACCTGCGTGTGCTCGATGCGAACGGCAGCGGCACCGTCAGCGACGTCGTCGATGCGATCGATTGGGCGATCGCGCATCGCGAGCAATACCGCATCCGCATCATCAATTTGTCGCTCGGCGCGCCGGTCCTGCAGTCCTATCACGACGATCCGCTGTGCGAGGCGGTCGAGCGGGCGGTGCGCGCGGGCATCGTCGTTGTGGCCGCTGCGGGCAATCGCGGCAGGACGACGGACGGCAAGACCGTGCTCGGATCGATCACGTCGCCGGCGAACGACCCGGCGGCGATCGCCGTCGCGTCGATCGACACGCACGGGACGCCAGAGCGATCCGATGACACGATTGCGACGTACAGCTCTCGGGGTCCGACGGCGTACGACCTTGTCGTGAAGCCGGATCTCGCGGCGCCGGGCCAGCACATCGTCTCGGCCGAGGCGTCGAACGCCTATTTGCCGACGACGTACCCGTCGCGGCACGTCACCGGCCATGGCACGAACGCGTACTTCGATCTGTCGGGGACCAGCATGTCGTCCGCGGTCGTTGCTGGTGCGGCGGCGCTGCTGCTCGACGAGCGAGAGAGTCTGCGTCCAGCCGACACGAAAGCCGCGCTGCAACTGACGTCATCGTTCATGCCGCAGTACGGGCTCATCGGTGCGGGGTCCGGGAGTGTGAACATCCTCGCCGCGGTGGAATTGGTCAAAAATCAGCAACTGCCGTCGTCCACCACGATCGCTGAGCAGAATGTGATTCCCAGTGGTGCCACGTTCGGAAGGGTGTCAAGTTCGGGAATGCCGAATGTCGAGAGGGCGCCACGTTTGACGCGGCGCGGACACGCGACCGGGAACGTTAGGCATCTGACCGTTGTCTGGGATAACACCGTTGTTTGGGATAACACGGTCGTTTGGGACAACACCGTTGTCTGGGACAACGCGACGACCTTGGTTTGGGGCACCACATTGGTCCTGGACAACGCCGCAGCTAAAGCCAACACCGTCGTCTGGGACAACACCGTCGTCTGGGACAACACCGTCGTCTGGGACAACACGGTCGTCTGGGACAACACGGTCGTTTGGGACAACACGGTCGTTTGGGACAACACGGTCGTCTGGGACAACGCGATTCTCGACAGTAACTGACAAGAACGAAGCGTACTCGCGCGGCATTCCGCCCGCATGGAGCCTTGAAATGCGCATTATTGTTTGGGATTGATCGACCGATAACTCCTTCGACGACCATGTCGGAAGGGGTGTCTCATCCGCAGCCACTGACGACGGGCGGCCGAACCTATGTGTCGGCCGTCATCGTTGGCGGCATGGTCGCGCTCGCAATCTCCATCAGTGAGATCGCCGTCAACCCATTGGGGTACCAGTGGTACTTGCTGGCTGCCCTAACACTCATCAGTGGTTCGGCGACGGTCAACCTCCCCTCTTTTGGAATCTCGATCTCAGTCTCCGAAACGTTCATCTTCTTCTCAGTCCTCCTGTTCGGTCCGGCGGCGGGAACCGTCATGGTGGCACTTGACGGTTTGGTGATCTCGTTTTGGGTCGCGAAACGCCGGCCCGAATGGTACAGACCTCTGTTCAACATGGCGGCGCCAGCCGTTTCATTCTGGATTGCGTCGCACGTGCTGTTTTCGCTTGCCGGCATTTCACCTCTGTTTCTCGACCGTTCAAGCAAGCCACTGCCGAACACACTCGTGCTTCCCCTCGGCGCATGCGCGGTGATCTACTTTGGATTGAACAGCTGGCTGATTGCTTTCGCGATCTCCTTTCAGCGACGCATCTCTGCGTACCGTGTATGGCGCGAGAGTTCGCTTCTGCTGTCGCTCAATTACTTCTTCGGAGCAGCCGTAGCGCTACTTTTGGTGGTGTACACGCGCGATGTAAATATCACTTTCGTCGCGGTCATTATTCCGCTCTTACTTGTTTCGTACCTAACTTATCGAACCACGATGGGGCGGCTCGAGGACGCGAATCGGCATCTACATCAGGTGAATCAGCTGTACATGTCCACGATCGAAACACTGGCAATGGCTATCGACGCGAAAGATCAGGTAACCCATGGTCACATTCGCCGCGTGCAACTCTACGCAACGCGGCTAGCGGGAGAAGTCGGGATTCGCGACGAATCATTGATCAGAGCGATCGAAGCCGCTGCACTACTCCACGACATGGGAAAGCTGGCAGTGCCCGAGTACATCCTCAACAAGCCGGGAAAATTGACGGCGGCAGAATTCGAGCGCATGAAGCTTCACGCCTCAGTCGGTGCAGATATTCTGTCCGCGATCGATTTCCCGTATCCGGTCGTCCCTATCGTCAGACACCACCACGAGAACTGGGACGGCACTGGGTATCCAGATCGACTTAGCGGGACGGACATTCCGATCGGCGCTAGAATTCTGTCGGTGGTCGACTGCTTCGATGCGCTGACGTCTGACCGTCCCTATCGACCGAAGCTACGTGACGAAGAAGCTTTGCGAATCTTAGTCGAGCGCCGCGGATCGATGTACGACCCGCTAATCGTCGATACTTTCTCGAAGGTGTACCCGCGGATCGCACCGACGGAGGTTCACCCCAAGCTTCCAGCTCAGGTGCTTAATCGAATCGCGACAGCGCGACAGTCGGTCGCCCCGCAGCTTTCCGCTCCCATCTTGGACGAGATCACCGCGAGCGCGGAGGAGATGCTCACACTGTACGAACTCGCGCGATCGCTGGCGGGACAAGTTAGCGTCACCGACGCAGCCGACATCATCACGAACCATCTGCGTCGCCTGATTCCCGCGTCGTTGTACGTTTTCTTCCTGTGGGACGGTAGATTCGGAGATCTTGAGGCGCGGCACGCGATCGGCGAGGCTGCTGACACAGTAAAAGGCCTGAAGATCGGGATCGGTCATCGACTGAGCGGTTGGGTAGCGGCGCACCGACAGACAATCTCGAACTCTGATCCGATGCTCGACCTCGGCGACATTAGCCGCAGCGCCGGGTTGGACGTTCGAAGTTGTCTCTCAACGCCTTTGATAGCTGATGACGACCAGTTGATCGGAGTGGTTTCTTTGTATGCACGCGCAGTCGATGCATTCAATGACGACCACTGCCGGATCCTCGAGGTAGTTGCGCGGCAGATCGCAAGGACCTTCAGGCATGCCGTCGAATTCGAGGCCACACCTCGGCGAGACCCGTTGACCGGCTTGCCCAACGCAAGACAACTCGAAGCTCTCGTGCAGTCGTCGCTCGAAGAATCGAACACTTCAGGCTTCGCTCTGATCCGTATCGACGTTGTCGACTTGAAGAATGTCAATACCGTGCACGGCCGCGCAACCGGCGACGCAGCCCTTCGCCATGTCGTTCAGATCGTCCAGAAAGAGTTGCGTATGGCCGATATCTTATTTCGCAACACAAGCGATGAGTTCGTGGCTTTCTTAAATAGGACCGACGCTGACACCGCACGCACCGTCGCGGAGAGAATCAGAACCAAATCATCCGAACCGACATTCAGAATCGGCGACGCGGTGCTCTCGGTAGCACTGGACGTGTCGGTCTCGTGCGCACCACGCGACGGCCGCTCTCTGTCTCAACTACTGAGCGGCGCACGAGCTCCAGGCGGAACGACTCCTCGGCACGGGAACGTACATTAGGCCATTTCGCCCGAGCGGATTGCACACTTTCCATTCTGATTACGCTCGTCGTTGATCTTGGCAGCCCAAAACAGTGGAACATTTCGGCTGACGAGAGGGCGATATGACGCCATTCGACGACATCAATCGACTCGCGCGAGCGGGTCGGCCGGTCGCTGCACTTGACAAATTAGAGTCCTATCGGTGGGGTGAAGAACAACGGCTCAGGATGCGAATCGTCAAGGCATCCTTGCTGGAACAGATCGGCCGGCTCGCAGAGAGCCGGTCGATTCTTCACAGCCTTCTGAACGGCAACCGGGCCTCCGTCACGATGCGCGCCAGGGCCGAATATATCTTGGGGAAAATCGAACGTGAGAATGGAGCGATATCGAACGCCGTTGAACACCTCCAGAAATCTTCGCTCTTAGCGGAACGATGCGACGACATGGAATGCGTGTGTCTGTCGAATGTTCTCTTACTTGCAGTGATCGCGCAGCAGAGCGGATTTGAGGCAGTAGTACCACTGTTGAATCGCACGCGAACGACGGCCACGAAGCTAGGCGACCCTCAAGTTACGGCACTCTTGCATCTCTTTGTTGGCCAACTAGAAGCAAAACGTGGATTCCTGAACCGAGCGGCACGTCACGCCATGATTGCCTCGGAGATTCTAAACGCCGATCCAAACCTGATTATCGAGGCGCATATTTGGAACACACGTTTCGGCATTGCACTTCTCCAGTCCGATATCCCGAGCGCGCGTATCTTTGGCCGTAGTGCGGTGACGGCCGCGACTGAGTCCGGCGCTGCGGCACCCTTACGCGCGTCGCTCGGAAACATGGGCAACCTTCATCATGCCGTTGGTGAGTACGAACAGGCCGTCAGGCACTTTGAGCGCGCAATCGCCACGCTGCCGACACGTGGCGAATTCACCAACGCAAATCTCGATGGAATCGCCCGGGTTCGATTGAGCCAGGGCCGTTTGGCGGATGCCAGGGTGACGCTCGAACGAATCGAACAGACGATCCAAAGCCCCCACGACTGGTACTTGTACGCGAATCGATGCTCCGTCCTAACGTACGCGCAACTTGAAATTTCCGACGGAAATACTGTAGCAGGGCTGGAGAGAGCACGTTTCGCCTTACGTCTCGCTGAACGATCTGGCGACGACATTTTGAAAAGCGCCGTTCTGTTGGCGATACTGGAACTACCGACGGTTCGAAGCAACTCAAACGAACTAGTTGCGGCATACGACGCAATCGGTCGAACACTCAAATCGATGCCGCCGCAATTGCATGCAGATTACGAATGTAGTGTCGCATTGTCGCTTGCATCCAAATCCCATGCGATTGCCGAGTGGCATGCGCGTCGATCCATCGAAATTCATGAGAAGTTAAGCCACGTACGCGGCGCGAACGACATCAGACTGCGGCTTAAGCAGAACAACTTCGACATCCGCTCGGCTCGCCCAGCGCCTGCCCCATCGGTCACCGCTGTATTAGATAGCTTAGCGACGGCATTGACCTATTTGAGCTACCCAGACATTGCTTGGTCATCTCTCTGTGAAGCTGTGGCTGCTATGCCATCCCTCAAATACGCTGCGGTCGAGCGGATCGAGGACGGCAAACATCAACTGGTGCACTCGATCGGCGTTCTTCGCGCGGGCGGCGCAGATATTGAAAAGCGATTTGAGTTGGAAACAGTTGGCGAATGTCGTACTGAGTGCGTCGCTTGTGCGGTGGCGGATGCCGCTGGCCTTATGGCTCTTAACATCGTAGAATTTCTTGCCGATTCCATGCGCACTGCACAGCGAGCGAAGCTCGAGCGCGAGAGTCGAGAGGCCCTTTGGACAAACGACGAACCTACGCTTTACGATGCGGAGTCGGTAATCTGCGGTCATCTTGCAGGACTGACGGAGACTATACGGCGCGTCGCCAAGACCAAGGCGACTGTGCTGCTCCTCGGTGAAAGCGGAACTGGAAAAGAGATCCTCGCGCGGGCAGTCCACGACTACTCCGATCGCGCCAGCCGCCCGTTCGTTCCCATCAACTGCGCGGCGGTGCCGCCGCATC
Source organism: Vicinamibacterales bacterium (assembly GCA_035652075.1). Classification (GTDB taxonomy): domain Bacteria; phylum Acidobacteriota; class Vicinamibacteria; order Vicinamibacterales; family CAVVIG01; genus Gp6-AA45. Next base: position 88,373 of record DASREL010000015.1, read on the forward strand.
TGCTCGAAAGCACGCTCTTCGGCCATCGCCGCGGCGCATTCACCGGCGCGGACCGCGATAGCCCTGGACTGATTCGGTCCGCGCGCGAGGGGACCGTGTTTCTGGACGAAATCGGCGAACTCGCACTCGACCTGCAACCGAAGTTGCTGCGGTTTCTCGAATCCGGCGAGATCGCTCCGCTCGGCGACACGACGTCAACCGTCGTCAACGTGCGCATCGTCGCGGCGACGAATCGCAATCTCTTGGACCTCGTTCAGGAAGGCCGATTTCGGGAGGACCTGTTCTACCGGCTCAACGTCGTCAGGTTGACGGTGAAACCGCTGCGCGAACGCCGCGACGAAATCCCCGCGCTCGTCACGCACTTCGTGGAGCGCGCGGCGAAGGACTACAACAAAGGCTACGTGCAGGTCGCCGAGGAGACGCTCGAGCGCCTCCTGCTCTATCGCTGGCCGGGCAACGTCCGCCAACTGCAGAACGAAATCCGACGCATGGTCGCCCTCGTCGACCCCGGCGCAACGCTCGAGCCCGACCTGATCGCCGAAGAAATCCTCGCCGCGCTGCCGCTGCTCCGTCCGACGAAGCGCACGCGCGAAATCGCCGTCCCCCTCCATGAGAAATTGCCTACGACCGTCGCCAAGATCGAGCGTGAGATGATCAAAGCCGCGATGCGCGATCACCAGGGCCGCGTCGACGATGTGGCTAAGGCGCTCGGGATATCGAGGAAAGGTCTGTATCTGAAACGCCAGCGGCTCGGCGTCTAGCCGCGCGGCCGTCCAACACCTCCGCAATCGACGCCATCGTCACACGCTTCGACCCGCCCCGCGTCGTCACGACAGACAACTTGCCGCTCGAAATCCAGTAGTAGATCGTCCGCCGGCTGACGCCGAGCACCGCCGCCGCATGAACAATCAGGAGTGAGCCGGGCATGCGGCCGCAGCGCCAGCATCCCGAATGCCGGATCCTCACGCCACATCGAGTCTCATCGTGCGCGGAGGATCACCACGCCAGGCGGGTCGTCGTGACCCGCACGGGTAGTTCGTTCCCGCCATTTTCGGACACGGCCGCTTCGACTACAATCCGCCGTCTCCAGGGGGGCTGACCATGAACGGCCTGATGATGGACTTTCCGCTGACGCTGTCGGCCATCTTTCGCCGCGCCGAAGCGCTGTTCGGATCGCAGGAAATCGTCTCGCGCAATCCCGACAAATCGCTGCACCGGTATCGTGTCGCCGACTGGGCGACGCGCACGCGCCGGCTCGCGCAGGCGCTCATCGGCCTCGGCGTCAAACCGGGCGAGCGTGTCGCCACGCTCGCATGGAATCACGGGCCGCACCTCGAAGCGTACTTTGGCATCCCGTTGATGCGCGGCGTGCTGCACACGTTGAACCTGCGTCTGCATCCTGACGAGCTCGCGTTCATCGTCAACCACGCCGACGATCGGGTCGTCCTGATCGATCAGAGCCTCCTGCCGCTCTGGGAGAAGGTGCGTCCGCAGTTGTCGAACCCGCCGATCGAGATTGTGTTCGGCGATCAGTACGAAGCGCTGCTCGCGAAGGCGGCGCCGATCGCCGACTGTCCGGATCCTGACGAGAACAGCGCGGTCGCGATGTGCTATACGACCGGCACCACGGGCGCGCCGAAAGGCGTCTTGTATTCGCACCGCGCGATCGTGCTGCACACGCTCGGTCTCGCCCTCACCGGCGTGATGAGCATCTCCGAGCAGGACACGGTGTGTCCGGTGGTGCCGATGTTTCATGCGAACGCGTGGGGGATGCCGTTCGCTGCCGTCATGACCGGCGCGAAGATGGTGATGCCGGGGCCGCACCTCGACGCGGCGAGCATCGTCGATCTGTTCGCGCGCGAACGCGTGACGATCACCGGCGGCGTGCCGACGATCTGGATCGGCGTCCTGCAGCTGCTCGACGACACACCTGGCGCGTACGATCTGTCGTCGATGCGATACATGTTCGTCGGAGGATCTGCGGTCCCGCAGGCAATGATCGAAGCATTCGAGAAACGTCACGGCATGCGCATCGTCCACGCGTGGGGGATGACCGAGCTCGCACCGCTCGGGTCGATTTCGCATCTGCCCTCGTCGCTCGCCGACGCGCCCGACGAGGTGAAGTTCAAGAACCGCGCGAAGCAGGGGCGGCCCGCGCCGTTCGTCGAAATCCGCGCGCGCAACGAAAACGGCTTCGTCCCGTGGGACGGCGCCACGATGGGCGAGCTCGAGGTCCGCGGGCCGTGGATCGCCGCCGGCTATTACAACCGCACCGACTGCGGCGATCGATTTACCGACGATGGCTGGTTCAAGACGGGAGACATCGTCACGATCGACGCTACGGGAACGATCCAGGTCGCGGACCGGGCGAAGGACGTGATCAAATCCGGCGGCGAATGGATTTCGTCGGTGGCCCTCGAGTGCGCGCTGATGGGTCATCCGGCGGTGGCCGAAGCGGCAGTCATTCCCGTCGATCATCCGAAGTGGGCCGAGCGTCCGCTCGCTGCGGTCGTCCTCAAACCGGGCGCGACGGCGACGCCAGCGGAGCTGCGTGCCTTCCTCGAACCGCAATTCCCGAAGTTCTGGATGCCGGACGCCTTCGAGTTCATCGACGCCATCCCGCGAACGTCGGCCGGCAAATTCAAGAAGAGCGAGCTCCGTGAGCGGTTCAAGGACTACGAGTTGGGAGTCTGACAAAAGAGTCTGACAAGGGAGTCTGACTAACTAGTCAGACGTTTTCTGGTCGTGGTATGATTGATTTTTGATTAGTCAAAATCATACCTGTGGCGACCGAAAAATCCTCTAATCCGACACGGGGCTGGCGATTGCCGGCGACTGACGTGAGCCTCCCCGAGATTCACGGCTCGATCACCATCCCGCAGAACGCCGGATTCTGGCGCAAGCTGTTCGCGTTCGCCGGACCCGGGTACCTGGTCGCCGTCGGGTACATGGACCCCGGGAATTGGGCAACCGACCTCGCCGGCGGCGCCCGCTACGGCTACGCGCTGCTGAGCGTGATCATGCTCTCGAACCTGATGGCGATCCTGCTGCAGGCGTTGGCCGCGCGCCTCGGAATCGCCAGCGGGCGCGACCTCGCGCAGGCGTGTCGCGACAGCTACTCGCGAACAACCGTCATCGTCCTGTGGATCCTCTGCGAGATCGCGATCGCCGCGTGCGACCTCGCCGAAGTGATCGGCGCCGCGATCGCGCTCAACCTGCTCTTCCATCTGCCGCTCACGTGGGGCGTCATCGTCACCGCCGCCGACGTGCTCGTCGTGCTGTTCCTGCAGCACCGCGGCTTCCGCTACGTCGAAGCGCTCGTCGTCGGACTGATTCTCGCGATCGCCGGCTCGTTCGCGATCGAACTCTCGCTCTCGCACCCGGCGTGGAATGCCGTGGCGGTGGGCTTTGTGCCGCAGACGCAGATCCTTCGCAACCCGCAGATGCTCTACATCGCCATCAGCATCCTCGGCGCGACGGTGATGCCGCACAACTTGTATCTGCACTCGTCGATCGTGCAGACGCGGAAGTACGTCGATACGCACGAGAGCAAGCGCGAAGCGATCCAGTTCGCGTCGATCGATTCAGCAGTCGCGCTGATGTCGGCGCTCTTCATCAACGCGGCGATTCTCGTGATGGCGGCGGCCGTGTTTCACGGCAAGGGCCACGAGGACGTGGCTGACATCGGCGACGCCTACCAACTGTTGTCGCCGCTGCTCGGCACCGGGCTCGCGAGCGCGCTTTTCGCGATCGCGCTGCTCTGCTCGGGCCAGAACGCGACGCTGACCGGGACGCTCGCCGGTCAGATCGTCATGGAGGGATTCATCAACCTGCGCATCCGCCCGTGGCTGCGCCGGCTGATCACGCGGCTCCTCGCGATCATCCCCGCGATCATCGTCGTGTACTTGTATGGCGAGCGCGGCACAGGGCCGCTGATCATCTTCAGTCAGGTCGTACTCAGCCTGCAGTTGCCGTTCGCCGTGTTCCCGCTCGTGATGTTCACCAGCGATCCGCATAAGATGGGGCCGTTCGTGTCCCCACGATGGATGCAGGCGCTCGCGTGGATCGTCGCCGTCGTCATCGCTGCGCTCAACATCTGGCTGCTCTGGCAAACCTTTGCTGTCGGGCTGCCTGCTTAGGAGGACGTCCATGGGTTTCGATATCGCCGCCGCGGCGTCGCTCTTCACCGTCGGCACGATCCTCTTCGGCCACTTCGAGGAACGCACCGCGAAATGGCGCCGGATGCTGAAGTTCTTCGTGATCGTCGGCGGGACGGCGCTGCTCGACCGATTCGCCGGCCGCGGGTGGGCGTGGGCGTTCATCCTCGGCGGATTGATGCTCGGCCTCACCGTCCATTTCGTGTATCTGCGGCGGCACGGCATCAATCCGTGGACAGCGGAGCCGCGTGACAAGTACTACGCGCTCCGCGGCTGGACAAGCTGATGTATCGCCGCATTCTCGTTGCGATCGAGAACTCGACGGCCGATCAAACGATCCTGTCGCACGTCGCCGCGCTGGCGAAGTTGACCGGGGCCGAACTACTCCTGGTCCACGTGGCCGACGGCTGGGCCGCGCGCCACTTCGACGAACTGCAACTGCGCGAGTCCGAAGAGATGAAGACGGATCGCGAGTATCTGGCGCGCCTCCAAACGGATCTCCAGGGCCGCGGACTCCACGTCGACATCGAGCTCGCGAAGGGCGATCCGGCCACGCAGTTGATCAAGACCGCCGAAGATCGCCACGTCGATCTCATCGCGATGTCGACGCACGGCCACCGCTTCATCAACGATGTCATCCGCGGCGCCACCGCCGACCGCGTCCGCCACATGGTGCGCATACCGGTCCTGCTCCTGCGCGCACAGTAGCAATTAGCCCTTAGCCTTTCCCCTCTGCCTCTGTGTTATAAAGCTCTTCGTGCCAGAGCCGATCCACTCGCACGCGCTCGAGAACATCCGCTTCATTCGCGATGCGATGTCGCGCGCGACGGAGTTCACGGCGGTTCCCGGGTGGGGCGGCGTCGCCATGGGCGTGACGGCCATCGCCACCGCCATTGTCAGCGGACCGCCCGACAACTCGCTGCGGTGGGTGGCGATCTGGTTCGGTGACGCGTCCGTCGCGGCCGCAATCGGGCTGACGACGATGACGATCAAGGCGCGGCGCGGCGGCACGCCGTTGTCGTCCGCGGCGCCGGCGTACCGGTTCGCGCTCGCGTATCTTCCGCCGCTGGTCGCCGGCATGATCCTGACGCCGGTGTTCGCCACGCTCGATCTGATGGCCCGTTTGCCGGGATGCTGGCTGCTGCTCTACGGAACGGCCCTCGCGTCCGGCGGTGCGTTTTCGATTCGGATCGTGCCGGCCATGGGTGTCGCGTTCATGATCATCGGTACGCTGGCATTCGCGGCGCCGGCATCACTCGGACATTGGTTTCTCGCCGCCGGTTTCGGCGGTCTTCACATCGTCTTTGGACTCATCATCGCGAGGAGATACGGTGGCTAAGGCGGCAGCGGCGCAGAAGTCAGAAGTACGAAGTACGAAGTACGGAAGTACGAAGTACGAAGGGGCGGCGAAGAAGACGCCGCTCGCCCTGGATCGACTCATCCACGAACGCCTGCGGCTCGGCATTGTCAGCGCGCTGGCGGTCAACGACTGCCTGACGTTCACCGATCTCAAGAACCTTCTCCAGACGACCGATGGCAACCTGAGCGTTCACGCCCGAAAGCTCGAGGACGCCGAGTACATCGCGTGTGACAAGGGCTTCGAAGGGCGGATGCCGCGCACCGAATACCGGCTAACCGCCGCTGGCCGCAGAGCTTTCGAGAAGTACCTCGCCCACATGGAAGCCATCATCAAGGCCGCAAAAAGCTAGACCCAACCAACGCGGGCCCGGCGCTGTCTACAGATTGCGTGGATGATGCCGAGCTCGTCAGCCGCGCCCGGGGCGGCGACGCCGCCGCATTCGGGGCGCTCGTCGATCGACATCGGCACGCGGTGTATCGGGCGGCGCTCGCGGTGTTGCGATCGCACGCCGATGCCGAGGACGCGGCGCAAGAGGCGTTCGTCAAAGCGTACCGGCAGCTCCGGGGATTTCGCGGCGACAGCAGCTTCAAGACGTGGTTGCTGACGATCGCGTGGCGCGAAGCGATTAATCGCCGCCGCGCGCTCAAGAGTATCTGGCGGCATGTCATTGCGGATCGCGGATTGAGGATGGCGGATTCATCGGACGATCGCGCGATTGACGTCGCAGCGGCCGACCCGGACCCAGAGCAGATGGCACACGACAACCAACTGCGGAGACACATCACAGAGGCGATCGATGCGCTGACGCCGAAGCTGCGCGACGTGTTCCTGCTCGCGCAAACCGGCGAGCACACCTACGACGAAATCGGCGCGATCGTCGGGGCGCCGCTCGGCACGGTCAAGTGGCGCATCTTCGAGGCGCGCCGCGTGGTCAGAGAGTATTTGCGGCAGCGAGGATACGCGCATGCTGGATAACGAGCTCGATCGCGCGATCGACGACGCCGCACGCGAGATGACCGCGGGCGGACCGGGCGGCGACTTCCGCGCGCGCGTCATCGCCAGGATCGAGAACGCGCCCCGCCGCAGGTGGACGCGTGCGATTCCGGCGGTGGCTGCGGCCGCGGCCGTCGCGATCGTGGCGACAGTCACCAGTCACCGGTCGGCAGTCATCAGTCACCGGTCGGCAGTCACCAGTCAGAGTCAGCAGTCGACAGTCGCCCATGGCCAGACGCCGGTTGTAGAAACCCGGCCGACACCGCAACCCACGAATGTAGCGCAGGCCTTTAGGCCTGCTGCGGCGGATCTGCGGAGCCGTCCGACATCTGGACGGCAAACGCCGCGGCCGCTGACGCCGTCCGATCTGGACAACGCGCCGATCGACGTCCCGCAGATCACGGTGGATCCGCTGCCACCAGACGGTTCACTCGATGTGACGCCTCTCGAAACCATTGCGCCGATCGCGGTCACGCCGATCGACGCCCAAGGAGACCGACCATGAAGATTCGTTCGCTCGTGCTCACCGCGGTACTGACCGCACTCACGATCGTCCCGGCGCTGGCGCAAACGGCGCGCACGCCGGCACCCGCCCGGACGCCGTCACCCGAAGCGGCTGACGCATCCAAGACACCGCCGGCCGCAAGGGCGCCGGAGATGCCGCGAAGACCGCTGCAGCCCATCAACGTCAGAATCGATGTGACGATCACCGATCAAGGCCGCACCGGCGCCCCGACGATGAAGAAGACGGTGTCGATCGTGACGAGCGACGGATTCAGCGGACGGATCCGGTCGACCGCGAACTACTCGGCGTTACCTCCAGTTCCGCTCAATGTCGACGCGGACGCCGAACTGCTCGCCGACGGCAAGATTCGATCGCGCGTCAATTTGCAGTACGACCTGCCGGCCGGCATGGACGGTCAGAGTCCGAACCTGCCAGGCACGGGCGCGCTGAAGACGACGCAGATCCAGGAAAACCTCGTGCTGATTCTCGAGAACGGCAAACCGATTCTGGCGGCGCAGTCGGCCGATCCGGTCGGCGATCGTCAGGTCACGATCGAGATCAAGGCCACGGTGCTGAAGTAGCGCGACACGCCGAACCTTGGCGAACGCGCTTCAAGCGAGAGAGCGACGCTTGATCCGTTCCAACACGCGAAGCGGCGAGCGGTCCGGCTCCCGCATCGCGTTCACCGGCAGCAGGAACGTCTGCTCCAACTGATACTGACCTGACGTTGCGGCGTGGCTCACCTGATCCGTGAAGCAGAGCCACGTCGCCCCCGCCGGAAAATCGATCGTCTGCTGCGGCGATGTGGACTGAAAGTCGCCGTCCTCCTTCATACGATCGTGCAATTGCAGCATCAACGCGTCGTACGCGGTGCGTGGCGACTTCGTGACGCGCAGCAACGCGAGCGCGCGGCCGACGCCGGGCAGCGGCACGCGTAATCGCGGCGCGAAGCGCGACGCGACCGCCTCGAAGTCGTCGCCGACGCGCCACACGCGCGCGCGGCCGTCCGGATTGACATTCGTGAACAACCGCAGGATCCGGCGCCCGCCCGACGGGGTCGCAGGGAACGCATCGACGTGCAGCCGCGTGTCGTCCTTGCGCCAGGACGATGCCCGGCCAGCGATTTCGGCGGGCCGGAAGCTCGCGCGCGCACGCGTCAGTTGACTGGCGTAGCGAGGAAACAGGTCCGCGACGAGCGCGTGCGCGGCGTCGCTGAAGCGCCGCATCAACCCGGTCAGGCGTTCCGCATCGGCTCCGGCGAGTGAGGTCCCGGCGAGCCGATTTCCCGTCGGGTTGAAGCTCGCGTTCTTCGCGTGACTGAGAATGGCCGGGCTGAAAACGGGGCGTTCGATGTCTTCGATTGCAAAGGCCAAATGTGGCAAAAATATGACGTCGCCCCGCTCCAGGCTAACCAGCGCAGTTTCGGCATCTTCTGGCGTGACCGCGCCGTTCCACTCGCGGATAATGACCGTTTGCAGAGACATTAAATGACGTTTTCGGGGTAAATAGCCGGGACGATCTACCCGTATCTTGTTGTACTACCGACTCCTTGGAGCCTACATCAGTGTTGAAGCGCGTTTGCCTCTTTTGTTGTGTGTGTCTGGTCGCGGCGTTTGCCGTCGCGTGCGGCAGTGATACGTCGGCGGCTGGCGGAAACGCGGCCGGTGGCGCCGGTGGCCGTGGCGGCGGACGCGGTGGTCGCGGCGGTCGCGGTGACGGCGGCCCAGCCCCCGTGGTCGTCGCGAAAGTGACCGCGAAGGATGTGCCCGTCGACATCGCCGCCATCGGCAACGTCGAAGCGTTCACGTCGATCTCGGTCCGGTCGCAGGTGACGGGACAGCTCGAACGCGCGCTCATCAACGAAGGCGACTTCGTCAAGAAAGGCCAGACGCTGTTCGAGCTCGATCGCCGGCCGTTCGAAGCGGCGCTGCAGCAGGCCGAAGCGAACGTCGCGACGCGCAAGGCGCTCGAGGCGCAAGCCGAAGCGCAGTTGAACCGCGACGCGGCGACCGCCGAGTATCAGCAGCTCACCGCCGAGCGCCAGGCGGCACTGCAGCAGCGCGGCATCCTGTCGAAGGACGCGTCGGAACAGGCGCGCGCGCAAGCCGACGCCACCAAAGCGCTCGTCGAAGCCGACAAAGCGAACGTCGTCAGCATGAAGGCGCAGCTCGATGCGGCGATCTCCGCGGTCGACACCGCGCGCGTGCAGTTGAGCTACACGACGATCTCGTCGCCGATCGACGGTCGCACCGGCAACCTCACGGTGAAGACCGGCAACCTCGTCACGGCAAACAACACAGAGTTGATGACGATCGCGCAGGTGCAGCCAGTGCTCGTGACGTTTACCGTTCCGGCGGTGCACCTGCCGACCGTGAAGAAGCACATGGCCGACAACGCGCTGCAGGTGACCGCCATTCCGCAGGACGCGGAAGCGCAGCCCGCCGTCGGTCACCTGACGTTCGTCGACAACGCGGTCGACATGACCACCGACACGATTCGGCTGAAGGCGCGCTTCGACAATCCCGATCGCCGCCTGTGGCCGGGACAGTTCGCCCGCGTGTCGCTTCGCCTGACGACGATCCCGAACGCGACCGTCGTGCCCTCGCAGGCGGTGCAGACCGGACAGGACGGCCAGTACGTCTTCGTCGTCAAGCCGGACAACACCGTCGAGCAGCGCACCATCAACGTCGGGCAGCGTGTTGCTGATGACACGGTGATCGAAAAAGGTCTCAAGCCTGGCGAGACGGTCGTCACCGAAGGCCAACTGCGCCTCGAACCCGGATCGCGCGTGACGACAGACCTCAGCGGACAACCCGGACGTGGCAATCGCGGCGGCGGTGGACGTCGCGGCGGCGGTCAGGGTCAGGGCGGCGGTCAGGGTCGTTCGTAGGGCGGGGCTTTAGTCCCGCCGGACGCCGGCTCCAAAGAGCCGGCCTACATTCTCATGAACATCTCCGAGATCTTCATTCGTCGTCCGATCGCGACATCGCTGTTGATGCTCGCAATCGCGATGTTTGGCGTCATCGCGTATCGCGCGCTGCCGGTCAGCGATCTGCCGCAGGTCGACTATCCGACGCTCAACGTCAACGCCAGCCTGCCCGGCGCGGATCCCGGAACGATGGCGTCGTCGGTCGCGAGCCCGCTCGAACGGCAGTTCACGACGATTGCCGGTCTCGACTCGATGGTCTCGCGCAGCGGCAGCGGCGGCACCAACATCACGCTGCAGTTCACCCTCGACCGCGACATCGACAGCGCGACGACGGACGTGCAGACGGCGATCAACGCCGTGATGCCGCTGTTGCCGGCGGGCATGCCGTCGGCGCCGTCCTTCCGCAAGAACAATCCGAACGACGATCCCATTGTGACGATCAACGTCACCAGCGACACGCTGCCGCTGAACGTGCTCGACGATTACGCCGAGGTGACGCTCGCGCCGCGCATGTCGATGGTCAACGGCGTGTCGCAGGTCTCGGTGATGGGCGCGGCGAAGTACGCCGTCCGGGTGCAGCTCGATCCGGAAAAGCTCCACGCGCAGAAGATTGGCATCAACGAAGTCGACACCGCGCTGACGAACTGGAACGTCAACCTGCCGACCGGCCAGTTGTTCGGGCCGCAGTCGACCTACAACATCAAGGCCGGCGGTCAATTGATGAACGCCGACGCGTTCAAGCCGGTGATCGTGACGTACCGCAACGGCTCGCCGGTGCGACTCGATCAAATCGCGACGGTCAGCGACAGCGTCGAGAACGTGTTCAACGGCAACTGGTTCTATACGAAGGACGCGAACGGCAAGCCGCGCATCCAGCGTTCGATCATGCTGCAGGTGCGCCGGCAGCCGGGGACGAACACGATCGAAGTCGCCGACGCCGTCCGCGAATTGCTGCCGACGTTTCAGGCGACGATGCCGCCTGCGGTCAAGCTGACGCCGCGCCAGGATCGGTCGCGCACCATCCGCGCCGCCTTCAAGGACATCCAGATCACGATGCTCGTGACGCTGATCCTCGTCGTCGCGGTCATCTGGCTGTTCCTGCACAACGGTTCGGCGACGCTGATTCCCGCGCTCGCGCTGCCCTTCTCCATCCTCGGCACGTTTGCCGTGATGCAGATGCTGCACTTCAGCCTCAACAACCTGTCGATGATGGCGCTGATCCTCTCGATCGGTTTCGTCGTCGACGACGCGATCGTGATGCTCGAGAACATCGTCCGCCACATGGAGGCGGGCGAGAAACCGTTCGAAGCGGCGCTCAAGGGATCGCAGGAAATCGGCTTCACGATTCTCACCATGACGACGTCGCTCGCCGCCGTCTTCATCCCGATTCTCTTCATGAGCGGCATTCTCGGACGTCTGTTCCGCGAATTCGCCGTCACGATCACGACGGCGATTCTCATTTCCGGCGTCGTGTCGGTCACGTTGACGCCGATGCTGTGCAGCCGCTTCCTGCGCGTCGTGCACACGAAGAAGGGGTTTGCGGGGCTGATGGATCGCGCGTTCGACGCGCTGCTCGTCGGCTACGAGAAGAGCCTGCGCCTCGTGCTCCGCTTCCGTCTGGCGATGATGATCATGTTCTTCGTCGTGCTCTGGGCGACGATGCACATGTTCAACGTCGTGCAGACCGGGTTCATCCCCGACGAAGACCGCGATTCGATGTTCGTCAACCTGCAGGCGGCGCAAGGCACGTCGTTCTACGACATGGCGAAGTGGACGCAGCAGGTTGCCGACATCGTCATCCGCAACAAGTACGTCGACTCGTTCATGGCGAGCGTCGGCGGCGGTCCTGGCGGCGGCGGCAGCGGCGGCGGCGTCAACAACGGCCGCATCATGGTGCAGCTCGTTCCGCGCGCCGAGCGCGACATGTCGGCGCAGCAGATCGCGCAGCAGCTGCGTCCCCAGCTGCTGCGGTTCCCCGGCTTCCGCGGCTTCGTCGGCCTGCCGCCGTCGTTGCAGATCGGCGGCCGCATGGGCAACCAGAACTTCAGCATCATGATGCAGTCGATGGACACCGACCTGCTCTACCAGTGGGGACCGGTCCTCGAGCAGGCGATTTCGGCCGAAGTCGGCGAAGTGCAGGACGTCTCCACCGATATGGAGATGAAGAGCCCGCGCGTCAACCTCGTGATCGATCGCGACAAGGCGGCGGCGACGGGACTCAATGCCACGCTGATTCAGAACTCGCTCTACGACGCGCTCGGACCGAAGTGGTCGTCGACGATTTACGGCGCGACATCGCAGTACAAAGTGCTCGTCGAGCTCGACCCGAAGTACCAAGGCGCCGTCGATTCGCTCGAGAAAGTCGCGTTCCGATCGCCGGCCGGCATGCTGGTGCCGCTTGAATCGGTCGTGAAGTTCAAGGAAACGGTGGGTCCGCAGTCGATCAACCACAGCGGCCAGCTGCCGTCGGTGTCGGTGTCGTTCGGCCTGCGTCCGGGCGTGTCGCTGGGCGCCGCAACCGCGCACATCAAGCAGGTTGCGGATCGCGTGCTGCCGGCCACGATCACGACGAGCTTCGAGGGTCAGGCGAAAGTCTTCCAGCAGTCGATGAGCAACCTCACGCTGCTGCTCGTCGTCGCGATCGGTGTCGTCTACATCGTCCTCGGCGCGCTCTACGAGAGCTACATCCACCCGATCACGATTCTCTCCGGTCTGCCGTCGGCCGGCCTGGGCGCGCTCGTGACGCTGTACCTCTTCGGCAACGAGCTGAACATCTACTCGTTCGTCGGACTCGTGATGCTGATCGGCATCGTCAAGAAAAACGCGATCATGCAGATCGATTTCGCGCTCGAAGCCGAGCGCAAACACAACAAGGCGCCGGTCGAGGCGATTTTCGAAGGCTGCATCATCCGCTTCCGGCCGATCATGATGACGACGCTCGCCGCGCTCCTCGGCGCGCTGCCGATCGCGCTCGGATACGGCGCGGGCGGCGAATCACGGCGTCCGCTGGGCCTCGCGGTCGTCGGCGGACTGATGGTGTCGCAGTTGATCACGCTGTACCTGACGCCGGTCGTGTACACCTACATGGCCAGCATTTTCAAAACACGGAAGATTGCCCAGGTTGCTCCGCAGCCGCTCGCCTAAAGGCTTCGCGCTACATGAATATCTCTGAAGGATTCATCAAACGTCCCATTGCCACCAGTCTCCTGATGGCGGCGATCGCGCTGTTCGGGCTCGTCGCCTACCGGCAGCTGCCGGTCAGCGACTTACCGAACGTCGACTTCCCCACGCTCCTCGTGACGGCGCAGTTGCCCGGCGCGAGCCCCGAGACGATGGGCGCGTCCGTCGCGACGCCGCTCGAAAATCAGTTCTCGATGATCGCGGGCCTCGAGTCGATGACATCGGTCAACTCGCTCGGCTCGACGCAGATCACGCTCGAGTTCGATTTGAACCGGTCGCTCGATGGCGCCGCGGTTGACGTGCAGGCCGCGATCACGCAGGCGGCACGCCTGCTGCCGCAGGGCATGCCGACGCCGCCGACCTTCACGAAAGTGAATCCGGCGGACCAGCCGATCCTGTATCTCGTCATCACGTCGACGACGGTTCCGCCGTGGACGCTCGACGAGTACGCCGAAACGCGCATCGCGCAGCGCATCTCGATGGTGAGCGGCGTGGCGCAGGTGCAGGTCCTCGGCTCACAGAAATACGCCGTCCACGCGCAGCTCGATCCGCACAAGCTCGCGTCGCGCCAGATCGGCATCAACGAGGTCGAGAACTCGCTGCGCGCGTGGAACGTCAACACGCCGACCGGCAGCATCATCGGTCCGCACAAGGCGTTCACGCTGCAGGCCACCGGTCAGCTGATGAACGCCGGCGAGTACAAGGACATGGTCGTGTCGTATCGCAACGGCGCGCCGGTCCGGCTCGGCGAGCTGGGCGACATCATCGACGGCGTCGAAGATCAGCGCACCGCATCCTGGTTTTACGCAAACGGCGAGAGCCAGCGCGCGATCACGCTCGGCATCCAGCGCCAGCCCGGCACGAACACGATTGCCGTCGCCGACGCGGTGAAGGCGCTCTTGCCGCAGTTCAAACTCGAGCTGCCGCAGAGCGTCCACATGGACGTCCTCTACGATCGCTCTGACACCATCCGCGAGTCGTATCGCGACGTGCAGTTCACGATGGCGCTGACGCTCGCGCTCGTCATCGCGGTCATCTTCGTGTTCCTACGCAACGTCTGGGCGACGGTCATCCCGAGTTTGGCGCTGCCGTTCTCGATCATCGGCACCTTCTCGGTGATGTACCTCCTCAATTACAGCCTCGACAACCTGTCGATGATGGCGCTCATCCTCTCGGTCGGCTTCGTCGTCGACGACGCGATCGTGTTGCTCGAGAACATCTACCGCCACGTCGAGATGGGTGAGGATCCGCTGACGGCGTCGCTCGTCGGATCGAAAGAGATCGGCTTCACGATCGTATCGATGACGCTGTCGCTCGCCGCGGTGTTCATCCCGGTGCTCTTCATGGGCGGCGTCCTCGGACGCCTGTTCCGCGAGTTCTCGGTCACGATCTGCGTCGCGATTCTCATCTCGGGCGTCGTGTCGGTGACGCTGACGCCCATGCTCTGCAGCCGGTTCCTCAAGGGCCACAAACCGGGCCACGCCAAGAAGCCGTCGAAGTTCGAAGAAGTCACGGAAGGCGCGTTCCAGGCCATGCTTCGCGGCTACGACAAGACGCTGCAGATCGTGTTGAAGCATCGTCCGGCGACGATGCTGGCGTTCGCAGTCGTCCTCGCGCTGACGGCGTTGCTGTTCGTGCTCGTGCCGAAGGGATTCATTCCGGAACAGGACACCGATCAGATCGCCGTGACGACCGAAGCGGCGCAGGGCACGGCGTACGACAAGCTGGTCGAGTATCAAGGGCAGATTGCGGAGACGATCGCCAAGGACCCGAACGTCGAAGGCCTCGTCTCGACGATCGGCGGACAGGCGGCAAACACGCTCGGCGGACCGAACCTCGGCCAGATCGTCGTCCACCTGAAACCGCGCGGCGACCGCAAGGAACTCGCGAACGACATCATCGAGAAGCTGCGGCCGGAGCTGTCCGAAGTCACCGGCATGAAGGTCTACATGCAGAACCCGCCGACCGTTCGGATCGGCGGCCAGGTGAGCAAGAGCCTGTATCAGTACTCGATGCAGTCGCCGGATCGCGAGGCGCTGTACGCGGCCTCGCAGAAGCTCGTGAAGGAAATCGGCGAGAACGTCGATGGCATCGTCGACTTGACGAGCGATCTTGCCGTCACGAGCCCGCAAGTGGACGTGCAGATCGATCGCGACAAGGCGGCGGCGCTCGGCGTCACCGCGAACCAGATCGAGAACGCGTTTTATGACGCGTACGGCCCACGCTGGGTCTCGACGATCTACGCGCCGGTCAACGAATACAAAGTGCTGCTCGAACTCGCGCCGCAATTCCAGGCCGATCCCGCGGCGCTCTCGCTCCTCTACTTCAAGGTGACGCCAAACAGTGGGACCGGGGGGGCGGGCGCAGGAACGACCGCCGCAGCGGCGGCCGGAGCAGCAGCCCTGGCAGGCGGCGGTGGCGGTGTGACGCCGGCGCGCGCGAACAACTTCGGCGGCACGCAGCTCACCGAATCCGCTGGCACCGTTGTACCGCTCGATACGCTCGCAAAAACGACGCAGGTCGTCGGGCCGCAGACGGTCGCGCACAAAGGTCAGTTGCCGGCCGTGACGATCTCGTTCGGCCTGAAGCCGGGCGCATCGCTGGGCGCCGTGCTCACGAAGGTCCGCGAAGTCGCTGATGCGACGCTGCCCGAAGGCGTCAGCGGTCAGTTCGAAGGCGCGGCGAAAGCGTTCCAGAGCTCGCTGGGCAACCTCGCGATCCTGCTCGTCATCGCGGTCATGGTCGTCTACATCGTTCTCGGCATCCTGTACGAGAGCTACATCCACCCGCTGACGATTCTGTCCGGTCTGCCGTCAGCGGCGTTCGGCGCGCTCGTGACGTTGCTCCTGTTCCACATGGATCTCAACATCTACGCGTTCGTCGGCATGATCATGCTGATCGGGATCGTCGAGAAAAACGCGATCATGCAGATCGACTTCGCGCTCGAAGCGGAGCGCGCCGGCAATTCGCCGGAACAGGCGATCTATCAGGGCTGCTTGATTCGGTTCCGACCGATCATGATGACGACGATGGCCGCGCTGCTCGGCGCGGTGCCGATCGCGGTCGGGTACGGCGCCGGTGGCGAAGCGCGGCAGCCGCTCGGCCTCGTCGTCGTCGGTGGTCTCGTGTTCTCGCAGCTTGTGACGCTGTATCTGACGCCGGTCGTTTACACGTATATGGCCCAGGTGCAGGCGTGGATCGGAAGCCGGCAAAAGAAGACCACGACGGTGCCGGCAGTCAGCCATTAGCACTTGGGATTTAGCACTTAGCACTTAGCATTTACCATTTAGCATTTAGCCTTCGTAGGCACAGGTTCTGCACATCTCATCGTCGAGATGCGCAGGAGCTGTGCCGTTCTGTTATTGGGAGTCGTTGCTGTTGTCGCGCAGGCCTTCAGGCCTGCCCCGCCCAGGCGCGCCCACAAACCGGTTCCGCCGAAACGCGTCACCGCTCCGCCGCCGCTGCCGTGCGGCGACTATCTCGGATTTCAAGTCCTGCTCGATCGTCAGGGCTTCTCCACCGGCGAGATCGACGGTAAGCCCGGGGACAACTTCACGCACGCGATCATCGCGATGCAGCAGGCGCGGCAGGTACCGCTGACGACGCAACCCGACTGCGATACGTGGCACGCATTGGGCGGGGATACGGCTGATCCGGTGCTGACGACCTATACCGTCACCGCTGACGATCTGAAAGGGCCGTTCGAAAAGCGAATCCCGGCAAACCTCGTCGAACAGGCGAAGCTGCCATCGCTCGGCTATCGGTCGCCGCTCGAGGAAATCGCCGAGCGATTCCATACGTCGCCCGCCCTGCTGGAACAGTTGAATCACAACGCGCCGCTGACCGACGGTCGCGAGCTGCGAGTGCCGAACGTGCCACCGTTCGATCCCCGGGTCAGACCGAAGTCAGACTCGGGTCAGACCTCGGCCGACATTGCGATCCAGGTGTCGCGCGAAGAATCGGCGTTACGCGTGACGCGCGCTGATGGATCGCTGGTCTTCTTTGCGCCGGTGACGACCGGGAGCATCCACGATCCGCTCCCCGTGGGCGACTGGACGGTGACCGGCGTCGATTGGCATCCGGTGTTTCATTACAACCCGAAACTGTTCTGGGATGCGAAGGCGACCGACACGCGCGCAACGCTGAAGCCCGGACCGAACAATCCGGTCGGCGTCGTCTGGATTTCGCTCAACCTCGAACACTACGGCCTGCACGGCACGCCGGAGCCGGGACACATCGGGCACACCGAATCACATGGGTGCGTGCGCATGACGAACTGGGACGCCGTGCGTGTCGCGTCGCTCGTCAAGCGCGGCACCCCGGTCACGTTCAAGTGACGCGAGGTCCGCGATTTCCCCGTACGCTGCCGGTCGCGGTCATCACCATCAGTTTTCTTGCGGGTGTCGCCGTCGATTCGCTGCTGCGTGTGTACGGTCCGCCGAAGCCGGCAGATGAACCGATCGTCCGCCAAAAGGCGGACGCCGCAGATGCAGCTGCGGACACCACACATTCAGGTGTGGCGTCCGGCTTCAGCCGGACCGTCCCAACGACGGGATCGATCTCGCGCGCGCCGCTGCGCGTGCCGATCGACGGCGCCAACGTCGAGGCGATGAAGGGAGGCTTCGACGAGCAGCGTCCCGGGCACGAGCACGAGGCGGTCGACATCCTCGCGCCGAGGAATACCCCGGTTCACGCGGTCCAGGACGGAACGATCGCGAAGCTGTTTTTCAGCAAAGGCGGCGGTGGCAACACGATCTACGAATTCGATCCGACCGGTCATTACGCGTACTACTACGCTCACCTCGAGCGCTACGCCGATGGCCTCCGCGAGGGACAACCGATCCACGCGGGAGACGTGATCGGATACGTCGGCACGTCAGGCAACGCCCCGCCGAACACGCCGCATCTTCATTTCGCCGTGTTCGAACTCAGCGCGGACAAGAAATGGTGGAAAGGTACGGCGGTCGACCCGTACCCGTTTTTCAAGTAGCCCGCCGCAAGACGACGTACATCGTATCGAACAGGTTGATCGGCAGGTATCGCGCGTCGAAACGTCTGGCCCAGGGCGGCGCCGATCGCCCGCCGACGAATTCCGCCGCGTACCGAATCACATATCCGATCGAGCGGAGCCTTCCGCGGTGCGTCACACTGACGATCGTCAGACCGTGATCCGCGGCGAGACGGCCAAGCGTCTGCGGACCGAAATACGACAGATGGTACGGATAGTAGAAATGCCAGTGGCGGCCGAACATCCGTGCCACGGCGCTTTCGACGTCGGGTGTGGACAAGAAGAGTACGCCGTCCGGTGCGAGCCGCGCGACGATCGACTCGGCGAACGCGTGCGGATCGGCAACGTGTTCGATGACGTCGAACGCCGTGACGACATCGAAAGTGCCACGAACGGCGTCGGCCGTGGCCATCTCGAACGCCTCGTCGTTGGCCAGAAACCGATCGAACAGCGCGCGTGACGGCTCGATACCGCGCGCGTCGACGCCGCGGCGGCGCAGATCGCGAACGAGCTTACCGCTGCCGGCGCCCACGTCCAGCAGCCGCGTGCCGCCGATCGGCGCGAAGGACGACATCCAGCGGTGGAGCGCAGCGAAGTTCGCCTCGTCGGCTGCGTCGCGCTGCAGGTACTGCAGATACGCGTCCTCGTAGTCGTCGAGGGCATTCGCCAGGTTCGGGTTGACGTCGGCCGTCGCGAAGCGGAACGAGCACGCGCCGCACAACCAGTAATCGATCTGCTGCTTCGTGAACAGCGGCCGCACGCGGGACGAGCGGCACAGCGGGCACGTCCGATCACCCATCGCGGTCCGGACGCTGCTTGAAGAAGTACAGCGGGCGCTGCTTCGCTTCCTCGAAAATCCGCGCGAGGTACTCGCCGATGATGCCGATGCACATCAGTTGGATGCCGCCGACGATCATCAGCGTGCCGATGAGCGACCCCCACCCGCGCACGAACTGGTCACCGCTCGCGTAGGCGATCAAGATGTAGATGATGTACGCCGTCCCGGGAATGAAGAACGCGAAACCAATCCGGGTGGCGAGACGCATCGGCGCCGCCGAAAACGAGAACAGCGCGTCGAGCGCGAGGCGGAGCATCTTCAGCGCGGTGTATTTCGATTCGCCGGCGCTCCGTCGCGGCGCCTGGAACGCGACGTATGCGCGATCGAACCCAATCCACGACACGAGCCCGCGCAGGAATCGATGCCGCTCGGGCATGGAGCAGACCGCCTCGTGCGCGCGCGTCGAGAGCAGGCAGAAATCGGCGGCTCCGGGCACGATCGCGGTCTCGCCAAAGCGATTGATCAACCAGTAGAACGCCGACGCTGTCGCACGTTTGAACCAGCTGGCGCCGACGGTGTCTTCGCGAACGGCGGAGACGACATCGTACCCGTCGCGCCATTTCGCGATGATCGCCGGAAGAATCGAGGGCGGATGTTGAAGATCGGCATCCATCATCACGACCGGCACACCGCGCGTCGCATCGAGACCCGCCGTCAACGCGATCTGATGGCCGAAGTTGCGTGAGAGCGAGTAGACACGCACGCGCCGATCGGCCTGCGCGATGGCGTTCAATCGATCCAGCGTCCCGTCCGTGCTTCCATCGTCGATGAAATGGACGTCCCACCGAAGATCGGCGACCGGCTGCAGGGCGCGAGTCAGCTCGGCGTAGAACGCGTCGACGACCGCCGCTTCGTTGTAGCACGGCACCACGATCGAGAGATCGACTGGCGAAGTGATCACTGCGCGACCTCGAACAGGTAATCGCGATCGAAGTGCGCCAGCAGCCGAAAATCAGGTTGGGTCAAGGCGACGCCAATCATGTTCGCTCCCGCCGGCTTGATGCCGTGGACCACGATGTACCTGACGCCGGATTCGTGCATCGCCGCGGCCGCATCATGATCCGGAAACGTCTTCAATCGCGTCGTCAGCGCGAGAAATTCCGGTGGCCACTCGCGCGAGTCGCCATTCACCATCGGGTACCAGTGCGCGGTCGACCAATATTGATAGTCCGCTTCGTCAAACCACGTGGGCGTGTTCGCATAATCCGGCAGTGCGAGCACGGGCGCGGGCGGCAGCGTGGCCAGGTGCTTGTACACCTGCGGGATCGGATACGGCTGCGGCTGACCGCCAGGAAAGTTGACGACGAAGTTTTCGGCAAGCAGCAGCACGATCGCGATGCCCGAGACGATACGTCCGGCGATCGAGAACCGGCGATGCAGCGAGACCGCCGCGACGGCGGCAAGTATGGCCAGCGTCAAATTGATCAACTGCGTGTAACGCGCCGGGATTCGAAACAGACTGAGGCCCGGCACGTGCGACAACAGTCCGAACGGACTCCATCCGTACACGCCGGAGGCAACCTCGCTCGGCATCGGGCCCAACGCGAGCACGGCGGCAACGATCCCCAGCACGATGAAGAAACGGGTGCGCCGCACGTCGGGATCGCGCGATCGCAGCGCGACGATCGCACCGATGATGGCGAGCGCCACGGTGATCCATCCGAGATAGACGGTCAGCTCGCCCCAGATGTACCGCGGGCCCTTGACGCCGTGCGCCAGCAGCCACTGTCCAGCGATCGTGTTTTCCGGCGGCACGAACCAGCCGACCAGATCGGCGGACGAATTCGCCGCATACGCCGGCGGCTCCTGATGAAGGATGAAGTAGTGGCGCGCGAACGGCCAGACGCACGCGACCGCCATCACCAGCGCGGCCGCGGCGTGCGCGAGCACGCGCGACAGCGGCACCCGGCGTCTCTCGACGAGGAACAGCCAGCCGATAAACAGCAGATCCGCAATGGTGATGAGGACCGCTTCATACCACGCCGAGAGCGCCTGCAGGATGACGATGGCGGTCACGATCGACAGGCGGGGCCACGTCGGACGCTCCGCCCACCGCTCGATCGCGAGGAAGGACAGCGGAATCCAGAAGCACCAAATCAGGTTCAGGTGTCCGTGACCGTGATGGAACCGGAAGAAGCAGAACGCGAACGACATGCCGGCGACCAGCGAGGCGAGATGATCGCGCGTGTAGCGGAATGCCAGTGCGTGGACGGCGAGCGCTGAAAACACGTACGCGAGCAGCCACACCACGTTGTAGGCGAGCACCGGGTTGTGCGTCAGCGCGTAGAACGGCAGCGTGAAGAGTGAAATGCCGAACAGGTGCTCGCCGTAGGCGAGCGAGTCGTGCAGCGGGTACAGCTTGTTTGCCTCGAACAGAGGCACGCGTGAGAGGACGGCGTGATTGTCCCAGCCGAGTACCCAGATGAACGCGCGCGCATCACCGCCATAACTCGCACTGGCGATCTTGTCGAAGTTGAAAATCGGCGCGAGCATGATCCGGCACGCAGCGGCATAGGCGGCGAACACCAGGACCAGCACGCCCCAACGGAACCGACGAATTTGCACGGGACATGTAATTATAAGCTCGCGCCTCGAGCGGCGTTATAGTGGACTACTCCGATGCTGCGCCGGATCACGGTGATCGTCGCGCTGGTTGTGATGACGCCCTCGCTCGAGGGACACACCGACGCGCCACCGCGCCGTGACTGGCGCATCGAAGCGCTCGTCAGCGACGCCGCGTCCCTGCCGCCGGAGTTTTCCGCCGACACGCTGATTCGCATTGCCGGTTCCGGGAGAGTCACCGATCGCCGATGGAAGCGCGAACTCCTCGACGAAGCGTTCATGCACGCCTACGGCGCCGTCGCGCAATATCGCCGCACGGGACCGCGCGTACCGCTCGAAAGCCGGCAGTTCGCCGAGATCGAAGCCGAGGATACGCCGCTCGCGCGCGTCGCGCTGCAATCGCGGGCCGCGCAGCTGATGGCGAGCGTCGCGCCGGCCCGGGCGCGCGAACTGTTCGAGTGGATTGACCTGAACCTCGCACCGGCCCGATGCGAGGAGGTGCTCGTGCCGGCGGTCGACGAGTACTACACGACGGCGAGCCTCATCGCGCGAACGACGTTCAACGGCGATCGAGGCGAGGCGCTGCGATTTCTCGAGTACTACCTGTGGCGCGCGCACTTACCCGTCGAATTCCCGGCCGTCGCGCTCGCCGTCGGACGGTTCCGCGCGAATCAAACCGAAGCGCAGCAACTCGAGGGCTTCATCGAATCGCTGATGAACGGCGCAACCATCGATCCGCGGAGTTTCTCGAGCGCGACCATCGACATCATCGGACGCGTCGCCGATTTGCAGTACGCGGACAAACAGAAGGGTCTCCCCAACTGGTACTTGATGGACGCCCTGCGCACGTATCTGGTGAAGACGCTGGCCGGACCGCGCTGCAGCGACAGCCCTACCGAAAGCGTAACGCCGTCCACCTACAACATGGCGCTCCGGCTGCTGCACGCGGAGAAGTTCGTCGACGCCATCGACGACACCAAGATCCGCCCGAAGCAGATTCTCGCCGGCGCGCCGATCGATTACTTCTGGCAAACCGCGGAGTCGCGGCGATTGTTTCAGGCATGGATGGCGCTGCGCGGTTCCGACAGCAAACTGACCCCCGAGCGCGTCCGCCGCACCGACGAATGGCGCGACAAGGCGCTCGGCTTCCTCGTCGATGTCGATCGCTGGACCGGCCGCAGCGAGTCGTCCGAGCGCGACTTCTTCTACGAGAAGGCGACGCTCTACGCGAACATCATCGGCCTGATGCCGCCTTCGTCGGCGCGACGCCGCGGGCTCGATCTGTTCGCCGACTTCCTCCGGCACCAGGACACGGATCGATCGAAACGCACGCTGTGGTTCGTGTTCGTCAACAGGATGCTCGAGTTCTCGCGCGGCGACGGACGCCAGGATGTGCTCGAGGTGATGGAATCGTCCGGACATCCGGTCCTCGCCGTGTACGCGCAACTCGAACGGCTGCTGCCGCAGGGCACGCGTCAGGCTTCCTCGGCAGCTGGTCCCGCGACGAACTGAGCGTGCGCGATCGCGGCGACCAGCGCCACGCCGCCGAGCACGTTGCCAAAGAACGCGGGCGCCAGAAATCCCGCCACGTACTGTCCGAAACTCTGCTCGCCCGTCACGACGAGATAGAACGTCTCGACGGACCCCGCGATGACGTGGCTGAAGTGGCCGAGCCCGACGATATACGTGATGATGACGATGACCCACACGCGCGCGGTCTCCGCGAACGGCAGCAGCCACACCATCAACGCGATCAACCATCCCGCGTAGACCGCTCGCAGCAACGTGGTCGGAATCGTGCTCGCCATCGATTCGCGTCCGAGCGCCGCGAACGTGTCACGCACGGCGGGATCGAACGCTGCGCTGCGCCCGGCAGCGAACGCAAACGTCCACGCACCGATCAGGTTGCACACCAACACGACCGCCCAGAGGCGGAGCACGTTCTTCACGGTGACCGCATCGCGGCGCCGCAGCAGCGGCAGGATGACCGTCAACGTGTTCTCGGTGAAGAGCTGCTGTCGCCCGAGCACCACAATCAGAAATCCGATGCTGTAGCCGAACTTGACGACGAGCGGCCGCCACGACACGTCCGGCAATGCCGTCCTGAGCAGTGCCTCGGCCGCGAACGAAAACCCCATCGATAACCCGGCCGCCAGCCCGGACCATGCGAGCGATGTGGTGGCCCGGTCGAGTTCGTCTTCGCCTTCCTTTTTGACCGCGTGATAGACGACGGACCCGGTTGGCGAGCTGCGTTCGTGGACCTCGTCGCGTTCGTTCGCCGCCATCGCGACGGCCTTTGCAATTCGCGTGTCGGCGTGAGGGTTGCACGAGCTTCGTGCATGATGCTCGGCATTCAATTGCTCGGCGTCAACGCCCAGAACGGTCAAAAGCTGCTGCTGAGCCTTGGCGTCATCGGCGCCGTCCTATTGGTGCGCTACATCATCGTCTGGATCGTGCGGCTCGTGACCGGCGAACAACCCAACGAGCGCGTGGTCTTTTGGACGCGGCAGGCAGCGTCGCTGATCACAGGCGTCCTCGGCGTGCTGCTGCTGATTTCGATCTGGTTCGACGATCCGACGCGGCTGACGACGGCGGCGGGCCTGATCGGTGCCGGACTCGCGTTCGCGCTGCAGAAAGTCGTGACGGCGTTCGCCGGCTATCTCGTGATCCTGCGCGGCAAGACGTTCACGGTCGGTGATCGCATCACGATGGGCGGCGTTCGCGGCGACGTCATCTCGCTCGGCTTCCTGCAAACGCGCATCATGGAAATGGGTGAACCGCCCAGCGCGCAGAGCGACGGTTCGCCGATCTGGGTGCGCGCGCGTCAGCACACCGGCCGCATCGTCTCGGTGACGAACGACAAGGTATTCGACGAACCGATCTACAACTACACGCGCGAGTTCCCGTACATGTGGGAGGAGATGAAGGTTCCGATCAGCTATCAGACCGACCGCCATCTCGCGGAACACATTCTGCTCGACTGCGCGCGAGAAGTAACCGACGAAGTCGTCAAACAGGCAGGGCCGGCCGGGAAGGCGTTCGAGAAGCGCTATTTCGTCAACATGGGCGAGTTCGACCCGCGCGTCTTCATTCGCATCACCGACAACTGGATTGAAATGAACCTGCGCGTGCTCGTGCCGATCCACGGCGTGCGGTACTACATGGACGAACTCGCGCGCCTGGTGATGGAACGCTTCGATCACGCGGGCATCGGCATCGCGAGCGGCACCTACGCAATCGTCGAGTTCCCGAAGGTGAAGGTCGAACTAGAGCAGCCGCGCGAGCAAACACACGCCCGCCCACGGGCGTGAGCCGGCCGGACCGCTCGGCTCCGGCAGCATCGCGAGCATGCGCAGCATCATCGGTAGCCGATCGAGCTTGCGCGCAGTCTGCAGCATCGATTTCACTTCCACCGGTTTCCACGCGCACTTTTCGAAAAATGCAGGACCTTCGACTGGCGCGAAGATAAACGGCGCGCCGGCGTCGGACATGATGCCGCCCATCCGCTGCTTCAACATCTCGAGCAGGCCCGGCGACGCGATATCCACGACCCAGTGGTTGACGTTCGCCGCATCAGCGAGATCCGCGCCGAGGGCGCACACCTCGGTCGGCATCAGATAAATCAGCAGTCCCTCGCTGAGGACGAGAACGTTCGAGGCGCTGCGCCCCAGCCGCGCGAACAGACCGCGCCGGGCATCGGGGTTTGACAGATCGAGTCTCACGCGCTCGAGGGCGCACGCCGGCGCCGCCGATCCGAGGATCTGTTCCTTGTAGTCGAGAATCTCCGGCAGATCGACTTCGACCCATCGCAGCGACGACGGAAGCGGCATGCGATAGGGACGTGTGTCGAGACCGGCGGCGAGATTGACGATCAGATCGACGCCGCCTTCGACCGCGCGCGCCACGAATCGATCGAACAGGTACGTCCGCGCGATGAACGACCAGGCGTTCTCTTCGCCAAACGTCATCGCGGCGGCGATCTCTTCGCCACGCGCACCCGCCAGCGCGCGTGCAAATGGGTCCTTGAACACGGCGTCGGCGCGGTCGCTCTCCCGCGCGCGATAGACCGCCATCCAGCGGGCGGTATCCGAAATATCGCGAATCACCGGGTCCATTCAGCGCACGGTAACGGTGATGTCCGCCGTATCGAACAGAATCCCATCGTCCGCGTACCCGCGCAAGACGTAGGTCCCCGGTTTGGTGATCCGGACGCGGGTCGACGCCTTGCCGTCGACGACCGTGACCTTCTGCGATTCGAAAGCCACGGCGGTGGCATCGCCGCGATAGACGATCCACACGACTCCGAGGCGAACGCCGCGGTCGAGACGAACGACCGCCTGCTTCAGCGGTCCGTCGACGCGCGCGTTCGATCCGCTCTGGCTCGGGCGATCGGACGGACGACCGTCGTCGACGACATACGCGTCCAACGTCAGCGGCTGATTGACCACGGCGTTTCGCGATGGTCCGCCTTCGACTTTGATCGTCGGCGCTTCATCCGGCTCGCCCAGTTCTCCCGGGCCGCCGCGATTCTGTTGATACACGCTGGCGTCGATCTCCCACACCGGCATCAGCGACGCGTACGCCTTTTCCGTTTTGCCGTGCGACGTCACCGTCCAGACGAGATCTTTCTTGCCCCAATCGTTCGGCACGCGCACCTTGAAGACGAACTGCTGCCGCCGCGCGTAGAAGTGCGCGGGCTGTCCCTGATCCTGGCTGCCTGGTTCGAAGAAGTTCTCGGCGCCGACCGGCACATCAACCTGCTCTTCGTAGTTGCGGTTCATGTAGCCGAAGACCATGTTGAAAGAGCCGTCGGCGTTGCGTTCCCAGCCTTCGAAGACGGGGACGACATTTTGCCCGCTCGCGTACCGGACTTGGGCCAGAGCAACCACGGAATACACAGAACACACCGAAAGAAACCACACGAAGATCTTCTGTGCGTTCCGTGCGTTCTGTGGTTGTTTCTTATCGAGTGCCTTTCTCACGTGCCCTCTCGGCGAGCTCCGCTTTGTACTCTTCGTCGCTCATCGCATAGAACGTCAGCCAGTGGCGCGACATGTCGTCGGTCGTGCGATTGCCGAAGCCGACCCAGTTCCGCGGATCCGGGTTGTATTTGTTGGCCGTCGAATTGTCGTGCCACGAGATGACGTGCATGATCGTGCCCGCCGGCAGCAGCGGCGCCACGTCGTCCGCGTAGTTGTAGACGATCTGCCAGTTGAAATCGTAGTTGACGCAGTTCAACTGCTCGACGTGCATGTCGGGATAGATCGCCTCGAGGCATTGCTTCTTGCCGCGATTGTGCATGTGCGGCATGAAGCCGATCAGACGCGACGGACGGTCCATCTTGTAGTACGCGTCGCTGCGCACATCGGACGCGCCGGCGGGAATATCGAGATCATCCTGATTCGGCGACAGGATCGTGCGAATGACGTGCTTCGGCACGTAACCCTTCGGGTAGAACACGATGCCGACGCTCGTGCGGTCGGTGACCGGCTGACCGATCGCGTGGTAGTGCATGTTGAACCGCACCTTCGCGCCGGCCTTCATCAATTTGCCCGAGCCGTCCGGGAATACGTCACCGTTCTTGCCGACGGCATACTCGACGAGCACGCCGCCAGGATCGCCGCCTTCGTCGTACACCAATGTCTGAACGGCGTGGTGCACGACGCGCGCGGCGCCCGGTGACGGCTTCGCTTCAACCGCTTTGATGTAGCGATCCTCGGTGAGGCCCGAGTCGGCGTAGAAGTTACCCCACCAATCGGCCTGCTCCGGTTTGACCACGAAGTCTTTCGGCATCGTCACGATCAGATCGGGTTTGCCGATGTGCCAGCGATCGGAATCATCGAACGTGCGCGGGGCCGGCATGTCGGTCGCATTGCCGCGGGGCGCGCCGCCGTCGACCCAGTCGACGATCGTCTGCACTTCGTGATCGCTCAGCGACGGATCGTCTTTGAACTTGCGGATGCCGATCGTTTTGTCGACGTGCCATGGCGGCATCTGACGACGCGACACGCGATCCTTGATCGATCGCGCCCACGGCCGCGCATCTTCGTACGTCAGCAGCGACATCGGCGCGATCGACCCGGGACGATGACACGTCTGACACGATTTCTGCAGAATCGGCGCGACGTCTTTCGTGAACGTCACGTCGGCGCGCTGCGGTGTCTGCGCATGCAGCGCGAGCGATCCGACCGCGAGTAGCGCGAAGGCTTTAGCCGAGCGGCCCATAGATCCTCCGGCGCGATTATAGGCGTATACTCCGGCGGCCGGGTCTATAACCGCGCCCGCATATCTATGAAGAACGCCGTCCTCGCCGCCCTGTTATTTTCGGCTGGAGTCGCCGCGGCCGACGGCCCCCCGGCGATACATAAGACCGGCATCGAGCTCACGGCCGCGCTGGCAGCCGGTCAGGCGACACCGGACATGCTGACCTCACCCGTCGCGATCACCGACAAGCACCGCGTCAACCTGATCAAACGCACGAAGGCCGCCGGCGCGGTTGCCCACGACGGCTTCGCGGAACTGCATCACATCGTGGAGGGATCGGGAACACTCGTCACGGGCGGCACGATCGTGCGCGCGACCGGCGGCGGCGGTGGTGGTGCGACGATCCAAGGCGGCGTGAGCAAACACGTCACGAAAGGGGACGTGATCCTCGTCCCGCCCGGCGTGCCGCACTGGTACAAAGATCTCGACGGCGCCTCGATTACCTATCTCGAGGTGAGGTGGGAAGAGAAGTAGCGTCGACGCAGCGCGTGACTATCGCGCGCGGACGAATTTCAACACGCGCGACCCGGTGACGACGTCACCGATCTTGCCTGGAACCGTTTCACCCACGTAAATCGATCCGTCAGCATCCACGGCGACGCCTTCCGCGAGCGTGTCGGTGATTGTGTACCGGATCGATCCATCCTTCGCGCTGCCGATGAACAACCCTTCCTTGTCGTTGTAGTCGACGACGTAGATCGTGTCGTCTGGCGCAATGAAAATGCCGCTGGGCGATCCGAACTGCGTCCACTGCTCGAGAAACGTGCCGTCCTGATCGAAAATCTGGATGCGTTTGTTCGAACGATCGCCGACGAACAAACGGCCCCGCGAATCGAACGCCATCGTGTGCGGGACGTCGAACTCACCCGGTCCGGAGCCTTTCTTCCCCCACGTCTTGATGAAGGTGCCGTCCTTCGAGAACTTCACGACGCGCGAGTTGAAGTGACCGTCGGCGACGAACACGTCGCCGTTCGGCGCGACGGCGACATCGGTCGGCCCGTTAAACGTATCTGGGCCATCGCCCGCGACCCCAGCTTTCCCGAGCGACATGAGCAAATGGAAATCGGTGTCGTACTTGAAGACCTGATGACCCTTTCCGTCACGCGCACGCCAATCCGTCATCCACAAGTAGCCGTTGCGATCGACGCGGATGCCGTGCGGCGATCCGAACATGTTCTGCCCCCAGGTCCGCACGACGGCGCCGGCCGAGTCGAGGACGATCACCGGCGGTTCGGCGCGCGTGAACGCGTAGACGCGATCCTGTTTGTCAATCGCCATCCCCGCTGTCAGGCCCCACTTCAACCCGTCAGGGAGCTTCCCGAAATTCGGATCGATGCGGTACGGCGCATCGACGAGGGTGACAAGGAGCAGGCTAGAAAGTAGCCAGCGCATTGAGAGGAAATCCTGTTCCGCCCGTCACGGGCATCGGCGCGATGGTCAACATGAACTCCCACCGATTCAGCCGCGCCGCCGTCGCGCCGAGCGATTCGAGGTCCTGGTTGTCGAGGAGGTTGATCCCCATCGCCGTGATGCAGAGCGTATGGATCGGCAGCGCTACGCCGTCCACGAGCGACGGGGTGACGTCTTCGGCCGCGTCGCTCCCGAGGAGTGCGACACCGCGCGCTTTCAACCACGGCGCCACCGACGCATGCAACCCCGCGGCGGACTGCCCGACATTCCACGGCCCGAGTTTTTCTCGTCGCGCCCACCGTCCCGTGCGCAAGAGCAACGCGTCACCCGGTCCGATCTTGATGCCCGCTTTCTTTTCCCACGCCTCGAGATCCTCGGCATAGATCGCCGTGCCCGGCTCGAGATACTCGACGCCGCGCAGGCGCGGAATGTCGACGAGCACGCCGCGCGTGATGATGCCGTTCTTCAAATTGTCGATCCCGAGCTTCGTGCACCCTTTGTCCGTGTTGACGTCGGCGCGCGCGTAGCCGTTGTACGTCTGATCTTTGTAGAGGATGTGGCAGAGCGCGTCGATGTGGCTGTGCGCGTAGCCGTGATACGACACGGCGTAGCGGTCCATGTTGTTGCCGCGGAGCATCGTGTGCTCGAACGGATTGTTGTTGTCTTCGGCCCGTTCGGTAATCGGGTTGTGCGCGAGCGAGACCGACTCGCCGCTCTTCGCCAAACCGAGCGCCGCTTTCCGCTTCGCCGGCGTGATGAGGTTCACCGACCCGAGCTGATCGTCTTTGCCCCATCGTCCCCAGTTGGACACCTGACGAAAGAGCGCGTCGAATTCGTCGGCGTTTCGCGGAGCACGCGAACCGGTCGGCGCTTGAAATGCCGCCGCGAGCGCGACCACGGCAATCCATCGCTGAATCATGCGGCCTAGTCTAAGGGCGAACGGCTGCCGGCGTGGCGATTAACCTTCGATCAGCGACTTCAACCGCGCAAGCCGCGCATCCCAGCGTGCCGACAGCGACCACAGCGTCTCACGGCCGCGCGAGACGCTGTGCACGACGCCGGCGTCTTCCATCACGCGCAGATGCTTGGTGATCGCCTGGCGGGTGATCGGAAATTCTTCGGCGAGCTTCGTGATCGAGGTCGGCCCTTCGTCGCGGAGACGCGCCATCAGTTGCAGGCGCGTCTCGTCGCCGAGCGCGGCGAAGACCTTCGCGTGGCGCATCATCGTGCCAGGTACTTCGCGATGAGCGTCGTCTGCATCGCCCAGCCGCCGTCGTTCATCGCGAACGCCTGCGCCCGCCGGTCGGCCGGGATGCCGCTGAACCCGGATTCGGTGACGCGCAGCCTGACCCCGCCCGCGACTTCCTCGAGCGTGAACTCGACGAGCGTTGTCGGCTCGCGTGAGTAATCGCGGCCCTCGTCGATCGCATACGGATGCCAGCGGAACGAGAACAGCCGTGTCGGCTCGATCCGCTCGACGTAGATGTCGAACGTCTTGCCTTCGTGCGGCTTCTGGGCGGCAGCAACGGTCGCGTCGACGGTCGTCGGCGTGATGGCACAGCGAATCGTCGCGCCGGGCGTGAACGGCTGGCCGACGCGGACGCCGAACCATCGGCCGAACTGCACGTGGTCGGTCAACGCCGCCCACACCGTGGCGAGGGGCGCCTTCAGGTCGATCTGCTTTTCGATCCGATCCGGCGTATCGTCAGTCATCATGCAACCTCTTGGTTGCATGATATTACGCAACCTATTGGTTGCGTGTCAACCCGGCCTGGGCGCACTCGTCGACGACGGTCAAGTATCGTTGAACGGCCTCCTTGCCGATCACGTACGGATTGGGATCCCCCGGCTTGCGCGCGAGCACTAGCGGTAGCTTCGTCTTCGACCCGTCGAAGATGGTGTGATTCGAGATCAGCACGTCGGCACCCGCTTTCGCGGCGATCTCTTTGAACCGGCGCGCCGAGTCGCTGTACGTCCTGAACCAGAAACTCTCGGGCCGTTCCGGCGTGTAGTACGGGGCCGAGTTCGCCATCCAGTTGAACGCGGTCCCTCCCCACGTCGCGACGACGTGCGGCGTGCCGTGGTCGGTCACGGGAAAGATGGTCGACAGCGTGCCGAGCGTGTGACCGGCTGTGTTGTACATCGTGACGGTCGTGTCGCCGAGGGTGAGTTTCTGGCCGTCGGTCACGACCATATCGCGCCTCGGTTTGCTGCCGTTCGAACGATCGAGCAGATCCCAGTCGGCCGCGGTCAGCAGGACATGCGCGTTGAACTTGTCCTGCAGGTACTTCGCGCCGCCGGAATGATCGCCGTGTCCGTGACTGATGATGACGTACTTGATCTGCGCCGGATCGAGGCCCAGTTTGCGCAGGCCGCCCGCCACTTCGTCGTCGACCGAGTAATCGAAGATCGCATCGATCAGAATCAACCCGTCCGACGTCTTGATCGCCCACACCGAATACTCTGTTTGACCGAGGAAGTACAAGTTGTCGAAGACCTGCACCGGCTCGGCGTGCCACGTGTCGCGCACCGGCGGACCTGGCGGCCGTGGGTTGGCGCCGCGCGCCGGACGAGGTTCCGGCGGCGTCTTCGGCACGGCTTCCGTGCAGATCCGATTGAACACGCCGGCGAAGTCGGCGCCGGCGGCTGCTCTCGCCGCGTCAATATGCTTCTGACTGGTTGACTGTGCTGCGACAATCGCGGATGCGACGCTCGCGGCCAACGCGAGTACGATCAGCTTCTTCATGCGGCGAAGTATATGACCATTCGACAACTGACGACGTCGGACTATCCGGCCCTCGAACAATTCCTCGTCAGACATCGCGACAGTTCGATGTTCCTGCGCGCGAACTCGCGCCGGGGCGGTCTCGAGTACGAGGGCAAAGTATTTCAGGCGACCTACGCCGCGGCGCTTGACGACGGCCACATCGTCGGCGTCGCTGGGCACTGCTGGAACGGCATGATGCTTCTGCAGGCGCCCGAGCAGGCCGCGGCCGTGGCGAAACGGTGCGTCGAGATCTCCGGACGTCCGGTCACCGGATTCGCCGGTCCCCTGCGACACGTTCGTGATGCCCAGGTCGCGTTGGGTTTCGCCGACACCGCCGCCGCGGCCGACAAGCACGAGTCCTTGTACGCGCTGGATCTGACGACGTTCCAAGTGCCGTCGCAGTTCGCGGACGCGGTCGCCCGCTGCCGGGCACCGCGGCCAGAGGAGTACCCGCTCCTGCGCGACTGGCGCTCGCCTACGACATCGAGATCCTCGGCGGAAAAGACGACGACGCGCATCGACAGAACGCGGCGCAGTTTCTTGACGCGCAGATTGCGGAAGGCAACGCGTGGGTGTACGTGGAGAATGGCGTGCCGCTGTCGCTGTCTGCTTTCAACGCGACATTGCCCGATATCGTGCAGCTCGGAGGCATCTACACGCCGCCGGACGTCCGCGGCCGCCACTACGCGAAAATTTCCGTGGCGGCATCCCTCGTTGCGGCACGCGAGCGCGGCGCGACGCGCGCCGTGCTGTTCACGAACAGTCCGAGCGCGGAGCGCACATATACCGCACTCGGTTTCGCACGCATCGGCGATTACGCACTCGTCCTCGGCCTGTGAGGTTTCGTTTCTAGCCGATTCGGTTCGATTTGAGTCTCTATTCAGGCCGAGTTATTGTCGGCGGACGTGCACGCACTTCTACTCATTGCTCTGGCCTGGGCGCAAGTGGCGGCCGGCGAAATCACCGGCATCGTCAAGGATCAGGCGGGCGCGACCGTTCCGGGTGCGACCGTGACCATCACTCGGACGGACACCAACACGCGACGCATCGCCGTCTCCACGGCTGACGGAATTTACGTCGCGAGCCTCGCGCCGGGTGAGTATCGCGTCGACGTCGAGCTCGCGGGCTTCACACCGGTACGCCGCGAACGCATTCACGTGTCGACCGGCGAAAAAGTTCGCGTCGATTTCACGCTGAGCGTCGGCAGCGTGCGCGAGCGGATCACGGTCGTCGGCGATGCACCTGCACTTCGTGCCGAAACGCCGAGCCTCGGCACGGTGATCGCACAGCAAGACGTCGAACAGCTTCCGCTGAACGGCCGGACGTTCATCAACCTGGCGGCGCTTGCGCCGGGGGTGGCGCTGCCGCCCAACTCGCAGCTGCCGCGGATCAACGGCGGGCGGCCGCGCACGAACGAATACTTGTTCGACGGCATTTCGGTTCTCCAACCGGAGCCGGGACAGGTCACATACTTCCCGATTGTCGACGCCATTCAGGAATTCAAAATCGAGAGCAACAGTCCGCCGGCAGAATTCGGCCGATTCAACGGCGGCGTCGTGAACCTGACGACGAAGAGCGGCTCGAACGCGCTGCACGGCGACGGATTCGAATTCCTGCGCAGCGAAGCGCTGAACGCGCGCAACTTCTTTCAGTCGACGCTTCCTGACAAGCCGCTCTATCGCCGGAACCAGTTCGGTGGAACTCTTGGCGGACCAATCGTGCACGATCGGTCATTCTTCTTCGTCGACTACCAGGGACAGCGTCAGTCAATCGGGAGGACCGTGACGTCGACGGTACCGACGCTCGCGCAACGGCAAGGGATCTTCCCGACGTTCACGATCGCGGCGTCGCGCATCGATCCGGCCGCCGCGTCGTTACTCGAACGGTATCCGCTGCCGACGACGACCGCGGAGGCGAACAACTACAGCCGTACCGATAACGACGTCGACAATCAAGATCAGGGCGACGTGCGGATCGACCACAAGTTTGCGGCGAACCGCGACTCGGTGTTTGCACGGCTCACCTATGTTCGCGACCGCGCGGTGCCGGTGACGCCGCTCCCCGACGGCAGCGGGGTGACGACGGGCACGCTCGGCCCGCAAGACACGAGCGCGTGGGCATTCGCCTCGAATTACCAGCACGTCTTCAGCGCCACCGTTCTCAACGAAATTCGCGTCGGCGACACACGCCGGACCGTGCAGCGCTCGGCCGTGCAGATGCCGACGTACGTCATCAGCGGACTCCAGCAGTTGGGATCACCGCCGAACACGCAGTCAGACTTCAACACGGGCGTGTCCGAAGTCGCCGATTCTCTCTCGTGGATCAAAGGGCGCCATGCGCTGAAACTCGGGCTCGATTGGCGGTGGGAGCGGCTCAACGTCGTCCAGCCACCGTCGCCGTACGGCTCGTACTCGTTCACCGGCGTCTTCACCGGCATTCCGCTGGCGGATTTTCTTCTCGGCGATGTCCAGCAGTTCTCCATCGACGTGCAGACGAAGCCGATTCAGGAACGCGCCCACTGGCAGGAATACTTCATCCAGGACGACTGGAAGGTGTCGGATCGACTGACGATTAATCCTGGGATGCGATACACGCTCAACTTTCCGTCGACGGAGATCAACGGGCAGACGGCCGTGTTCAATCTGCAGACGCAGCTGCTCGAATATCCCGGCGCCAATCCGGTGCGGCCGCTGAAGAAAAACAATTTCGGTCCGCGGCTCGGCGGCGTGTATCGCATCACGGACAAGACGATCGCGAGCGCAGGATATGGGCTTGTGTGGATCGAAATGGCAGG
Organism: Vicinamibacterales bacterium; assembly: GCA_035652075.1. GTDB lineage: Bacteria > Acidobacteriota > Vicinamibacteria > Vicinamibacterales > CAVVIG01 > Gp6-AA45. The sequence continues at coordinate 123,140 of DASREL010000015.1, forward strand.
CATCACGACGCCGTTTACGACGCCGACGTTTCCGTTTTTGCAGACGGTCACCCAGCGCGCGCTCGACACGATCACTCCGGCATTTGAGCTGGCGGCTGGGCCGACCGTCGCTCCCTTGTCGCCGACGCCGACCGCCGGTCTCGGCCAGGGCGTCTTCGCGGTCGACAGCACCCTCGGCTCCGGCTACGTGCAGCAGTGGAACGCCTCGTGGCAACGCGAGCTGACCACGAACACGACGCTCGAGATCGCGTATGTCGGATCGAACATCACGCACGTCGGGATCCCCGACACGAACCTGAATCAGCTCACCGCCGCGCAACTCGCGCAGGGTGCGTCGCTGCTGACCCGCGTGCCGAACCCCTACTTCGGCATCGTCCCCCGCTCGTCATCGCTTGGCGATCCGACAATCCCGCTCGCGCAGCTGTTGAAACCGTTTCCTGAGTACACGACGGTCAGCCTGTATCGCAACAACGTCGGCACGACGCGCTATCAGGGAGTCGAGGTGAGCGTTCGTCAGCGGCTCTCGCATGGACTGACGTATTCGGCGGCATACACGCGGTCGAAGCTCCTCGACGACGCTTCGTCGGTGTTCGATGCGTCGATCCTGACCGGACCGATTGCCAACTACCCGGTCGCCGACAGCTTCAACCGCTCGCTCGAACGCGATTACTCGAGCGGCGACATCCCGCACTACTTCGCCGCGTCGCTCGTGTGGGATTTGCCGGCGCATCTGCGCGGGTGGCAGCTGGCTGCATTCGCGACGTTGCAGTCGGGCGTTCCGATCGCGGTGACGCAGGCGACGAACTTCGACGCGTTCGCAGGTTTCGGCACACAGCGTCCGAATCTCGTCGGCGATCCGACGCTGCCGGCGGATCAGCGGACCGCGCAGCACTGGTTCAATACCGCTGCGTTCGCGATCGCGCCGCAATTCACGCTCGGATCGGCGTCGCGTAATCCTGTCCGAGGACCGTCGTACCGCGATGTCGATCTGGCACTGACGCGGCGATTCGCCGTCGGACACAGTCAGCAGATCGAAGCGCGCGCTGAGATCTTCAACCTGCTCAACACGCCAAACCTCGGCGCGCCAAACGCCGTCGCCGGCGCCGCAAGTTTCGGAACAATTACGACGGCGCTCGATCCGCGCGTGATCCAGCTCGCGACGAAATTCATCTTCTAGAACAATTGTCCGACGTCGCCGAGCATCGCTTTTCGGATCAACGGCAGCGGCAACGGACCGAGTTTGATGAACGCATCGTGGAAGCCGCCGAGCGAGTACGCGGCGCCCTGCTTCGCCTTGTAGTCGTCGCGGAGTTTCAGGATCATCAGCTTGCCCATCGTGTAGTAGCCGTAGAGCGCGTCGGAGGTGCCGCGCTTCGCTTCCGATACGGCGACGGGGTGCGGCTGGTGACCGGCCGTCTCGAACAGCTTCGTCGCTTCGTCGACCGTCATCCCCTGCGTGTGCATCTTGATGCCGACGATGAAGCGGACGTCGCGCAGCAGCGCATCCTGCAACTGCGCGAGCCGGTACTTCGGTTCGCCGGCATGGAATCCTTCGTCGAGCATCATCTGCTCGGCGTAGTGCGCCCAGCCTTCCGCATTCGACGCGGCGCCAAAGACCTTCCGCACGTCGGACGGAAAATCCTTCGCATACAGGAACTGAATGTAGTGCCCGGGATAGACCTCGTGGACCGACACGTTCGCGATCGCAGCGTAGTACCACTGCCGCATGAAGTCGTCCTGCTCCGCCTTCTTCCACCGCGGATCCGGCAGCGTCATGTTGTAGAAGGCAGCGAGCTTCGCCTTCTCGAACGGCCCCGGCGTGTCCATGGACGCAGACGTCGTCGATCGCATGAAGGGTGGTGTTTCTTTCACCGTTGCGGGATCGGATGGCGGAATCGTGACGATCTTCTTCTCGACGATGAACTGGCGGATCGAATCGAGCGTCTGCTGCGTCGTCGCCAGCAGTTTATCCGCCGGAGGATGATCCGTTTGAATCGAGGCGAGGACCGCGTCGGCTGATTTCTTCGGGCCGATCTGCTTCGCCGTCTCCTGGAACGCCGCCTCGTTCTTTTCTCGATCCTTGTCCGCGATCGCGAGCAAATCCGTGGGCGCCATGTCGATCATCTCGTTGGCCGCCAGCGCGGCACGGTAGAGATCGGTGCCGTAGGCGAACGACCCGTTCGATTTCGGCAGCAGCGTGTCGTGCAGGAATGTCTTGTAGTCGCTTAAGGCCGCCATCACGGCGTCGTTCGCTGACCTGAACTCGTCGAGGAGCGCTTTGTCGGTGACGTCGGCAAACGCCGCCGGCAGATCGTTCTTGAAGAACCGGATATTGCCGTCAATTTGTTCGATGGCGATCTCGGTGTAGATCTTCGGCGGATCGGTCAGGTTCTTCCGCGCGTCGGCGAGAACGCCGGGCATCTTCTTCTCGCGGGCAATCAGTGCTTTCAACCGGTCGGCCGGCGGAGCGAAGTTGCGCTTCATGATGACGTACGCAGCGTTCGTCACGGCGCCGCTGTACATGTCGGGATCCTTCGTCCACTGCCTGATCCGATCGAGCGAAATGATCCCGGCTTGGAGCGACCGGTCCACCTGCTCGTAGTCGAGATACTTCTCCGGTGTCAGCGTCGTCGCATCGAGAGCACGCAGTTGCGTCTGGAATGCCTTCAGCGCCTCGACTTCTCCGCGCACCGCGGCCTCGGACATGTCCTCGAGCTGCGCGTCGTACTGGTGCAGGCCGAGATCGGTCGACTGACTCGGATGGCGCTTGTAGTGGTCGTCGAGGACGTGTCGCGCGAGCTCGGCGAACTTCGCGTCGTTGGACACCGGGGTCTGCGATTGCGGCGCCGACGAACACGCGATCGTCAGGGCGACCGCAACTGCACCTGCAACTGTCCCTGCAACTGCAGCTGCCAACTGTTTCAACGCTTCTTCCCCTTCCCGAACTGATCGCCGGCGCTGACGGGCTTGCCGCCGGCAAAATCGATTTCGAGCAGTTTCTCGCTTTCCGCGTTCGCGCCGGTCTCGTCCTGCAACGTCGCCACGATCTGTTTCGTCTTGACGTCGACGACGTCCCCGGTCGACGGATACGCGAGCGTGCCATCGATGCCGAAGGTGATCCAGCCGGGCTCATCGCGGACCTTGACGCTCGTCTTCATCACGGGCGGCATTTTCGTCGCATCGAAGATGCGGAGGTAGTTGTTCGCGTTGTCGGCGATCCAGATCTCGCTCTCGTCCTGTGTCATCGCGATGCCGTGGCTCGGGATGCCGTGCGTCGGCGAACGGCCCGGCGTCACGCCCGGCACCTCGACGTGGCCGACGATCGCGCCCGTCTTGAGATCCGCGATTTCGAAGCCAAGGAAATCGTTGATGTTCGCGAACAGCAACGTCTGCGTGCCGTTGAACGTGAAGGGCCGAACCATGTTGCCGAACGGTCCGAGCTCTTTGACGATCGTCCGCGTCTTCGCATCGACAACCGACATCGTCCGTGTGTCGCCTTCGGCCTCGAAGTAGACGCGGGTCCCGTCGTCGGAGAACTGCGTGTTGTGCGGGCGGCCGGGCTTGTCGATCGTCGTGATCATGTCGCCCGTTTTCGCGTCGGCAACGACCCATTTCGGCGCGCCGAGCTCCGGTGCATAGATCGTTGTGCCGTCCGGGGACAGCGCGATGCGATCCGTGCCGCGATTGTCGTAGCGCTGTTCCCACACGAGTTTGTCGGTCACCAGATCGTACGCGGCGACGCGACGGCTCGTGGACACGTACAAGCGCGCCGTCCCAGCATGCGCGGCAATCCCTTTGATGGCTTCCTGCCGGCCGTCTTCGGGTGGCGCACCCTGCAGCGGGATGCGTTTGACGAACTTGTGTCCGTGTTCGATATCGAACACGAGGATGCCGGCGCCGCCGTACTTCATGTTGTTGCCGCCGCCAACGCCAGGCAACGCGGCGTAAATGAACTTCTGCCGTTGCTGCGCGTGATCACGGACGGCGAGAAGAATGGCGATGACGACCACAAGAATCGGGAAGAGCTTTTTCATACGGCGAACTATAATCCGAACGCGATGCTCGTAACGATTCTTGCGCTGTTGCTCGGCGTCCAATCGCTCGACACGTTGTCGTTCATGCAGGGCAAGTGGATCGGCGAAGGGACGAGCGAAATGGGCGCCGGCGCCGGCTATTTCACGTTCGAGCCCGACCTCGCTGGGAAGATATGGGTGCGTCGCAACCATGCCGAGTATCCGGGCCAGAACGGCGCGAAACCCGCCGTGCACGACGATCTGATGATCGTGTATCTCGACGGCGCGTCGACGCGCGCGTTCTACACCGACACCGAGGGCCACGTGATTCCGTACGTCGTGTCGATGTCAGCGGATGAACAGACGGTGACGTTCATCAGCGAGCCGCAACCCAAGCAGCCGCGCTATCGATTGACGTATGTGAGACTCGAGCCGGGACGGATGACCGTCACGCTCGAAATGGCGCAGCCGGATCATCCCGATCAGTTTTCGCGGATTGTCGAAGGGCGCGTCAGAAAGACACCGTGAGTCAGCGCGGCAAATTGAAGTTGACCGTCACGGTCACGATCCCCTCGTACGGAATCGGCGTGTAGCGCCACTGCTTCACCGCCTGAATCGCGGCCTGCGCGAACTGATCGTTGGTCGCTGATTTCACGGTGACGTCGCCGATCGTGCCGTCGCGGTGGATGATCGCGTCGAGCACGACCGTGCCGGGCATCCGCGCCTGTTCCATCAATCGTGGATACGTCGGCGTCACCTTGTTGAGCAACGTCAATCCGGCGCCGGTTCCGAGATTCACCGGTCCCGATCCGGTTCCTGCACCCTGCACGCCTGCGGCGGCGCCGGTCCCCTGTCCCGTGTTCTGCGCCTGATCCCTCGACACCGCCGTCGCGCGCGTCATCTGGCTCGGCGTCGTTTTCTTCGGCGCTTGTGCGGGCGCCGGCTTCGGCTGCGCCGTACCCGCCGTGCCTACCGGTCCAGGGTTGAATGCCGCGATGCCGATTTGTGTCGTCGACCCGGCTGGATTCATTCGCACCGGATGAGGTTTGAAGAACAGCACAAACGCCGCGATGACGAGGGCGTAAATCGCCCACGTAACGGCGTACATGCGGCGTTCTTGCGGTATGTGGGTACCCGACTCGTTGAGGAACGCCATGGTTGAGTAATCAGAGCAATCGGAGTGCCACCACCTCGGACGTCCCTGGAGTCAGACTGGGGTCAGACTGGGGTCAGACTGGGGTCAGACTGGGGTCAGACTCGGGTCAGACTCGTCAGACTCGGGTCAGACTCGGGTCAGACTCGGGCCGCACTCGCGCCGGAACATGCCGTAGACGGCCTACGTCTATAGCCGTAGACTGTCTACGACTATGGCCAAACGCTCAGACGAAGAACGCCTGGAGTTGCTCCAGGGCACGCTCGACATGCTGATCCTCCGCACGCTGCAGTGGGGTCCGCACCACGGCCACGGCATCGGCCAGGCGATCCGCACACAGTCCGATGATCTGCTGAAAGTCGAGACCGGATCGCTCTATCCCGCCCTGCACCGCCTCGTGAAACGCGGGTGGCTGAAAGCGGAATGGGGAATCAGCGAAGCCAACCAGCGTGCGCGCTTCTATCAGCTGACGGCCGAAGGCAAAGCGCAGCTCGTGCGCGAGCGCGATCGGTGGGCGCAACTCGTGGACGCAATCGGACGGATCATGAACCCCGCTCGGACGGCGAAGGAGTAGCGCATGGGACCACGCGACGACGAACTCGACGACGAGATCCGCGGACACCTGGCGATCGAGGAGCAGCAGCGACGCGAGCGCGGCGAGGACCCGGCGTCGGCTCGCCTCGGCGCGCTGAAGGATTTCGGCAACGTCACGCTGACGCGCGATGACATCAGGCGCGTCTGGCGTCCGCAGTGGTTCGACTCCCTGGACGCTCTCGTCCGCGACATGCGATTCGCGTTTCGATCCCTGATGCGCGTGAAAGGCCTGGCGCTGACCGTCGTCGTCACGCTCGCGCTCGGGATCGGCGCCAACGCCGCCATCTTCAGCGTGGTACGCGGCGTCCTGCTGCGACCGCTCGTCAATCGCGACGAAACCCGTCTCGTCTACATTCGCCAGGCACGACCGGGGACATCAACCGCGAACTTGAATTTCTCGGTGCCGGAGATCCGGGACATCCGGTCCCGCACGAAGACGATTGCGGCGCTCGGTGAATTTTCGACGCTCGACTTCAACCTGGTCGGCGTGCTCGGCGAGCCGCGCATCGTCAAAGCCGGTGTCGTCAACGGCGCATTCTTCGACGTGATGGGTCTGCGCCCGGTGCTCGGCCGCTTGATCGACGCCCACGACGATGGACCGAAAGCAGCGCCGGTGCTGGTGCTGACGTACCGGTTCTGGAACGAGTTGCTGAACGGCGATCCGTCGATTGTCGGTAAGGTCGTCCGTCTCGGTCCCAGTGCCGCGACGGTCATCGGCGTGCTCGAGCCATCCGTGCCGTACCCGACCGACACGCAAGTCATCGCGAACATGGTGTCGAGCCCGCACCACCTCGGTGCAACGATGGTCACCAATCGCACGCACCGGATGACCGAGCTGTTCGGCCGTCTGACGCCCGGAGCCACGATCGACGACGCGCGCGCAGAGCTCGCGTCGATCGAAACCGCGCTCGTCCACGAACATCCGGAGGATTACTCGAAGCGCGCGCCGACCGTCCTCACGGTCAACACGCTGCGCGAGCAGATTGCGGCGCCGGCCCGGACGATTCTCTTCGTGCTGCTCGCGGCCGCCGCCGTCATCTTCATCATCGCCTGCTCGAACGTCGCCAACCTGATCCTCGCGCGATCGGTGCGCCGCGAGGGCGAACTCGCCGTCAGAGCGGCGCTCGGCGCTGGAACCGGCGCGCTGCGGCGCACGCTGCTCGCGGAAAGCATCGTGTTGTGCGGCGCCGGCGCCGTGTTCGGCGTCGTCCTCGCCCGCCCGCTCGTCGGCGCGATCGGACGATATGCCGGACGCTATTCGATCCGCGCGCTCGACGTCCCGGTGGACAGCACGGTGTTGTTCGTCGGCGTCGGCCTCGCGATTGCCGCGGCCATCCTCCTCGCGTACGTGCCTCGGCTGCCGTCGGCGCACGCGCCGAACGGACTCGGGCTCGCGAGCAGCGGTGTTCGTCTGACGCCGGGCACGAACCGTCGTCTTCGGATGTTCGCCACGGTGCAGATCGCATTTTCGTTCGTGCTGCTGGCTGGCGCGAGCATGCTCGTCACGACGCTCGTCACGTTGCAGTCCGCGGACACCGGTCTCGACATGCACCATGTGCTCGCGTTCGACATCCCGACGGCGGCGACGGGCGTGGTCGGTCCGGCGCAGGTCGCGTTTTTCGCCGAAGCGCCGCGCCGGATCGCGGCGCTGCCTGGCGTGGAATCGGCGGCCATCGGCAGCACCGTCCCGTGGCGGGACGCCGGGGCCACGCTGCGCATCCAGTTCGCCGTCGAGGGGTATACGCCGCCGCACGGCGAAGAAAATCCGATCGCCGACATGCGCGTCGTCAGCCCGCATTTCTTCACGACGCTCGGCGTCCCGATCCTCGAGGGACACGATTTCTCCGACGACGACACGCAGACGGTCATCGTCAATCAGACGTTCGCGCAGCGTTTGTTCCCGAACGGCGATGTGCTCAACCGATCCGTGCACTGGACCGGTTCGCTCGCGAAGATGATGGGCCAGGACACGCCGCGCCGGATCGTCGCGGTAGTCGCTGATTTGGATGACGAGCATCTCGTGCGCGAACCAACGCCCATCGTCTACCACACGGTGCGCGACCTGCCGATGGCGGCGGGACGGCTGTTTGTGCGAACCGACGGCGATGCGTACGCGCTGGTGCCGGCGGTGACGCGCGCGATCCGGCAGCTCTCGCCGGATCAGCCGGTCGAACATGCGGCGACGCTCGAAGACGTGCGCGCGCAGGTCTTGTCGCCCGAGCGCGTCGACGCATTCGTCTTCTCGACGTTCGCCGGCATCGCGCTGCTCATTGCCGTCGTCGGGGTGGCCGGCGTGCTCGCATTTTCAGTCAGCGCGCGGACGCGCGAGTTTGGCATTCGCCTGGCCGTGGGATCGGCGCCGCTGCAGATCCTCACGCAGGTGCTGTCGGAAGGCGCAGGCATCGCCGCCGTCGGCATCGTGACCGGGATGATCGCCGGATTTGCGCTCTCCCGCATCGCCGTCCGCCTTGTCGGAACAGTGCAGCTGCCGAGTAGCGTCGCTATCGTGGCGGCGACGACGCTGCTCGCCGCGGCGGCGATCGTCGCGTCGTTGATGCCCGCAGCGCGCGCGTCACGTGTCGACGTGCTGCAGGCGCTACGGTCGGAGTGATCATGCAGCACGAGGTCTTAGCCGAGCGACATCACACCGCGATGATCGCAGGGCTCTTTTATCTCGGCACGTTCGTCACTGGCTTCCTCGCGTTTGGCGCCGGCGCCAGCGCAACGGTCGCGAATCTCCTCGCGACGTTGTGCTACGTGGGCGTGACCGTGCTGTTCTACCGGCTCTTCGCGCCGGTCAACCCGACTCTGTCGCTCGTCGCGGCGATGTTCAGCGCGATCGGCTGCATCCTCGGCTTTCTCGCGCCGTTCCACATCACGATTTCAATTGGCGCGCTTCCGTTTTTCGGCGTCTACTGCATCTTGATCGGCTATCTGATCGTCGAGTCGACGTTCATGCCGACGTGGCTCGGCGTCGCGCTGATGATCGGCGGCCTGAGCTGGTTGACGTTTGCGTCGCCGGCGCTGACGGCGAAGCTCCGGCCGTTCAACTTCGCGCCGGGCATCCTCGCCGAGGCGGCATTGACCGTCTGGCTGCTCGCCAAAGGCCGCACCTCGTGACGATCCGCACGAACGCGCGCGTCGCCGGCGTGACGTTCCTCGTGTACATCGCTGCGGGCATCGCACCGATGGCGCAGCCACTCGGTCCGCTCGCGCACGTCGTGTCGCAGCTCCTGCAATGTTTTTCCGCGCTGACGCTTGCGGCGACGCTCTACGCGATCACCAAGGGTGAAGACGAGGATCTCGCACGGTTCGCGATGATGTGCCGCGTCGGCGAAGGCGTGCTCGGCGCGACGACGGGAACGAACGTCGACATCGGCGCGACGTTCTTCGCGGTCGGCAGCACGATCTTCGCGTATCTGCTGTTGCGCGGCCGGATCATCCCAACCGTGCTCGGCTGGATTGGCGTCGCCGCGTCGCTGCTCCTCGTCGTTTGCCTGCCGGCGCACGCCGCCGGTCTGCTGCCGAAGCCGCTCGGCATGGGCATGTGGCTGCCCATGCTTGTGTTCGAAGTCTCGCTGGCGCTGCTCTGGATCGTCCGGCCGCCGCGATGAAGGCCGTCGTCTGGACGGCGTACGGCCCACCCGATCTGCTGCAGGTACGTGACACACCGATTCCGACGCCTGCCGACGATGACGTCCTGATTCGAGTCCGCGCGACATCGATCAATCCATTCGATTGGCACATGATGCGCGGCGAACCGTTCCCGACGCGGCTCATGAGTGGACTCCGATCGCCGAAGCTGCAACTCGGTCGTGATGTCGCGGGCGTGGTCGAAACCGTCGGCGCCAAGGTAACCGAGTTCAAGCCTGGTGACGAGGTATTCGGCTGCTGCCGCGGCGGCGCGTTTGCGGAGTACGTCTGCTCGCCGACGAAATTGCTCGCCCCGAAGCCGACGCGATTGACGTTCGAGGAAGCGGGCGCGGTCGGCATCGCCGGCTTTACCGCGTTGATCGCGGTCCGCGATAAGGGACAGGTGCGCGCCGGTCAGCGCGTCCTGATCAACGGCGCCGCGGGTGGCGTCGGCACGTTTGCCGTTCAGATCGCACAAGCGCAGGGCGCGGAGGTGACGGCCGTCTGCAGTACAACGAATGTCGATCTGGTTCGATCGCTCGGCGCCGATCACGTCGTCGACTACACGCGCGACGATTTCACGGCCGGCAGCGCCCGCTACGACGTCATCCTCGACAACGTCTCGACGCGCTCGCTCGCGGCGTGCCGGCGCGTGTTGAAACCGGGCGGCATCCACGTCGCCGTTGGCGCGCTGTCGATGTGGCGCATCGCGACGAGGCTGCTTGCGGCGCCCATTGTCTCGCGCCTGTCATCGAAAAGACTCGTCCCGGCCATGGTCGCGCCAGGCAAGTCCGATCTCCTCGCGTTGTCGGAGCTGCTCGAGACGGGCACGGTCCGCCCGGCGATCGACCGCGTCTATCCGTTGGTCGACATCGTCGAGGCGATGCGGTACGTAGAAACCGGTCACGCGCGCGCGAAGGTCGTGATGACCGTCGTATGATCGCTCGATGCCGCTGCTGCAGACGTTCATCGTCAGCACGAGACCCGGGCGGAAAGGGGACGCGATCGCAAGATGGTTCGACAGCGTGGCGCGCCGGCACGGCGGCTTCGACGTCGAGCTGGTCGATCTCGCAGAGGTCAACCTGCCGCTGTTCGACGAGCCCAAGCATCCGCGGTTTCGAACGTATCAGCACGATCACACCAAGCGATGGAGCGAGCGCGTCTCGCGCGCGGACGCGTTCGTCTTCGTCACGCCTGAGTACAACTACAGTCCTCCGCCGTCGCTGATCAACGCGCTCGACTACCTGGCGCACGAGTGGGCATACAAGCCGGTCGGCTTCGTCAGCTACGGCGGCGTGTCAGGCGGCACGCGATCGGTGCAGATGTCGAAGCTGCAGGTCACCGCGCTGAAGATGATGCCGATTCCCGAAGCGGTCTCGCTGCCCTTCTTCACCAAAATGTTCGCCGCCGACGGCACGTTCGCGCCCGATGAGACGCAACACAAAGCGGCACACGTGATGCTCGACGAATTGCGGCGATGGACGGACGCGCTCCGCCCGCTGCGAGGAGAGAAATGACCGAATCGACGACCGGCGAGGTTCGACGCAAACTGTGCGCGTCGTGCGGTCACGCGTTCGATTGCTGCGCCGGGCGGATGCTGGTGTGACACCGTTCCGTTGACCGACGACGCTCGCGCACGATTGCAAAAGAATTTCGCGGACTGCTTGTGTCCCACGTGCTTGAAGCAGCAGGGGAATTCGGAGAGAGTGGGATTCGAACCCACGGTAGAGTTTCCCCTACACACGCTTTCCAAGCGTGCTCCTTAAACCACTCGGACATCTCTCCGCGCTAGAGAACAATTGTGTCAGAAACGGTGGCGAAATTCACAACCGACCGCCTGATGATGCGGGAGCTGACCGCAGACGACGCACCATTCGTCTGCGCGCTGATGAACGAACCCTCGTTCATCGAGCATATCGGCGACCGCGGCGTTCGCACGGTTGAAGACGCGCAGCGTTATATCGACAGCGGTCCGTGGACGCGGTACGCCACGCTCGGTTTCGGCCTGTGGCTCGTCGAGTTACGCGAAACCGGCGAACCGATCGGGATCTGCGGATTACTGCAACGTGAGACGCTGCCGTCACCCGACATCGGCTTTGCGTTCCGGCCGCAGTTCTGGGCGAAGGGATACGCGTCGGAAAGCGTGCGCGCAGTCATGACCTTCGCGGCAGACACGCTTCACCTCTCCGAGATTCTCGCGATCGTGAGTCCGTCGAACGCCGCGTCGATTCGCCTGCTCGAGAAGCTCGGCTTCACAAGTAGTCGCGAGACCGTCAACCCGCTGCAGGCGCGCGGCGTGACGCTGTACGTCGCGCCCACAGGATCTGCACCGACAACACGAGCGAGAACAGCCCGGTGACGCCGAGCGTGATGAGCGTCCACACGAAGAAGTGATATCCGCTGGTATTCGCGACCCGGCTGGTGGCCCCGATACCGCGTCCGCTCATATGGATGATCGGGAGGCCGAGTGCCAGGAGCGACCCGACGAGCATGATGATGCATCCGGACACGCGGTCCCTCAGCACCAACGTCCCGTACAACCACACCACGAAGATCGGCAGCGCGTAGAGGTTCCCGAGCGTGCCCGGTTCCCAGCCGTGCACGATGTCATCGGCGAGATGCCACGTGGACAGCACGATCGAAATCATGGTTGCAACGATCAACAGCGTGCTGGTTTTCATACGGTATAGAGAGTCTATACCCTAACGGCATCCAGGGTCTATACTCGCGACAGTGAAGTACGACCTCGGCGATCTCTTCGAGATCTTCCCCGACCTCCCGTGGAACCGCACCGCGATGACGGCGCGATCGGCGGCGTTACGGCACGTCCCGATGTCCGAACGTGTGATGGCGACACGCCAGAGCGCGGCACATGCGCGCGAGCAGTTCTCGGACGCGATCCGCCGCTACGCGATCGAAGCCGCACGCCGCCGCGAGTCGATCCGGCGGCGCCGACGGCCTCGCTGACGCGACGCTGTCGCGTTTCTGATACGCACCGTTTTTTGCAATCATCTAGTGTCCATGGCGGACACGCTGCAACCCATTCTCGTCGTCGACGATTACCCTGACGGCCGACAGCTTCTCGCGGAGTATCTGCAATTCCGCGGCTTCCACGTCGTCACCGCAAAATCCGGCCGTGACGCGGTCCAGACCGCACTGCGCATTCAACCGGTCGCGATCCTGATGGATTTGCGCATGCCCGACATGGACGGGTGGGAAGCGACACGCCATCTGCGCAAGCTGGAAGAAACGCGGGACGTGATGATCGTCGCCGTCACCGCGGCGGCGCTGAACGACGAGGTGCGGTCGGCGCTTGATGCGGGATGCGACGCGGTTGTCGCGAAACCGTACGATCTGCTCGCGTTCGGTGATGCGCTCGCGACCGCGCTCGCGGATGGTGTCGAGGCGTTCGCTGCGATCGGCGCTACGGTACAGCCGGCGTCGCGCTCTCGCCGTGCGAGCGCGCCGCGCGGATCACGCGCGAAAGCCGCTCGGGCTGCACAGGCTTGACGAGGTGCACGTCGAACCCCGCTTCGCGCGCGCGCGCGGAATCTTCAGGACGTCCGTAGCCGGTGATCGCGATGAGAAACGCGTCGCGGCACCCGTCGGTCTCGCGCATCGTCCGCGCGACCTGATATCCGTCGATTCCCGGCAAGCCGATGTCGATGAGGGCGACCTGCGGCCGGATGCGTCGCGCGAGCTGCAGCGCTTCGAAGCCGTCGGCCGCCGACGTCACCTCGTGACCGACTTCCTCAAGCCACGCGCGCAACGTTTCGCGCGCGTCGCGATTGTCCTCGACGAGCAGGATCGTCAGCGGTGGCCCCATGTCGGCCGCCTCTGACATGTCGAGCCCCGGATCCGCAATCGTGGTTCCGACTTCGACGGCCATCAGCGGCAACTCGAGCACGAACGACGATCCGCGACCGGGACCCGGGCTTTCGGCGCGAATCGTTCCGCCATGCAATTCGACCAATCGCCGCGCGATCGTCAGGCCGATACCCAGACCGCCGAGCGATCGCGCGAGCGATTGGTCCACCTGAAAGAACAGATCGAACACCGAGTCGAGCTTTTCCTTCGGGATGCCGATGCCTTCGTCGCGGACGACGATGGTGGCGCGGTCCCCGCTGGTGCGGCGGCACTCGACGGCAATGCGCGCGGCCGGCTCGGAGTACTTGCTCGCGTTCGACAGCAGGTTGACGAACACCTGCTCGAGCCGCAGCGCGTCGGCGTTGATCGGCAGCGGGTCGGCCGGCAGCGTCAGATCGAGCTGCTGCTGGCGCGCTTCGATCGTCGGACGCGAGTTATCGACGGCGGCGCGCAGCACCTGCACGAGATCGTTCGGCTCCTGCTGCAGCCGCATCTTCCCGCGCGTCACGCGCGAGACTTCGAGCAGGTCGTCCACGAGCCGCGCCAAGTGCCGCGTCTGCCGGCGGACCGTGTGGCGCAGCCGTTGATTGCGCGGATCCTGCGCACCGACGCGGTCCATCAGGCTGTTCGCCGCGGCGATTGCGTTCAGGGGATTGCGCAGCTCGTGCGCCAGCATGCCGAGGAATTCGTCCTTGCGCCGATCGAGCTCGGCGAGCTGAGCGGCACGGGACCGATGATCTTCTTCGAGCTGTCGATGCTCGGTGATGTTCGACACGATCAGGACGACGCGCTCGGCGGCGCCGTCGGCGTCGAGGATCGGATCGGCGACGAGCCGGAGCAGTTGCCGGTCGACCGACAACTCCGCAACGGTGCGGACTCGGTTCTGCACCGCGCGCGTGATCACATCGCTCGTCGTCATGCCGTCATGCGGCATCAGCTTCGGCGCCGGCGCACCGGCGAGCGCCTCGGGCGACTTGCCGGCGAGCCTCGACATCGCCTCGTTGCAGCGGATCACCGTCAGGTCGGGCGCGACAATCGCGACGGCGTCGGCAATCGCGTCGAACGTCCGCCGCCAGTCTTCGCTCGCCTCTTTCAGCTCCTGTTCGACCTGCTGCGTCCGCAGCAGCGATCGCACCGTCGCGACCAGTTCGGGCGGCTCGATCGGCTGCGCGAGATACGCGTCGGCGCCGCTGTCGAGCCCTTCGACGCGGCGCTCGGCCGAAATAAAGGTCGCCGACGTCTGCAGGACCGGAATCTTCCGCAGTTCCGGATCCGCTTTGATCCGGCGGCAGACGTCGAGACCGCTGATGTCGGGCAGCTTGACGTCGAGGACGACGATGAGCGGTTTGCGGCGCGCGAGCATCAACGCTTCGCGTCCGTTGGCGGCCTCGGCGACGGCGTATCCCGCCTGCTCGAGAATCCGCGTCACCATGTAACGGTTCGCCTCGTCGTCGTTGACGTTGAGGACGAAGGGACGCCCGTCAGACACCCGTGGTTTCCTCGTGGTTGGTGATGAAGCCGGTCTTGGCGAGCACTTCGCGGATGCGGCCGAGCGCGACTTCGCGATTCAAATTCTGCTTCGGCAGAATCGTCGCGGCTTCGGCAGCGAGCCGTTGCCGCTCCTCTTCGGCAAGATTGCGCGAGGTGTGGATGATCACGGGAATGTTGCGCGTCGTCGCGTCGAGCTTCAGCTCGTCGAGCACGTCGAAGGCCGTCATGCCTGGAAGCACGAAGTCGAGAAAGATCGCCTGCGGCTGGCGCTCGCGCGCGAGGCGCACGCCGTCGGCGCCGGTCGCCGCTTCGATCACCTCGTAGTGCGTGTCGGCCAGCAGCTTGCCGACCATGTACCGCGCCACCTCGTCATCGTCTATGACGAGGATGCGATTGATCGGACCGCGGCGACGCGCGAGCGAGGCGAGCTTGCGCGTCAGCCACTGATGATCGAGCGGCTTGATCACGAACTCGTCGGCGCCGAGCGCGCGCGCTTTCTGCTCGCGGTTCGTGACGGTGACGACCATGATCGGGATATCGCGCGTGTCGGCCGCCGCTTTCAGATCGGCCAGCAGCGCCCACGACGTTTCCCCTTCGAGCATGATGTCGAGGACAATCGCGGCCGGCCGCATTCGCGTCAGCGCGTCGCGTGCCTCCTCGACGGTCCGCGCCGGAATGATCTGGAACCCGGAATTGCGCAGGTACTTCTCGTAGAGGAACAGCGTCTGCCGATCGTCTTCGACGACGAGGATCGGCGGCTTGCCTGACTCGAGCGTGGCGCTGCGTTGGGTGAGGCCCGCCATCTCCTGCACTTCGGGATGGACCCGCGGCACGACCAACGTAAACGTCGATCCAGCGCCGGGTGCGCTCGTCACCGTCAGCGTTCCGCCGAGGATTTCCGCAAGCCGCCGCGAAAGCGAGAGTCCCAGTCCCGTGCCCTTCACTTTCTTCTGCAACGGGTTGTCGATCTGCGTGAACTCTTCGAACACGCGTTCCTGATCGTCGATCGGGATACCGATGCCGGTGTCGGTCACCGAGAACGTCACCGAGCCGTTCGGGCCGGCGGAGGCCGACACCGTTACCGAACCGCGCTCGGTGAACTTCAACGCGTTCGAGATCAGGTTTTTCAGAATCTGCGAAATCTTCCCTTCGTCGGTTTCGAGTTCGCCGACTTCCGGCGTGTCGACGAAACTCAGCACGAGGTTCCCGTCGTGCAGCGGTTTGAACATCCCGCGCAACGCAGCGAACAGCGTCGGCACGGTGAATTTCTGCGGACGCAGTCCAACTTTCCCCGCCTCGATCTTGGAGAGGTCGAGCAGATCGTTGACAAGGTCGATCAGGTTTTCGCAGCTGCGGAGGATGAAGCCGACTTGTTTCTTCTGCTCCGTGTTCAGATCGCCGTCGTTCCCCGACAGCAGCAGCTTCGACAGGCCGATGATCGCGTTGAGCGGCGTCCGGAACTCGTGGCTCACGTTCGCGACGACGCGCGATTTGACTTCGGTGATGCGGCGCAGCGAGTCGGACGTTTCGGCGACTTCGCTGTGCAGCGCGATCACCCCGCGCGCCGAATCGTCGAGCTCGCGATTGAGCCGCAGCAACTCTTCGCCGCGGTGCAGCAGCTCGCGCTGTTGACGCTCGGATTCGCGCGAGAGTTCGGCGTGGTCGTCGGCCACGAGGCTGCCGACGAGGACGAGGCCCTCGAGCGTCGGCTGCGCCGAGAACACCATGTGTTTCGGCGAGCCGTTGACCGTCAGCGTCAGCTCCCATCCGTCGACGCGGTTCTGGCGTCCGTGGTCGAGGAGCTCTCGCAGCCGTTGCTCGCATCCGGGGGCGGCGTATGTGATCAAGCGTGCGCCGACCGACGCGCCAAGCAGCGCTTCCGCCGCTTGATCGGCCCACGTGACGCAGCCTTCGGCATCGCACGCGAGCACGAGCTCGCGGCGCAACGCAGTGACAGTTCGAGAATCGGGAGCGGGAGTCACACCTAGAAGCGCAAACGCGATGCAAGTAATTTGCCTAAGGTTTCCGGAGGGAATCCGTCAGAAAACCGTCACGTTTCTTTACACCGTCGTCGTACGTATGTATTCAATTGCTGGAAGGCCGCAAGCATTTCCTGATAGGAAAAATTGGCGTTGCGTCCACTCGGATTGGGGAGGACAAAAATGCGCGCCCCTTCCAACGTCTCCTGTTGCAACCCGAGCGCGACCGCTTCGCTGTGTTTTTTGCCGCAGACGGATCGATATAACGTGACGCCGACGAAGGCGACGACGTGCGGCTTCCACCGCTTGATCTTTCGCCGCAGCGTCACCGCGCCGGCGACGTATTCGTGCGGACGTAACGTGTCGATCCCGGGCGTCGCGCGCGGAACGAGGTTCGTGATGCCAAATCCCCACTCGGGCAACCGGCGATCGTCTTCGCTGCGGAGTGGTTCCGGAATCAGTTTCGACTCGTAGAGTAGCTTCCAGAACCGATTCGAGTAGCCGGCGAAGTGATGGCCGATCTCCGCCGAGCGGATCCCCGGATTGATCCCGACAAACAGGACGCGCACCGGCGGGCGCACGCAATCACGTAGAATTCGCGGCATGAACTGGTTGTTCAAAGAGGAACCGTCGAACTACAGCTACGACGCCTTCGCGAAGGACGGCAAGACGCAGTGGTCGGGCGTCAAGAATCCGGTCGCGCAACGCCATCTCCACGCGGTGAAGAAAGGCGATCGCATCTTCTACTATCACACCGGCGACGAGAAGCAGATCGTCGGCATTGCGAAAGCGCTCGGCGATGCGTATCCGGATCCGAATGACTCGTCCGGCAAGTTCGCCGTTGTCGACATCGGTCCCGTCAAGAAACTGAAACGGCCGGTCACGCTCAAAGAAATCAAAGCGCAACCGGCCTTCAAGGATTTTCCGCTCGTGCGGATTTCACGGTTGTCGGTGATGCCCGTGAGCCAGGCCGAGTGGGAGCGCATCGAGAAGATGGCGGAACAGGCGGGATAGGCAGGAAGGGCGGGACCGGCAGGAAGGACGGGAAAGGCAAAGTGCCTTTCTCCTCGTGCATCTCGGTCTTTGCTCCCCGTCCTGCCCTTCCTGCCCCTCCTGCCCTTCCTGCCCTACTTCCCTTCTTTGAACCCCGCCGGCACCGCGACGTCCGCGGCGGTTACGTCGCTGGTCACCTTGACCACTTCGTTGTTCAGCGTCATGACGGTCGAACGTGGATTCGAGTCGTCGCTGCCCATTTTCTTCTGCGCCATGCGACGCGCGAAACCGCCGACGAGACCGCCGACGCCGCCCTTCGCGTCGTTCTTCGAATCGTCCGCTTTTTCCTTCTGGGCTTGCGCCATCTCTTCGGCCGACTTGACGCCGTCGATCGTCGTCGTCGTCTGAATCGCGGTGCCATCGAGCTTGCCGCCCTCGGTGGTAACGCGGCCGAGCATCGACTTCAGTAACGGATAGAGCGCCATCGCCGCCGCCATCTGTTCGGCAGACACGTCTCCGATGACCGGTCCGTACAGTTTCTCGTAGTAGCGGCGATCGAAGTCGGCGATCTCTTTCATGGCGGCGATGGTCGGCGCCATCCACATGTCGGACGTCAACACCATGCCGCCGCTCTCTTCGACCTTCTTCCCTTTTTCGTGCGCCGTGATCGTCAGGATCACTTCGTGGGTGTCGAAGCCGTTGATCGACTTCTTCTGACCGGTGTTCTTCACGTCGACGTCGATCTGCATTTCTTTTTCTGGCTTCGACGCCTGCTGCGGCTGCGGCGGCGACGGCTGCTCTTTCTGCGCGTCGGCTTCCGCCTTCTTCTGCGCCTCTTCCATGCGCCGCCGCAATTCGGCGAACGTCGTCACCTTCACGGTCTTCTTCCTCATGTCGAGGTCGTAGATCTTCTCTTCGCCGAGATCGATGATCTGCCCCGTCATGTCGTTGAGCCGTGCCTTGCGGTCGCCTTTGACCGCGACGGTCGACGTCACGCCTTCGCGCGCGCCCTTGCCGCCGAAGATGTTGACGAAGCGGCCGAGCGCGCCGCCGAATTCAACTTTTGATTTTTCATCCGTGCGCACGTCCGCCTGCACGGCCGCCGTCAGTCCGATCACGACCACGAGCGTCGCCACTCTTCGCATCACGTCCTCCGAGCCAACAATATTGCCACGACGATCAGCAGCGGACCCCAGGCGATTGCCATCGGCGTAAAGCCGATGCGCTCGAACAGGAACCCGCCGGCAGCGGGACCGGCGAGCAGTCCGGCGCCCCACGACAGATTATAGAGACCGTACGCCACGCCGAACGATTGCACGCCTGCACGCGACGTCGCCTCGCCCATGAACGCCAACGAAGGTGTAATCGCCATCGACGCGAACGATGCGTGGACGATGAACAGCGCGACCGCGGAGCGAAAACTGTAAGCGCGGCTCAACACGGGCAGCATGCCGCCCGCCAGCGCGAGGCCAAGCGCCGTCATCCGGCGCGCGCCGAAGCGATCCGCGGCGTGGCCGTAGAGCGGATGCAACAGCGTGGTGAACACCGCGGCGATGCCGTACACGAGTCCGATGCGCGCCGGATTCACGCCGAGCCCGCGCAGGTGCAGCGCAAGGACCGGCTCGAGCATCGAAATCGTCGACGCGAGCGCGAGGACCGCGACGGCGCACATCGCGATCTCCGGGACGCGGATCACGAGCGACACCGGCACGTGCTCGCGCTGCTCGTGCAGCGACGGGATCTCGATCCACACAAACAGCATCGTCGCGACCGCGGCCATGACGGCGACGGAAACAAACGGCATCCGGATGCCGCCGAGTTCGTACAGCCAGCCGCCAAGCGACGGGCCGATCATGAAAGCGAAGCTCGTGCCCATCATGACGATGCCGGTGATGCGGCCGCGCGATGCGGACGGATAGAGATCGGCGATCAAGGCGAAGCCGACGACCCATGTGACCGCGTCGGCAGCGCCTTGCGCGAGACGCGCCGCGAACAACCACGGCAGCGTCGACGAATATGCGAAGAGGAGCGACGCGCCGGCGAGAAGGATCATCCCGCCGACGAGCGGCGGCTTGCGGCCGATGCGATCGGAGAGCGCGCCGCTCGGCATCGAGACGGTGAGGAGCGTCACGCCAAACGAGGCGAACAGGAATCCGATCATCGTCGGCGACGCGCCGAGACGGCGGCTCAAGTCCGGCAACACCGGGACCGCGATCGAGTACGCGACGATGTCGGTGAAGGTCGCGAAGGTGACGAACGCGACAGCGACCGATCGAGAGCGGCGGAGAGTCAATAAACGGACGAGACCACGAAACGGTCAGGAAAAGCAACCACGGAACGCACGGAACACACGGAAATCAACGCAACCGCAGAATTCGCGGAACGCGCAGAAAAGACGTTAACCACGGAAGACACGATGGACGCCGAGCCGGACGGACAGGCGTGCGACCGGAGGCCGGCGAAGCCGGCCCTGACGAAGCGGAAAGATCGCGAGAAAACACAACCGTGAGTATTTCAAATCGGTTGCGTTTTCTCGCGGTCTTCCCGCTTCGCGCCCGCTACGCGGGCCGGTCGCACGCGACCTCTTTCGCGTCCTTCGCGGTTTGATTTCGTGTGTTTCGTGTTTTCGTGTGTTTCGTGTTCTTCGTGAACTTCGTGGTCAGCGTTTCTTCAGATACAAACACCCCAGCGGCGGCACCATCAATCGGATCGACTGGTCGAATCCGTGGGCGGCGACCGGTTCCGTGTGGACGCCGCCGCCGTTGCCGACGTTGCTTCCGCCGAACGCACCCGAGTCGCTGTTCAGAATCTCCGCGTAGAACCCCTCGGCGGGGACGCCGATGCGGTACTCACCACGCACCACCGGCGTGAAGTTGAACACCATCACGATGAATTCGTGCGCGCTCTTCGCGAAGCGGATCGTCGACACCACGCTGTTCTCGTTGTCGTTGCAGTCGATCCAGCGGAATCCGGATGGATCAAAGTCGTTCTGGTGCAACGCGGGCTCGGTGTTCACGAACCAGTTCAGCGTCTGGACGTAGCGTCGCAATCCGTCGTGTGCCGGATCGTCGAGGAGATGCCAGTCGAGGCTGCGATCGTGGTTCCATTCGCGCCACTGCCCGAACTCGCTCCCCATGAACATCAGCTTCTTCCCCGGATGGCCGTACATGTATCCGTACAGCGTGCGCAGGTTCGCGTACTTCTGCCACGCGTCACCCGGCATCTTGTCGAGCATCGACCGTTTGCCGTGGACGACCTCGTCGTGCGAGAACGGCAGGATGAAGTTCTCGGTGTACGCGTACAACATCGAGAACGTCAGCTCGCCGTGATGCCATCGACGGTGAATCGGATCCTGCTCCATGTACTGGAGTATGTCGTGCATCCAGCCCATGTTCCATTTGTAGGTGAACCCGAGGCCGCCGAGATACACCGGCTTGCTCACGCCGCCGAACGCCGTCGATTCTTCCGCCGCCGTGATCGTCCCCGGATAGTCGCCGTGGGTCAGCGTGTTCAGTTCCTGCAGAAAACTGATCGCGTCGAGATTCTCGCGTCCGCCGAACTTGTTCGGGATCCACTGCCCGTCTTTCCGCGAGTAATCGAGGTACAGCATCGACGCTACCGCGTCGACGCGCAGCCCGTCGATGTGGTACTCGTCGAGCCAGAAGAGCGCGTTCGACAGCAAGAAGTTGCGCACCTCGTTGCGCGCGTAGTTGAAGATCAGCGTCCCCCAGTCCTGGTGCTCGCCCTGACGCGGATCCGCGTGTTCGTACAGCGCGGTCCCGTCGAACCGCGCGAGCCCGTGCTCGTCCTTCGGAAAATGTCCCGGCACCCAATCGAGGATCACGCCGAGGCCGGCGTTGTGACACTCGTCGACGAAGTACTTGAAGTCCTCCGGCGATCCGAAGCGGCTCGTCGGCGCGAAAAATCCGAGGACCTGATAGCCCCACGACCCCGAGAACGGATGCTCCATCACCGGCAGCAGCTCGATGTGCGTGAAGCCGAGATCTTTCACGTACGGCACGAGCCGGTGCGCGAGCTCGCGGTACGACAGGAACCGGTTCCCTTCTTCCGGCACGCGCGCCCACGATCCAAGATGCGCCTCATAGACCGTCATCGGCCGATCGAACCAACGATTCCGATCGGCGCGCGTCGTCATCCACTGCCGATCGCGCCACTGGTACCGCGATATGTCGCGCACGATCGATGCCGACTGCGGCGGCACCTCGAACGCGACCGCATACGGATCGCTTTTCTTCAGAATCTGGCCGGTGCGCGAGCGGATCTCGAACTTGTATTTCTGTCCGTCCGGCAGATCGGGAATAAAAATCTCCCAGACGCCCGATGGGACGAGCGTTCGCATCGGGTGCACACGACCGTCCCAGCCGTTGAAGTCGCCGATGACGCTGACGCGCTCGGCATTCGGCGCCCACACCGCGAAATGGACGCCGACGGTCGATCCGACGCGGATCCGGTGCGAGCCCAGTTTCTCGTACGCGCGGCGGTGCGTCCCTTCAGCAAACAGGTGCAGGTCGAAATCGGTCAGGACGCGGCCGTACCGATACGGGTCATCGAGATCGACGACGTGATCGCCGGGGTACGTGATGCGCAGGCGATAATCGGGCGCGCCGTCGGACGTCGTGTCCGACTTCAGCCGGACCTCATATAATCCGGCGGGATCGACCTTCTCCATCGGACGAACATCGCCAGTGGAGACGATGCGCACCTCGATCGAGCGCGCGGACGGGTGGAACGCGCGGATCACCGTCGCGTTGCCGTCGCGATGCGGACCGAGCAGCGCAAACGGATCGGCGTTGCGCGCGTCGACCAGCGATTCGATAGCCGGACTCATCTCAGCGAGGATACCTCATGAAAAAGGGACGACGACGATTTCTCGCGACGGTTGGCACCGCAGCGATTGCACCTGTGTTGCCATCATTTCCCGCGGCGGCTCAACAACGCGACGCCGCGCCCGCCGGACGCGTCGACAAGAACGCGCTGAAAGGTGGCGAGCAAATCGCGGGCCTGCACTTCACCGATGCGCAAGAGGACGCGGCGCTCGCCGGCGTCAACCGCAATCTCGGCAGCTACGAGACGTTGCGCGGCGTCCAGGTCCCGATGAACACGGAACCGGCGATCATCTTCCGCCCGATTCGGGGTCTGACACCTCAGAGTAGTCAGAGGAGTCAGAGTACTCTGGCACCGAAAAAGATCACCTATACCAGACCGCGCCGGGTAGAAATTGCCTCGTCGATCGAAAGTGTGGCGTTCGAGCCGGTGACCGTGCTCGCTTCGCTGATCGAATCGCGCAAAGTGAGCTCGACCGATCTCACCAGGATGTATCTCGATCGGCTGAAAAAGTACGGCGATAAGCTGCACTGCGTCATCACGCTGACCGAAGATCTCGCGCTGCAGCAGGCGGCCAACGCCGATCGCGAGCTGAAGAGCGGACACTATCGCGGCCCGCTGCACGGGATCCCGTGGGGCGCCAAAGATCTGCTCGACACGAAAGGCATCCGCACGACGTGGGGCGCCGCGCCGTACGAACAGCGCGTCCCGGACGTTGATGCGACCGTCGTCGAGCGTCTGCGCGACGCTGGCGCCGTGCTCGTCGCAAAGCTGTCGATGGGCGCGCTCGCGCAAGGCGGCGTGTGGTACGGCGGATCGACGCGCAATCCGTGGGCGCCGGATCAGAGTTCGAGCGGATCATCCGCGGGGCCAGGCGCCGCGACGTCCGCAGGCCTCGTCGGCTTCGCCATCGGGACCGAGACGCGCGGCTCGATCATCTCGCCCTCCTCGACGTGCGGCGTCGTCGGACTGCGACCGACGTACGGGCGCGTCAGCCGCTACGGCGCGATGGCGCTCAGCTGGACGATGGACAAGCTCGGGCCGATGTGCCGAAGCGTCGAGGACTGCGCCATCGTATTCAACGCGATCTACGGATCCGACGGCCGCGACGAAACCGTCGTCGACGCGCCGTTCGACTGGAACCCCGACGTGCCGCTCTCGAAGATCCGGTTCGGCTATCTGGCGAACGAGTTCGAAGTCCAGCAGCCAAATGCCGGCCGCGGCGGTGGTGGCGCCGGCGGCGGACGCGGCGGCGGTCGCGGCACCGTCGATCCCGCGACGCTACGGCGCCGCGCAGAAGAACGCAGCACGCTGTTGAAGGACGCGCTCGAGGTGCTGCGCTCGCAAGGCGCGAAGATCGAGCCGGTCACGCTGCCGGATTTTCCGACCAACGCGATCAACTTCATCCTCGACGCCGAAGCCGCCGCCGCATTCGACGATCTCACGCGCAGCCCCGACATCGAGAAGATGACGAACAGCTCGTGGCCGACGACGTTCCGCGAGTCGCGGTTCATCCCCGCGGTCGAATACATCCGCGCACAGCGCGCGCGCACGCTGCTCTGCCGCAAGATGGAAGCGTTGATGTCGACCGTCGACGTGTTCCTCTCGCCGAGCGGCGGCGCGAGCCTCGGCATCACGAACCTGACCGGTCATCCGGCCGCGTGCCTGAAAGCCGGATTTGTGGACGGACTGCCGCAGGCGCTGATGATCACCGGCCGCTTGTACGACGAAGCGACCGTCCTGCGCGTCGCGCTCGCCTACGAGCGCGCGACGAAGTGGCACACGATGAATCCGGCGCTGGACGAGAACCTGCGGAAGATGACGACGGCGGACGCAGGGCAGGATGGGCTGGCGAGGCAGGTGAGGCAGGCCGGGCAGGTGGGTGAGGTCGCGGACGGGCACGACCTGTGAGTCTTTACCTGCCCCACCCGCCCGACCTGCCCCACCCGCCAGGCGTGGGCTATTTCTCGATCGTCGCTTTCTTGACGTAATCGAGTTTCGGGAAACTCTTCTCGAGGTACGCGTTGCCTTCGGTGCGGATCTGGCCCTGGTCAGGTCCGCGCCCACGCGGCGCGCCTTCGCCGTAGCCGCTGTACAACTTGTCGACGACGTCGTCCATGCCGGAGGTGACTTCGCCGAACGGCGAGAAGCCCTGCTTGTCGAGGCTCGCGTTGTTGCCGAAGTTGATGAAGAACTGCGTCGTCCGCGTGTTGGGACCGCGCGTCGCGAAGCTGACGAAGCCGCGTTTGTTGCTCTGCGTGACCGGATCGTCTTTGATCGCCGACGCGTCCCACGCGGACTGCACTTGCGGGTTGCCGTTCATGCCGACCTGCGCCATGAAGCCGTCGAGCACGCGGAAGAAGCGGACGTCATCGTAGAAGCCGGCCTTGACGAGGTTGTAGAATCGATCCGCGCCGAGCGGCGCCCACGCGCGATGGACGGTGATGACGAACGTGCCCTTCGACGTTTCGAACTTCGCCTTGTACGTGTCCGGCGCTTTTTCGGTGAACGACGCCGGGTTCTTCAACTTCGCCTTCGAGAGATCGACGCCGCTGCCTTGCGCGAATGCGAGCGCGGGAACCGCGAGCGCCGCGACTGCTGCTAACACACGTTTCATGTCGTTTCTCCGTTTGATCTCTGCCATCTGCCCTTTGCCATCTGCCATGACAGCGTCAGACATACAAAGTTCCTTCGCCGGCGAGGACCGCCTCGCCCCCGACGCGAACGCTATTTATATCGCCGTTCTCGACGCCGATCGAGATGTGGACGTGGCTGGGCCGTCCCATCTTCGCCCCTTGCAAGCTGATCATCGACGCCGCTTTGTCGGGCGTGACGATCTTATGGTGCACCAGGTAGGAGCCGAGCGGACCGCTGGCAATGCCGGTGGCCGGATCCTCGGCGACGCCGATCTCAGGCGCGAACATGCGGCTGTAGACGGTTGCGCGATCGCCGCCAGGCTCGGTCGAGAAGACGAAGACGCCGTGTGCGCTGATCTTCGTTTTCTGGTACATCGCGTCGAGCGATTCACGGTTGACCGACACGTTGTCGACGGCACGGCGCGCCGTCAGCGGCACGAACAGGAACGGCACCGCGCACGACACGACCTGCACCGGACGCCCGGTGCCGGTGATTGCCGCCGGCGAAATCGACAACGCCGTGGCGACCGCGTCGCGATCGCCGACCGGCTCGCCGAACGTCGGCATCGGCTGCGACATCCAGGCGAACGACAAGTCGTCGCCCTTCCACGTCAGCGCGACCGGCGTGGGTCCGATGCCGAGGCCGAACGTAAACGTCTCACGGCCGGGCGCGATGACGCCGCTGCGCGCGAGCGCGAACGTGGATCCGATCGTGGGGTGACCGGCCGCCGGCAGCTCTTCGCCCGGCGTGAAGATCCGCATGCGCACGTCGGTTCCCGCCGCCTCCGCCGGCAGGACGAACGTCGTCTCCGAAAAATTCATCTCTTTCGCGATCGCCTGCATCGTCTCGGTCGAGAGGCCGCGGCCGTCGAGAAAGACGGCGAGCTGGTTGCCACCGAAGAGATGGTCGGTGAAGACGTCGTAGTGGAGGTAGCGGTATGATCGCGCCATGGTTCTTGCGCATTTTACGACGAGCGAAGGCAACTTCACGGCACGGCTGTTCGACGCCGAAACGCCGAACACGGTCGCGAATTTCACCGGGCTGGCCGACGGATCGAAAGAGTGGACCGATCCCCGCAGCGGCAAGAAAGTGAAGCAGCCGTATTACAACGGCACGATCTTCCACCGGGTGATCGAAGGCTTCATGATTCAGGGCGGCGACCCGCTCGGTCAGGGCACCGGCGGGCCGGGTTACACGTTCGCGGACGAATTCCATCCCAAACTTCGCCACACCAAGGCCGGCATCCTGTCGATGGCGAACCGGGGACCGAACACGAACGGCGGTCAGTTCTTCATCACGCTCGCGGAGACGCCGTGGCTCGACAACAAACACAGCGTGTTCGGCGAGGTCACCGAAGGCATGGACGTCGTGAAGAAGATCGGCAGCACGGCGACGAGCAAACCCGGCGATCGACCGTTGAAGCCGATCACGATAGAAAGCGTGACGATCGAGCGTAGGTAATACGTCGTACTTTCATGCACCATGCCGCCTCAGGAGCGCCGCGGCTTCACGCAAGTTTTTTTCCTGCGCGAGCGACAGCGGCGTCTGCCCGTCGGCGTTCGCGGCGTGGACGTCGGCGCCTTGCGCGATCAGCGTCTTCATCGCGTCGAGGTTGTTGTTCGCCGCCGCGATGTGGAGCGGCCGCCAGCCGGCCTTGTCGACGGCATTGACGTCGGCGCCGTGCCCGATCAACAGTCCCGCGACGAACTTGCGGTTGCCGGCGAGCGCCGCGTGCAGCGGCGTGTTGCCGTTCGAGTTGCGCGAGATCGCGGCGACGTCGGCGTCCTGACCGAGCAGCATCTCGAGAATCTTGACGTGACCGAAAAACGCGGCGAGGTGCAGCGGCGTCCAGCCGTCGGGGCTGAAGCCGTTGACCGGTTCGCCGCGATCGATCAGGCGCTCGATGCGCTCGACCTCGCCGGCGGCTGACGCTTCGAAGATCGTCAGATCGGCGCCGCGCGCGACCAGCAGGTTCACGATGTCTTTTTGGCCGTGATACACCGCGGTGAGGATGGCGCTCTCCCCTTTGCCACTGCGAGCTTCGACGAGCGCCGGATCGGCGGTCACCATCAACTTCACACGATCGAATTCGCCCGCTTTGATCGCATCGATAAACGCCGCGCTGTCAGCCATGGTCGGATTTTATCGGAAGGCAGCCCTGAAGGGCTGCGCTACGGGCGCTCTTGTCGCGGCGGTTGTCGTAGCGCAGGCCTTCAGGCCCGCCCTCGCCGCATCGGAACCGCCGCCGCTCGGGAGCTCCATCACCGTCGCGCCGCTGGCGGAGCTGCCCTCCAGCGCGGATCTCTATAGCGTCCTCGATACGGTGATCCCGGAAACGATCGCTGACCGGATCGACACCGGCGGCCTGAGCACCGGAGAACCGGCGCGGATCGGCGCGCATGGCAGCTCGTGGACGCAGACGCGGTTCTTCGTCGGCGACGTCGACATCACCGACCCGCTCGGGACCGGGACGCCGTTGCTGATGCCGACGACGCTGATGTGGGATCGCGTCGACGCGATGACCGGACTGATGCCGATCGATCGCAACGCGCCGGGCCTCGCAATCGCGCTCACGCCGCGGCGCGGGAGCGATCGCTGGCGGCGCGTGGTGAGCGTCGCCGGCACGATTCCGGCGCTCAACGCCGGCGGACCGGCCGCCGTTCCGCCGGAGATCGCGCGGCTCGACACCTGGATCGACGGCGACCTCGTCGTCGGCGGACCTGATGTGTTCTGGACGACCACCGCGACGCGCGCGACCCGGTTTGAACGCTCGAGCACCGAGGCGCTCGAATCAGACTTGCTGTCCTCGTTCGCGCACGTCGGCCACGCGATCGGCTGGATCCAACGCGCGACGTTTCCGCCGAGCGAGCGGACCATCGGCGGCCACGCGCAGGTCTCGTGGGATCGTCACTCCGATCGATTGACCACGTTCCTGTTCGGCGGCATCACGGCCGGCGATCATGCGACCGATCAACCGCGAGCCGGCACGCTGCAACTCGAACGTCTGCGTGATGGTCCCGTGCCGGACGTGCTCACCGTCGCACCGTCGACGAGTCGGACGTGGACGCTCGGCGCGAAGATCAGCAAAGGGGCGTTGATGTTCGGCGCGTCAGCGCAGGGCGAGCACGCGAGCGTCGATCCAGGTTTCGGCGGCACTGTCGCCGAAACGCTCGACGGCATCCCGGCGCACGTGTGGCAGTTCACGGCCGGCAGCGTGTCGACGTGGAACAGCACGACCCTGACGGCGTTCGCGAGCGGTCGCGCGGCGGTGCATCCGCGCGTGACAGTTGACGGCGGCCTCCGGGCCGAACATGTCGCCGCCTCGAATTCCACCGGCGCAACCGTCGTGTCGTGGAACGATCTCATGCCGCGCGGAAGCGTGCGCTGGAAGATGTTCGACTTCGCCGACATCACCGCGTTCGGCGGCTACAGTCGGTACGGTCATCGGCTGCCGCTGCGCGATCTCGCGTGGGGCGATCCGACCGCGCCGACCGGACGCATGCTGCTCGCGAACGGGACGACGCTCGTGTCACGCCTCGGCCCGGGGACGGCTGGCGATCCGACGTTCACGTCCATCGATCCGTCGCTCAAACGCCCGCACATGGACGAAATCGTTACCGGATTCGAGGCGCGTCCGACGACGCGATCGTTCGTGCGCCTCTCGGCGATCGGGCGCCGCGAGCGCGACCTGATCGGCGTCGCCGACGTCGGCGTTCCGGAATCGGCGTACGCGGTTTCCTACATCTTCGACAAAGGCGTGGACCTCGTCGGGGCGCAAGACGACGAGCTGCTGCCGGTCTACAACCGTCCGACGTCGACGTTCGGCGCCGACCGCTACGTGCTGACGAATCCGGCGGATGACGAGGGCACGTTCGTTGGCGCCGACCTCACGTACCAAACGCAAACCGATCATCTGTTTTTGCTGATGGGCGCCACCGCCGGACGGTCGGAAGGCTTGTCGGCGAGCCGCGGCTTCAACGCGACCGAGAACGACAACGGCGTTCTGGGCGACGTGTTCATCGATCCGAACGCGCGGACGTTCGCGCAGGGACGTCTGTTCACCGAGCGCGGGTACACGCTGAAGTGGTCGGGGTCGTACCACTTCTCGCACGGCGAAACGATTGGGATCATCGCCCGTTACCAGGACGGCCAGCACTTCGCGCGCCTCGTGATCGTTCCGGACCTGAACCAGGGTCCCGAAGCGATCCGCGCCTTTCGCAACGGGCGCACACGGTTTACTTACACGCTGACGATTGACGTGCGGCTGCAGAAACAGTTCGGACCGGTCGCCGGGTTCGTCGACGCGTTCAATCTGTTGAACAAGGCGAAGGAAGTCGAAGAGTTCGACGTCACCGGACCGACATCGCGGTTGACCGCCGCCGTCCAGCCGCCGCGCGCGATCCACCTGGGCGCACGCATCATCTTTTAGTGCAATCGCGCGTTGACGCGGTGAGACAATCGGAACATGCCATTCCGAATCGCAGCCGCGGTTGTGGCGCTGCTCGTCGCACAATCGGATCGGATTCCGATCCGCATGGTGCCTGTCCCGAATCAAACCTTCCACATGCGCTCGTCGATGGACATGGACATGGACACGACGTTTGATTCGTCGACGCCACTGCCATCAGGCGTCCCCGGATCGATGAAGCTGCGCATGACGACGATCGTCTCGCAGACGATGACCGTCGGCGCGAAGGACGATCTCGGACAGATCACCGCCGACGCCGTCATCGACGACGTGCAATCGAGTGTCAGCATGAACGGCGCGCCGATGCCGGCGCCAAATCCGATGACGGCGCTCGCGAACAAGAAATTCTCGGTCGTCTTCGCGCCGACCGGCGAAATCGTCGACGTCTCCAGCACGATGCCTGGCGCACCGCAGGATCTCATGAAGAGCCTTCTCAGCTCGTTCGGGCAATCGATGCCGGTCGGCACGATCGGTGTCGGCGAAACGATCGCCGTACCGCTCTCGTTCAACCTCCCGCTGCAGATGGGAACGCCGGGCAACCTCGACGGTCAATCGCACATGACGCTCGTCAGCGTCACGAACGGGCCGTCAGGACGCATCGCGCATTTCACGATGACGATGAACGGCCGGATGACGATGAGCGGGCCGATGACCGCCGCTCAACCCGGCCTGACGATGACGATGGAGATGAACGGCACGGGGACGATGGACACAAACCTCGATCGCGGGATGATCGAGGCGGCCGAAGGCCATCACGACATCGTCATGTCAACGAGCGGCGTCCGCGGCGACACGCCGGTTCAGATGCAGATGAAGGGCACGCTGACGACGAGACAGACTGTTCAGTAGTCAGTTGCAGTTGGCAGTTGGCAGTTGCAGTTGCAGTTGGCAGTTGCAGTTGCAGTTGCAGTTGCAGTTGCAGTTGCAGTTGGCAGTTGGCAGTTGCAGTTGGCGGCGCGATCAATAGGCCCAATACGGCGCTGTTCCGCCCGGCGCGCCCTGACCTTCGATCGCGATGAAGATCGTGCGGCCGAAGAAGAACGACAGTCCCCAATCGAACGTGCCCGCGTTCGGTCCTGCGAGTTCGGCGGCCGCGGCGAAGCGCGCTGGAATCGCGTCCGCGTTGCCGACGCTGAACGTGAACGCCGACGTCACGCCGTTGATGCCGCGATGCGTCGCCGACAACGTCTGCGTCGTCTTCGGACAGTAGAAATCCGAAGAACTCGTGCACGTGGGGATGCCGGTCGTCGCGCTGTCGAGGAAGAAGTTGCCGTTGGATCCCGAGTCGATGAACGTATCGGTGTACGACTGGCCGTTGTAGATCGTCGTGAAGTTGCCCTGCGAGTTCGTCGTCATCACCTTCGCCGAACCGAGCTGATTGTTCGACTGCGTGCTGATGCCGAAGTACATCGTGCCGTTGACGCTGGTCGTCCCGCCTGCGGGGATCGACGGTAGCTGAATCACGATGCCGTTGCTGTCGCTGCTGAACATCGACACCGGGTTGCGCGCCTGCACGGCGCTTGCGACGGCCGTCAGCGTGCAGCCGGATGAGGGGCACGCGTAATAGAAGCCGGGGTTCGAACTTGTGACGCGCTCGCACGAGCCGCCGCAGTCCTCGTTGTACTGACCGACGCCGAGGATGCCGTTCGCGCTCAGATCCGCGACGGTGTTCTCCGCGGCGCCGGTGCTCGAACACTGCTGCGGAATGCTGTTCGCGAACGCGCTCTCGCCGATCACCTGGATCGGCACGTTGGAGGCTTTCT
>DASREL010000016.1:0-3246 GCA_035652075.1 Vicinamibacterales bacterium
CTGCTCGCACGACGCCAGCATCGCCGCGAGGCTGTGATCGTTGCCTCGTCGAGCGTTGTGTCCGTAGCCACGCGCCGCATTCTGGTGCGCGGTCATCTCGGTGGCCAGCGCGGTGTGCATGAAATCGTCGTAGTCGGCGAAGCCGAGCCGATGGAGCGCGTCGACGAGTTGGGTGGTCGCATCGCGCATGCCGTCGCGCCACTTGTCGCCGGCTTTCTTCTCCGTCGCCAGCATCTCCGCGTACAACGAACGCACGGCGGCAAAGATCTGACTCGACGGCTTGAATCGAATCGACAAATAGCCGTCATCGATCGGGACGACGAGCGCCATCACCCAGTAGTACGAACCGTCGGCGGCGAGATTCTTGACGTAGCCGGCAAACGGTTTCTGCTCGCCGAGGTAGTCCCACAGCAGCTTGAACACCGCCTTCGGCATGTCCGGGTGGCGGATGATGTTGTGCGGCGCGCCAATCAACTCGTCGAGCGGGTGGCCGCTGACGCGCACGAATACGTGATTGCCGCTCCGAATGATCCCTTTTCGGTCGGTGGTCGAGAAGAACAGCTCGCCCATCGCGAAGGGGCGTTCCGAGTCGCGCGCGGTGATTGGCTTCTTCAAACCAGTCACGTAATCGGTCCAAGTTGGTCGAGCTTGAGTGGGCATGACTTACGCCCGCGGTAATGGAGGAGTCGCCGTCGTAAGTCGTCCGTAGGCGCGAATACGCGGTTTTTCGAATGATTCGGCCGGGCAGTCTCTTTGCGATGGGAGCGCTTTGAAAGGAGCGCTCTGATGTCGAAACGACTGCTTGCGATGACCGCCGCGGTGCTCTGGACGGCGGCGTGCGGTCAGAGCTCGACGCCGACAACCACGTCTCCCTCGGCAACCGGCAATTCCACCGTGTCGATCGTCGCCGGATCGCACACGTTGACGACGAATGCGTACGCGCCGAACCCGATCACGATCTCGCAGGGCATGAGCGTGACGTGGACGAACAACGATTCGATCGCGCATACGTCCACGGCGAACGGCGGCCAGTGGGATTCAGGCACGCTCGCGCCGGGCGCCAGCTTCAGCAAGACCTTTTCGTCGGCCGGCACGTTCCAGTATCACTGCGCGATCCATCCGAACATGGTGGGCACGGTGACGGTGCAGTAATGCTCCTCGCAATCCCGCTGCTCGCTGCTGCGCTCGGCCAGGATCTCCCCTTCGATCGCCCCGAGGCCTGGGCGCAGCAGTACTTCACGACCGTGTCGATGCTGACCGGGCTCGGGCCCGCCACGCCCGAGCGCGCCGGCGATGTGAGCATCCAACTCGAGAGCGGGTGGATCCCGTCGCTGTCGCCGAGCGAAGAGCGCGTCGGCTTCTCCGGCACGTCCGCCGAAGATCTCAACAAAGCGCCCGTCTTGTTCCGGCCGCGTGTGCGCGTCGCCCTCCCCGCGCGGTTCGCGGTCGTCGTCGGCGGCGTGCCGCCGGTGCGCGCGTTCGGCGTCACACCGCGGCTCGTCGCGGCGGCCGTCGAGTGGACGATGATCGACAGGAGAGCCTGGCGGGCGTCGTGGCGTGTGCACGGGCAGACGGGATCGGTGACCGGCGCGTTTACGTGTCCCGACGCGGTCGTTGGCGCGCCGGACGGCAGCACGAGCAACCCGACAGGAGGCGATGCGCGCTCGTCGGACGTCGCGACGCTGCGATACGGCGCCATCGAGTTCGAAGTCGCGCGCACGCTCGCGCGATTCGGCGGCGCCACGCCGCACGTGAGCATCGCGGTCAACGGCATCGACAGCCGCTTTCAGGTCAACGCCCAGACGTTCGGTCAACCCGACCACACGTTGTTGACGACCAGAGGCGTGACAGAAGCCTTTGCCGGCGGAGTCGCCGTCCCGCTTGGCCGGCGGTTCGAAGCGTCGCTCGACGCGTTCTATTCTCCACTGTTCGTGCGGCGCAGCCAGACCGACGCCCGCACGGTTGACGGGTTGTTCAACGTGCGCGGCTTGATCAGTTATCGGGTGAACCGATGATCCTCGCGCTGTTGCTGCTGCTCGTCGGCGCGGAGACGTATCACGTCGATCCGGCGCGCAGCACGGTCACGATCGAGGTCGGGAAGGCGGGGGCGTTCAGCTTCATGGCCGGCCACACACACGAAGTCGTCGGTCCGGTCACGAGCGGCACGGTGACGTTCGATCGCGAGCATCCGGAACGCTCGCGCGTCCAACTCGCGATCGCGACGAAGACGCTGAAAGTCTCGGGCAAGAACGAACCCGGAGACGATGTGCCGAAGGTGCAGGAGCGGATGGATGGACCCGACGTCCTGGCGATCGATCGCTATCCCGAGATCAAGTTCGAGAGCACCGGCATCTTGGCGGAGTTCACCGTCAACGGCCGTCTCACGATTCGTGATGTGAGCCGCGCGATCAGCGTCCCCGTACATGTCGAGCAGAGCGCGGACGGGCTGCGCGTCACCGGTCGCTTCTCGGTCAAGCAGTCGGAGTTCGGCATCAAGCCGATTTCGGTCGGCGGCGTCGTGGCGGTGAAGGACGCGCTGTCGATCAGTTTCGCAATGGTCGCGCGGCGATGATCGACTGCGCCTGCTGCATCATCCGGATGTTGTACGCGGCGAGATACACGCGGTAAACGGCTGCGCCGTACAGCGCGACTTTCATCCAGCGCGGATGTCGGTCGCCGAGGAATCGGTTCGCGGCGACCCACATCCCGGCATCCATCGCGGCGCCGGCGGTCACCAGCCAGGCGGGATGCTGATCCAGTCCGTTGATCAGCGGATTGCGCTCGTGCAGGACGTCCCCGTACTTGCTGGAGAACTGATACGTCGTCGCCCAATCGGCGCCGGCGGCCGCGGTCCAGGCGATGGTGGGGATCTTCAGGTCAGTTTGGGCGGCGGCTGGCGACACGGTCACGAGCCACACCACGAGCGCGATCGCGGTCACGGTCCAGGTTTTCACGATGGTCAACGTATCGGCGCGTCGGGGTCTGGATATTGATGAGCCCGAGTCAGACTGGGGTCAGACTGGGGTCAGACCGGGGTCAGACTGGGGTCAGACTCGAGTCTGACTCGAGTCTGACCCCGTTCTGATCTACTGACGGTTATAGCGGATGCCGGCGGCTTGGGCCTTTTCGATCGCGATGACCATCGCGGGGACCGGGGTGACGCCGGGCAGCAGATTCGCGGACAGGTCCTTCTGCAGCGCGTCCGCTTTGCCCTTCCCGCGCGCCTGCAGCTCGAGACACCAGGCG
>DASREL010000017.1:0-3700 GCA_035652075.1 Vicinamibacterales bacterium
CGGATGTTCTGCTGCAGCGCGTCGGAGTCGTGGGGATCGATGCGGCCGGGCTTCTCCTGCGGCGTCTCGACGTAGACGGCGTACCATTTCGCACCGAGCCTCCCCGCGATGCGCGCGCCGGTCCGCAGCACGCGCGGGGCAAGCGCGTTCGAGCTCATACACACCATCACCCGCTCCGGGATGAGCGCTGGCTCGAGACCTTCCCGGGCGCGATAGGACGCTGCCTTCTCTCCGACCTCGTCGGCGACGGCTCGCAGTGCGAGCTCGCGCAGCGTATTCAGATTGCCCTTACGGAAGAAATTGCCAAGCGCCTGCTCCACTTTTTCGGGCTTGTAGATCTTTCCCTGCCGCAGGCGGTTGCGCAGCTCCTCGACCGTGACGTCGACGTTGATCACCTCGTCGGCACGATCGAGAAACGTGTCGGGCACCGTCTCGCGCACGCGGACGCCGGTGACCCGTGCAACGGCGTCGTTCAGCGTCTCGAGGTGCTGAATGTTCACGGCCGTCATGACGTGGATGCCGGCGTCGAGGAGTTCGAGGACGTCCTGATACCGCTTCTCGTGTTTGCTGCCTGGAACGTTGGTATGCGCCAATTCGTCGACGATGACGACATAAGGACGACGTGCGACGACCCCGTCGACGTCCATCTCCTCCATCGTCACGCCGCGGTATTCCACCTGGCGCCGCGGAATGACCTCGAGGTCCTTTACCTGCGCGTCGGTATCGGTGCGCCCGTAGGTTTCGACGATGCCGATCGCGACGTCCAGGCCGCGGGCTTTCAGCGCGTGCGCTTCCTGCAGCATCGCGTACGTCTTGCCGACACCTGGCGCGGCGCCGATGTAGATGCGCAGACGCGCGCGATCGCGCTCCTGCATTCGCGCGAGCAATGCCTCCGCGTTTACTTTTTGATCGGCCATTGCTCGTCCAGCGCCAGATTGAGCTGGAGGACATTGACGCGAGGTTCGCCAAGGAACCCCAACTGGCGGTCTTCGATGTGGCTCTCGACGAGAGCCCGGATCGCTGACTCGCTCGCGCGCCGCGATCGCGCGATGCGCGCGACCTGGAATCGCGCCGCGTCCGGCGTGATGTGCGGATCGAGACCGGACGCCGACGAGGTGACGAGATCGATCGGTACTTGCGCTATCGGATTTTCGGCGCGCGCAGCATCCGTCGCCGCCTTCACCGCGTCGATCAGCTTCTTGTTCGTCGGACCGAGGTTGGTGCCGCCGGAATTCGCCGCGTCGTAGCCGTTGCCGGCCGCCGACGGCCGGCCGTGGAAGTAGCCCGGAGACGAAAACGACTGACCGATCAGCTGCGAGCCGACAACGCGGCCGTCGCGCACGATCAATTGACCGTTGGCCTTGTCAGGAAACACCGCCTGCGCGACGGCCGTCATCACGAGCGGATAGACGATTCCGAGCAGAATCGTGGTCACGATCGTCATCAGCGCCGCAACGAAGAGATTGCGCGAGAGGTTCATGCGAGCCTCAACGAAGTGATAACCATGTCGATGATCTTGATGCCGACAAACGGCACGACCACCCCGCCCGCGCCGTAGATCAACAGGTTCCGGCGCAGCAACGCCTCGGCGCTCATCGGACGGTAGGTCACGCCGCGCAGCGCCAGCGGCACCAGCGCGACGATGATCAGCGCGTTAAAGATGACCGCGGACAGGATGGCCGACTGGGGCGTCTTCAGCCGCATGACGTTCAACGTCATCAGCACGGGAAACGCAACCGCGAACATCGCCGGGATGATCGCGAAGTACTTCGCCACGTCGTTCGCGATCGAAAACGTCGTCAGCGCGCCGCGCGTCATCAGCAACTGCTTGCCGATCTCGACGATGTCGATCAACTTGGTCGGGCTCGAATCGAGATCGACCATGTTGCCCGCTTCCTTCGCGGCCTGCGTGCCGGTGTTCATCGCGACGCCGACGTCGGCCTGGGCGAGGGCCGGCGCGTCGTTGGTGCCGTCGCCGGTCATCGCGACGAGCTTGCCGTCGCTCTGTTCGCGGCGAATCAGCCGCATCTTGTCCTCGGGCGTCGCCTGCGCGAGGAAGTCGTCGACCCCGGCCTCCGCGGCAATCGACGCCGCCGTCAGCGGGTTGTCGCCGGTGATCATCACGGTGCGGATGCCGATGGCGCGCAGCGCGTCGAACCGTTCGCGGATGCCGCCCTTGACGATGTCTTTCAGGTGCACGACACCGAGCGGCCGCGTGCCCTGCGCGACAACCAGCGGCGTGCCGCCGCCACGTGCGATGCGATCGACCGACGCCGTCAGTTCGGGCGGCACAACGCCCCCGTTCGATTCGACGAAGGCGCGAATGGCGTCAGCGGCGCCTTTCCGGATGCGCAGGCCGTCGAGGTCGACGCCCGACATCCGCGTTTGCGCGGTGAACGGCACGAAGACCGCGCCTTTCTCGCTGAGCTCGCGGCCACGGATGCCGTACTTCTCTTTCGCGAGCACGACGATCGACCGGCCTTCGGGCGTTTCGTCCGCCAGCGACGACAACTGGGCGGCATCCGCCAGTTCTCGCTCGGACACGCCTGGGACCGGAATGAATTCGGCCGCCTGTCGATTCCCGAGCGTGATCGTGCCGGTCTTGTCGAGCAGCAGCGTGTGCACGTCGCCGGCCGCTTCGACAGCGCGTCCCGACATCGCGAGCACGTTGCGCTGCACCAGCCGGTCCATGCCGGCGATCCCGATCGCCGACAACAATCCGCCGATCGTCGTCGGAATGAGACACACGAGGAGCGCGACGAGGACGAAGACGGACTGTGGCGCGCCCGAATAGATCGCGAACGGCTGGAGCGTCACGACCGCGAGCAGAAAGATGATCGTCAGGCCGGCGAGCAGGATGTTGAGCGCGATCTCGTTCGGCGTCTTCTGCCGTTCGGCGCCTTCGACGAGCGCGATCATGCGATCCAGGAACGAGTGGCCGGGATCCGCCGTCACGCGCACTTTGATCCAGTCCGACAGCACGCGCGTCCCGCCGGTCACGGCCGATCGATCGCCGCCCGATTCGCGGATGACCGGCGCCGACTCGCCGGTGATTGCGGATTCGTCCACCGACGCGACGCCTTCGATGATCTCACCGTCGGCGGGAATGAACTCCCCCGCCGAGACGAGCACGACGTCGCCCTTGCGGAGCGACGCGGCCGGGACGTCCTCTGGCGGGTCCGCAAGGACCCGCCCTACGCCATCGCGGGCGATGCGCTTCGCGATCGTTTCCGTGCGCGTCTTGCGCAACGTGTCCGCCTGCGCCTTGCCGCGGCCTTCGGCCATCGCCTCGGCGAAATTGGCGAACCACACCGTCAGCCACAACCAGAACGTGATCTGGATCTCGAATCGCAGGCCGCCGTGGCGAAGGATGATGTCGCGAACGAGCGCCAGCGTCGTGAACGCGCTGCCGACCTCGACCACGAACATCACCGGATTTCTCGTCATCGTTCGCGGGTGCAACTTGCGGATCGCATCACGCATCGCGCCGCGAACGATCGCGGCGTCCCAGATGGAGAGCGTCTTGGCAGGCATCAGAACACCTGTCCCTGATTCATGAGCAGATGCTCGACAATCGGTCCGAGGCTGAGCGCCGGGAAGAATGTCAACGCGCCGACGATCACCACGACGCTGACGAGCAGCGCGGCGAACAGCGGCGTCGTGACCGGGAACGTACCTGGCGACGGCGGCACGAGCTTTT
>DASREL010000018.1:0-4092 GCA_035652075.1 Vicinamibacterales bacterium
GACCAGGCAGAGTCCGAACGCAAACGAAGCCACATAAATCTGTCGATACAGGCTGATGTCTTTCGGGTTGGCTGGCGGGCTTTGATGGCAGATCTCGTCGTGCTTCTTCTGCGCCCAGATCGTGATCCCCACGAGAAAAAGCATCGCGAACAGGAACGGCCCATATTGATACGCGACATCGACCAGATGGTCGAAGGTGCTCTGATAGGACTTGAGATCGTCGAGGAGCACTGCGAACAGCATGACAGCCTCCGATAGTTGCGGTTGATTATCACGTCACGCGGGATACCTCAGCGCTTCGGCTCGGAGGGAACTGTGAAGCCAACATGTTGACTGCACCGGCCAGTTGATTGGCCGACTGATAGCAGTACAATTTGTCGTGGCCGCTCGGTCGACGCTCCGCCGGCGTTGGCACATCCTGACCGCGCTGGTGCTCGCCGCCGCGCCGGCGGCGGCGCAGGTGACGATCATGCGCTACGCGCGGCAGATGCCGGTGCCGGTCAACCACGGGATGCCCGACGGCGACCGCGGGTTCACGTTCTGCCGACTCCGCTACGAGCGTGTGCGGCCGCAGCGCAAGAGCGGATGGTGGGACGACTACCCGGCGTCCGACTTCAACTTCCTGACGCGCTTCGAAGAGCTGACCAAAGTCTCCATCAGCCGTTGGAAGACGGGCCAGCCTGGGTTCGCGCTCGTCACCGTCGACGATCCCAATCTCTTTCGATGTCCGTTCCTCAAGATGCAAGGCGCGGCGAACTACGACTTCACGCCGGAAGAGATCGCGACCCTGCGTCAGTACTTTCTCAAGGGCGGTTTTCTCTGGGAGGACGACAACTGGACCGACGATGACTGGAAGATCATCCAGGCAAATCTGGTCAGCATTCTTCCGGACTACAAGATCGTCGAAATCACGAAGGGCCACCCGCTGCTGTCAGCGCTCTACGAAATCCCCGAGATCCCGCAGATCCCGAGCATCGAATCGTGGCGCCGCAGCGGCGGCCGCGTCGACGAGTTCAACGCCGGTCCGCCGCACGTGTACGCGATCTTCGCGGAGGACAACCGGCCGATGGTGCTCGTGACGCTCAACATCGACACGTCCGACAGCTGGGAACGCGAGGGCGACAATCCTGAATACTTCCAGCAGTTCTCACCGAAGGGCTACGCGCTCGGCGTCAACATCGCCATCTGGGCGCTGACGCATTAGCGCGCGGTCGCTAATGCGCCCGGTCGGCGTTCAGCAACGTCCGCACGAGATCCAGCAGCGCGTGCGCTCGCGTCGGCTTCGCGAGAAATGCAGTGAACCCCGCGGCGAGCGCGGCTTCCTGCGACGAGGCGTCGGCGTACGCGGACAGCGCGATCGCCGGCACCTTGCGAGCGGCGCCGACCCTAACGCTGCGCATCAGCGAGATGCCATCTTCGACCGGCATGGCGAGGTCGGCGATGATCAGCGTCGGCAGCTCTTCGTCGAGCCAGTGCCTCGCTTCCGCCGCCGATGCCGCGACATGCACCTCCGCGTGCGCCGCTTCGAGCGCCGCCGCCACCACCTCGCGGCTCGACTCGTCGTCGTCGACGACGAGAATCGATTGCCCGTCGAGGCGAATGCTCTCCGACCGCGCGACTGACTGCGGACGCGTGTCGCTCGGCGCGTCGATCGCCGGCAGGCGGACCTCGAAGCGCGCGCCGCTCCCCTCGCCGCCGCTCGATGCGGACACGCTGCCGCCGTGCAGCTCCGTCAGATGCTTCACAATCGACAATCCCAGTCCCAACCCGCCATGCGCGCGCGTCGTCGTTTGATCCGCCTGGCGGAAACGGTCGAAGACGAACGGCAGGAATCCTCCCGGGATGCCGACGCCCGAATCGGTGACCGCGATCGTCACGCTGGTCGCATCGTGGTGGAGCGTGACGGCGATCGCGCCGCCCTGCGGCGTGAACTTGATCGCGTTGCTCAACAGATTCCAGAACACTTGCTGCAGGCGGTCGGGATCGGCTCGCACGATGCAGTCCGACGCATCGTCGATCCGCAGCGTGATGTTCTTCGCCGCGGCCGCGGGCCGAACGGCGTCGGCCGCGCGCGCGACGATGTCGCAGACGTCGACGGTGGCGGGCTTCAGCTGCAGCTTGCCGGTGATGATGCGCGAGACGTCGAGGACGTCCGCGATCAACTGCGCCTGCGATTGCGCGTTGCGGTCCAGCGCTTCGAACACCCGCGGGAATCGTGCGGGTTCGATCTGTCCGCGCGTCAGCATCGACGTCCATCCGAGGATCGCGTTGAGCGGCGTGCGCAGTTCGTGCGACAGCGTCGCGAGGAATTCGTCTTTCAACCGGTTCGCGTTCTCGGCCTCGCCGCGTGCGCGGTGCAGCGCGACCAGCAGATCGCGCACTTCGTATTGGCGCGCGCGGCTCCGCAGCGCCGCTCGCACGGTGCTGAGGACCGCGGCCAGCCGGATCGGCCGCTCGAGCAGCGTGATGTTGCGGAACGCGTCGAGCGAGCGCAGCGCCCGTTGCGACATCTCGAGGTTCGGTCCGCCGGCGAACAGCAGCACCGGAATGTCGGACCACGGCGCCTGGCGTTCGAGGCTGCTCGTCAGCGCAACGAAGTCGGGCGCGTCGAGCGATTCTTCGGTGAGGAGCAGCGCGCCGCCGCCCTGCCCGTCGACGATCTCGACGACGGCGGCAATCGAATCGCAGACATGACACTGGATCGACGCGCGGCTGAGGACGTCCTGCGCCAGTTCCGCATCGCGGCCAATCGGCGCGAAGATCAGGATGCGGCTGTCGACGTCAACCTCTGGGCCGCTCATCATGCGACAGGAAAGGCTGAGAGGGGCCGGTGTATTGCGGGACGCCGGTGAGGATGCCGTGGAACTCTCTGAGCGGCGGTCCGACGCGAACGCGGTCCGGCCCGATTCTGAGCTCGCGGATGCTGTTCTCGTGCAGCCCGGTGCGTTTCTTGACGACGGAGATCGCCTTGCGGACTTCACCCGCCGCCTCGAAGAACCGCAGCATGATGATCGCGTCGGCGAGGTAGCTGAGGTCGATCGGCACGGGCATCGAGGCGCCGACCATGCCGTGCTGCGCGAGGACGATCAACGTCGCCACTTCGCGCTCGTTCAGATACGACAGCAGTTCGTGCATCCGCACGATCGGCGTATCGGTCGACGGAATCGCGTTGAGATATCCGTTGAGCGTGTCCAGACCGATCAGACGCACGCCTTCTTTCTCGACGCAGCGCCGCACCGTGTACGCGAATTCCCCAGGCGACGCCATGCCCGGCTCGACCTGCTCGATGATCAAATGTCCTGAGGCAATCCGCTCGGAGGCGCGCATGCCCATCGCGTCGCAGCGCGCGACGAACGTCGCGCGCCGTTCGTCGAAGAGAAAGATCGCCGCCTTCGATTGCGGATTCGCCGCGCCGCACAGATACTGCCCCGCCAGCGTCGACTTCCCCACTCCCGCCGGCCCGATAAAGAGCGTCGTCGTCCCCCACGTGAGGCCGCCGCCCACGAGCGCGTCGAGTTCGGGCAGGCCGCTTTGAATGGGCAGCTGCGGCCGGGCCGTCGCGACGCTTTGCGGCTTGAGTTGTGGAAACACCGTGAGGCCGCCACGCACGATGACGAAGTCGTGGAACCCTTCGATCACCGCCATCGCGCGCAGCTTGATGATGCGCAGGCGCCGGCGCGCGCGTCCGTATTCGAATGGCAGATGTTCGAGCAGGATCACGCCGTGCGCGAGGCTGCGAAGTTGCAGATCCGCCTCGCCCGCCGAATGATCGTCGAGCAGTAGCACCGTGCTCGGGTGACGCGCGAAGAAATCCTTGAGTCCGAGAATCTGCCGCCGGTAGCGCAACGGATCGCGCGCGAGCAGGCGCAGCTCGGAGAGCGAGTCGAACACCACGCGCTTCGGCTGCACGCGCTCGATGTGTTTGAGGACCGTCGTCGTCAGATCGGCGAGCTCGATTTCGGCCGGATGGAACAGCGTGTACTCGTCGGCGCCGCGCTCGTTCATCGGCGCGAGCTGATACGTGTCGATGCCGTCGAGCGTCCAGCCGTGCGACGCGGCGACGTGACGGAGTTCTTCGGTCGTTTCGGAGAG
>DASREL010000019.1:0-45371 GCA_035652075.1 Vicinamibacterales bacterium
CGGTCGGCTACCTGAAGACGAACCCGAACCCGTCGCGCCAGGAACTCGCGCACGGCATCTCGGGCAATCTGTGCCGCTGCCAGGACTACGACAAGATCCTCACCGCGATGATGCGCGGCGCTGAGTTGATGCGAGGCTGACCGTCATGGCGACAAATAAATTAGTTGG
The DNA here is from genome assembly GCA_035652075.1 of Vicinamibacterales bacterium. GTDB lineage: Bacteria > Acidobacteriota > Vicinamibacteria > Vicinamibacterales > CAVVIG01 > Gp6-AA45. The sequence continues at coordinate 169 of DASREL010000019.1, forward strand.
CGAAAAGTACACGACGCCCGATCTCGTCGCGAAGGTCACCGGCAAAGCACGCTACGCCGAAGACTGGCGCGTCGAAGGCATGCTCTTCTGCAAACTGCTGACGAGCCCGTATCCGCACGCGAAAGTCACCAAGCTCGATACGAGCAAAGCGCTCGCGATTCCGGGCGTGAAGGCGATCATCACGGAAGACGATCTGCCGAAGGCCGCCGCCGGCGCGACGCTCGGCGAAGGCGTGCAGGCCACGGCGCAAGGCGAACGCGGCTTGACGAACGAGCCGCTCTATCAGGGCGAGCCGATTCTCGCGATCGCGGCGACCAGCGAAGAGATCGCCGTGCAGGCGATCGAAGCGGTGGACATCGAGTTCGAACCGCTCCCCTTCGTCGTCGATCCGATCGAAGCGCTCCGTCCGGGCAGCGCGAATCCGCGCGTGCAGGGCAACGTCTGGATGCGTCCGGCGGCACCGCCGGCGGCACCGGGCGCGCGTGGTCCCGCGAACAACGCGGCCGGCGCGAACGCGGCCGCTCCGCAACAGCCGACGCCGACCGGTCCTGCTGGTGAACAGCGCGGCAACGCCGCTGGCGCCGCGGCAGGCGCAGCGGGCGCCGGCGCGGGACAAGCAAACGCACGCGGCGGCGCGGCCCCCGAGGGCGGCGGACGTCGTGGCGGCGGACGCGCGGGACGCGGCGGCGCCGGTGGACCGGCGATCGCGCCTCCGCAGATCGCCGTCTGGAAGTGGACCGACGAGGACTTCGCGAAAGCCGGCGACGGTCAGATGCCGCTCGGCAAAGCGACCGACGAGTGGATGTTCGGCAACATCGAAGACGGGTTCAAGAAAGCCGATCTCGTCCTCGACGAAACCTTCATGACGCAGTCGACGGGACATCAGCCGCTCGAAACGCGCACGGCGATGGCCTACTGGCAGAACGGCAAGCTGTATCTCCACGGCTCGACGCAGTCGACGGTGCAGACCGTCGCGTCAGTCGCACGCTGGACCGGCATCCCGGCCAACCAGGTCGTGATGATCAGCGAGTACACGGGCGGCGGCTTCGGCAGCAAGATTCCGGGATCGATCTTCATGTGCATCCCGGCGCTGCTCTCGAAGAAAGCGAACGCGCCGGTGATGATGCGCATCACGCGCGAAGAAGAGCACTTCATCGGCCGCGCGCGTCCCGGCATCCTCGCCCGCGTCAAGGTCGGGTTCCGCAAGGACGGCAAGATCACCGCGATCGACATGTACACGATCTGCGACAACGGCCCGTACGACGCGCAGGGTGACGCGCGCTCGGCCGGCACGACGGTGTCGCTCGCGTATCAGCCCGAAACGATGCGGTGGCGCGGATTAACGGTGTTGACCAACACGCCGCCGAAAACGTCGCAGCGCGCGCCGGGCGGCGCGCAGGGCATCGGCATCATGGAGCCGATCCTCTCGAAGGCCGCGAAGAAACTCGGCGTCGATCAAGTCGAGCTCCGCAAGATCAACGCGCCTTCGGGTCACGCCCCGTTCGGTCCGGCACTGCCGAACGGCAAACAGGCGTACGTGACGAGCGCGTTCGTCCGCGAGGCGCTCGACAAGGGATCCGAGATCTTCAAGTGGCAGGAAAAGAAAGCGGCCTACAGCGGCAAGAAACAGGGCACGAAAGCGCGCGGCATCGGCGTCGCCGTCAGCCCGTACTCGGGCGGATCGATCGGCTTCGACGGGCTCTTCATCATCAAGCCTGATGGGCGCGTGCAGTTCCAGTCCGGCATCGGCAACCACGGCACGCACTCGGTGTTCGACGTGCACCGCCAGGCGGCGCAGATGCTCGACATCCCGTGGGAACAGTGCGACGTGGTCTTCGGCAACACGTCGAAGAACCTGCCGTGGACGTGCATCAGCGCCGGCAGCCAGACCGCACACGCGATGACGCGCGCCGCGCACGCGGCGGCGACCGACGGCATCAAGAAACTGCAGGAGATCGCGGCGAAGATGCGCGGCGGCAACCCGGACGCGTACAAAGTTTCGGGCGGCAAAGTGAGCGGACCGGGCGGCAGCATCACCTTCGCGCAAGCGGCGCAGAAGGCGATCGAGCTCGGCGGCAAGTACGACGGTCACGAAGCGCCCGAAGACATCAACAACTTCACGAAAGCGTCGTTGAAGAACCTCGCCGGCCAGGGACTGATTGCCGTCGCGAAAGACAGTTATCCGCGCGACGGACAGTCGCAGTCCTACGTCGCCGGCTTCGCCGAAGTCGAAGTCGACACCGAAACCGGCGTGGTGAAGGTGATCGATTACGTCGCGATGGGTGACGTCGGCACGATCCTCAACGCGCGCAGCTTGAAGGGTCAGCTGTTCGGCGGATCGATGCTCGGCCTCGGCCACGCCAAGACGCAGCGCTGGGCCTACGACCAGCATTACGGTCTCGCGCTCGCGCGCCGCTTCTATCAGAACCGGCCGCCGACGATTCTCGACGCTCCGATGAAGTACGAAGGCAGCGCGGTCGACATTCCCGATCCGGAAACACCGACGGGCGTGCGCGGCGTCGGCGAACCGCCGGTGGGCGCGGCCTACGGCGCGATTATGAATGCGATCGCGGACGCGGTCGGCGACGACATCTTCAAACGCTCTCCGGTGAGTGCGGACATCATCCTCACCTCGCTCGAGAACGGCGGCAAACGAACGCACGAAGCGTTAACGGCACATATCTGACGCGTGTAATGCGGATTGAGGATTGCGGAGTGCGGATTGATTGCGGATTCAGACGCCTAATCGTCAACAAATCCGCAATCCTCAATCCGCAATCCGCAATACGGAGAGACAAAGATGGCCGTAATTAGAGACATCATCCCTGCGTTTGAGTTGTTTCAACCCGCGAGCGTGGATGACGCCGTTCGATTGATCGAGAAGTACCGCGATGACTACTGGGTGCTCGCCGGTGGTCTCGACTCGATGGACTGGTTGAAGGATCGCCTGCGCCGTCCGGGCCACGTGATCGATCTCAGCCAGATCAAAGATCTCGTCGGGATCAAAGAATCCGGCGGCGGTCTCGAGATCGGCGCCATGACGCCGCTCACCGCCGTCGCGACGAGCACCGTCGTCCGCGACAAGTTCGGTCTGCTCTCCGAAGCGGCCGGACTCGTGGCGACGCCGCAGATCAGAAATCAGGGCACGATCGGCGGCAACGTGTCGCAGGACACGCGGTGCTGGTACTACCGCGGCGGCTGGACGTGCTATCGCGCGGGCGGCAACATCTGCTACGCCGATACGCCGACGGCGATCAACCGCGAACACGCAATCCTGGACGCCGATCGCTGCGTCGCGGTCAGCCCGTCGGACACGGCTCCGGCCCTCGTCGCGCTCGACGCGCAGATGGTGATCCGGTCCTCGCGCGGCGAACGCGTCGTCGACGCGGCGAACTATTTCGTCGGCCCCGGCATCGACATCACGCGCATGACCGTGCTCGCGCCTGGAGAAATCCTGACATCGATCCGCATCCCGGCGACGTTTGCCGGTGCCCAGTTCTACTTCGAGAAAGTGCGCGATCGTCAGGCGTGGGACTTCCCGCTCGTCAACGTCGCGTCGGCGCTCAAAGGCACGAACGCGCGCATCGAAGCGGCGCGGATCGTCGTGGGCGCGGTCGCGGCGACGCCGAAGCGTCTGCCGAATGTCGAGCAGGCCGTCCTCGGCAAACCGCGCAATGAAGAGACCGCCGACATGGCCGGCAAGATGGCCATCGACGGCGCGGTCGCACTCCGCTACAACGGCTACAAGCTGCCGTTGATGCGCAACCTGGTCAAACGAGCGATTCGGGGCTCGGAAGGTGGGGCATGGACCTCTTAAAGTGGGGACGCAGTCCGTGGGGTGAGTGGGTACTCACCCACGTTTCGTGGAATCTGTTCTGGGCGTCGTTGTACGCGGGGATTCTGTTCTTCCTCGCGCACGCCAGCTACATGTTGTTCTCGGCGCATCGGAAACGTTCCTCCGCGGAGACGGACCGTCTCGAGGCCGCGAACAAGAATCTGCCGGAGAAAATCGTACGGCACACGCTCGCTGCGCGCCTCTTCCACTGGATCATGGCCGCGTCGATGTTCGTGCTGCTCTTCACGGCGTTTCTGCCGATCGCGGGAGTGAAGTTCCCGTGGGTGCAGTGGCACTGGATGGCGGGGCTGGTGCTGATCGCGTCGATCCTCTACCACATCATCCACGCGTCGTTCTTCCTCGACTTCTGGTCGATCTGGGTCGGGCCGAAAGACATCCCCGAGCTGAAGGCGGAAATGATGCGCGAACTCGGTCACGATGTACCGGGTCCGAAGTCGGGCAAGTATCCGCTCGGCAATCGCCTCTACCACCTCGCGATCGTGGTTACCGGCCTTGCGGCGTCGATCACCGGCGGCCTGATGCTGTTCCGCGTCCGCACGCCGTTCCTCGTGCGCAATCCGTACCTGCTGCGTGACTTCACGTGGGGCGTGACGTACGTGACGCACGGTCTCGCGGGAACCGGTCTCGTCGGACTCGTCATCGCGCACGTCTACTTCGCGGTTCGCCCGGAGAAGTGGTGGATCACGAAGGCAATGATCCTCGGCTGGATCACCCGTCGCCAGTACCTCGAGCATCACGAGCCGAGCCGCTGGCGCGTGCCGGGCGTGACGACCACGACGACGAAGCCTGCCGGTCAGGCGTAGTGAGCGATCCGGAACAGACGCGCGCCGCGCTGAAGGCGCGCACCGACACCATCGAGGAGGCGTACGAGTTCTTCCTGGCGTACGCCTCCCAAGGCCTGCCGACCGACGCGAACACCAGCCATCCGATTCGCGAACATCTGAAGCGATTCGACGCCGCGTTGACCGGCCTCGGCGCGTTCTTTCTGGATTGCGCAAAGGATCTTGGCGTCAAGGATCTGGCGCCGTACCAGAAGTACATCGAGGTCATCGACCGTGACGCGCATGATGCGCAGGCGAAACTGCAACTCGTCCTCGCGCAGCCGGCCGTCGGATCGCAGACGATCGACAACCTCAACGCGTCGATTCACATCCGCGCGCTGCTCACCGATCTGTTCCTGATCGACGAAATCCTGAAGCAGCTCTAACGCGTTGTCGCCGGGGAAGCGTGTGTCGATCCCACCGCCTCCACCCATTCGCCGTTGATCTTGACCATCCAGGTGCCGGTGCGGACGTTGCCGCGCCAGCCGTCCGGCTTGAACCCGATATCCGCACCTGAAATCACCGCCGCCGGGTCTTTGCGCGTCTGTGCAGTCGCCACAGCCCCGACGAACACCAGCGAGCCAATCCACAACACAGCCATCAGAATCCGCGTGCGGAGCGTCATGTCAAACCTCCATGGGACATAGACGACCGTAGGCGGTGTCCGGCCGTAACCGCCCTATGCGAAAAGGGCGACCTGGCCGCCGGTGTGCCAGAACAGGACCGTCTGCTTGTCGGTGAATCTCTGCTGGCGGACACTTGCGATCAGTGCCGCCATCGCCTTCGCGGTGTACGTCGGGTCGAGAAAGATGGCTTCCGTGAGCGCCAGGAGATCAATCGCTTCGCGTGACTCGTCCGTCGGGATGCCATAGCCGTTGCCGACGAACCGATCGTCGACATCGATGGACGTCCCGCGCGCGAACGCATCGGGATCGAGATCGAGGAGTTCGAACACGCCGCGCACGATCGCTCGAACGTCCTGCTGCAGGTCGGGTGCGGGCGCGTCGGCGCTGACGCCGATCACGCGTGTCGGCAGGCCAAGCAATCGGCATCCGGCGACGAGGCCGGCCTGCGTGCCGCCCGACGATGTCGAGTGCATGATGATGTCGGGCGCGCCGATCTGTTCGACCAATTCGGCCAGCGCGAGCACGAAGCCGAGTGCTCCGAGCGGAATGGACGCACCGATCGGAATGATGTACGGCCGCCGGCCGTCCGCGCGCACGCGATCGGCGATCTCGAGCATCGTTGATGCGCGCTGGTCGCGCGACGCGACGTAGACGACTTCGGCGCCGAGCAGCCGGTCGAGCAACGCATTCGCCGTGACCGCTGATGATGCGTCGCCGTTCGCGACGAGGATTGCGCGCATGCCGAGCTTGGCTGCGGTCGCGGCGGTCACGCGCGCGTGGTTCGACTGCACGCCGCCCGCGGTGATCAGCGTGTCGGCCTCTTCGAACCGCGCGTGCGCGCCGACGAAGGCGAGCTTGCGCACTTTGTTGCCGCCGAACGCAAACGGGATCGCATCGTCGCGCTTGATCAGCAGTCGTGGTCCGCCGCCGAGCACCGCAGACAACCGCGGCAGCGGGTCGACCAGTGTTGGTGCACCCACGAGCGGCAACGATGGAAGGCGTGACAGTCGGTCGCGCAGTTCCGCGGGCTGCATGGCAAAGGTATAGTACTCGCGGCGGATGGATCTCCTTTCAGCATTGCGGTCCGAGTCGTCGGTGTTTGCGGCGGAATTGCGACCGCCGCGTGCAGAGCTCGCCACCAGCGAGGGCATGGACGCCTGGATCGACACATACCACGCGGTTCGCCGCCTGACGCGTCAGGGCACATTCGTCTTCTTGACTGACAGCGCCGTGGGCGCGCAGGAAGAAGACAACTTGCGGCATCTGGTCATCAACCTCGGAAACGACGTTCCGCGCGAGCGCATCGTGCCGTTCATGACGTCGAAGCACACGGCGGACTACTGCCTGTCGTACGCGGAACGTGCACATCAGAACGGATTTCCAGCGCTTGTCGTCCTCGGCGGCGACAAATCGGTCGGTACGCCGCGGTGCGTCGAGCACGCGTGGCAATTGCGCGAGATGTTGCGAAAGCGCGATCACACGATCGCGCTCGGCGGGTGGGCGAATCCGCATGCGGACGCGGAACGGCAAATCGATTTTCTCTCAGCGCCGAACTTCAACGCCGAGTTCTACCTCACGCAGGTCGTGAGTCACTTTGACGTCGACGCAGTCTCGCGGTTCATCGCGGCGGCGGATCGCCGCGGCCTCACGATGCCGGGCCTCTTCGGCGTCTTTTTTTATCGAAGCGCGAACGCGAAGACGTTGAACGGGCTGAGAGAGTTCATCCCGGTGCCGACCGATGGCTTGACGCGCGAGTTTGGTTCTGGCGCGACGGCCGAAGACGTGTGCGCCAACACCATCCGCACGCTGATGAACGCCGGCGTGAAACACTTCTATATCAGCAACCTGCCAATCGCGCGTGCACAGCCAGTGCTCGCGAGCATCCTGGAAAAGGTTGGAGTGACGGCATGAAGCACGTGGCTATTGTCATCGCGCTCGTTGCAGGCCTGAAGGTCTGCACGACCGTGTCCGCGCAGACCTCCACGCCGCTGCAACGGCTCGAGTCGTCGATCGAGCGGACGACCAAAACCATCAACGCGACGTGGGGCATCTATCTCAAGTGCCTCGAAACGAACGAAGAGATCGCGATCGGCGCCGACCAGCAGATGGAGACGATGAGCACGATCAAGATCCCGCTGATGGTCGAAGTCCTCGAGCAGGTCAAGGCAGGCAAGTTCAAGCTGACGGACAAGTACACGTTCGTCCAGGCCGACTCGCAACCGGGGACCGGCACCATTCAGCGTCTCGACCCGGGTGCCACGATGACCGTCAAGGACCTCGTCACGATGATGATCATCGTGTCCGATAACACGGCGACCGAAGTGCTCTATCGCATGGTCGGCGGGCCGGACGTCGTCAACAAGCGGATGGAATCGCTCGGCCTGACGCACACGCGCGCGATGGCGATGCCGTCGAAATGGTTCGCCGCGCTCCGCAGCGCGCCGTCGAGCGAACAACTGTATCGCGAGGGCAAGAACCCGTTCGGCTACACGACCGCGCGCGAAATGGGACGGCTGCTCGAGATGATGGAACGCCGTCAGCTCGTCGACCGCGATGCGTCCGAGCTGATGCTGCGCATCATGCGCGGTCAGCTCTATCGCACGCGCATCCCTCGATACGTCACCGGCTACACGATCCCGCACAAGACCGGCGACTTCCTGCCGTTCGTCGGCGACGACGTCGGTGTACTCGAATCGGATCAGCGGAACATCGTCATCAGCATCTACACCAACAACCACTACGGTTCGGGTGAGATGCTCGAGAACGCAATCGGACGCGTCGCACGCGACGTCGCCGACTATTTTGCATTCCGTCGATAGGCAGGCCTGAAGGGCTGCGCTACACTGGAGAAATGGCCGCCTACCTCGACGACATCAAGCTCTCCGGCATCACCCGCATCCGCGACCTGATGTTCACGCTCAAGGATCCGCATCGGCTGGATCAGGGCGACGTCAGCTTCGATTCGCCCGACACGGTGAAGACCGCAATGGCGCGCGCGATTGCCGAGAACAAGACGCACTACGTGCCGACGACGGGGATTGCGCCGCTGCGCGAGCTGATCGCCAAGAAGCTGCGCGAGAAAAACCGGACGCCGGTCGAGGACGCGGACGAAGTGCTCGTCGCCCACGGCGGCATCCACGCGATGTACGTGGCGTGTCAGGCGCTGCTCGAGCCGGGCGACGAGGTCGTGATGCCCGATCCCGAGTGGCCGGCGACCGCGGGCAACATTCTGAGCGCCCACGGCGTTCCGGTCGGGTGCGCGCTGCGCGAATCGAAGGGCTGGCGGTGGGACCTCGACGAGCTCGAGTCGAAAATCACATCCAAGACGAAAGCGATCTACATCAACACGCCGCACAATCCGACCGGCGGCGTGCTGACGCGTGCGGACGTCGAACGAATTGCCCAGATTGCCCGCGATCGAAATCTCTGGGTTCTGGCCGACGAAGCCTACGAGGACGTCGTCTTCGAGGGCGAGCACGTCAGCATCGCATCGCTGCCAGGGATGTACGAGCGGACGCTGCCGCTCTACACGTTCAGCAAGTCCTATGCGATGACCGGCCTTCGTCTCGGGTACGTGGCGATCAAAGATGCAAAAGTCCGAGACCGCGCGAAGAAGGTGCTGTTCCACACCGCGAGCAACATCTCGTCGGTCGTCCAGTGGGGCGGCGTCGGCGCGCTCGAAGGATCGCAGGACTGCATCAGCTATTTCCGCAACGAGCTCCGCTCCAGGCGCGACTTCTTCTACAACGGTATCAAGGAGGTCGCGGGCGATGTCTTCACCGGTGCTCCGCCGGCCGGCGCGTTTTACGCGTTCATGCGAATCGATCCGAAATGGCAGGCAGAGTCCGGATCGATTTCGTGGCAGATGGCGGAATTCCTGATCAAGAACGCAAAACTGGGATGCGTGCCTGGCGTGGACTTCGGGCAGGCCGGCGAAGGTTATCTGCGATTCTGTTTCGCGCGCGAGCCGAAAGAGCTGCGAGCGGCGCTGCAGTCGATGCAGCAGGCGCTCGCGACGGCGGCTAGTCTTTCTTCCGGTCCACGCCGCTGACTTCGAGCAGGTCGACGAGCAACTCCGGCTGATCGAGGTTGCCGACGATCCACGTCCGTGGACCGGGACCGCGCTTCACCAGCGTCGGCGTAAACACCACCGCATCTTCCTCGGCGGTGGACGGTCGGCCGGTCAAATCGCAGACCGAAAAATTGACTTGCTGCGCATCGTATTGCTCCAGCACCTGCTGGATCGTACGCACGGCCTTCTGACATTTTTCCGACGAGGGGCTGACGTAGAGCACCAATTCGATCTTCGCCTGTTTGTCCGACCGTCGGCCGCGATCGTGCGAGGTGCCGCGGGCATGCGCCGGCGGGCGCGTCGACCTTGCCACTTCGCGCTTCTTGGTATGGGCGATGATCTCGCCCATGCGATCCAGGAACGATTCGATGTCGAGCGGCTTGTGGAAGACGCGGATGTCGTCGGGCTCGTCGAAGTCGTGTCCGGTGAGGATGATGGCCGCGCTCTGCGTCAACAGCCCTTCCTCGGTTGCTTGCCGCAAGAGTTCGAGGCCGTTGCCGTCTGGCAACCGAAGGTCGATGATGACGAGATCGTAACGCTCACTGTAGAGGTTGCCGAGCGCGTCGAGAATGCAGCCTGCCCATTCGACGTCATGGCCCCGCGACGACAGCGATGCCAGCATGAACCCGCCAAACGCGCGGTCGTCATCGACGACCAGAATCCGCCCCGCAAGCCCGTTATTAACCTGAACAGTGTGGCTCGGCTGTGTCTGCTCGGCATACATCTCGTACCGCTCTCCTCAGCGGCGCTGATGAGGAGAGCAAATGTTTTGCCGAGTAGCCGCGCTTAAAACTAGGCCGTAAATGTCGGCTTATTCTTCTTGAACTCGGTCGCTGAGAGCTTCTCTACCTGGAGCCCGCCCGGCTGGATGGTCAACCGATATGGATGTGTGTCATGGTCCGACCCACGCATCTTGATGACGCGCATCGTCCGGTCGAGCTCGTAACCGGCTGGCGAGTAGTCCATCGCGAGGATTGCATCGGCGACCGTCGACATGTACGGCGCCGTATGACTCGCCGCCTCGCCCGCCATGATGGTCTGCGTAAGCAAGGCACTCCGGCCGTGCTCGCGCAGCAACGACGCGACGCCGATGACGAACTGCCGGAATCCCTTCTCGGATGATGCGTGCTCGATGGACGAGATGCTGTCCATCACAATCAGCGACGGGCTGAACTCTTCGATACCGATGCGCAGGTTGACGAGCAGATCCTCGAGGCTTGTCGATTCCGGGTATCGACAAATGATGCGGAGGTTGCCCGTGTTGATCAGCGGCGTCATCGGCATGCCGATGACTTCGAAGTTGCGGACGAGAATCGGGCGCGGCTCTTCGAACCCGTAATAGACGACGCGTTCGCCGCGGAGGGCGCCGGCACGCGCGTACAGGCCCGCGAGCATCGTCTTGCCGCTGCCGGTTGGTCCACGGACGATGATGATCGAGTTTCTCAGCCATCCACCGCGCGTCATGTCATCGAGGCCGGCGACGCCGCTCGAGAAGCGTTCAACCGGCACGAAGTCCGGGCGCTCTTTCGGATTCTGCGGAAAGATCACCAGGCCGCGCGTCGTCACGGTGCAGGGGTACTCGCCCTTGAAGTGGCCGCTGCGGCGGTATTTGTTCACTTCGATCGAGCGCCGGCGGCGATCACCGTCGATCGTGTTTCGCAACACGACGACGAGGTCGCAGACGTAATCTTCGACGCCGAGCGTCGTCAGCTGACCGTAATCCTGCGGCGACTCCGCGAGGATCACGCCGGTGACGCCGAGACGCCGGAACGTGTGCACCAACTGAAAAAAGTGGTTGCGCAGTTGATCCTGCGGCGGTCGCGGGCTGAAGAGCGCCGTCGCCGAATCGAGGATGATCACCTTGACGTTCCGTTCGCGAACCGCCGCCTCGAGGCGGTGAATCAAGCCGTACAGATCGTACTCGCCGCTGACGACGGTCGGACCGTCCATCGGCCGCGTCAAATCGATCACATGCAGCTTGCCTTCTTCGCGCAAACCGCTGATGTCGAGACCGAGCCCGTCGCCGGTATTGATGAGATCGTCGGCGCTCTCTTCGACGCCGACCACGAGCGGCGCCACGTTGTGGCGCGCGAGGTGTGACGCCAGCTGGAGACCGAAGATCGTTTTCCCGGTACCGCTGCGGCCCACGATGAGCGTCGAGCGCCCTTCGGGGATGCCGCCGTGCGTCAGGATGTCAAACCCTGGAATGCCGGTGGTGAGCTTTGCGATTCCCATGCGTCGGCTGTACTCCGTAAAACTCGAGCAGCTCGATCAGCGGCTCGGGCTGCGCGAGATCACCGAGTATCCACATCGGTGGCTCCGGCGCACGCTTGCACAACGTCGGCGTGAAGGCAATCTGATCGCGATCGCCCGCCGCCGGGTCCTTCGTCAAATCGCAGATCGTCAAGTTGACGTCCGCGGCCTTGTACTCGCGCAAGAGACGCTTGGCGTTGACCACCGCGCGAACGGATGCGGGCGATGCGGCGCTGATGTAGAGCACCAGCTCTACGCGTTGACCAGCGGGAATCGACAAGGCGGAAAACGCAAAGACTACACGCACCACAAAAAAGACACAAACACAACCGCTCGAAGCTCAGCTGTAGCTGTATCGATCGGATCACACGCTTACGACTACATTACGATTTTGAGCGGTGCTCCCTCTTCGGGTTCGACGCTTTCTCGAACGACGAGTCGACAACCTGGAGCAACTCGAAATTCTGCTGCTCCTGCATCATCGTCAACACCGATCGTGGACCGCGTCGGACGTTGCCGACACGCTGCAGCTGTCGAAATCATCCGCGGCCGAATTTCTCGAGATCCTGTGCCAGCGCGCGCTGCTCGACGTGCGCGTCGACGAAGACGTCCGCTATAAATACTGCCCGGCGACGCCGGAACTGGCAGCCGATGCGAAGCTGGTCACCGACGCGTATCGCGGGTCGCGCCGAGAGGTCACCGCCTTCGTGCTGTCGCTCGGTCGCCGGTCGTTGCGTGATTTCGCCGACTCGTTCAAGCTGACAAAGGACGACGACCGTGGCTGAAGCGGTGTACTTACTCTGCGCGATGACGAGCGGCGGGTGCGCCATCGCGTTGCTGCGCACGTACCTTCAGCGCCGAACGCGGCTGTTGCTGTGGAGCAGCCTCGGCTTCATCGGGCTCGCGTTGAACAACGCGATCCTGTTTGCCGATCTCGTCGTGCTGCCCACGGTGGATCTTTCGTTCGCCCGTGCGCTGGTCGGCGCGGTCGCGACGGTCCTTCTCCTGGTCGGACTCGTCTGGGATCTCGAGTAGCCGATGATCAACTTCCTCAACGGCGTCTCGGCATGCAGCAGCTTCGTCGCGGGCGTCCTGTTTCTGCGCTTCTGGCTGGAAACGATGGACAGACTGTTTCTGTGGTTCGCGCTCGCGTTCTGGATGTTCGCGGCGAACTGGGCCGGGATCGCGCTGATCCAACCGGCCGACGAAGCGCGGCACTGGTTCTACGTGCTGCGTTTGATTGGATTCGTGATGATTCTGGCGGCGGTGGTCGACAAGAACCGCGTCACTTCACGTGACGACCACCATCAATCCGGATCGTCTCGCCCGTGATGAAATCGCTGTCGAGCAGCGCGAGAATCCCTTTGACGATTTCCTCTTCGCCGCCCCATCGCCCGAGCGGCGTGGCATCTTCGACTGCCTTGCGCTCGTCCGCCGTCGTGTCGGGTGGCGCGACGATCGGTCCCGGCGCGATCGCATTGACGAGGATGTTGTCCTTCGCGAGTTCGAGCGCGAGCGCTTCGGTCAGCGCGATGACGCCGGACTTCGCCACGTAATACGGGACAAACCCTTCGTAGCGCGGGCGTCGGCTGGCCGCCACCCAATCGCTGAAGTTGATGATGCGCCCGCCGCCCCGCGTGCGCATGTGCGGCACCGCCGCGTGCGAGCAGAGGAACGCCGCCCGCAGATCGACGTGCAGGTTGGCGTCCCAGTCCGCGACCGTGAGGTCGTCGAACCGCCGTTTCGTGTAGACCGACGCCATGTTGATCAGGACGTCCAGGCGGCCGAACGCGTCGACGGTCGCCCGCACCAGCGCCGAACAGGCCTCGGGATTGGCGAGATCCGCCTGAATCACGACCGCGCGACGCGCGGCCGCGCGCACATCGGCCGCGGCCGCATCCGCTTCGGCGCGCGAACGCGCGTATGCCAACGCCACATCGACGCCACGCAGTGCAAGCGCACGGGCGACGACCGCGCCAATGCGCTTGCCGCCCGTGATGAGTGCCGTCTTGTCGGTCAGAATCATGGGCAGGAGGGGCGGGAACGGCGGGAGCGGCAGGACGGGAAAGCGCCAGCCCTCCTGCCTGTCCTGCCCTTCCTGCCTGTGCTGCCTAGTAAACGAAGGTTCCGAAAAACGCGGAGCGCTTGTTTGGATCGCTCCACTTCGTGCCGAGCGCGGATCCGGTGAACAGATGTTGATCCGCCACGCCCATCGTCGACTCCGTCAGCGACGAGAACGGATGGAACCACTGCTGCGCGCCGCAGGTCGGATCGTGCGTCAGGTGCTTGTTGACTTCAAGCGTGACCGACGGCGCGGTGACCGCGATTTCGCTGCCGTGATCCGCGAACTGGATCGGCGCGGGCGACACCTGGACGATCGTGCCGACGAGACCGTGCGAAAGCTCGTTCGCCATCGCGACGAGCGCGATCTGCTGCGCGCGGTTGGCGCGCGCGTCCACGAAGAGCGCCGATTTTACGTCAGGCTTTTCGCCGCCCATCTCGGTCATGCCGAGGTTCTTGTCGCCCGACAACGCCGCGACGACCGACAGGCCGTCGAGCGAGACGCCGTTGAACGATCCGCGGTCGACTTTCCACGCGAGCACCGCCTGCTTGCCCATCGTCTCGGCTTCGCTGTTCATGATGCAGCCGCCGGTGAAGACTTCGGCCGTGCGCGCCTCCACGTACTCGCCGCTCACCGCGTTTTTGGCGCGCAGCGGAGCGATGGCGAGCGTGAGAAACGCAGCCGCAACAATTGCGTGTTTCATAGGTAGGATTATAGCCCTCTATGGCCGACACACTTGGTTTCATCGGGCTCGGCGTCATGGGAAAACCCATGGCGAAAAACCTCATCAAGGCGGGATTTTCGCTCGTCGTCCACAACCGCAGCCGCGGCGCGGTCGACGAGGTCGTCGCCGCTGGTGCAAAAGCAGGCACCTCTCCGGCTGACGTGGCGAAGCAGTCATCGATTGTCATCACGATGGTGCCGGATACGTCCGACGTCGAGCTCGTGCTCGCTGGAAAGGACGGCGTCGTGTCGGCGCTGCAGCGCGACGCGATCGTCATCGACATGAGCAGCATCTCACCGGCGGCGACGCAGCGGCTCGCGAAGCAGGTCGCCGACAAAGGCGGATCGATGCTCGACGCACCGGTCAGCGGCGGCGAGATCGGCGCCGTCAATGCGCAACTGTCGATCATGGTCGGCGGTGACGAAGCCGCCTTCACCCGTGCGCTGCCCGTGCTGCAGGCGATGGGCAACAAAGAGCGGATCGTCCATATCGGACCGTCCGGCGCGGGCCAGGTCTGCAAGATCTGCAACCAGATTGCGATCGGCGGCGCGCTCGCGGGGGTCAGCGAAGCGTTCGCGCTCGCGAAGAAAGCCGGCGTCGACGCCGCGCGCGTCCGCCAAGCCCTGCTCGGAGGCTTCGCGGCGAGCCGCGTCCTCGAGGTCCACGGCGAGCGGATGCTGAACGACAACTACAAACCTGGATTCAGGACGAAGCTGTATCAGAAGGACCTGCGGCTCGCGAACGAAGCGGCGCAAGCCAACGGCGTCGCGATGCCGGGCACGGCCATCGTCACGCAGTTGATCAACGCGTTGGTTGCGTCCGGCGGTGGCGACCTCGATTACGCGGCGCTCGGAACGGTCCTGTTCAAGCTCGCGAATATCCGCTGACAAAGTGTGACTGTCGCGCGCCCGCTGCCTGACCGATCGACGCGCGACGCGCAGTTGTTGACGTGGACGCTGCGTGCAACGGCAGCGATCGCCGTCGCCGCGGCGGTCCGCGTTGCGATGTTGTATTGGTATCGAGAGCCGTCGCTGTTCTTACGGATGAAGAGCAGCATCTGGGTCGCACTCGCGTGGGACGCCGCACACGGCGAGTTCTATCGGCCGGTTATCAGCGCGATCGGGTATGGCGGCACTCGATACATGCCGCTGCTCTTTCTCCTTCATGCGGCGCTGCTGAAACTCGGCTTCGATCCGATCTGGAGCGGCGTCGTCCTGATGCAGATGAGCGTTGTGGCGGCAGCGTTCGCTCTCTATGTCGCACTGCGGACAGTCGAAGTCGATCGCGCCACCGCGGCGCCGCTCGCGCTGCTGGTCTGGGGCACGATCATTTTTCAGCAGTCGTGCACCGACCTGAATCCAGATTATCTCGCGGCTGCGCTGGTGCTTCTCGCGGCGGTGACCGGCCCGGTGGCTGGCGCCGTTCTGTTGATTCTCGCCGGCCTGACCAAGATCACGGCGGTGGCGTTTGCGGTTCCGATCGCGCTTGCACACCGGTCGACGCGTCACCGGATTTCGTTTGTGATGCTTACGAGCGCCGGGCTCGGCGTGGCGCTGCTCGCCATCGAGGCGTGGTCGGCCGGCAATTTCCATCGCGCGTTTCTCGTCGCCGCCTTCGCTGGCGCCACGTGGCACGAGGCGCGTGACGCGGTGCCGCAATTCTTTCGCGAGCTCGCCATCAAGCCGTTTGACATCGGGGTTCCTTTCGCGGTGGCGTGCTGGTGTGCATGGAAACGCGGCGTCGACTGGTCGTCCGCATATCTCATGACCGCGTCACTGGTCGCGATCGCCATCTTCACGACGCCGGGAACCGCGTCGAATCATCTCGTCGATCTCCATCTGGCGAGTCTGCTTCTCGTCGGCGGCGCGTTGTCCGACGGCACGCTGCGGCCACGCATCGGCGCGGCCGTATTCGGCGCGCTCGCCGTGATGATCGCGGCGATCACGATCCCTCTGCCGGGTCTTCCGTCCGTCGTCGCCGACATCAGGTCGGCCGGCCCTCGGCCTCGAGCAGCCGTCGTCGACCTTCGGCATGACGCGCCAGCCGGAACGTGGTTGTCGTTCGACCCGATCGTGCCAATTCTCAACGGCCAACGGCCGTGGGTGCTGGACTACTCGAACCTCGAATTCGGCTACAGCACGCAGACGATGGCCGGGCGAGATGTGAAAAGGCGTGTCGAAGAGCAGTTCTTTGACGCGGTCATCGTTCCGAAGGGCTACGACTCGCCGCTGGTGCAGCTCGTCACGACCGCCTACGCGCCGCAGGGCTCGCAGGGTTTGTTCACGGTGTTTCTGCCGCGTCAGTGCTGGCAGCAGCCGCGATCGCTGCAGCAGACATCGGGCCTCACCGGCTTGCCGTCTGGCCCGAACCCGCGCTGCGTTTCGACACACCAGTAGGCGGTCGCGTCGTACGCGTCGTAGAAATTCAACTCCTCCGGGTACGGACCGGACGTGACGTACATCCCTTTGTGACGGAGCTTGAGGCAGTGGACGCCAGGTTGAAGCTTGGGTGAAGTTAGATGATCCATAACTTGTCGGTTCAAAAGGTTCAAAAGGTTCAAGAGGTTCATGAGGTTCAAGTGGTTCAAGGGGTTCAAGGGGTTCGTCGAACCTTTTGAACCTTGAACCTCTTGAACCTCTTGAACCCTTTGAACCTTTTGAACCTTAAACAGTGCTCACTCCCGCCGCGCGCATGAGGGCACGCTTCACGGCGGTCTTCGCGATCTGAATCTTGTAGGCGTTGCCGCTCATCGGCTGCGCATCGCTGACCGCGGCTTCCGCGGCAAGCGACGCCGTATCTTCGTTCAACGGCTTGCCTGCAAGCGCCGCTTCCGCGGGCTTCGATCGCCACGGGATCGGCGCGACGGCGCCGAGGACGACACGCGCAGACGCGATCGTGTTGCCGTTCATCGCGAGCACCACCGTGCTGAACGCCAGCGGCCAGTCATGCGACGCTTTGTAGCGGACCTCGTAATGTCCGCTCTTGACGTTCCCCGGCGGCGGCAAGATCACGTGCGTCAGGATCTCTTCGTCATCGAGCACGTTTTCTTTCGTGACGTTGGCGAGCGTCGGCATGGTGAAGAAATCGGCTGCGGCCACTTCGCGCTCGCCATTCGGACCGAGGACGCGGAACTTCGCGCCGTAGGCGACGAACGGCACGGCCAGGCTCGACGGGTGGACGATGTGGCTGGGGCCGTCGTTGCCGAAGATCGCGTGATACTGATTCTCGCCGTTGACGGCGAAGCAGCGCGATCCGCCTTTCTTGTAGCAGACGAATTCTTCGTTGCGGAAGTACCAGCACCGCGGACGCTGGTTGACGTTGCCGCCAACGGTGCCCTGATGCCGAATCTGCGGCGTGCCGATCTCGATGGCCGCCGCATTCACGGCCGGATACATGCGCGCGACCTGCTGGTGCTCGTACAGGTCGATGATCTTCATCGCGGCGCCGATTTTCAGTCCGCCGTCCGGCGTCGCGGTCACCGTCGCATCGAGCGCGTTCTTGACGTTGACGACGCGATCGGGCGAGTCGATGTAATCCTTCATCCGCGCGAGCAGATCCTGACCGCCGGCGAGCGGCAGCGCGATGCCGTCGGTCTTGAGCGCCGCGACGACCTCCTTCTCGTTCGTCGCATTGACGTAGGCAAAGGCTTTCAATTCGTACCTCCCGCGCGTTCCTGCTCGATCGCCGCGAGCACCTTGTGTGGATGCAGCGGCAAACTGCGAATCGTCGCGCCGGTCGCGTTTCTCACCGCGTTCGCGATGGCCGACGCGGTCGAGACCGTCGGCGGCTCGCCGATGCCGATCACGCCGCGCTCCGGCATGTTGTTCAACACGATATCGATCTGCGGCACATCGGACATGCCGGCCAGCAGATACCACTCCATGTTCGGGTTCACCATCTGACCGGTGACGCGATCGAGGATCCGATCTTCGAAGAGCGCGAAGTTGATCGCCGCGATGACGCCGCCATACGCCTGGCTCTCGGCCGTCAGTTTGTCGACGATCAGCCCGCAGTCCTGCATCGCGAGGATCCGCTTGATGCGGACGATGCCGGTTTCGATGTCAACGGTCACTTCCGCGAACTGCACGCCGCTCGTGCCCGCGCCGGAGAGGCCGTCCTGCCACTTGCCGTCGACCGAGATCGGTTCAGTGCCGATGAACTTGCATGCGTCTTTCCACGCCACGCCCTTCGACGCGTTGCCTTTGACGTGAATCCGCCCGCTCTCAGCGACGAGGTTGTCCGCCGTCGTGCCGAGCGTCGGCGCGACTTTCGCGAACAATTGATCGAGCGCGTCGACGCACGTCACACGAATCGCCGGCGTGACCGACGCGGCCGTCGTGCTGCCGCCGGATCCGCCGCTGAACGGATCGACGGTGTCGCCGATCTCCGGCCTCACACCGCTGACAGGCAGTCCAAACGTTTCAGCCGCGACCATCGCCACGATCGTCCGGGTGCCCGTGCCGATATCCTGCGTGCCGCACTTCACGACGACGCTGCCGTCGTTGTGGATGTCGACGTGCGCGGTGGATCCGCGGCCGGCGCCGCCCCAGAGATGCGCGGACACGCCCATGCCGGTTTTGATTGGACCGGGTGTCGCGTCTCCGGTCGGGTGACGTTTGTCCCACCCAAATCGCTTCGCGCCCTCGCGGAAGTAGTTAATCCACTGCGCGTTCGGCGCGACGGGTGGCGCATTCTTGATGCGGAACTCGACCGGATCCATGCGGACGCGATCGGCGAGTTCGTCCATCAGGATTTCGGTCAGGTAGCAACCTTGCGGATGCCCGGGCGCGCGCATCGCGCGCTGCTGGCCGGCATTGATGTAGACGTCGGTGTGCACGCGCCGCCGGTTCGGGAAGCGATAGAGATACGGCAGCGGAAAGTTCGACCCAGCCCCTGCTCCGCCAGTCCCCCAGCTCTGACCGTCGAACGCCGTCAGCGTGCCGTCCGCCGACACGCCGGCGCGAATCTGCGCGAACGCCGACGGACGGTTGCCGGTGTCAAGATGCTCTTCCTTGCGCTCGAGCATCAGCTTGACGGGAACACCAGCCTGCTTCGCGAGTTTCGCGCAGATGATCCCTTGCGCATCGGGCGCAAACTTGCTGCCGAAGCCGCCGCCCATGTATTGCGTGATCACGCGGACGTTCGCACGCGGAACGCCGAGCGCCTGCGCAAACCCGTCCGCGCACTGATGCACGCCCTGGGTCGACACCCACGCTGTCAGCTTGTCGCCGTCCCATTCGCAGACCGTGCCGTGCGTTTCGAGACACACGTGCGTGATCACATGTGTCGAATACGTTTGATTGACGATGTGCGCCGCCTGCGAGAAGCCGGCGTCGAGGTCGCCCGTTTCCTGCTTCGAGCCGGGACGCGTGTTCGCCTGGGTCGTGCTCCACTTCGGCGCGTCTTCGTTCCGTGCGAGGGTTTCGTTCGACACGTGTGGCAGCACTTCGTAGCGCACGCGAATCAACCGCGCGGCATCGCGCGCGCGTTCTTCCGTGTCCGCCGCGACGGCGGCAACCGGATCGCCTTGATAATGCAGTTCATCGCCAGGATTGCGATACGCGAGCACCGCCTTCACGCCAGGCGCTTTCTGCGCGTTGGCGAGATCGATCGAGGTGACCTTCGCGTGCGGATATGGCGAGCGGACCATCTTCCCGTAGATCATCCCGGGACGAGTGATGTCGTACGTGTAGCGCGCACGGCCGGCGACTTTGTCGGGACCGTCGAGCCGCTTGACCGCCGTCGACAGCAGCGTCGGCTTCTCGGGCCACGAGTATTTTCCGTTAGCCACGCGCCACCCCCATCGTTTTCGCTTTCATGGCCGCTTCGAGAATCCGGACGAACGTGCCGCACCGGCAGATGTTGCCGTCGAGCTCTTTGCGCGCTTGTTCGGGCGTGGCATTCGGATATTTCTCGAGGAGCGCGACGGTCGCGACGACGAAGCCGGGTGTGCAGAAGCCGCACATCAGGGCGTCGACGTCGCAGAATGCCTGCTGCACCGGATGCAGCGTGCTGCCGTTCGCGAGCCCGTCGACCGTGCGAATCTGTTTGCCTTGCACGTCGATCGCCAGCGTCGAGCAGGCGTAAACGGTGCGACCGTCGACGATCATCGTGCACGCGCCGCAGGACCCGCGGTCGCAGACACGTTTGTTGCCGGTGAGATCGGCGCGATTGCGAAGCGCGTCGAGCAGCGTCACGCGCGGTTCGATCTGCAGTTCGAGGCGTTTGCCGTTGACCGTCAACGTCACGGGCACATCGGCCGGTCCGACAACGCGAGGTCCGGTTTGGGCGTCAACGTCCGGCGGCGCGATCGTCGTCACCGCGGTGGCAACGCCGCCCAGGCCGGCCGACTTCAGAAAATCTCGGCGACTAAAGCTTTCCGACATTTGGCGATCATACGGCGGCTGGCGCCTCGCTGCTAGCTGCTGATCTATCGGTCTTCGTTGTAGGAGATGCGGAAAACGCTGATCTCGCCGTGCTGGCCCTCGCGCTCGGCCGGCGCGCGTGACACCAATGTCATGTCGCGCCTGCGCTTGAGCTGTTCGGTCAGCTCGGCGTAGCGGCCGCCAAACAAGCGCTCGCCGTGGATGAGCAGGTAGCGCGCGCCGTGGTTCTTGATGGCGGTGACGCCCATGTCCTCCGGCAGATTCTGCACCTGGTTGACCATGAAGATGTACGACGGTGGAAAGAATCCGCTGTATCCATTGGCGAGATGCTGCCAGTGGAACGTCGAGTAGTACATGTACGTCGGGTCGTCCTGCGACGATGCGGGAAACTCGAAGAGCGTCGCGGGTGGATTGCCGGCGTTGTCGCGCATCAGATCCGCATAGGCTTGCGGCGGCGCGAGGGGGACCGTCACCTGGGGAATGTGGTGCGACAAGTACTCGACACACATCAACATCCCGAGGACCGCGACGACTTCACGCCGCCGGATCCGGGCAACACCGAGTCCCGCGAGGACCGCGAGCGCAAAGCCGACGAGCATGCCGCTGCGCGCAGGAATTCGAAGGCCGCGAAACGGCAAGACGTACGCGTACAACACGCGATAGGTGATCCCATTGAAACCGAGAGAAACGTCGAACGCGATGAGCAGACCGAGTCCGTATGCGAGAACCAACGTGCCTCGGGAGGCGGAGGTGCCTCGGGTGCCTAACGTGCCTCTGGTGCCTACGATGCCGAAGAGCGCGAGGCCGATCGCTACGAACCCTGGAAACAGCTTTCGTTCGCCGCGGGCAAAGCGCGCGAACACCTTTCCATACACGAGATTCTCTTCGGGCGGTCCCAGATAATCGGTGACGACGGCGCTGCCGTTCGTCACGATTTCTTCAGCCGTTCGCTCGCCGACGACTTTTCGTGCTCCCAGATAGGCTCGTGCAACTGGATATGCGGCAACGACGACGATGGCGCCCGCAATCAACAGCGGCACGAATCCTGCCGTTCTGCGTTTCTGCCACCCTGCAATGACCAGCGTGGCGCAAACGACCGCCATGAATGGAATCATCAGCAGGCCGTAGTACATGCACGACAGCACCTGGCCGGCCGTCAACGCGCCAAAGAGCGCACCGTCGCGAATCGAACCCGACGTCGTCAACCGATGGAACGCCCACATCGCAAACGGCAGGCACTGCGTCTGCTGCAACTGCATGTGCGCAAAGTGATCGATGCGGTACGGCAGAAACGCAAACACGACGCCGGCGATCAACCCGGCTGCCGACGAGGCCGTGAGCGATCTTACGAGCAGCGCCATCCCGACGCCCGAGATCACGAAGCCAGACAGGAACACGAGGTTGTACACGAGGATCGGACCGATGCCGATCCAGTGCAGCGGCGCGGCGACAACGGCGGGCAACAGGAGCGTCTCGGAGTACGCCAGCGTTCGCCGCTCGGGATAGAAGATGTTGGCGTCGAACAAATGCGCCGGCGCCCGCGGCAACTGATGCGCGACCCACGCGAGTGCCCAGGTGTTCAGGAGCGGATCGCCGTCATCGTGCACGGTATCGCGCAGGTGCAGCACCTGCGGATACGTCATCACGCACGTCAAGAGCGTGAATGCGATCAACGCCCGGATAACAAATCTACGCGTCGTCAATGGGGACGAAATCGCAGCATCGCAGAATGGCAGGATGGCAGAATTTTATGTGGAACTTCTCTCAGTCAAACAGGACCGCTCGTGGGCAGGGCTAAACGCTCAATTAGTTCTGTGAGCGCCTCGATCTCCTTTTGTGCGGAGTAGATAATCGCCCTGCGTTCTTGAAGCGTCGGCGTTTTCCACCCTTCAGAGTCGAAGCAGATCCTGCCGTCGATTTCGACGTCCGTGACGACAGCGTCCATCGGTTCTACGTACAACCGCATGATTAGACGCCCGCCGCCGCAGCCGCTCGCATCGCATCGTCGACGCCCAGCACGACGACCGCAACGCCGCGGGCGTCGGAGATGCCGCTGTACGAGTACTCGATGTTGACGTTTGCGTCGCTCACGAAGCGCAGCGCGGAACTGAGCGCGCCAGGCGCGT
Source organism: Vicinamibacterales bacterium (assembly GCA_035652075.1). Classification (GTDB taxonomy): domain Bacteria; phylum Acidobacteriota; class Vicinamibacteria; order Vicinamibacterales; family CAVVIG01; genus Gp6-AA45. The sequence continues at coordinate 23,095 of DASREL010000019.1, forward strand.
TCGGCAGCGTCATCACGACGACGTCCCGTTCGGCGACCTGATGGTGATGCTCCCGCAACACCGCAGCACCGTGCGTGTGGTTGTCGACGACGATGCGCAACTGGCCGCCGGTTTCGAGCATCATCGCGACGATGTTGACGCGTTCGTTCGACAGGAGACGGCAGACGCCGCCCAATGCGCCGGGACTGTTGGCGAGGCGCAGCGACAACTCGGTGCGAATCATGTCGAGAGATTACATCAGAACAACGGCCGCCACGTGTAGAACAGCGCCGCGTTGAGCGCCTGCAGCGACGCGAACGCCGCGATCCAGCCGGTGCGGTGACGCGCCGGCACGACGCTCGCGAACCAGATGAAGGCCGGAAACAGGACAGACGAGAAGCGGCCCATCGACATCAAGCCGCCGCTGACCAGGCCGGGCACGACGTTGACGACCACAAACGCGGCGAGCGCGATCGAAAAGCGCCGCGCGAGCGGCCACACGGACGCGAGCACGAACAGCAGGCCGGCGGCGTTGACGAAGTCGTATGGCTGCTGGGCAACGTAGCCGGTGACGCCGGCGTGGGCAATGAAGTTGTACCGGTCGGTGACGAGCGACGCCACGCCGCGGTAGTGGCGCCCCCACGCCGCGTGTCCGGTGGCCCACGCGAAGGGACTGCCGGTCAGGTGCCAGATGAAGAGCGCGTAGATCGCCACACCGACGACCGGCGCGGCCGCGACCGCGAAACGACGCCGGTCGCTCCGAGCGACGTCGAAGGGCGTCATCAGCAGCAGCGGAATCGCCAGCAGGAATCCGTTCGGGCGTGTCAGACCGGCGACGAGAGCCCACGGGCTCGCGTGCCGCCACTCGCGCCGATCGCAGTGATAGACCGCGCCGGCGGCGCACGCCAGAAATAGCGATTCGCCGTAAATCGCGCCGAAGAACAGCGCGAACGGAAACGTCGCCATCAGCCACAGCGCCGTCGTCGACTGCTCGCCGTCGAGGAATCGCCGCGCGATGCCGTACACGTAGGCGAGTCCGATTGCGGAGAACACCACGGACACCGCGATGGCTGCAGAAACGTATGCACCGATCGTGTTGCCGAATACGAGCGCGACGAGCCGCACGATCATCGGGTACGCGGGAAAAAAGACGATGTTCTGCTGCGCCTCGGGTCCGGCGTCGCGGATGAACTGATACCCGTTCGTGGCAATCTGCAGATACCAGCCGGCGTCCCACCGGAGCGGCAGGTTGAACAGCTCGTTCGAGAATTCGTGAAACGGCTGCGCGTTTGGTGCGTACCCGATCATCGCGACGGCCAGAAATCCCACCAGCATGACGATCGGACGCGTCAGCAGCGTGACGGCAACGCTGGCGCGGCACGCGTCGCTGCGTGTCAGCGCAACGACCCGTGCGGAGACGTGTTCCACGATCGAATGACGCCGCACGACGACGTGACGCGCGGCGCCGATGGCGATTGCCCACACCACGAGCCGCAGCGGCGATGTAAACGCCACGTGCCAGTCGGCGATGCGCGTGCGGAATCCACCGGAGACGGCGATCGTCGCGGCCGCGACCAGCAGGCCGACCGACGCGAAGTCCGCCAGCCGCGCCCATGCCGGTAAGAAATCCGACCACTCACCAGGTTCGTAGGAAGGGTGTTGCATGCAGACCCACAAGCAACAACGGCGCGCCGACTCCCGCGGATTGGCGCCGTTCTGGAGGAGGATTTGTGAGCAAGCGTGTGTTCTTTCTCGTCCTGCTCGTGCTGTTCGTCGGGTATCAGATGATGCCCGGCCACGCATCGAGCCACCGCGAGGCGCCGCTGATCAGCGGCGACCCGCAAGCGGATCATACCGACGTGTACGCCTTTGTCAGCCCTGACAATCCCGACACGGTCACGCTCATCGCGTCGTTCATCCCGTTCGAGGATCCCGCCGGCGGTCCGAACTTCTACCGCTTCGGCGACAGCGTCCTCTACGAGATCAAGATCGACAACAACGGCGACGGCGTCGAGGACGTCACGTACCAGTTGCGCTTCACCACGCAGCTCACGAACCCGAATACGTTTCTCTACAACACCGGCCCAATCAAATCGCTCGACGATCCCAACCGCAACATGTACCAGACGTACACGTTGACGCGCATCGACAACGGCCGGACGACGTTTACCGCGGGTCCGATGAAAACGATGTACGACAACGTCGGACCAGCCTCCACGCCGAACTACGGCGGCAACGGAAGCGGCGTCTACGAATTCCGTCAGGCGGACGGGACGGTCGGTCGCGTGTTCGCGGGACAGACGGACGATCCGTTCTTCCTCGACCTTCGCGTCTTCGACTTGCTCTACGGCGCGAACCTGTCCGAAGTCGGCAACGATTCGCTCGCCGGCTTCAACGTGCACAGCATCGCGATCCAGGTGCCGAAGTCATCGCTCAAAGCGGGCACGAACCCGATCATCGGCGTCTGGTCGACGACGAGCCGTCCGGCGACGACGACGCGCGCCGCGGGTTCGGAAACGTCGAGCGGCAACTTCGTCCAGGTGTCGCGCCTCGGCATGCCGCTGGTGAACGAAGTGATCATCCCGGTCGGACAGAAAGATCGCTGGAACGCGTCCGCACCGACGTCGGATGGCGCCGGCTTCCGCGGCAACTACACCGACCCCGAAGTGCCGAAGCTGCTGCAGGCGGTCTACGGACTCGCCGCGCCGTCGACGCCGCGCAACGATCTCGTGCAGGTGTTCCTCACGGGCGTCCCCGGCCTGAACCAGCCGACCGGCGTGAAAGAAGCCGAGATGCTGCGGCTCAACACCGACATCGCGCCGGTGGCGTCGCCGAATCGCATGGGCGTGCTCGCCGGCGATATCCAGGGCTTCCCGAACGGCCGCCGGTTGACCGATGACGTGATCGACATCACGGTGCAGGCGGCCGCCGGTTTCCTGACAGGGGCAAAGGTCAGTGGGCTCGGCGACGGCGTCAACAACAACGACGTTCCGTTCCGCAGCACGTTCCCGTACCTCGCCTTCCCGCACTCGGGCGGTAACGCATGGAAACTCAATCCCAATCGCGCATCGGGCAACTAACGGCCGTGGCCATCATCGTCGCTGTCGCGACGGTGGTGGCCATCGCCAACTGGCGCGACGTGCAACGCAGCAAGCGGCCGCACACGAGCGGCTCGCTGCTCGGATCGCCGGGCGCACCCGGCACGTCGCGCGCGGATCTCGAGGCGCGCGTCCGCGACATGGAATCGCGCGTCGCGAAGAACCCGGATGATGCGGGCGCCGCCGTGCTCCTCGCGGATGCGCTGATGCGGCAGACGCGCGTCACCGGTAACGTCGGTCTCGCGGTGCGTGCCGAGTCGGTGCTGCAGCGCGTCCTCGTCGACAATCCCGGCAACTACGACGCGAACCGCATGCTCGCCACGCTGTATCTGTCGGAACATCGCTTCCGGGACGCGCTCGCGACGGCGGAGAAGACGCGTGCGGACCGACCGTCGGATCCCATCAACTACGGGATCATCGGCGACGCGCACCTCGAGCTCGGCGAGTACGACGAAGCGTTCGCCGCGTTCGACGAGATGATGACGCGACGCCCCAGCGCCGCCGCCTATGCGCGCGTCGCGTACGCGCGAGAACTGCAGGGTAACCTCGACGGCGCGATCGAGGTCATGAAGCTGGCCGCCGACGCGACGTCGCCGACCGATCCGGAAGGACTAGCGTGGACCCGTGCGCAGCTTGGCGATCTGTACTTCCAACGTGGCCGCTTGAACGATGCCAAGGCGGCGTATGCGCAGGCGTCGCAGGCGTTTCCCGGGCATCCGTTCGCGGTGATCGGCTACGCCAAAGTGATCGCGGCCGAAGGGGATCGCGTCGGCGCGATCAATCTGCTGGCCGGCCTTGCCGAAACGTCGCCGACGCCGGACCTCTTCGCGCGCATCGGCGATCTCTATGCACAACTCGGACACCGCGACGAAGCCGAACGTCAGTACGCGCTGGCCGAAGCAGCATGGCGCACCGACGCGCCGGAACCGAAAAATCTGGCGCGCTTCCTCGCCGATCACGATCGGAATCTCAATGACGCCGTCGCGATCGCCGAGCGCGCTGCGCGTGAACGGCACGACATCTTCACGGAGGACGCGCTCGCCATTGCGTACTTCAAGACTGGCCGCGTCGACGAGGCGAGGCGCGCGATCGCGCAGGCGCTGCGTACCGGTACACGCGATCAATCCATCCGCGCGCACGCGAAGGCAATCAGCGGCGTATGAAGGTGAAATTCGCCGTGCTCGTGGTGCCAACCGTGCTAATGGTGCTCATGGTGCCAAGTGCAGCCCGCGCGCACGAGATTGGCAAAACGCAGGTGACGATGACGTTCCGCGACGCCGCCTACGTCACCGACGTCGTCGTCGATCCGGATGCGCTGTTGACGAAGCTCGAAATCGCGAGCAACGCCCCCTTGTCCCGCGATCTCGATCGCTCGTCGCGCGACCGTCGGATCCGCGAACTCTTGCCGGCGTTTGGCGACAGAATCACGATGTCGTTCGACGGCACGCGCGATCGACCGTCCGTCGAGTACCGGCCGGTATCGGCGTTCAGCGACGCCGCCGCGGCTCCGTCCATCGTCCGGCTCAGGGGCCGAGTGCCTGCCGGCGCGCGAGAGGTGACGTTCGCGTACGGCCTCGCGATCGGATCGTTCGCGTTCAATGTGCGGTTCGCTGACGGACCGGTGCAGACATTCTGGCTCGAAGGACCGCGAACGAGCCCCGCGATCTCGCTCGTCGCGCCGCCGCCTCCGCCGACGACCGGCGACGTGATCTGGCAATACTTCGGGCTCGGGTTCACGCACATCGTGCCGAACGGCCTCGATCACATTCTTTTTGTGCTCGGGATTTTCCTGCTGAGCGCGCGATGGCGATCGGTCCTGCTGCAGGTGAGCACCTTCACGATCGCGCACTCGATCACGCTCGGCCTGACGATGTACGGCATTGTGTCGCTGCCGGCGAAAGTCGTCGAGCCGATGATTGCGCTCTCAATCGCGTACGTCGCCATCGAAAACCTGGTCACGAGCGAACTGAAGCCGTGGCGGCTCGCGCTGGTGTTCTCGTTCGGGTTGCTGCACGGGATGGGGTTTGCGGGCGTGCTGCGCGATCTCGGATTGCCCCGATCGGAATTTCTCGCCGCGCTCGTCAGCTTCAACGTAGGCGTCGAAGCCGGTCAGTTGACGGTGATCGCGCTTGCCTTTGTCGCCGTCATGTATTGGCGCACCAACCGCGCGACTTACCGCCGTTTCGTGATCCAACCGGCGTCGTTCGCCATCGCCGCGGCCGGCGTCTACTGGACGATCGTCCGGCTGATGTAAAACCCCGCGGGGGTCGGTCATTTACGCCGCTGTGGCATGACGGCGGACGACCGATCCCGCGGGGGCGGGGCAGCTTGTTCCTCACGCGGAGCCCGCAAAGCCCGCAGAGAAAACCTTGCTCAGCGGGCCCAGCGAGCTCTGCGTGATGTTTCCTACGCCAAAATCTTGATCACGACGCGGCGGTTCTGCGCGCGGCCCGCCTTCGTCTTGTTCGGCGCCACCGGCTTCTCGGCGCCGTAGCTGATCACGTTCATCTTGTGCAGCGGGATCTGGTACTGCTCGTAGAGATACCGCTGGACGGCTTCGGCGCGCTCGAGCCCGATCTTCTCGTTGACCACTTTGTTCCCGACGCTGTCGGTGTGGCCTTCGATTTCGATCCAGACGTTCTTCGGATCCTGTTTCAGCTGGCCGACGACCTCGTCGATCTTCGACTTCGCTTCATCCGGCAGCGTCGTCTTGCCGAACTTGAAGTTGCCCGAGTCCTCGCTCAGCACCACTTCGTACACGAGGCGGCGATTCGATTTGTCGAACTCGTCGAACTTGTTGCCGACCGCGCTCGCCGCGCTGTTCGCCGCCTGCGCCTGCTGACCGGCTTGGTCTGCCGCCTGCTGTGCGGCGCCCGCCTTCTGATCGACCTCGGCGATGCGTCCCTCGTTCTTGCGCGTGCGTTCCTGCGTCTCCTCGACCGAGCGGCCCATCGAGTCCACTTTGTCGTTCACTTCGCCGACGCTCGTGCGCACGAACTTCTTGGTCGCGCACGCGGTCGACCCGCCGATCGCCAATGCCGAAATTGAAGCCGCCACGAAGAATTTGCGTAACATCGAATCCTCCAGTTGTGAGTTCTAAGTTCTGCCCGCTACGTAACCGGTTCGGGCTCGCACCACGAGATCCTTCTGCTTGGCCCGGATCACGAGCGGATGCCAGCCCGGAGTTCCGCTCGATTCAAATGCGATCAAGTACTGATGTCGAAGCTCGTCGACGATCTGCCGCGCCGCCACGCTGCGCTGCCCTGGCGTGCTCGCGACGACGAGATGGCCGCCTGTCCAGTCCGCGAGATCCGTCAGCGGACCCGCCAGCGCCGATCGCTCGACCGACATCGTCGCGGTGTCGGCTGACGGGTTGTCGATCGACGGCACGATGCCGAAGACGTAGACCGGCACGTCGATTTCGCTCGCGATCGCCGACACCTGTGCCGGTGACAAGCGGCTCGCGTTGTCGTTGCCGTCGGTGAGGACGATGACGCCGCGGCGGCGTCCTTCGCGCTCGCCGGCGCGCCGCGCGGTCTGCGCGATCGCGTCGTGCAGCGAGGTCGCGCCGAATGGGACGACAGCCGACAGCGACTCGGGGAGCGACTTCAGCCCGTCAGTGAAGGGCGCCAGCTCGCGCAGCTGCGTGTCGAAGGTGAAGATCGCCGCCTCGTCGCGCGCATCGAGCCAGCTGAGGACGTGCTCGGCCGCTTCACGCGCATTCGGCAGGTGTCCTTCCATGCTGCCGCTGACATCGAAGAGCACCGCCACGCTCACGGCGCCAGCCATGTCGCGGCGAAAATCAGTGATGGCGCGCTGATGCCCGTTCTCGAGAACCTCGAAGTCCTTCGCCGAGAGGTCCTGCACGAAGTGGCCCTTGTGATCCCTGACCACTGCCGCGACGCGGACGAGATCGACGCCCGCTTTGAAGGTGGCCTGCTGTGCGTTTCCGACCGCGACAGTTGCTGCTATCGCCACCGCTGTGATGAGGCTGCCCCGTTTCATCGCCCCGGACTAGTCCAAGGGCGCTGCCAACGTCGTAACATGCTGAATGGGTTGACTTTGCTCGATTGACTCGATCGATGCGAGTTCGAAAATGAAGGTAAAATCGCGTAACAATTACACGATTTAGGAGGTCCGCCCGATCTGCGCTACGTAAGAATTACAATTGCCTCGTGACCATCGCCAAAACCCAAACCGCGATTCCTACGGCTGCACGCGTGCACCGTTTTACGTATGCGATCCGCAACATCGTCGCGGAGGCGCAACGCGTGGAGGCGGCGGGCACGAAGGTTCGGTATCTCAACATCGGCGATCCGGTCGCTTTTGGATTTCAGACACCGCCACATCTGCTCGATGCGGTGAACAAAGCGATGCGCGACGGCCACAACACCTACGGGCCGTCGGCTGGGATTGCGCCGGCGCGCGAGGCAGTTGCGGCCGAGTACACACGCAATGGATTTCCGGTCTCGCCCGATCGCGTCTTCATCACAGCCGGCACGTCCGAAGGCATCGAGCTGACGCTGAGCGCGTTGATTGAGGAGGGCGGCGAAGTCCTCGTCCCGATGCCGACGTATCCGCTCTACACGGCGGTGCTGGCGAAGCTCAACGCGAAGGCGTCGTACTACCGCCTCGATCCGACCCGCGGCTGGATGCCGGATCTCGATCAACTGCGCAGCCTCGTGACGCCGAATACGCGCGCGCTTGTAATCATCGATCCCAACAACCCGACGGGCGCCGTGTATTCACGCGACACGCGACGTGCCCTCCTCGAGTTTGCGGACGAGCACGGGCTGCTGATCCTGGCCGACGAGGTGTACGGCGATCTGGGTTTCGACGGCCCGATCGAACCGCTCGGGATTCTCGACCCCGACGCGCCGATCATTTCGTTTTCGAGTCTGTCGAAGGCGTATCTCGCGCCCGGATGGCGCACCGGCTGGATGGCCGTCGGTCGATCGCCGCGGCTCGACGATCTCGCGGCGGCCGTCAAGAAACTTGCGGACGGCCGGCTGTGCAGCACGGTGCCCATGCAGTACGCCATCGCGCCGGCGTTGACCGGCGACCGCTCGCACCAAATCGGATTCCGTAACGCGCTGAAAGCGCGCGCGCGGCTGACGGTCGATCGCCTGCGGACGATGCCCGGCGTGACGTGCGTTGAACCGACGGCGGCGTTTTACGCGATGCCGCAGGTGGCGCTGCCGAAAGGCAAGACCGACGAAGATTTCGTGCTGTCGCTCCTTCGATCGACCGGCGTCCTGTGCGTGTACGGTTCTGGCTTCGGGCTGCCGAAAGACGCCGGCTTCCTGCGCATCGTGTTCCTCGCGCCGCTCGACGAACTGAGTGAAATCTACGATCTGATGGCGAGCTTTACGGCACGGTACCTGCAATAGCGAGATACCGGCGAACGCTTTGATTTCCGACCGCGAGTTCACCCGCCGGTTGCTCCAGACCGTCGCGACGGTCGTGGGGGCCGTCGTCCTCCTCGCCGCCATTTGGGCCGCGCGCAGCGCGCTGATGGTCATCTACGTCAGCGCGCTCATCGCAATGGGGTTCTCGCCTCTCGTGCGGGTCCTCGAGCGGCCCCGTCAGGACAGCGGTCAGGGCTTTGTTCCGCGCTGGCTCGCCATCCTCGCCATCTACCTGACGATTGTCGGCGTCACGATTTTGGTGGGCCTGCTCGTCGTTCCGCCGCTCGTCGCGCAGGCGACGACGCTGTGGGATCGTGCGCCGGAAGAATTCAACAAGCTGCAAACCTGGCTGCGCGGTCACAACCTGATGACGCGCAGAATCACGCTCGCGCAGGCGGTCGAGAACGCACCGAACGGCAGCGGTGCGAACGCCGTCGGCACTGTGCTCGTCGCCCTGTCGACGGTGATCGGCGGCCTCTTCGGACTGATCACGATCCTGATCCTGAGTTTCTACCTGCTGATCGAAGCGCAGCGGATGTTCGACTACTTGATGCGTTTCGTCCCGGCTGGTCGTCGCTCCGACGTGGCCACGGCGGCGCGCGAAGCGGTGTCGAAGGTGAGCGCGTGGCTGCGCGCGCAATTCGTGCTCGCCGGCGTGATGGGGACGTTCGCGGCCGTCGGGTTGTGGTGGATGGGCGTGCCGTACTTCTACGTCATCGCGCTCGTCGCGGCCATTGGCGAGACGATTCCGGTGATCGGTCCGATCATCGGCGGCATTGCCGCCGTGTCGGTCGCGCTCACCGTCTCGCCAAAGCTCGCCGTCACGGTCGGCGTCTACTTCCTCGTCCTGCACCAGCTCGAGGCGAACGTGCTCGTACCGAAGATCATGGAGCGGCGCGTCGGCGTCAGTCCGGTCGCCGTGATCATCGCGCTCGTCATCGGCGGAGATCTCTACGGCCTCGCCGGCGCCATCCTCGCGATCCCGAGCGCCGCGATCCTCTCGGTCATCGTCGAAGAAGTCGCGAGCCACACGGGCGACGACGGCGTTCGCATCCAGCGGGTTCGATAAAAGACCTACCACGAAGATCACGAAGCGCGCGAAGATCACGAAGACATCTTGAGTACCCTTCTTCGCGGTCTTCGCGGCCTTCGTGGTTGTTTTTGCTTATCCGTCGCAGCGACCATCGTCTGGACGTGGCCGCTGGCGCTCGGGCTCGCGCGCGACGTCCCCGCTGATTTCGGTGATCCGCTGCTCAACGCGTGGATCCTCGCGTGGGACGTCACGCATCTCGGTCGCGGACTCTGGAACGCCAACATCTTCTATCCGCATCCGCTGACGCTGGCGTACTCCGAGCACCTGCTCCCGCAAGCGATCGCGATCGCGCCGATGTACGCGCTGACGAAGAATCCGATCCTCTGCTACAACCTTGTGTTTCTCTCGACGTTCGTGCTGGCGGCCGCCGGCGCGTACCTGCTCGCACGAGAGTTCACTGGTCGTCATCCTGCGGCGATGGTCGCGGGGCTCGCGTTCGCCTTCGCGCCGTATCGAGTGGCCGCGCTGCCGCACGTGCAGGTGCTGTCGTCGGCGTGGATGCCGTTCACGCTGTTTGCGTTCCGCCGGTACTTCGTGACCGGCCGCACGCGCGCGCTCGTCGGCGCGGGCGCCGCGTGGACGCTGCAGAACCTGTCTTGCGGGTACTACCTGCTCTTCTTCAGCCCGATCGTGATGGTGTATCTCACGTGGGAAGTATTGACGCGACGCTCAGCGCGCCAGGTCGCCGCCGTTGCGGTGACGTGCGCGGCAGTCGTCCTCGCCACGACACCGTTCGTCCTGCCGTACCTCCACCTGCGCCAGCTCGGGTTCGGGCCGCGACCGCTCGCGGACATCGAGAAGTTTTCCGCGGACGTCTACGCGTACTTCACCGCGGATCCGAACGTCCACGTCTGGGGATGGCTCGCGCGCGGGTTCGACAAACCGGAAGGCGCGTTGTTTCCCGGCGTGACGGTCGTTCTGCTGGCCATCGTCGCTGTAGCGCGAGGCTTTCAGCCGAGCGTCAGACGCTCGCCCGGAATGCTCGCGCTCCGTGCTGTCCTCGTCCTTTCCGTCGCACTGCTTCTCGCGCTGCTCCTCGGCTGGACTGTGCGGCTGCCGCTGCTGAAGATCACCAGCGTCTCGCGGATGCTGATCGTCGTCTCGATTGTCGGCGCGGCCGTGGTGGCGACATCGACCGAGGTGCGATCGTGGTTTGCGTCTCCGGCGGCGATCTTCTCGATCATCACGCTCGCGGCGATCGTGATGTCGTTCGGGCCTGACGTTCATTCGCACGGCCGTCGCATCGCCGAGTCTGCGCCGTACGCGTTTTTCTATCACTATGTTCCCGGTTTCGACGGGCTGCGCGTGCCCGCGCGATTCGGCATGATCGCGACGCTCGGTCTCGCCACGCTGGCGGCGTTCGGGATCACGACCGCGCGCGCGGCGACCGTCGCCGGCGTCCTCATCGTCGTCGAATCGCTCGCGGCTCCGATCCCGGTCAACCAAAACGACGTCGCTTACAAGCAACGACACCTGCGGCCGCTGCCCGATCGCGTGTCGCCCGACGATTTTCGCGAGCTGTACTCATACATCGCGCAGCTCTCACCGTCGACGGCGATAGTCGAATTGCCGCTCGGCGAACCGGCGTTCGATGTTCGGTACATGTTCTATTCGACCCGTCACTGGAAACCGCTCATCAACGGCTACAGCGGCGGCGCGCCAGATGAGTACGGCCAGCTCGATCAGCGTTTGCAGGAAGCGCTCGTGCGACCCGCGCGCGCGTGGGAAGCGTTGCGTTCGACGGGCGCCACACACGTCATCGTCCACGAGGCGTCGTACGACGAAGACCGTGGGCCGGCCATCAGCAACTGGTTACGGAACAGCGGCGCGCACGAGGTCGCCGCCTTCGGCCGAGATCGGGTACTCGTTTTGAAGTGACTTCCGTGGGGAGTGCGAAAACGGAAGTCGCATGGCACGTTTGTATAGGCGGTGGGACACTTCGAGAAGTTTGTTCGGCGATCTGGTCGTGATCGGGTTCGTCCTGGCGCAGGTCCTCGACGGCGTCTTCACCTACCTCGGCGTTCGCATCTGGGGTCTCGGGATCGAAGCGAACCCGGTCGTCAGCTCCGCGGTCGCGATGGCCGGACCCGTCGCCGGCCTGACTGCCGTCAAACTGATTGCGATTAGTTTCGGCGCCCTCCTGCACGTCCGCCGCGTTCACAACCTCGTTGCATTGCTGACTGCAATCTACTTCGCTGCAGCCATCCTGCCCTGGACCGCGATCTTCCTGAGCCAATAGCAATATGATCAGCGGATGCGCGTCGATCCGCTGGCTTACTTACAAACCGACCTCGATTCACTCAAGCAGCAGGGCCTGTACCGCCACCTTCGCATCCTCGAAGGCGAGCAAAAACCCAAGACGACCTTCGACCACCATCAGGTCGTCAATCTGTCTTCGAACAACTACCTCGGTCTGACGACGCATCCGCGTCTGCGCGAGGCGGCACTCGAAGCGACGCGAAAGTTCGGCGTCGGCTCCGGATCGGTACGGACCATCGCCGGCACGATGGACATCCACATGGAGCTCGAGCGGCGTCTGGCGGCCTTCAAGAAGGTCGAAGCGGTCGTCGTGTTCCAAAGCGGGTTTACCGCGAACGCCGGCACCGTGTCTGCCGTCTTAACAAAAGACGATGTCGTCGTGTCCGACGAGTTGAACCACGCCAGCATCATCGACGGCTGCCGATTGAGCCGCGCCGCCATCAAGGTGTTTCCGCACAAGGACGTGGACGCCGCACGCAAGGTCCTGAAAGACCTGCCGGCGGCGCAGCGCAAGCTGTTGATCACCGACGGCGTCTTCAGCATGGACGGCGATCTCGGCGCGCTGCCCGATCTGTGCGCCGTCGCCGAAGAGTTCGGCGCGATCATGATGGTCGACGACGCGCACGCGAGCGGCGTGTTTGGCAAGAACGGCCGCGGGACGGTCGATCACTTCGGCATGCACGGCCGCGTCGACATCCAGGTCGGAACGCTGTCGAAAGCTGTCGGGGCGCTTGGCGGTTACGTCGCCGGCTCGAAGACGTTGATCGAATTTCTGTATCACCGCGCGCGGCCGTTTCTGTTCTCGACATCGCACCCGCCGGCGGTCGCCGCCGCGTGCATTGCCGCCATCGACGTCCTCGAGCAGGAGCCGCAGATCATCGAACGGTTGTGGGAGAACACACGGTTCTTCAAAGCCGGCCTGACGTCGCTCGGGTTCAACACCGGCCTCAGCGAAAGCCCGATTACTCCCGTCATCGCGGGCGAGGGCGCGCTGGCGATGAAGCTGTCGGATCGGTTGTTCGAAGAAGGGGTCTTTGCGCAGGGGATTGCGTTCCCGACCGTCGCGCGCGACAAAGCGCGCGTGCGCACGATCGTCACGGCGACCCACACGCGCGACGAATTGCAGTTCGCGCTCGACGTGTTCGCGAAAGTCGGGCGAGAGCTTGGGATCATTTGAGGTGAGTAGGGTGTCTAGGGTGTCTAGGGTGCCTAGGGTGCCTAGGGTGCGTAGGGTGCGTAGGGTGCGTAGGGTGCCTAGAGTGCCGAACGCGGTCGATCGGCTAAAGCCTCGCGCTCCAGATACCGTCGCGCGCACTTCAGGCACCCGTAGCACGACAGGCACCTTTGGCACCCGAGGCACCCGAGGCACCCGAGGCACCCGAGGCACCCGAGGCACTCTAGGCACTCTAGGCACTTCACTGTGAACAGTCCTCCCAATCGCTTTCAAGACTTCTTCGACACGTATACGAAAGATCTGAAAGCCGAAGATCTGCAGCGCCTCTTCACGCGCGACACGCGCGAGGCGTACCAGTTCTTCACGCGCCATCTCGATCCCGACGAACTGAAACACCTGCCGTGGCACAAGCGCGCGCTCGCGTACACCCACGCGGTGTTTCTCGCCTTTACGATGAAGCTGTCGCCGGCGCGGCGCGTCGTGTTCGGCGCGTCGCTGCTATTGGCGCTGATCGGGCTCATCAACCTCTTCACCACGTTCGGCCTGTATCGCATCATCGATTTCCCGTTCGGGGGCGGCGTCGGCGTGCCTGGACCGATGTTTCATCGCGGGACGTGGTCGCTGCTGTTCGCGTTCGCGCTGATGAATTTGCTCGTGCTGCTCGAAGTCGCCGATCGTCTGTCGCTGAAGAACGACCTCGAGATCGCGCGCGAGATTCAGCAGGCGATGCTGCCGAGCGGTCAATTCAGCCGGCCTGGCGTCGAGATCGTCGGCTTCAGCCGTCCGGCGAACACCGTCGGCGGCGACTTCTACGACATCCTGCCGCTCGACGATGGCCGCGTCGTCGTGACGGTGGGCGATGTGTCCGGTAAAGGCAGTCCGGCGGCGTTGCTGATGGCGTTGCTGCTCGCGATCTTACGCACGCTCGTCGACGAGAAGCTCGAAGCGGCGGAATTGGTCACGCGGCTCAATCTGCAAGTGTCGCGGCACACGCCCGGCAGCCGGTTCATCACGTTGTTCTACGGCGTCTACGATCCGGTGTCCGGCGTGATGACGTACGTCAACGCGGGTCACACGCAACCGCTGGTGTTGCGCCACGACGGCAGGTTTCAGCGGTTGACCGAAGGCGGCATCGCGCTCGGCATGTTCGAGCAGTCGAAGTACCAGACCGGACACGTGGCGATCCAACCGGATGAACTGCTGGCCATTTACAGCGACGGGATCACCGAGGCCGAGGACGCGAAGGAGCGGCCCTTCGATGAGTCCGGCCTCGAACAGGTGCTCGCTGCCAACCGCACGCTCGACATCTCTGCCGTGGCGACCGCGGTCGTCCAAACGGTTGAAAGGCACACGATCGACACGCGTATCTCCGACGATCTGACGATTCTCCTGCTTCGCCGACGCCTACAATAAAGCTTCCGTATGGTCCGGGTCCTCGCGATCACGCTCGCGGCGATGCTGTCCGCTGTTGCGCAGGCGACTGCTGCACAACAGGCCGGCGACAGCGTCGACGTTTTCGTGCGCCGCCTCGAACCAGTCGTGCAGCGCGCCGACGGACCGGCATATCTCGCGCTCCTCTCGTCGCAAGCGAACCGGCAGCGGGCGCTCGAATTCGTCAGCGGCGAGCTGCTGCCGGGCGCCGTCCACGTCGTCATTCAGGAACGCGACCGCATGTCGCTGGCCGGCACGCTGCCCGACAACGGTCACCGGCTGATCGTCGACGCGTTCGCCGACTTCGGGGGCCACGCACGCATCGCGACGTGGCGCTTCGACATCAAACGTGTCGGCGATCCCGGCGCCGAGCAGGAATGGGCGATCGTCGACGAAGAGAAGATTTCGTCCGTCGAAAACATCTATCGGCTCGCGTTGACCACCACGAAGCAGTACGCCGCGCACGGTCTGAAGATCTCGGCGGAAGACCTGGATCTCGTGATGACGGACGGATCGCTGTTCGTCTCTGAGATCGAGGGCGGCGTCACGGCACTCGTCCTGATGGGGCGCGGGACGATGAACTTTCATCCGGCGCCGGATACGGAAAAAGGACAAATCCGGCTCGTCACCGGCGGCGACACGCTCGACACCTCGTTCAACATCGCGTTTCTGCGCATCAACCCGTCGGACTTCGAGTCGCTCATCGCCTCGTCACAGATTCAAGCGGTCGCCGTCGATCCGCGCGAGTTGAAACGTGCGCAGGATGTCTTCCGCGACGAGGCGGGCAAATCCTTCATCATCGATCTTGGCGACCTCAGTCGCGAGTCGTGGGCGCTCGTACCGGGTGGGGGCGATCTGGTCGCCGAGGTCAGGACGAAGAAATACGACACGCTGACGTACGCGAAGTCCTCCTCGGAACCCGAGGACATCACGCTCTTCGACCGGAGGCACAAACACAACCTCGCGCTGTACGCCTCGAAGGACAAGCTGGCGCGGCGCGGCCCGTTCTACAACGAGGACGATCAGCTCGAATACGACGTCCTCGATTACGACCTCGACGTCGCGGCGTACCCGGAGCGATCGTGGATCGACGGACGCGCGATCATGCGGATCAAAGTGCGGGCCTTCGGCGTCGGGACGCTGACGCTGAAACTCGCCGACGCGCTCACCGTGCAGTCGATCGTCAGCCGCGAGTACGGCCGGCTGTTCGGCGTCCGCGTGAAGAACCAGAACATGGTGATCGTGTCGCTGCCGACGTTCGTGCCGAAGGACACGCAGATCACGCTCACCGTCAGCTACTCGGGGCGCCTCGAGTCGCAGTCGGCCGACCGCGAAACGGTGCAGATCGGGTCGCAGGCGATCAACGAAGGCGAGATGCCGTTGATGACGGCGGAGAAAAGTTATCTCTACAGCAATCGCAGCTTCTGGTACCCGCAGGGGTCGGTGAGCGATTACGCGACGGCGAAAATCCGGTTGACGATTCCGTATGCGTACGACTGCGTGGCCAGCGGCCAGCTGGATCCCGGGTTCCCGCTCCCGCTGGACATTCGAAGCGGCTTGCCGACAAAGAAGCTGTACATCTTCACCGCCGCCAAACCGCTTCGCTATCTCTCGTTCATCATCAGCCGCTTCGCGCGCGCGGAGACGGAAACCGTCGGTTTCGACAACGGGTCGCTCAGGCTGTCGGTCGAAGCCAACCCGCGCCAGGTCTCGAAGGCACACGACCTGATCGACCGCGCGGCCGACATCGCGCAGTTCTACGAATCGATCCTCGGTGATATCCCGTACGGCAGCTTCACGATCGCACTGGTCGAAAGCGATCTGCCTGGCGGCCACAGTCCGGGCTATTTCGCCGCGCTGAATCAACCACTGCCGACGACCACATTGAAGTGGCAGAACGATCCAGCGGCGTTTTCCGGGTTTCCTGATTTCTTCATCGCGCACGAGACGGCGCATCAGTGGTGGGGCCAGGGTGTAGGCTGGCGCAACTACCACGAGCAGTGGCTGAGCGAAGGATTCGCGCAGTATTTTGCCGCGCTGTACGCGCAGCACGAGCGCGGCGACGAACTGTTCACATCCGTCCTGCGGCAGATGCGCCGATGGGCGATCGACAAGTCGGATCAGGGGCCGGTGTATCTCGGCTACCGTCTCGGGCACGTGAAGGATGAGAGCCGCATCTTCCGCGCGCTCGTCTACAACAAGGGCGCGATGGTGCTCCAGATGCTGCGGCACATGGTGGGCGACGAGGCGTTCTTCAACGGGCTGCGGCGCTTTTACCTCGGCGAACGGTACAAGAAAGCCGGGACCGAAGATTTTCGCGCCGCCATGGAATTCGAGTCGGGCAAGAAGCTCGAGCGCTTCTTCGACAAATGGATCTACGGCTCCACGCTGCCGAAGCTGCGCGTGTCGTACACCGTCGAGGGGACGGCGCTCGACCTCCACGTCGAGCAGGTCGGCGACCTCTTTGACGTGCCGATCACGGTCACGCTGCAGTATTCGGACAAAAAGTGGGTGGACGTCGTGATCCCCGTCACCAGCCGCACCGTCGACCAGCGCCTCCCGTTGACCGGCAGCCTCCGCGGCGTCGACTTCAACCGCGACGAAAGCTCGCTCGCCGACGTCACCGTCGGCAAATGGCAGCCCATCACTGAACACTGATATTCTTGGGTGTTATGGAAACCGTGACGCTCACGATCGACGGCCGGCAGGTCACCGTCGAGAAGGGCAAGACCGTCCTGCAGGCCGCGATCGAGAACGGCATTTCCGTTCCCTATTACTGCTACCACCCCGGGATCGGCGTCGACGGCTCTTGCCGCGTCTGCATCGTGAAGATCGAGAAAATGCCGAAGCTGCAGACGTCGTGCTCGACGACGTGCACCGAGGGCATGGTCGTCTCCACCCGCACGCAGGAAGTGATCGATGCGCGGGCCGGCGTCTTCGAGTTCCTGCTCGTCAATCACCCGCTGGATTGTCCGGTTTGTGACAAGGGCGGCGAATGCCCGCTCCAGGATTTCTCCTACACGTTCGGCCGCGACGAAAGCCGCATGGAATTTCCGCGGCGAATCTTCGACGGCGAAGGCGCGAAGGGCGACGTCGACTTCGGCCCGACGCTGATGCTGAATCGCCAGCGCTGCATTCTCTGCACGCGCTGCGTGCGTTTCATGCGCGAGGTCGACGGCGACGCGCAAATCAACATCATCGATCGCGGCTACGGCAGCGAGATCGCGACGTTCCAGGAAGAAGGCGTCCACTCGATCCTGTCCGGCAACCTGATGGACGTCTGTCCCGTCGGCGCGATCACGACGCGCGACTACCGCTTCAAGTCACGTCCGTGGGACAACCCGTTGGCGGCCGATACGATCTGCACGCAATGCGCGAAGGGCTGCAACGTGACTGCGTGGATCAAGGCGAAGCCCGAGTGGGCGAAAGGCAGCCGGCTGATCCGCTTCACGCCGCGACTGAATCCGGACATCAACAGCTACTGGATGTGCGACATCGGCCGCTTCGAATATCACTGGATCGAAGGCGACGATCGCATCAGGAAGCCGATGGAGCGTGCCGGTGTGCGCGACGATGCGACTGCGCAGCAGCCGGTGACGTGGACCGAATTGATGTCGAAGCTGCGCGATCGGCTCGCCGCGGCAGGCACATCCAATCCAGATGGCGTCCGCTTCCTGCTGTCGGCGCACGCGTCGCACGAAGAGCTGTTCCTCTTCCGTCGTCTCACCGAGGAGCTGGTCGGCGAAAACGGGCCGAACGCGATTACCGTCAGCTGGCGCTATCGCGACAAGCCGCAGCCGCCGCACGCGAAGTTCACCGTGTCGCCGGTCGACGCACCGAACGTGAACGGCGCACGGATCTTTGGTTTTACCGCGGGTAACGTCGGTGACGCGGTGCGCGAAGCGGACGTCAGCCGGCTGCGCGCCGATGTCGAAGCCGGCCGCGTGACGGCGCTGTACGTGTTCGATCCCGGTCCCGAAGGCACCATCGGCGACACGAAATGGATTATCGAAGCGCGTCGCCGGGGCACGCTGCCGCTGCTGATCGTCCAGGGCGTGTTGATGACCGAGCTGGCCCGTATGGCCGACTTCGTGCTGGCGGGCGCATCGTATGTCGAGAAGGAAGCGTCTTATACGAACGACCAGGGGCGACTGCAGGGCACCGCTCGCGCGATCAACCCGCCCAGCGATGCGATGGAAGACTGGCAGATCATCGTCAACCTCGGCGTAGGCCTCGGCGTGCCGTTCAACTACACGTCCTCGGCACACGTCCGCGGTGACATCGCCGCACGCTATGGCGAAATCAAAGGCATCGAGGGTTTTACCAAGCTCTCGTTCGCAACGCCACTGCACGCGAAGACGTGGCTGCAGGCGTCGAATCCGTCGGAGCGGTGGAAGTGGGATTTCATGTATCAGGACCTGCCGCCGGTGAAATTCGACGGAGAGCCGTTCTCGACGAACTTCGCTGGTGTCATCCCGCTCAAAGAGGTGAAGTGAGGACACGGAGATTTTCACCACGGAGGACACGGGGGACACGGAGGGCGATTCTTTTTTGGATTTTCCTCGGTGTGCTCGGTGTCCTCCGTGGTGGCGAGATCTCCGTGTCCTCTCAGTCT
Source organism: Vicinamibacterales bacterium (assembly GCA_035652075.1). GTDB lineage: Bacteria > Acidobacteriota > Vicinamibacteria > Vicinamibacterales > CAVVIG01 > Gp6-AA45. The sequence continues at coordinate 42,152 of DASREL010000019.1, forward strand.
CTCCGCCGGCCGCGCGCCGAAGTCACCGCCGTCACCGAACGCTCGAACGCCCATCCGGGTGACACGCTTCACGTTGCGCTGAACGTCTCTCTTCCCGAAGGCGTTCACACCCAATCGAACAAGCCGAGCGACGAGACCTTCATCGCCACTGAATTGAACGTCGACCCGCCGTTCACGGTCAGCGAGATCGTGTGGCCGCCGTCGAGCGATCTCGTCCAGGCTGGTCTCGACAAGCCCCTCAAGGTCTTCGAGCAGCAATTCGTCATCGGCGTGGCCGTCGCGCTGCCGGCGAACACGCCGACCGGTCCCGCGACGATTCCGGTCAGCCTGCGCTATCAAGCCTGCGACGAGAAGATCTGCTACGCGCCGACGAACGCAACCGCCGAGTGGAAAGTGGACGTCGTGCCGGCGAGTCACGCGTTGGCCAGCGTCGATTCTGCGTTTCCACAAATTAAGTTTGGGACCGGTGAACGGCCGGCAGGTGGGGCGGGTAAGGCAGGTGGGACGGGTAGGGAGAGTTCACCGAGCGCGCAGAGCGGACCCGTCGATCTGTCGAAGCTCGATGACTTCACCGTCGCCGGAACAACCGGCGGCTACCAGGGTTCGGGCGACTTCCTGAAATTCATCAAAGACGCCGAAGCCGGCGTGAAGCAGCAAGGCATGTTCGAGGGTCGCGGACCGATCGCCATCCTGTTGCTCGTCCTGATCGGCGGGCTCGCGCTCAACCTGACGCCGTGCGTGCTGCCGATGATTCCGATCAACCTCGCGATCATTGGCGCCGGCGCGCAGGCCTCGTCGCGCGGCCGCGGATTTCTCCTCGGATCCGCGTACGGGCTCGCCATGGCCATCGTCTACGGCGCCATCGGCCTCGTCGTCATCCTGACCGCGGGTTCATTCGGATCGATCAACTCGTCACCGTGGTTCAACGTCGGCATCGCGATCCTGTTCATCGTCCTCGGCCTCGCGATGTTCGACGTCCTGCTGATCGATTTTTCGAAATACGCGGGTGATGTCGGCGGCCGCAAAGGATCGATGGTTCTCGCGTTCAGCATGGGCGCGGTGGCCGCGTTGCTCGCCGGCGCGTGCGTGGCGCCTGTCGTGATCCAGGTCGTGCTCTTTTCGAGCAATCTCTACGCGACAGGCACCAAGATCGCGCTCGCGCTGCCGTTCTGCCTGGGTATCGGTATGGCGATTCCATGGCCGATCGCCGGCGCCGGGCTTGCGTCGCTCCCGAAGCCTGGCATGTGGATGGTCCGCGTCAAGCAAGCCTTCGGCGTGTTCATCCTCGCCACCGCCGCGTACTACGGTTATCAGGCGTACGAGCTGTTCTCGAACCGCTGGGTCGATCCGACCGCCGTCTCGGCAAGCGTCGAGGATCAACTCAAAGAAGGATGGAACCCGTCGCTCGCCGCCGGCCTCGAGCAGGCGAAACGGGAGAACAAACCGGTCCTCATCGACATGTGGGCCACGTGGTGCAAGAACTGTTTGACGATGGACAAGACGACGCTCGCCAATGGCGATGTGAAGTCCGCGTTGAACAACTACGTGAAGGTCAAGTTCCAGGCGGAGGATCCCGATTCGCCGCCGGCGAAGCCGCTGATGCAAAAGTTCGATGCGGTGGGTTTGCCGACGTACGTCATCCTCAAACCGAAGTCATGAGCGTCGTCTGCGGACGATCTCGGATTTCTACGCAGTACGGCATCGTCGCGTGTAGCCAACCGCTCGCTGCACGCGCCGGCGTCCAAATCCTCGAAAAAGGCGGCAGCGTCGTCGACGCCGCGATCGCCGCGAACGCGGTGATGGGCGTCGTCGAGCCGGAGATGAACGGCATCGGCGGCGATCTGTTCGCGATCGTGTACGACGCGAAGAGCGACACGCTGCACGGTCTGAATGCCGGCGGCTGGGCGCCGGGCGGCCTCACGCCGCAGTTCCTCAAATCGCTCGGCATGACCGAGATGCCATTCCAGGGTATCCACTCGGTCTCGGTCCCCGGATGTGTCGCCGGATGGGACGCGCTCCACAAGAAATTCGGCACGCTGCCGCTGCAACACGTCCTCGCGCCCGCGATCTTCTACGCCGACCGCGGCTTCCCGGTCAGCGACATCATCGCCGCGCGGTGGACGAACTGGACTGACAAGCTTCGCGCGGACGCCGACGCCGCGGCCACGTACTTGATCGACGGTCGCGCACCGCATGCCGGTGAAGTGTTCCGCAACGCGGCGCTCGCGAAGTGGCTGCGGATCATCGCGAAAGACGGCGTGCGCGGGTTTTACGAAGGACCGATCGCCACGGCGATCCTCGAGGCCTCGCGCGCGCACGGCGGCACGATGGCCGCCGACGATCTGCGCGAGTACGCAGCCGAATGGGTGCAGCCGATCGCGACGACGTACCGCGGGTGGGACGTGTTCGAGCTGCCGCCCAACACGCAAGGGATCGCGGCGCTGATGATGCTGAACATCATGGAGCAGTTTCCGCTGCGCGACTACGGACTGCTGAGCGCTCGCGCGCTGCATGTGATGATCGAGGCGAAGAAGCTGGCGTACGCCGACATGCTGCGCTACGTCGGCGACCAGCGGTTCGGCACGACGCCCGTGCCGGCGCTGCTGGATAAGCAGCACGCGCGCGACCGCGCGAAACGGATCGCCGAACACGAAGCGGCCTCGCGTTGCGAGCCGTCGACGTTCGCGGGGCTCACGACTGCCAAAGGCGGCGACACGATCTACCTGTCGGCCATCGATCGTCACGGCAACATCGTGTCGCTGATCCAGAGCATTTACGATGGCTTCGGCAGCGGCGTCTCGGTGAAGGGCGGCGGGTTCATGCTGCACAATCGCGCGGCGCTCTTCACGCTCGAGGACGGTCATCCGAACGTGCTCGCGCCGCGCAAGCGGCCGCTCCACACGATCATCCCGGGATTCATGCGCAAGGGCGACGTGCGGATCGGATTCGGCATCATGGGCGCCTGGAATCAGGCGCAGGCGCACGCGCAGTTCGTGTCGAACGTCGTCGATCACGATCTCGACATCCAGTGCGCGCTCGAAGCGGGACGCTTCACGAAGCCGACGTTCGATGGCGCCGACGTGTTTCTCGAAGCGCTGATCCCCGAGGCGACGCGCAATCAGCTCGCGAAGCTCGGTCACGAGATCACCGTCGTGGCGCCGAGGTCAGGCACGTTTGGATCCGGTCAGGCCGTGATGAGCGATGGCGACGGCGTCCACTA
>DASREL010000020.1:0-5739 GCA_035652075.1 Vicinamibacterales bacterium
ATCGCCGTCGCGCCGAAGTTGAAGTTGCCCTGGCCGTGCGCGCTTCGCTCGCCGACGGCCTTGATGATTCGCGCCGCCTGCCGCACAGACTTCCAATGAATCCCATCGTCTCCCGCGACGATGAGGTTCGCGTTCAGCCGATTGCCCGGTTCCGACAGCATGTCGATCGCGAGATCGACGGCGCTCGTGTCGTCGCCGTCCTTGACCATCGCCGGACCGACGTTGCCGGCGAACCGCAGCTTCGCCGCGAGATCGCTGATGTTCTTCAGCAGCGCGAGCCCGTCGGCGCGGCTCATGCCGCGCGTGAATTCCGGAAACGGCTGCGTCGAAATGCGAATGCCGGCGACGTCATATCCTGCCGCTTTCACCGCGTCGCGGACGCGACTGAGAAACGTCACCGTCTCTTCGATCTGCGACGCGTAGTTCTTCGCGTCGATCGTAATGAACCCGGTGATCGCGCGGATGCGCGGCTTGACGACCGGATCTGCCGCGCGCGCCGTCGGCATGGCGATCAGAGAAACCAACCACAGAACGCACAGAACGCACGGAATCTTCCTAAGAGGATTCTGCGTACTCTGCGTTTTCTGCGGTTGCATCTTCGTTCTGTGTATTCCGTGCATTCTGTGGTTGCCTTTCCATCACTTCGCCAACGGATTCGGCCGCACCTGGAAGTGCGCGGCCAACGGTTTCGTACCCTTGCCGCCCTCGATCAGCCACGGCGTGCGGTCGCCGTTCGCGGACCAGATGCCGCGGCCTTTCCACCCGGCATTCGGATCGTCGATGCGGCCGTCGAGCCCTTTTGCGTAGAAGCCGATCGGATAAGCCACGCGCAGCGTGACCATCTTGCCGTTCGCGTACGCGATTAAGCCGTCGTTCAAGTTGCCGGTCGAGACCGGCACGTTCTTGCCGAGACCAAGCGTGTCGTGCTGATCGACCCACGTGTAGTACGACGACTCGGCGCTGTTGTCGCCGATGCCGTCGAAGCCCGGGCCTGGATACTGATAGAACGACCAACCCTCGGGACAGTGATCGCCGGTCGCCTTCGGTCCGTTGAGCGGACCTTTGCACTTGCGTCGATCGAACGAACCCAGATGTCCGCTCGCGAGCGAGACCCAGACGACGCCGTTGCCGTCGATGTCGCCGCCACGGACGCCGAAGCCGGGCGGTGGGACGTTGAAGAACTCGCTGAGCGCGGTCTCCGACGGATTCGATCCCGGCACGACGCGGACGACGGATCCAGGGTTGCCCATCACCGCGCCCCAGATCGATCCGTCGACGGGGCTCGGCATGATCGAGTAGAACGGCGCGTTGATCCGCTTGTCGTCGGGATCGCGCTTGCCGTTGCCGTTCGTGTCGAGGATGAAGGGCGTCCAGCCCTGCGACTTCGCCGCGTCGCCCGTCGCGAGAAACATCTTCGAGTTCAACCAGCCGAGCACCGGTCCGCCGCCGCTCGTCCAGATCGTCTCGTTCGCGTCGTAGCCGAACTGCAGATGGTGCGTGCCGAAGCAGGTGTCAACGAACGTGTACTTCTGCGTTTTCGGATCGAAGACGGCGAGCTGACGCACGTTGCGATCGATTGGGAACACTTTCGCCGACGGATGATCCGACCCCGCTTTGCAGAACGCCGGATTGTCCGGACCGCGGACGGCCGCCGCGAGCCACAAGCGTCCGTCGCGATCGAACATCGAGTTGTGGTTGTTCGCATGCGTGTCCCAGATCGCTTCGTCGCCCCAGTACGGTGACGGCTGCAGCGGCTTCAATGCCGCCGCGTGACCTGGACCAAGGCTGTATGGCATCTTCGGATCGCTGACCGGCAGCCTGAACGTCCGCGTCTTGTTCTCGAGCGGATCGAGGATCGGCATCACGTCCGAGCTGTACTCCGGCGATCCGTAGAGCGGACCGTTCGCGTTGACGGTCGGATAGCGGCGGTCGCTCGAGATCAGATCGTGCAGGTAGTGCTTCTCGTCCATCCAGTCGCGCAGGGTGACGACGACGTTTCGCTCGACGCCTTGCGGGCGCTGCGGCTTTGTTTTCGGCAGTTCGCCCTTCGCGACGCGGTCGGTCCACTCGCCGAAATACTTGAACGATGCCGATCCGAGCGCGTTGAGCTGACCGAACATGAGCTCGCCGGCCTGGCCTGATTGCACGCGACGATGCCACGCGTCGGCGCCGGACGCGAACGTGCCGAGCGCGGCGGGGATCGTGCGCGTCGACAACTGACCGAGCTGGTGGCAGCCGATGCAGCCGATGTTCTTCATCGCGCCGATCCACCGCTGCTGCGACATGTTGTTCGCGAACTGCGATCGGTCGCTCATCTCCGCGGCCGTCGGGATGTGCAGCATCGAGTACCAGTAGATCGCGGGGTAGCCCTTCGCGTCCTCCGCTGCCGTGCGCGCGGGCGTCGCCGTGATGTTCACGAGCTTCCCCGGCTCGCCGGTCGTCTTCGCGCTGTCGACGAGCCCGTATCCGCGCGCCCACACCGAGTAGCGCGCACGCGGCAGATCCGGAATCACGTAGCGGCCCTGATCGTCGGTGACAACAATCTTGATGTAGCGAACTGGAAGATCGTGCGTCTCGGCGATGACCCAGACGCCGGCTTCAGGTCCGCTCGGCCCGGTGACGACGCCGCCGATGTCGTCTGCTTCGATCGCGACAGAAGGGCGTTGTGGCTGAAGGAGGAGAGAGAAAAAGGCTGCGACGGCGATCGCGAATCTCATGACCGGCCTCCGGTGGGCTCAACTATACTGCGCGCCATGCGAGCCACGGCAGGGTTGATAGCACGCCTGAGGGCCTGCGCTACAGGCGTCGCTCTTATCACCGTCGTCGCGTTGCAGGCGCAGCGGCCGCCCCTGCCGAACGTCGAGTGGCGGCACTACGGCGGTATGAACCTCGGTCATCAGCATTACTCGCCGCTTGCGCAGATCGATGCGAGCAACTTCAACCACCTCGAGGTCGCGTGGCGATTCAAGACCGATAGCCTCGGTCCGCGGCCCGAGTTCAAGCTCGAAGGCACCGCGCTCGAAATCAACGGGGTGATCTACACGACCGCCGGCACGCGCCGCGCGGCTATTGCGCTCGATGCGGCAACCGGTGAGCTGCGCTGGACGCACGCGGAGTACGAAGGCGCGCGTGCGGCCGCTGCGCCGAGACAACTCTCCGGACGCGGCGTCGCGTACTGGACCGACGGCCGGAACGACGAACGCGTCCTCTACATCACGACCGGTTATCGTCTCGTCGCGCTGAACGCGAAGACCGGTGTACCGATTCCCGGCTTCGGCAAAGACGGCGTCGTCGATCTGAAAGAGGGCGTTGTCTTTGGCAAAGGGCAGCAGATCGATCTCGTGACCGGCGAGATCGGCGTCCACTCGACGCCGTCGATCACGAAAGATGGCGTCGTGATGATCGGATCGTCGTTTCTGGAAGGCGGCACGCCGAAGACGCACAACAACACGAAAGGTCTCGTGCGCGGATTCGATGTCCGCACGGGCAAGCGGTTGTGGACGTTCAACACGATTCCGAGGCCCGGCGAGTTCGGCAACGACACGTGGGAGAACGAATCGTGGGCCGTCACCGGCAACACGGGCGTCTGGAATCAGATCTCGGTCGACGAAGATCTCGGGCTCGCGTATCTGCCCGTCGAAACGCCAAGCTCGGATTTCTACGGCGGGCTGCGTCCGGGCAACAACCTGTTCGCGGAGAGCCTCGTCGCGATCGATTACCACACGGGTCAGCGCAAGTGGCACTTCCAGCTCGTACACCATCCGATCTGGAACATGGACATCGCCGCCGCGCCGATCCTGATGGACCTCAACGTCGGCGGAAAGCCGGTCAAAGCCGTCGCGGCGATGGGGAAGCAGGCGATGTTGTACCTGTTCGATCGCGTCACGGGTCAGCCGGTGTTTCCGATCGAAGAGCGGCCCGTGCCGCAGTCGGACGTGCCCGGCGAAAAAACATCGCCGACGCAGCCATTTCCGACGAAGCCACCCGCGTACGACTATCAAGGTGTCACCGTCGACAACCTGATCGACTTCACGCCGGAGTTGCACGCGGAGGCGATGAAGATCGCGGCGCGCTACAAGACGGGACCGATCTTCACGCCGCCGCCCGTCAGCACACGCGAAGGCCCCATCGCGTCGTTCCGATCGTCGGGCGGGACGAACTGGCCGGGCGGGTCGTTCGATCCCGACACGCACGTCGCGTACATCCCGTCGTTCACATCGTTTCCGGTCCTCGGCCTGCTGCCGCCGCCGAGCAAAGAGTTTTCGGATCTGCCGTACGTGTCCGGCAACGCGCTGACCGGCGTGCGTTATGTCTCCGGCCCCGGCGAGAACGTTGGCGCCGATGCGCCCGCGCGCAACCCCGCGGCCGCCAGAAGCGCCGCGCCGCTCGCGAGCACGAACGACACGTCGGTCAACGCCGACGCGGCGCCGCAAGGCCTGCCGCTGCTGAAGCCGCCGTACGGCCGCGTGACGGCGATCGACATGGACCGCGGTGAGTTCGTCTGGCAGGTCGCGCACGGCGAGACGCCGGACAGCGTGCGCAATCACCCGGCGCTGAAGGGACTCACGATTCCGCGGACCGGGCAGTCGGGCGCCGTTGGCGCGCTCGTCACGAAGACGCTCGTCGTCATCGGCGATCCGCTCGCGACGACAGTGCCAGGACGTCCGCGTGGCGCAATGCTGCGGGCCTACGACAAGAAGGACGGGAGGGAAGTCGGCGCCGTCTTCATGCCCGCGCAACAATCGGGGACGCCGATGACCTATTCGCTGAACGGCCGCCAGTACATCGTCGTCGCCGTCAGCGGTGGAAATTACTCGGGTGAGTACATCGCGTACGCGCTGCCGTTGCAGGAGGTTCGATGATCAGTCTGCGTAGTTTTGTCGCCGCCGTCGTTGCCGCTACCGCACTGTCTCCGGCGCAGAGTCCTGAAGCGCTCGGCTTCGATTCGCAGCGCCTCGCGCGTCTCGACGCGTACATGGCGAAGACCGTCAGCGACGGTCGCGTCTCGGGCATGGTGACGCTGCTCGCGCGTCACGGCCAGATCGTCTCGCAGAAAACGTACGGTGTGCAGAGCCTTGCGACCGGCGCGCCGATGACGAAGGACACGATCTTCCGCTTCTACTCGATGTCGAAGCCGATCACCGGCGTCGCGATGATGATGTTGTTCGAAGAAGGCAAGTGGCGTCTCGATCAGCCGATCACCGCATTCATCCCCGAGTTCCGATCGCTCAAGGTGACGACCGGCAAGAACGCGGACGGCACCCTCGCGCTCGAACCGATGAAGCGGCCGCCGACGATGCGCGAGCTGATGAGCCATTCGGCGGGCTTCGGCTACGGGCTCTTCGAAGAGCATCCGGTCGACAAGCTGTATCGCGAGAAGGGCGTGCTCGCGGCGAACGGCCTCGCCGACATGATCAAGCGCACGGCGGAGATCCCATTGATGTATCAGCCGGGGACGCGCTGGTCGTATTCGTCCGCGGTCGACATCCAGGGCTACATCATCGAAAAAATCACCGGCATGAAGTTCGGCGACTTCCTGCAGCAGCGGATTTTCAAGCCGCTGAAGATGAACGACACGGCGTTCCTCGTCCCGCGCGAGAAGATGCCGCGTTTCGCCGCCGTCTATTCACCGAATCTGATGACGGGGAAGATCGAAGAGGCGAAGGTGCTGTTCGGTGTGCCGATGCCGACGTACGCCGAACCGCCGGCGCTCGAATCGGGCGGCGGCGGACTCGTCGG
>DASREL010000021.1:0-45429 GCA_035652075.1 Vicinamibacterales bacterium
CAGGCCCTCGTTGTCGACGTGGGTATAGAGGAATTCGCCGCAAAAGGGTTCGAGGGCCTTGACGGCCTCGGCGGCGGTGAGCGGCAGCGCCGTTTTCCATCCGTGGATCACGACGTGACCGCCGCGGCTGTCGACGGCCGCGATGATCTTGTCGCGACCGAGCGCATCGGCCAGCTCGCGCGCGAAGTCGAGGTTTGGCGCGCCGTTCCGAAACAGCGACGACCCCACGATCACCTGCTGCGCGCCGGCGGCAAGGATGTCACGCGCGCGTTCGACCGTCCGCACGCCGCCGCCGACGCGGCACGTCAATCGGCCGGCGATCGTCCGCACGAGCGCGAGATTGTCGCCGATGCTCATCGCCGCGTCGAGATCGATCACCTGCACCTTCGGGAACGTTTCGAACTTGCGCACCCAGGCGAACACGTCCTCGTCGCGAATCGCGAGCCGCTCGCCCTGCACGAGCTGCACGACGGCGCCGCCCTTGAGATCGATCGACGGAATCAGCATCAGAGGCGCACCGGAATGCCGTGGCGCCGCAAGTGCTGTTTCAGCGAACGCACGCTCGTCTCCGCGTAGTGGAAGATCGACGCGGCCAGTGCGGCGTCGGCGCGGCCTGCCGTGAACACGTCGACGAAATGATCGAGCGATCCCGCACCGCCTGACGCGATGACCGGGATCGAGACGGCGCTCGAGACGGCCGCCGTCATCGCGCAGTCGAACCCGATCTTGGTCCCGTCGCGATCGATCGAGGTCAGCAGGATCTCGCCGGCGCCGCGTGATTCCGCCTCGCGCGCCCACTCGACCGCGTCGCGTCCGGCGGCTGTCGTCCCGCTGCGCGAGAACACGGCGAAGCGGTCACCATCTTTCTTCGCATCGATCGCGACGACGACGGCCTGGCTGCCGTAGCGATCTGCGAGCGTGGTGATCAGCGAGGGGTTGGTCAGCGCGGCCGTATTGAGGCTGACCTTGTCAGCGCCGGCATCGACGGCAGCGGCCGCATCGACGTCGGTTCGAATGCCGCCGCCGACCGCGAGCGGAATGAACAGCTCTTTCGCGACCTTTCGGATCGTGTCGGCGAGTGCCTGGCGCGCTTCGAGGGTCGCGGTGATGTCGAGGATCACGAGCTCGTCGATCCCTTCCGCGTTGTACCGGCGTGCGAGCTCGGCGGGATCGCCCGCCGTTCGAAGCCCCTCGAAGTTGATCCCTTTGACGACCTGACCGTTGCGGACGTCGAGGCACGCGATGATCCGTTTCGAGAGCACTACGCCGCCATCTCGACGAAATTTCGGAGGATCCGCAGTCCGACGTCACCCGATTTTTCAGGATGGAACTGCACGCCGGCAATGTAGCCGCGCTGAACGACCGAGACGAAGCGCTCGCCGTGATCGGTTTCGGCGGTCATTTCGTTCGACGCCGGCGCGACGTAGCTGTGCGTGAAGTACACCTGCGAACCCGGCGTCACGCCTTCGAGGATGCCCGCCGTGCGATCGAACAACAGATCGTTCCAGCCCACGTGCGGGATCTTCACGTCGCGCGATCGCAGCTTGACGCACCGTCCCGGCAGCACGCCAAGTCCCGGCACATCGTCGGCCTCCTCGCTACCCTCGAAGAGCCATTGCATGCCGAGGCAGATGCCGAGCAGCGGTCGCCCCTCGCCCACGCGTTCGAGGATGGCGTCCGTCCACGCGCCCTGGAGCGCGCGCGTCGCGCCGAAATGTCCGACGCCGGGGACGATGACCGCCTGGGCCTTCGCAAGATCCGCGGGAGTGACCGGGACAAACACGTCAGCGCCGAGAGACGCGAGCGCCTTCTTCACCGACGTCAAATTGCCGGCCTGGTAGTCGACGAGCGCGATCACAGCAGTCCCTTGGTGCTCGGCAACTGCTTCGCGAGTTGTTTATCCCTCGAGCAGGCGACGCGCAGCGCGCGCGCGAACGCCTTGAAGACCGCTTCGATCTTGTGGTGATTCGATCGTCCGTACAGGACCTTCACGTGAACGTTGCCGCGCACCGCCATGGCGAAGCCTTCGAAGAAGTCGTGGACGAGCTCGGTCTGCAGGTCGCCGACTTTCTCGATCGTCACCTGCAGATCGACCGTGGTGTGCGGGCGTCCTCCGAGATCGACGGCGACCACGGCGAGCGTTTCGTCCATCGGCATGACGAAATAACCGGCGCGGTTGATCCCTTTTCGAGTGCCGAGCGCATCCGCGACCGCCTCACCGAGCGCGATGCCGAGATCTTCGACGGTGTGATGCTGGTCGACGTGGAGATCGCCGGTGGCTGTGATCGTCAGGTCGAAGGCGCCATGGCGCGCAAACAACTCGAGCATGTGATCCAGAAAACGGATCCCGGTTCGCACCTTGTAACGGCCCTTGCCATCCAGGTTGAGCGCGAGGGCGATCTGCGTTTCGGTCGTCCGCCGATCGATCACCGCGCGGCGCACAGGACCTCGTCCATCACCGCAATCGCGCGGCGCGTGTGTTCGATGATGCCTGCGCCGATCCGGATGCAGCCGGCGCAACCCGGCTCCGTCGATCGGTTGCGGACGTAGACGCCGCGATCGAGCGCGCCCTTCATGAGCGCATCGACGCGATCGCCGGCGCAGACGAGCACGAAATTCGACTGGCTCTTCCAATACTTCAGCCCCAGCCGATCGCACGCGGCGTACAACATCGCTTTCGATTCGGCGACCTGTGCCAGATAGCCGTTCAGGTGATCGAGGTCGCCGAGCGCCGCCTGCACGGCGACAACTGCGGCGATGTTGACGCTATACACAGGGATCGCTTCGCGGATCGGATCGAGGACTTTCGAGGCGCCGACGAGACACCCGATGCGGAGTCCGGCGAGGCCGAACGCTTTCGAGAACGTGCGGCCGACGATCACGTTCGGATAGCGATCGAGCTCCGGGATGAAGCTGACGCCGGCGAATTCCGCATAGGCTTCGTCGACGAACACCACCGCATCTGGTGGAACGCGTCTCGCGATCGTGCGGATCGCATCGAGCGGCATGCCGACGCCAGTGGGGTTGTTCGGATTCGTCAAAAAGACGACGCGTGTATTCGGCGTGATAGCCGCGAGCACCTCGTCGAGCGGAAACACGAAGTCTGGCCGCGGCATGATCTGCACCAGCGCGCCGCCTGCGACGGCCGTGTCGAAGCGAAAAATCTCGAACGCCGGCTCCGGCACGATCGATTCGAGCTGCGCACCGCCAATCGCCGCGCGCAGGTGCGCGACCGACAACGCCATGATCCCTTCGTCGAGCCCGTTGGTGATGGCGATGCTGTCGGCGCGGACACCGAGGTATTTCGCGATCGCGTCGGTCGCCGCGGCGTAGGGTGGATAAAAGCCGATCTGATCCGGCCGCAGGCGCGACAGCGCGTCGATGACGCGCGGTGAACAGCCGCCGGTGTTTTCGTTCTGGTGCAGCCGCAAGCCGTCGTACAGCTCCGGCGGTTTCTGATAGTGGCCCATGACTATTTCAACCGAATCTCGATCGACTCCGCGTGGCCGGTCAACCCTTCGGCGCGCGCGAGCGGAACAGCCGCGCGCGCGACGCGCCGCAGTCCTGGCCGAGTCAGCCGCTGCACCGACATCACCCGCACGAAATCAGCGGCGGAGAGGCCGCCACGCGCCCGCGCCGCGCCGCCCGTCGGCAGCACATGGTTCGACCCGATCGCATAATCGCCCGCGGCCTGCGCCGTGTACTCCCCGATGAACACCGAGCCGGCCACGACCGATCGCCGAGCGAGCGACTCGCGATCGAGGACGAGATGTTCGGGCGCGAGCCGGTTCGCGACGTCCATCGCTTCGCGGTCGGTCCGCGTCACGATGACTGCGCCGTTCCTGCGGATCGACTGCTCAACGATGGATCGGCCCCGGCTGATCCGGTCCACGGTTGTCGCCACGCGCGAACCGAGCGTACGGTTCCAGGTGATGAAGATCGCACGCGCATCCGGATCGTGTTCCGCCTGTGCGATCAGATCCGCGGCAATCCACTCGGGACGACCCGAGCCGGCGACGACGACGACTTCGGTCGGACCGGCGTAAAAATCGATCGCGCAGTCGCCGGCGACGAGCGCTTTCGCGGTGGCGACGAACCGGTTACCGGGACCGACGATCTTGTCGACACGCGGCACGCGCCTGGTTCCGTATGCGAGCGCGGCGATCGCGTGCGCGCCGCCGATCCGCAACAATGTCGTGACACCCGCCTCGAGCGCCGCCGCCATGACGACCGGCTCCGGCCGCGGGCACACGGCGATGATCTCGCGGACGCCGGCGACGCGTGCAGGAATCGCAGTCATGAGCAGCGAGGAGGGAAGCGGAAACCGTCCGCCTGGCACGTAGCAGCCGACGCGGGCGAGCGGTTCGACGCGCTGTTCGACCATCACGCCTGGGGCGACGCGAAGATCGAAGTGTTGCGGAATTTGCCGGAACGCCACCCGCGCGATGTGCGCGGCCGCGTCGGCGATGGCCGCGCGGACATGGCGGTCCACGCCGCTCGCGGCTTTCCGCATCTCGGCGACGGACACTTCGAGCGGCGGCGTCACGCCGTCGAACTTTCGCGCGAAGCGCTCGACCGCCCGATCGCCGCCGCTCCGCACATCGTCCACGATCTTCTGCACGCGACGACGGAACGCGGCGTCGGCGGTGGAGTGCGAGGATGACAGCCGGGCGATCGCGCGCGCGTCGGAACCGTCGACGATTCGCATCACAGCACGATCTTGTTGAGCGGGTACTCGACGATGCCCTGCGCCCGTGCCGCTTTCAGTTTGGGGATGAGATCGCGGACGGTGCGCTCTTCGATGATGGTGTTCACGGCGACCCAGTCGGCGTCGCTCAGCGACGAGATCGTCGGTCGCTGCAACGCCGGCAGCAATCCGAGCACGCCGTCCAGGTCCCCGCGGCGGACGTTGAGCATCAATCCCACGCGTCCCTGCGCCTCGATGGCGGCTTTCAGGAGCAGCGCGATGTTTTCCAGCTTCGTTCGCTTCCACGCGTCCGTCAGCGCCGTGTTGTTCGCAATCAGCTGCGTGTTCGACTCCATCACCGTATCGAGAATGCGGAGCCGGTTCGCGCGCAGCGACGATCCCGTTTCGGTGACTTCGACGATCGCGTCGGCGAGCATCGGCGGCTTGACTTCGGTCGCGCCCCAGGAGAACTCGACGTTGACCTTGACACCCTGCTTCTCGAAGTACGCACGGGTCGCGCGCACGAGTTCCGTCGCGACGGTCTTGCCTTCGAGATCCGTCGCGGATCGGATCGTCGAGTCTTCCGGCGCCGCGAGGACCCAGCGCACTTTGCCGAAACTCTGTTTGGCGTAGATCAGGTCGGCGATGCTCGTCAGCACGCCGGTGCGGCCGTCGCCCGCTTCGTGTTCGGCGATCCAGTCCTGTCCCGTGAGGCCCGCATCGAGGACGCCGTCCGACACATAGCGGGCCATTTCCTGCGCGCGGATCAGCATGCATTCGATGTCGGGATCGTCGATCGCCGGAAAGTACGAACGCGAGCTGACGTAGATGTTGAAACCGGCGCGCGCGAACAACTGGATCGTCGCGTCCTGCAGCGAGCCTTTCGGGATGCCGAGTTTGAGCGTCATGACACGTTCCGGTAGAAGCAGGTGCGCTCGCCGGTGTGGCACACGTTGCCGTCGCCGAGCCGCTTCACTTTGAGCAGCACGGTGTCGTCGTCGCAATCGACGAGCATCTCAACGACCTGTAGTTTGTTGCCGGAGGTTTCGCCTTTCATCCACAGCTTGTTGCGCGTGCGGCTGAAAAACGTCGCGAAGCCGGTCCGCTGCGTTTCGGCGAACGCCTGCTCGTTCATGAAGCCCACCATCAGGACTTCGGACGAATCGGCGTCCTGGATGACCGCCGGGATGAGACCGTCGAGTTTTGAATAGTCCATAAAATAAAAAACCCCGCCAATTCGTGGGCGGGGTGCGTCTTGGTCCTGAGTCCTTAGCGCGTGGTTCTAGGTCCCGAGATCACACCTCTCCGCGGTGGTGATGATGGAGATGATGATGGCGGAACATTGTTGTGAGCGTAGTTCAGCTCGCAGTGGACAGTCAACAGGCGGCAGCTACCGCCGCTTCTTGTCACCGGCTTCCCTCGCGATCATCACCTCGGTGGATTTCACGATCGCGAGCGCGTCGTCGCCGCGCTTCAGCTTCAGCTCCTCGACCGCGTCGCGTGTGATCACCGCGGTCAGCGTCTGATCGCCGATGCGCAACCGCACCTGCGCGAGCAGCCCTTCGATGCGCACTTCGTCCACGTAGCCGCGCAGCTGGTTGCGTCCGCTGATGGCGACGATCAATCCCGTGCGTTCGTGTGCAGCGGCGCGCACCGCCGGCGCCGACGGCGCGAGCAGGCGATCGACTTCGGTGTCGGGAATGCGGTGGTGGCCGCCGCTGGTGACGCGCGTGCGCACCCGCCCCTGATAAATCCACTGCTTCAGCGTCGAGTAGCCGACGCCGAGCCGCGTCGCCGCCTCGCGGACCGTCAGTAACATGGCTTATACCGTTCGATAATTCGGCTGGAATCATATTAAACTGTTCGACAGAAGTGAAGCGATTCTTCTGTGCCGTGCTGCTCGTTGCGGCGGCCGCCTGCAGCCAGCCGCCGGAGCCGCGATCGCGTGCGAAGCTGCGGATTGCCGCGGCCGCGGATCTGAACGCGGCGCTCGGCGAGCTCGTCGCGCGTTTCACGGCGTCGCATCCGATCGACGTCACCGTCACGTACGGATCCTCCGGTACGTTTTACGCTCAGCTCGTCAACGACGCGCCATTCGATCTGTTCTTCTCCGCCGACGTCGAGTACCCGCGTCGTCTGGCGGCGCAGGGCAAGACGCTCGCCGATTCGGAATTCCAGTATGCGGTGGGCCGCCTCGTGCTGTGGGTGCCGAAGGGGTCGCCGATCGATCCGGCGCGCGACGGCCTCAACGCGCTGGCGTCCCGAACCGTCGCGCACGTCGCGATCGCGAATCCCGATCACGCGCCGTACGGCCGCGCCGCAGTGGCCGCGCTGCAGGCGGAGCAGGTCTACGACGCTGTCAGACACAAGATCGTATTCGGAGAAAACGTCGCGCAGGCGCTCCAGTTCGTCCAGAGCGGCGCCGCCGACGCCGGCATCGTCGCCCTGTCGCTCGCCCTGGCGCCGGCGTCGCGTGACGCCGGGAGGTACGCCGAGGTGCCGCTCGGCGAGTACCCGCGCATCGATCAGGGCGGTGCGATCCTGCGCTGGGCGGCGGACGTCGAATCGGCGCGCGCCTTTCGCGCGTTCGTGATCGGCGCCGACGGCCGCGCGATCCTGAGGCAATTCGGTTTCTCGATGCCGGCCGACTGACGTGGACTGGACGGCGCTCTGGCTCAGCGTTCGCCTCGCGACCGCGACGACCGTCGTGCTGCTCGCGATCGGGATTCCGATGGCGTACTGGATCGTGTTCTCGCCGCGTCGCTGGAAGTTCGTCATCGAAGCGATCGTGGCGCTGCCGCTCGTGCTGCCGCCGACCGTGCTCGGCTTTTACGTGCTCATCGCGATTGGGCCCCTCAGCCCCGTTGGTCGCGCGTACGCGCGGATCGCGGGCCACGGGTTGCCGTTCACGTTCGAAGGGCTGTTGTTGGCGTCGGTGCTGTACTCGATGCCGTTCGCGGTGCAGCCGTTCAGTACCGAATTCGCATCGGTCGATCGGCGGTTGCTCGAAGCGTCGTGGACGCTCGGTGTCTCCCGCCTCGAGACATTTCGCCGGATCGTGCTGCCGTTGTCCATTCGCGGCATCGTGAGCGGCGTCGTCCTCAGCTTCGCACACACGCTCGGCGAGTTCGGTGTGGTGCTGATGGTGGGCGGCAACCTGCCCGGTGTGACGCGCACGGTGTCGATTTCGATTTACGACTCGGTTCAGTCGCTCGACTACGGTGCTGCAGCTCAAACGTCGCTGCTACTGCTGATCGTTTCGTTTCTGATTCTGGCGTCGACGTACGGCTTACAGCGGTCGGTGTGGGTGAAGCCGCGATGACGCTCGACGTGCGCGCGGCGCAACGGTTTCCCAGCGGGTTCTCGGTCGACGTCATGCTCGCCTGCGACCTTCGCGGCGGTTCGATGCTGGTGCTGTTCGGACCGTCTGGCGCAGGAAAAACGACGATCCTCCGTCAGATCGCCGGCCTCGAGCGTCCTGATCGCGGATCGATTCGGTTCGGCGATGACGTGTGGTTCGACAGCGCGCGTGGAGCGTGGTGTCCACCGCAAGGCCGGCGACTTGGCGTCGTGTTTCAACAACCGACGCTGTTTCCGCATCTGTCGGTCCTCGACAACATCCGTTACGGCGGTGTCAGGCACGTGTCTGACACCGTCATGCCGCTCGTCGCCGACATCGCCGCGCGCCCGACCAAGCAGTTGTCTGGCGGTGAGGCGCAGCGTGTGTCGCTCGCGCGCGCGCTCGCTCGCGGACCGCAGCTGCTGTTGCTCGACGAGCCGTTCGCGTCGGTCGACACGCCGACGCGGTCGCGGCTGCGGCGCGATCTCCGATCGCTGTTGCAGCAGCTCGAGACGCCGGCGATTCTCGTCACGCACGATCGGACCGAGGCGATGGCGATGGGCGATCTCGTCGCGGTCGTCATCGACGGGCGCATCCGACAGGTCGGTGCGGTCGCGGACGTCTTCAGTCACCCGGCCGATGCCGCTGTGGCCGCCTCGCTCGGCGTCGAATCGGTGCTGCCGGCGCGCGTCACGGCGGCGTCGCAGGGTTTGCTGACCGTCGCGATCGGCGCGGCGGCGCTTCATGTGGCGGAACGCGAGCCGATCGCCGTCGGCGCGCACGTGTACGCGTGCATCCGCGCGGAAGACGTGACGCTCGAAACCGCCCAGGACGCGGGGCACGCCAGCGTGCGCAATCATCTTGGCGGGACCATCGTGTCGATCGCATCGGAAGGTCCGATCGATCGCGTGACCTTGGACTGCGGCTTCGCGCTCGACGCGCTGATCACCCGGCGGTCGCGCGACGAGTTGCAGCTGGTGCCCGGATCGCGTGTGACCGCGGCCATCAAAGCGACGTCGGTACACCTGGTTCCGCTCGGCTGAACACCGCCGCGCTACGTTGGAAGGGGCTGCCCTGTGGTTTCTTCGCCGAACGGGAGCAGCACCAAGCCGATCGCAAACGCGATCGACGTCATCGCCACCGGCGTTCCGATCGTGTGGTAATACGACACGCCGGCGCCGACGAGGAAGGTGATGCCGGCGCCGATGAAGCGGCCCACCGACGTGGCGAACGCGAAGGCGCTCGCGCGGCACTCCGTCGAGTACTGTTCGGGCAGCCACAACGTATACATCGCGAAGTTCGCGCCGCCGACGCCCAGCGCAAACAGGACGATCATGAACGGCGTCAGCGCCTGCGGCAAATAGAACACGTAGCCGAATCCGATCGCAATCGAGAAGAGCATGATCGCGAAGTAGACGCCGAGCGTGAGCCGCCGGCCGTAGCGATCCGCCATCGGCGGCAAGACCAGACATCCGAGGATCGTGCCGGCCGACAACACCATCGTGCCGTACGACGCGAGCCGCGCCGCATCGGCTGCGCGGTAGCCTTCGCGAACCGCGATTTGCGTGACGGAGGTCGGCACGTACACCGATCCTGCCCACAGGCCGACGATCGACACGAGCAGGTACAGGGAGTTGAGCCACGTGCGGCGTGCGTATTCCGGCGTGAACAGCTTCGCGAACGCCGCGACGAGCGACGGCCGTTTCCGTTGATGCCGCTCCCACGTCGTCGATTCGTGGACCGCGTACTGAATGAACGTGACGAGCACGGCCGGCGATCCGCCGATCGCGAACATCCAGCGCCATCCGTATTTGGCGCCGACGTAGTAGTTCGCAATCGCGGCGAGAAAAAATCCGAAGTAGTAGCCGGTGTGGAGATAGCCGGCGCCCATCTTGCGCCGATCTTCAGGCCATGCCTCCGCGACGAACGTCCCGCCGATCGCCCACTCGCCCCCGATGCCGACGCCAGCCAGCAAGCGAAAGACAGCGAGCTGCCACACGTTTGTCGCGACGGCGGCGGCAAACGTGAAGACCGAGTAACACAAGATCGTCAGCGCGAGCGTGCGAACGCGGCCGAAGTGATCGGCAATCGGTCCCCACACCATCGAGCAGCCCCAGCCGACCAGAAACAACGCGAACAGCACGCTTCCGTAGTAGCCGACGTTGCCGGGCGTCGCGGCGATGCCAGACCTCGGCAACAGCTCGGTGAGCGCGGGCGTCAGCACCAGCGCGTAGATGAACGAGTCCATGCCGTCGAGCGCCCATCCACCCCACGCGGCCCAGAATCCGCGGACCTGATTCGTCGTCAGCTGCGTCACGCGTAGGACAATACATCATCAAGGTTCTCCTCGCTCCACACGGCACGCGCGGCGATGTTCAGCCGATGCTCGCGTTGGCGCTCGCGCTGCGTGCGCGCGGGCACGAGCCGTCGTTTCTCGCGCCGGATAATTTTCTCGCCTGGATCCGCGGGTTCGGCTTCGACGCGATCGGCAACGGCATCGACGTCGAAGCGCTCTTGCGCACGGCGGGCGCGCACTTCGACTCTGCCCGCTGGCAGATGCGGCATTTCGCCGAGGTGATGGTGCCGGCGCAGTTCGCGTCGTTCGCGCACGCGCCCGCCGTCGATCTGATCGTCGGATCGGGCGTGCAGTTTGCCGGCGCGTCCGTTGCCGAAGCGCGAGATATCCCGTACGTGACGGCGGCCTTCTGCCCGTGCCAGGTGCCGTCGGCGCTCGCGCCGCCACCGACCGTCCGCACGCAAACACTGCCGCGATGGGTGAATCGTGCGATCTGGTTTGTCGGACAGCCGATCGTCGAACGATTGACCGTCCGCCTGCTGGACACACATCGGCGCGCGCTCGGCCTCCGATACAACGACTCGCCCGGGCACAGCCTCTTCGGCGACCACATCATCGTCGCGGCCGACTGCGATCTCGCACCGGTCGGTGACGATGTGCCGGAGTTCGTCGAAGCGACGGACGCGTGGATTCTCCACGAGCAGGGAGCCCTGACGGCGGAACTCGATGACTACCTCTCAATCGATCCGCCGCCGATCTACGTCGGCTTCGGCAGCATGGTCGCGGCACGGGCCGACGATCTTGCGCGACACGCGATCGCCGCGATTCGTGCGATTGGCGGTCGTGCGTTGATCGCGGGCGGGTGGGCCGGTCTCGATCGCGTTGCCGGCGGCGCCGACGACGTGTTCGCGGCGCGTGCGATTCCGCACGCAGCGGTGTTCCCGCGCGTCGCTGCGGTCGTGCATCACGGCGGTGCAGGGACGACGACCTCGGCCGCGATCGCCGGTCGGCCGCAGGTCGTGCTGCCGCACGTGCTCGATCAGTTCTATTGGGCGCGACGCGTCGACGTCATCGGTATCGGCCCGCGTCCGCTGCCGGTGTCGCTCGTCACCGCGGATGTGCTGGCAGAGCGCCTGGATGCCGCGGTCAACGATCCGCGCATCTCGACGAGAGCGGCGCGCATCGGCGACGGCGTCCGCGAGCGGAACGGTGTCGACGCTGCCGTCGACCTGCTGGAGCAGTACACTGGCTGAATGCGGTCCGCGATCGTCGCCGCACTCGCCCTGACCGTTCTTGCTCCTCCACCAAATGACATCGATCCCGCCGTCCGCGAGGTGATGCTGCGGTCGCTGCGATTCTCGGCGTCAGAGCTGTCGGATCTGCAGAGCGGCAAACTCGTGAGACATTCGAACGATACGAACGCGTCGGGCGAGCTCGCGGTCGTCGGCGCCGTTCGCGTCCACGCCTCGAAACAGCGTTTTCTCGATCGCGTTCGCGACATCGTCGAGTTCAAGCGCGGCCCGGACGTGTTGCAGATCGGCCGATTCAGCAATCCGCCGACGCTGCAGGACCTCGCGGCGCTGACGGTGGACAAGGACGACTTCGACGTGCGCACGTGCCGCGTCGGTGACTGCGCCGTGCGGCTGCCGGCGGAGACGATCCGCCGATTTCAACGCGAGATCGACGCGTCGGCGGCCGACGCGCAGGAACGGACGGCGGCGCTGTTCAAGCAGGTGCTGCTCGATCACGTGATCGCCTACGCCGAAGGTGTGCCGTCCGGCCGCATCACGGAGTACGACGACGGCGACAAGCCGATTCGGCCTGGCGACGAGTTCGACGGGGTGTTGCGGGATGCGCCCGCTGTCGGAGCGCTCGTGCCGGGCTTGCCGGACCATTTGCGTCACTATCCGGCCGATCGTCTCGCAGGGGCGGAGGACTTCTTGTACTGGTCCAAAGAACGATTTGGGATTGCCCCCTTCATCACCGTCACCCACGTCGTCGTTGTGTGTCCTGCTGTGCACACCTGCGTTGTCGCGACGCGCGACGTCTATTCCAGTCGATACATCGATGCGTCGCTGTCGTTGTCGATCGCGACCGATGCCGTTGCGGATCCGAACACGTTTTATTTGGTTTACGCCAATCGCTCGCGTGCAAACGCATTGAAGGGTGGTTTGGCGGGTTTGCGGCGGGCGCTGGCCGGACGCCGGGCGCGCAACAGCGTCGAAGAAAATCTGAGAAGCCTCAAAATCCGCCTGGAACACATGCCATAGGTCTAGCGCGCCGCTAACAAAAACGTTATCCTCCCGGTTCCGCAGTCATCGGGAGGGTTCTTGATCGGGTCGACCGTCGGGCCGTACCAGCTGATCGACCGTCTGGGCGCGGGCGGGATGGGCGAGGTCTACCTCGGCCACGACCCGCGGTTGCAGCGGCGTGTCGCGCTGAAGTGCCTCGCGGCCACGCATCGAACCGACGACGAGCAGTCGCGCGTGCTGCGCGAGGCGCGCGCGGCAGCACGCCTGAACCATCCGAACATCGCGGCGGTCTACGACGTCCTCGAGCAAGCCGATCGCACGTTCATCGTCATGGAGCTCGTGGAAGGCGAGAGCCTGGCCGCGCGCATGACGCGCGATCGCATTCCGCTGGATCAAGTGCGGCAGATCGGACGCCAGCTCGCGTCGGCGCTGGCGGCCGCGCACGCGCAAGGCGTGATCCATCGCGATCTCAAGCCGGCGAACATCCACGTCACGTCCGACGGCGCGATCAAGATCCTCGACTTCGGTGTCGCGAAGTTTGCGACGGCCCACACCGGCGACGCGACCGATCTGCATCCCGACCCGACGCTGGGTGGCAATCCGGGGACGCCGAATTACATGGCGCCCGAGCAGCTGTTCGGACGTGGCGTCGACGCGCGGTCCGATATCTACAGCCTCGGCGTGATTCTGTATCAGATGGTCACGGGCCGCCGGCCGTACGACGCGAGCGGCGCCATCCAGCTCGCGGTCGCGATGTCGAAGGATGCGCCGCGACCGCCGAGCGCCTTCAATCCCGACGTGCCGCCGGATCTCGAAGAGACGATCATGACCGCGCTCGAGCGCGAGCCGGAGAATCGCTTTCAAACGGCGCGCGAGGTCGACATCGCGCTGCGCATGCCTGGCGAGCGATCGGGCAGCCGGTCCACCGTGCGCGCGTCGGTGTTCGCCGCGAATTTCCGGCGGCGCCAAATGCGCAAGCGGGCCATTGACGCGGCCGCGATCGTCATCGTGATGACACTTGGCGCGGTGGCGTGGCGCTTCGTCCCGAAAGGCCGGCCGTCCACGGCGGCACCGGCCGCGTCGGCTCCGGCGGCGCGCCGTGCGATCGCCGTCATCCCGCTCGAGAATCTGAGCGGCGACCGTGCGAAGGACTATCTCGGCGCCGGCGTCGCCGAGACGCTGACGATGGCGCTGTCGAAGGTGCCGACGTTGACGGTGCTCTCGCGCGGCGAGATCGCGGACGCGACGAAACGCGACCGCGACATCAAACGGCTGACGCACGATCTGGGACTGAGCTACGCCGTCGACGGCAGCATCCAGGCGGCCGGCGATCGGTATCGCATCACGTTGCGACTGGTGCGGCCGGACGGCACCGTCGCCTGGAGCGAGGCGTACGAGGACACGCAGTCGGTGATGTTCGTGCTGCACCGCGCGATGGCGAGCGACCTCGTGGCGCAGTTGGAAGGCGCAGCCGCAAGCCATGTCGACTTGACGGTCCCGTCGACGACGAACGTCGATGCGCTCGACGCGTACTGGCGCGGCCGGTCGCTGTTCGATCACGCCGTCACGGATCGTGACTTCCGGGACGCGCTGGGCGCGTTTCGCCGCGCCGTGCTCCTCGATCCGAAATTCGCGCTCGGCTACGCCGGCATCGCCGACACGCTGTGGCAGCAGTACCGGGTGACACGCGATTCGGTCCTCCCGCTGCAGGCCCTCGACGCGGGATTGACGGCCTTGAAGCTCGATGCGGCGCAACCGGCCGTGCGAGTGGCGGTCGCGACGGTCTACGAAGGGATGGGGCAGTACGACGAAGCCGTCGGTCAGTTGCGTCGCGCGCTCGACGTGCAGCCGTCGAGCGACGATGCCCACCGCGTGTTGTCGCGCGTGTTTCTGGCCCAGGGCAAGGTGGACGAGGCGATCGCAGAATTGCGGACGGCGATCAGCTATCGGCCGAAGCAGTGGTCGAACTACGACGAGCTCGGGCGACTCTTTTATCGGATGCGCCGATATCCGGAGGCGGTGGAGGCGTATCAGCAGGCGCTGCAGATTTCGCCGAACGATGCGCGAACCTATTTGAGCCTCGGCGGCGCGTATCTCGGTATGCGCGACTACCGTCGCACGCTCGAGATGTCGAGCCGATCGAACGAAATCGCCGCGACGGGGCTCGCGTATTCGAACATGGGCACTGCCCACTATGCGCTCGGTCACTTCGACGAGGCGGCGAAGAACTACGAAGCGGCGATCAAGCTGAATCCGAAGTCACCGCTCGTGCACGGAAATCTGGGCGACGCGTACAGGCGATTGGGGCGCGCGGCGGACGCCCGGCGCGAGTACGCGGCGGCCCGCGATCTCGCGGTCGCGCAGTTGCAGGTGAACACGAAAGACGCGCCGGCGATGGCGCGCGCGGCGATGTACGAGGCGAAGCTCGGACTGAAGTCCGAAGCGGCGATGCGCGCGGCCGACGCCGCCGCCCTCGCGCCGACGAACCCTGACGTCCAATACAAACGGGCTGTCGTCGCCGCCGTCAGTGGCGACGCAGCAGTCGCGCTGCAGGCGCTCCAGCGCGCGCTCGCGCTCGGCGTCGATCCGCGCGACGTGCGCGACGATTACGATTTCGAATCGCTTCGAGGCTCGAACGAATTTCTGAACCTCTTGAGCCGTCATCCGTGAGGAGTTGATATGAGACGACGTGTGGGTGTGGCGTTCTTGATAGCCGCGGTGGCAGCGGTCTGTGCCGTGTCGGCGCAGTCAAAGCACGGCAACAGCCATCAGCATGGTTCGCAAACGATTCTGGTCAGCCTGGACCAACCGGGCGGCACCGGACCATGTCAGGTGACGAACCACCCGCAGGACTTCGGTGGCCGCAAGGCGATGCTCGTCACGTGGCAGATCACGAACAACTGCGGCGCGTCGATGCACGTGCAGGTGCTCGACTTCCATCCGTACAACGACGACGGGTCGCTGCAGGCGACCGAATCGAACGTGATGAACAACAGTGCCGGCAACCCGAATACGGTGCCGTCCACATCGACCCCGATCGGCACGAAAGGCTTCGGAGCGCTCGTCGGACAGATTGGCAGGGCACACGGCGGAGCGCGGGAGGATCCGGACCTCGAATACAAGTACACGATTTGCGTCGGTCCGAATCCGAATCCGAGTCCGGCGGACGTTGCAGCGCGATGCCTGGATCCCGACGGCGACGTCTGGCCATAAACCGTGTTCAATCAGGGCCCGGTGACGGGCCCTTTTTCCGGATTGACTTATACTAATGAACTAGTACAATCACTCAAGTGGCGCTCATCTCGATCGACGCCCGGGACACCACGCCGATCTACGCGCAGATCGAACATGCGCTGCGCGCAGCGATCGCGTCGGGCCGGCTCCGGACGGGCGATCAGCTGCCGACGGTTCGCGAGCTGGCGGTCGACCTCGCGGTCAACGCCAACACCGTCGCGCGCGTGTACACCGATCTCGAACGCAGCGGCGTCATCGAGACGCGCCGGGGCGTCGGATCGTTTGTCGCGATCACGCGGGATCGCGTGCGCACCTCAGAGACCAAACTGCGACAACTCACCACCTTCGCGACGCGCGTCCTGGCGGACGCCGATCGCCATGGCTTCACGCTCGACGAAGTCCTGACCGCGCTCAAAGCGCACAAAAAAGGAGCCTGACGTGCCTGGACCGCTTGGTATTCGGGACACTTCCTCTTCCTCGACGCCGCGAGCCAACGTGATCTCGATTTTCGTGCTGCTCGGCTGGCTGCTCGTCGGCGTCATCGGCCTGATCGCGACGCAGAACCCGATCCCGATGGTCGTCTGCGCGCTGCTTGGCGTGATCACCATGCAGTCGCCGAAAGTCGCCCAGCAGTGGGAGCGTGCCGTCGTGCTGCGCCTGGGCAGGTTCGTCGGCTTGCGCGGCCCCGGCCTCTTCTGGGTGGTGCCGTTCATCGACAACGTGTCGAGCTGGATCGATCAGCGGACGATCACGACGAGTTTCGCAGCCGAGCAGACGCTGACGTCCGACACGGTCCCGGTCAATGTCGACGCGGTGCTGTTTTGGATGGTGCACGACGCGCAGAAAGCGGCGTTGGAAGTCCAGGAATTCTCGCAAGCCGTCAGCTGGGCGGCGCAAACCGCGCTGCGCGACATCATCGGCCGCACGCCGCTCGGCGACCTGCTCGTCGGCCGCGAAAAGATCGAAGCGGAACTGCAGCAACTGATCGACGCGCGCTCGAACCCGTGGGGATTGACCGTGCAGTCGGTCGAAATGCGCGACGTCGTCATCCCAGCCGCGCTGCAGGACGCGATGTCGCGGCAGGCGCAGGCGACGCGCGAGAAGCAGGCGCGCATCATCCTCGGCGAAGCCGAAGTCGAAATCGCGAAGCTCTTCGATCAGGCGGCGGCGCAATACCAGAACAACCCGGTGGCGCTGCATCTCCGCGCGATGAACATGCTGTACGAAGGACTCAAAGAAAAAGGCGCGATGATGATCGTGCCGAGCACCGCGGTCGAGACGATGGGGCTCGGCGGCTTTCTGGGCGCCGCCGCGATCGCGCGCGCGAACCAGCCCGCGCCGGATCCGAAGACGGAATAGTCATGGTGCTGGCACCGTTGATTCTCGCGGCAGAACTTGCGAAGCCGGTCGAGCCGATCGGCGCCATCCTCGACGCGTTCAAGACGCACCCGGTCGTCGCGCTCAGCGCGGGTGAGGGCCACGGCGACTTGCGCGGCCCGGAATTCGTCGTGTCGCTGATCAAAGATGCGCGGTTCGCACCGCTGCCGATTGACGTCGTGGTGGAGAACGCGAACGCGCGCTACCAATCGACGAGCGACCGGTACACGCGCGGCGACGATGTGCCGTACGGCGAACTGCGGCGCATCTGGGACGACACGACGCAGCCGGAGGTGTTTCACCGGCCGGACGAGATCCCGGAAATCTATCGTGCCGTGCGCGAGATCAACCGCGGGCTCCCGCCGCAACGACGGCACCGCGTGCTACTCGGCGATCCGCCGATCGATTGGGACGCTGTGCACGATCGCGCCGACGTCCGGAAGTGGATGGAGCAGCGCGACAGCAATCCGGCGGAGGTCGTTCGGCGCGAGGCGTTGGCGAAACGCCGAAAAGCGCTTCTCGTCTACGGCGGCGGTCACTTGCAGCGCAAGCAGCAAGCGACGAACTACGTCATGGACAGCCCTCTCGCCCAGACCATCGTCAGTCTGCTCGAGCGCGCAGGCGTGACGCCCTTCGTCATCGAGACGATCGGCGAACGGGACGCGGTGCGTTCGTGGCCGGCGCCGAGCCTCGCGGTGCTTCGCGGGACCCGTCTGGGTGCGGAAGATGTGCCGCCACTCGGCCTGCCGCGTGTGACGGTGCAGGCGGACGGTTCATTCGTGCCGATCCCGAAGGAAAAATGGATCGCGATGCCGATGCAGGAGCAGTTCGACGCCGTCCTCTATCTCGGACCGAAGTCGACGCTGCGCGAACGCCAACTCTCGGCTGAGGTGTGCAGCGACCGCGAATACATCGAAACACACCTGCAGCGGATGGCGCTCGCCGCTCTGCCGCCGTTCGAACTCGATCGCGTGCGCGCACTGTGTGGGTTGACGAAGTAGGAGGACGCCATGCGCGAACAGTTCCGTCCGATCACGATCAATTTCGCTCACGTCAACGTCGTCGGCGTCCCGGGCCTGATGCTCGTCTTCATCGCGTGGGCGATCGCGGTCGAGTTCCCAGAGGCGCGATGGATCGTGCTGCTCGGCGTCGCCGGTGGTGCCGTGGTCGCGTCGATCCTCGTCATGCGCCGCCGTGCCGCGCGCGATCGAGACGGCGGATCGGCGCAGAACAAAGTGCTGCGGATCGGTGAACCAGCTTCCGCTGACGCGCCGGCCCCTCGCCGCTCGGATGTGTCGTCGTCGCGCGGCCGCGTTACTCTTGCTGCGCCGCTGTCGACATCGGCTTTTTCACGACCGTAATCGTGATCGCCGACGGATATTGCTTCGAGTGATGGACAACGTTGTGCGCGACGACGCCCTTCGCTTCGTCGTAGTTGCTGCCGCCGGTGTTGAGATTCCGATCGAAGCGCGGGAAGTTGCTGCTCGACACCTCGATCCGCAGGCGGTGTCCAGCTTCGAAGTAGTTGCTCGTGTTCAGCGGCTGCAGCGTGACCTTGTACACCTGCCCTGACTGCATCCACGCCAGCGGCTTGTCGTAGCCGTTGCGGTAGCGCATCCGCTGAATCGACTCGTCGAGGTTGTACGCGCGCCCATCCGGATACACGTCAAGGACTTTGACCGTGAAATCCGTATCCTTCGCATCCGACGACACGTAGAGCGTCGGCGTGATCGGGCCGCTGACTTCTGTCCCGCTCGCGAACGGCTCGCTCGTGAAGACGAGGATGTCGTCGCGCGCTTCCATCCGACGCTGGTCGAACGATCCCGCCTGAACGGCGGTACCCGTGCAGCACACGTTGCCGCCGTACGACGTCACCGGATTCATCGGGTCGTAGGTGAACGAATCGGGTTTGTCGGCGTCTGGTGCTGCGGGTGCCAGCGCGCCGTCGCCAGCGAGCGAATTCGCGCGACCGCCGCTCGAGAGATAGAACGTCATCGGCTGCGCGCCGGCCGGCGGCCACGTGTCTGCCGATTGCCACTTGTTGAGGCCCATCGTGTAATACGTGACCTTGGGCATCTGCGCGAGGCGCGGCGCGTTCTCGCCTTTCAAGAAGCGATCGAAAAAGCTGTAGACGATCTCGTTGTAATCGAGACGCGCGTCGCCCATGCTGCGCTCGCCGACGATCGTGTCTTCGGTCGCGCGCGTGTACGAGCAGTGCGCCACGGGTGCGATCACCGCCCACTGCTGATCGCGCGTCTGCGCCGAGGCCGTGCGCCGCACGTAGTTGTACAGCTCGAGGTTCGGGCCGATCGACACGTCGTACCACGACATGAACCAGAGGCCGGGCAGATTCAGTTTCATGTCGTCGTGCACGAGACCGCCGCGGTACCACGCCGCGTCGTTCGGCGTCCGTTTGATCATCGCGCCGCCGGTTTCGACCGGCATCGTGTCGGCGAAAATTCCCGCCGGGCCGTCGATGTCCTTCATGATGTCCTGTTCGGGCAGCGTCCACAGGGCCTTCGACCAATCGACCGGCGGCAGATGCTGCGCGAGATCGAACGACTTCGACACACGAATCAAGTCCTCCTGTGACGTACCTTTCGGGAACATCGGCCGGACCTGATTCTGCTCGCCGTACAACCACGTGATGAACAGCATCTGCACCGCGCCGCCGCGGTACCAGTTGCCTTGCTCGTAGTACGGACCGACGCGACCGACGCCGGCGCCGAACCCCTGCACGTTCATCGCCGCAAATCCCGGATGGCCGAGCGCCGCGACGCCCATTTGCCACTCCGCCGTCGACGAACACCCGGTCGTCCCGATCCTGCCGTTCGACCATGACTGCTTCGTCATCCAATCGATCGCGTTGTAGCCATCCTGCCGCGAGCCGAGGATGTCGTAGTTGCCTTCCGAGAAGAAGTGTCCGCGTTCGTTCTGCACGACGTAGGCGTAACCGCGCTTGACGGCGGTGAGCTGCGCGCTCATGTCGGCCGGCACGCCGTTTTGAATGTCCCAGTAATTGAAGTTGTACGGCGTGCGCACGAAGATGATCGGCACTTTGCCCGTCGCGTTCTTGGGACGATAGATGTCGGTGGCGAGCCGCACGCCGTCGGGCATCGGCATCATCACCTTGCGGTCGATGACGGCGATCTTCTCGAGCTCGTGTTCGGTGTCCCATCGCCGCTGTTTGTCCGCAGCGGTGAGGCCGGCACCTTGCTGCGCGTGGACCAGGACGGTGGCGCCGAGGACGGCGGCAAGCGATGCGACGACAATGCGGTTCTTCATGATTGTGGCCTCGTCGACGTGAACAGATATTGATCGAACCACTCGAGGTTGTGATCCATCGTCGCGCGATGACTCTTCGGCTTGCTCGGTCCGTGGCCGATGCCCCCGAAACCTTGGTACACGATCAGCTTCGATGGCACGTGATTGTCCTGAAGTCCCTGGTACAGTTCGTACGCGTTCGGCAGCGGCACGCGCTGATCGGTCGCGCCGTGCTGAATCAACGTCGGTGTCTTCGCGCCCTTGATGTACGTAATCGGCGACGTCTTCGCGTAGATCTCCGGATCGTCCCACGGCGTCGCTTTGAGGTACTGCCGCGTGAACGGATGGATGTCGGTGTTGACGTAGTACGTCATCCAGTCCGAGATGCCGGCGCCGACCGAGATGGCCTTGAAGCGCGCCGCATCGTGGGTCGCCAGAAACGCCGAAATGTAACCGCCCTGGCTCCAACCCATGACGCCGACACGATCGCGATCGACCACGCCTTTCGCGATCAACGAATCGACGCCGGACAGCACGTCCCACGCATCGCCGACGCCGAGATTGCGCACGTTCAGCGATCGGAACTTCTCGCCGTACCCGGCGCTGCCGCGATAGTTCGGCTCGAGGACGAGCACGCCGCGCGGCACCCACACGTCAATCGAGTAGATGTTGCTCGTCAGTGGGATCGCGCGCGATGTCCCTGTCGGGCCGCCGTGGATCACGACGAGCAACGGATACTTCGTCGACGGATTGAAGTCGGCCGGCTTGTGCAGGACGCCTTCGATCGTGGCGCCGTCCTGGCTCTTCCAGTCGATGACTTCGAGCGTGCCGAGCGGCCACCCGTTCGTTTGATCGTTCAGGCTGGTGATCTTGCGGCTGCCGACAAACACTTCGGCCATCGACGTCGCGCTCGATCGCAGGCATGCCTGGATCTTCGCGTCCGCGGACAGCGAACAGCCGTTGGTGACCATGCGCTCCACCGGATTCACTTTGGCGATCGCGTGCGTCGTCACATCGAGTTTGTACAGGTAGGAGTACGTGCGCTCGCTCGCCGTAAAGTACAGACCGTCCGTCTTCCACGCGACGATGTTCGGATCTTCGTCGAACGACGCGGTGAGAACGGTCGGTGTGCCGCCGGTGGCGGGGACGACGGCGATCGGATGGTTCGTGAACGACGGATAGGGATTGGCCATCGCCGTTTCGAACGCGATGCGCGATCCGTCCGGCGACCAGACCGGATGCGTGTCGGGACCGTCCTGCGTGATGAGCGGGCGGATGGCCGCGTCCGCGACGGTCACCACAGAGATGTCGCTGGTGCCGGAGCTGCCCGGACTCGGATTCACCTGATGATCGAACGCGATCGTCTTGCTGTCGGGTGACCACGAAAACCGACCGACGGTAAATTTCGATCCCAGCGTCAGCGGCCGCGACTTCTTCGTCGCGACGTCGATGACAAACAACTGCGACATGCGCTGATCGGTTTCAACGATCTGAAACTCGCCGTACTTCTTATCGCGATCTTTGATGTCCTGCGACTTCGGCGCCGTCGCCGTGTACGCGATGTGCAGGCCGTCCGGCGACCACGCGAATGCGCCGATGCCGGCGTCGCCGTCCGTCAGCTTGTCTGCTTCGCCCGCCCGCGCGTCGATGACGTAGATCTGCCGAGTGTCCGTGCGGTCCGAGATGAACGCGAGGCGAGTCGAATCGGGCGCCCACGCCGGCGCGCTGCTCGACTTCTTCCCGTTCGTCAGTTGACGCGTCGCCCCGCTTTGCGCGTCGGCCACCCAGATCTCGGTCTCGTACGCGTTGTCGTCCCAGTTCGTCTCCTGGACGGTATACGCGACGAGCCTGCCGTCAGGTGAAATTTGCGGCGCGCCCGCGCGCTTCAACGAGAGAATCTGGTCAACGGTCGGCGCCTTGGCCGGCGCCTGGGACTGCGCACGTCCGATGACCGCCGATGCAAGCGCGACAACAACAGCAATTTGGATCCGCATGGAGGAGCAGTATATGCGCCCCAAAGGATGACGGCGTTTTTCATTGCGCATCGATGTATAACGGTCGCGGGATTCGCCGGAGGAGCAGATGGTTCGATATCGCGCCCTCGCGATCGTCCTTGCGTCTATCGTCGCGTCGGCCTGCACCAGCTCGTCCGCGCCGTCGGCGCCGACGGCGCCCGTACCCGCTGCCGCAACTGCGGTTGTGTCGGTCACGGCACTGACCGCGTCCGCGGAAACGACGACGACCGGCGCCGTGTATCACGCGTCGTTGCAACTGAAAGAAACCGGCGGCAAGAGCGGCGCCACGATTTCGTCGATCAATTTCGTCCTTCAAGCCGACAAAGGAAAGTTCACCGCTAACTACGCGCCGCCGTCTCCACAACGCGTCGCCGCCGGAGGCGCACTCGACATCGCGGCGGTGACGATCCCCGATGACAGCGGCGCGGCGACGACCGTCGCGTCGCAGCTATCGGTGACGGTGAATTTTGTCGATGATGGCGGCCGCAACGGGACGTCAACGGCCGACGCGGCTGTCACGCGCACGTCGGCGGCGCCGCCGGCTGCCGCGCTGAACGGATTGAGTGGCGTCGTCACCGACGGATCGTCGGGCGGCGTGCTGCCGAATATTCTCGTTCGCGTGACCGACGGTCCCGATGCCGGCAAGTCCGCATCCACAGACGCGTCGGGGCGCTACACGATTGACGGCCTCAGCAGCGGCACGGTCGACTTGCTCGTGACGGCCACCAGTTATCTGCCGACGAATCGCCGCGTCACCGTCGCCGGCGATACGCGATTTGACATCGTTCTCTCACGGTGTCCGTACACCCTGACGCCGGGCACGCAAGCGGTCGCGTCAGCCGGCGGCAGTTTCACGGTGCAACTGGCGACGGACGCCGACTGTCCGTGGACCGCGACGTCGAATGCGCCGTGGATCGCCATCAGTAGTTCGATATCTGGAACCGGCAACGCATCGATCGCCTATGTTGCTGCCGCCAACAGCGGTGCTGCGCGCAACGGTACGCTCAACGTTGCAGGGCAACTGGTGACGATCACGCAAGCCGCGCCGCCACCGCCGCCGCCACCACCGCCGCCTGTTCCGCCCGATCCCGCTCCGGCGCCGCCCGCTCCGGCGCCGCCTGCACCGGCGCCACTCACGATCGATCTAACCGGCGCGTGGAGCGGCACGGCGAGCGATTCGCAAGGACCGACCGTCGTCACCTGGGCGCTGACGCAGACGGGGTCTTCGATCTCCGGATCGATCACCACGAATTCGCCCACCAATGATGGCTCGTGCAGTTCGTGCCACCGGAACAAGCGGGGCAGCGTGACCGGAACGTTGAACGGCACGACGCTGACGCTGACGTTGTTCTTCGCTGCCGGCGGTTCCGGCGATCCGACACCGATGTGCAGTTCGACGTTGACCGGTTCGGCCGCGTCGGTCACGAACGGAAACGTCGTGTTGTCGTATTCGGGAGCGGACACGTGCGAAGGCGCGTTGAACGCGGGGACGATGCGAATGGCGAAATGAAAAAGGCGGGCCCGAGGGCCCGCCCATTCAGCAATCAGCCTTTAGCCTCTTGCATTTTCAGTATCGGTAATGCTCGGGCTTGTAGGGTCCTTCCACCGGCACGCCGATGTAGTCCGCCTGATCCTTCGTCAGCTTCGTCAGCTTGACGCCGAGCTTGTCGAGGTGCAGGCGCGCGACCTCTTCGTCGAGCTTCTTCGGCAGCATGAACACCTTCTTGCCGTACTTCTCGGAGTTCGCGTTCAGATCGAGCTGTGCGAGGACCTGGTTCGTGAAGGACGCCGACATCACGAAGCTCGGGTGACCAGTGGCGCAACCGAGATTCAGCAGACGACCCTCCGCGAGCACGAGGATCGAGTGGCCGTCCGGGAACTTCCACTCGTCGTACTGCGGCTTGATGTTGATCTTCTCGATGCCAGGGAACTTCTTCAGGCCGGCCATGTCGATCTCGTTGTCGAAGTGGCCGATGTTGCCGACGATCGCCTTGTCCTTCATCTTCGCCATGTGCGCGGCGGTGATGATGTTGTGGTTGCCCGTCGCCGTGATGAAGATGTCCGCGGTCTCGAGGACGTCGTCGAGCGTCGCGACCTGGAAGCCTTCCATCGCTGCCTGCAGCGCGCAGATCGGATCGATTTCGGTGACGATAACGCGGCAGCCCTGGCCGCGCAGTGCCTGCGCGCATCCCTTGCCGACTTCGCCGTAGCCGAAGACGACCGCGACTTTGCCGCCGAGCATGACGTCAGTCGCGCGCGCGAGACCGTCCGGCAACGAGTGCCGGCAGCCGTAGATGTTGTCGAACTTGCTCTTCGTCACCGAGTCGTTGACGTTGATCGCCGGGAAGAGCAGCGTGCCCGCTTCCATCATCTGATACAGACGATGGACGCCGGTCGTCGTTTCCTCGCTGACGCCGCGGATCGTTTTCGCGATGCGCGTGTAGCGGCTCTTGTCCTTCGCCATCGATTGACGAATCGATTCGAGGATGACGCCCCACTCTTCGGGCTCTTTGTCCGCGTCGAACGCAGGGACCTTGCCAGCCTTCTCGAACTCGACGCCCTTGTGCACGAGCAGCGTCGCGTCGCCGCCATCGTCGACGATCAGCGTCGGTCCGCTGCCATCCGGCCACTCGAGCGCCTGCTCCGTGCACCACCAGTACTCCTCGAGCGTCTCGCCTTTCCACGCGAAGACCGGCGTGCCTTTGGGCGACTGCGGCGTGCCGCCCGTTTCAGGACGTCCGACGACGACGGCCGCCGCGGCGTGATCCTGCGTCGAGAAGATGTTGCACGACACCCAGCGGACGTCGGCCCCCAGTTCCGTCAGCGTTTCGATCAGCACCGCGGTTTGAATCGTCATGTGCAGCGAACCCATGACGCGGGCGCCCGCCAGCGGCTTTTTCGCTCCGTACTGTTTGCGCAGCGCCATCAGCCCGGGCATCTCCTGCTCGGCGAGCCGGATCTCCTTGCGGCCGAAGTCGGCTTCCGCAAGATTCTTCACCTTGTACGGCTCGCGGCCGGCGGCCTTCGCCGCGTCGAACGCGTGCAGCTTCTCAGTCACTGTTGCCATGCTTCTCTCCTGTCGATACAAACAACCCTGGTCCTTTGACGCGCGCGTCGGGTGCGAGCGCCACAACTTTTGGATTCGAACATCCGGCTTCGGTGATCCACTTCGTGATCTGGTCTTCGCTGAATCCGAGCCACACGTGGCCCATCTGCTGACGGTAGTTCTCGCGATCGTGCGGCAGCATATCGACGACGATCAACCGTCCGCCCGGCTTCAGGATGCGGACGGCTTCGCCGATCGCGCTGAGCGGCTCCGGAATGTGATGCAGCACCAGCGTCAGCATCGCCGCATCGACGCGCGCATCGTCAATCGGCAGCGCCTCGAGATCGCCGCGGCGCAGGTCGACGTTGCTGAACTGACGCAGACGATCCTTCGCCGCATGGAGCATCGCGGTGGATCCATCGACGGCGATGACGCGCTCGGCGAACGGCGCAAGCGCTGCGCTGACCTGACCCGTGCCGCATCCGAGATCCGCGACGACGGCGCCGGACGAGAACGCCGCCAGCGCGGAGAGGTGAAAGCGATCGCCGAAGAGCTCGTCGCGCAGCCGATCCCACTGACCGGCCGACGAGGAGAAGAACTCCTGCGATTTGCTGCGCCGCGCCGCGAGCGTCGTTTGCAGCCGCCGCTGATCGTGCGCGGCCGCCGGCGTCGGTTCGACCTGCTCGCGCACGAGGCGCCAGAGCCGGCGCGCCGTGGCTTCGAGGTCGCTCGTCATCGTGTAGAGGTTGCTGGTGCCTTCCGCTCGCGACGTGACCCAGCCGCCGTCGGCCAGCGCCTTCAGATGCCGGCTGACGGTCGACTGTGGCAGCTGCATCACCGAGCACAGCTCCGACACGGTCAGCTCGTGGCGATCCAGCAAGAACAGGATCCGGCTGCGTGTCGTGTCGGCGAGCGAGCTCAGATGCTCGTGGATAACGAGCGTTTTTCCATTCATCCGTGAAACCGGATGAAAGGATACTACATCAGAAGCCTGGAGACAAATTGAACTGGAAGACCCAGCCCTGGCCTGGCATCTGGAACGGATGGCTGAAGTCGAACTGGCCGACTGCAAACCCCAGTAAATTCACGCGGAACGTGATGCCCGCGCTGCTGACCCCACTGTGCCATTCGAACGGCCGCGGCTGTTGCGCGACGTTCACGAGGCTCGAGGCCGTCCCTTGGGAGAGGCTGTTCCAGGCGAGACCGGCATCCGCGAAGAACGCGACTTCGACCGGCACCGGCCCGTACATCTTCTGCGTCGCGCCGAACGGCCGCAGGAGTGGGAACCGCAGTTCGAGGTTCGCGACGAGCATCCGGCTACCCACCAGGCGATCGAACGTACTGTTGTCGAGCGACGCGATGTCGTAGCCGCGGATCAAGTTCGGATAGCCGAGGAAGAGGGGAAACAATCGCGCATCTTCGCCGCCGCTGCCATACCGGCCGTAGTGCATCACGCGCCCGGCGATCGTATAGAACGACGCGGGCATGAAATACCGTCGATAGTCGGCCAGGACGTTCGTGAAGTTGATCGACCCGAACGTGGGCGAGACCTCGAGCCGATAGCGTTGACCGGCGACCGGGCTGGTGGCGCCGAAGTTCGACGTGTCGTACACCAGCGCAGCCGACGTCGTGCCGAGCGTCAGCGGCGAGGCAAGCGCCGTCGTCTCCGAATTGTCCGTGAGCAGCTGCCCCGTGCTCAGCGAGAACGTCGTCGTCTGCACGATCTGGTCGAACGAGATCCGTGTCACGCCGCCCTGGAACTCGATCCGCTGCGCGCGATTGAACGGATAGGCGACGACCGCCGCGCCGCTTTGCTCCGTCTGCCGGTAAATGATCGTCTGATCCTGCTCGATCACATCGCCGCTGCTGGTCGTGCCGATGCCGCTCAGGAATCCTCCGCTGAGATACGGAACCTGACCGCCGATCAGCCCCCAGTTCCAGCGATGCGCCGCATTGAAGTACATCGCCTGCGCGCCGGTGTTCTTGAAGCTGAAGTCGCTGCCGAATCCGGTGCCGGAGTTGACGTCGAGGACGGCGGTCAGCGTGTGATCGCCGAGCATGTCGCCGAACTGCATCGCGATGCCGCCACCGACGGCGGCACCGAACCGGCTGGCACCGACGGCGATCGTCGGTTGCGACACGCCTTCGAGCGACAGCGACGGTTTGTACGGCGTGGTCGGATATCGCGTGACGGTCGGAAGGCCGAGTGTGGCGTTCGCGAGTTGTGCCTGCACGTCGCTCGGTTTGCGATCGGTCGGCGGCAGCACGGCGGCGTTCTGGTCGGTGGACGTCAACGTGCCGGTGCGCGGTTCGGCCGCGTCGATCGCATAGACGTCGTACCTTCCGTTTTCATAGACGGAAAACACGGCACGGCCTGTCTTCGCGGCGACCGATAACGCAGGACTCGTGCTGGTGATCCCGCTGACGCCCGTGCCGACCTTTGTCAACTGTGCGACGTCGCCGCTGTCGATCGTGATGCGATACACGTTCGGGATGCCGTCGCGATCCGAGATGAACAGGAGTGCGCGGCTGTCCGGCGTCCACTGTGGGTTGAGGTTCTTGCCGCTCGTGAACGCGCGCAATTGCTGAATCTGTCCTGTCTGCGGATCGATCGTCGCGAGGCGATAGTCGCCGATTGTGAGTGTGTCCAGGTTGCTCGAGAAGCGATCCGTGGCGAATGCGATACGGCGGCCGTCGGGCGACCATGCCGGCTGCACGTCCGCGAATGCGTCGTTCGTCAGCCGCTGCAGCTTCGACGAGGCGAAATCATAGAGGTACAAATCGGTCAGGCCGCGCGTCATGCCGGTGAAGCACAGCGCGTGTCCGTCCGGCGCCCAGGTCGGGTTGAACATCTCGTCGATGCCGGAGAACGGCACTTCCTGAAGCTTGTCACCGTCCTCCGCGGAGAACACGGCGAGCGCGGCGTGTCCGGCGACGACCGTCGACACCGCGATCTTCGTGCTCGTCGGATCCCAGGCGCCGGCCGAGTAGATGAACTCGATGCTGTTGAAGTGCGGATCGCTGGCGGTGCTCGTCAGCTTGTGCACGATCTTGCCGCTCGCCGCGTCCGCCACGAACAGATCGATCGAAAAGACGCTGCGCGTGGAGAGGAACGCGATCCACTTGCCGTCGGGGCTGATTGACGGTCCCACGTTGAGATCGCTGCCGATCGCGTCGTCGGCCTTGATCACCAGCGTGCCGATTTCGTCAGGCGGCGTCGTCCGCGCAAGAATCGGCGCATACGCGTCGCGGATCGACTGCTGCCAGTCCGCGGAGAGCTCCTTCTCCTTGACACCGAGCACCTTCTCGAACGCCACCTTGTAATCGCCGGCCGCCGCGGCCATCGCCAACATCCGGCGCACGACGTCGTCGCCGAAGCGTCCACCGATGTACGCCCACAGCGCCTGGCCCCACCGGTAGGGAAAATACTTGGGGTTGTTCAGATCGTCGATCGACGGCAGCTTCTGTTTGCCGTTGGCGTCGAGTCGCGCCGCGTCGCGCATCCACATCGCCGTATTGGGATCGACGGGACCGAGCGAGAAGTATTCCGCCATCCCTTCGATGAACCAGAGCGGCAGTCGCTCGGCGCCGTTCTGTCCCGGCCGCGCATTTTGCGGCGTGGTGATGTCGAACTGGAACGCGTGGACGAGCTCGTGTCCGATGACGTGGTCCGTGTCGGCCAGCGGACCCGCGAGGGGTAAGACGATGCGACGGCGGAGCGGCTCGGTGACGCCGCCCGTGCCTTCGCTGAGCTCGCCTTCGATCGCGTTCGTCTGCTCGAAATCGGGATGCGAACCGTAGAGCACGAGCGGCTGACGTCCGCGCAGCGTGTGCGCGAACAAGCGCTCCAGGCGGGCGTGCCATCGTTCCGCCATACGCGCAGCGATGTCGATCCCTTCACGCTCTTGCGGGTAGTAATAGATGTCGAAGTGCTCGGTCTTGAGCACCTGAAAATCGAGGTTCTTGTACTGGACTTTGTTGCGTCCGAAGTATTGCGCCGCGGCCGGATCGGCCACGGCCATCACCGCGCAGACGATCGCGCTCAAAAACACTCGTGACATGCACGAGGTTTTTGCAATCGCGGATCCGCGTGAGAGCTATTGGATGGACGTGGTGCAGATCTCGATGCCGCGGCCGCCATACGGCTGGGCCGAGCAATATTCGGCAACCGCGCTGTGCACGTCATCACGCGCCTGCGCTTCCGCATGCGCGCGTTCGGCGCTGGTGACTGCGTTGATGGCCTTACCGGCGAGGTACTTGCCGACGAGATTCTCGATCAGGATCGTCAGCAGTTGCGGCTGACTGAATGCGGCGTACGGCTGGCGCAGCGGATTGTCCGACGTGTGCCAGAGCTGTCGCTGCATTTCGTACGCGTACAGACCGCCGGCAGGAATCGGACCCGGCTTCACGTCGGCGTCCTTCAACAACTCCTCGAGCGCGAACGGTTTTTGTCGTTCGTGAATTTCAACCTTGAAGGTCGGGACTTCGTTCAGCCCGCGCAAGCGGAGCGTCGGCGTCTGCTCCAGGCCTTCTTTGATTTTGTCCAGAGAGACGGGCAGCGTCGTGTCCTGCTGAGCGGACGCCGAGCCCGCGACGAGAATCGCCGTAACCACCAGACAAATCAACCGCATACAGGCTTAGACGTCAGCAGTCACGATATAGCCGGGCTGACGTTTCTATATGCGTGTGCACAATCGACGCCAGCACGCGCAGCGTTCGCATCCGGACAGATGCGAGGAGGTGACGTGGAGCGTAGAATGCGGCCATGCATCAAGTGCCGCGCGAAGATCAGATCGAGCTCGCCAACGCGATTGCCGAGGGAGTGCGTCGGCGTCCGTCGCAAGCGTTCGGCGAATACTTCGACGACCACGGCGGATCGTGCGCGCTCGGCGCGGCGTACGAAGGTGCATACGCGCTTCCGCGCGATCCCGAAGAAGCCCACAACATCCGGCCGCGGATGGAACGGTTGTTCGACTGCCTCGAGAACGTACGACGCAAGTGCCCCGAGGGGTGCAACAAACGGCTGCCGCTGAACGCGATCATCCTGCACTTGAACGACGATCATCACTGGAGTCGCGAACAGATCGTCGAGTGGTTGAAGTCGTAGCGCAGGCCTTCAGGCCTGCCCGCGGATGCCCGAACTTCCTGACGTCGTCGTCTATCTCGAAGCGCTGCAGCGACACGTCGTCGGCCAGCCGCTGCGTCGATTGAATCTCCTCAGCCCCTTCGTTCTTCGGTCCTACGACCCCCCGATCGACGCGATCACCGGCCAGACGATCCGCGACGTGCGCCGCATCGGCAAGCGCATCGTCCTCGTCTTCGACGACGATCTGTTCCTTGTCATCCACCTGATGATCGCCGGGCGGCTGCGTTGGCGCGAACCGAAGCAGAAGGTCGGCATGGGACCGAAGTTGATCCTCGCGTCCTTCGAGTTTCCGAACGGGACGCTGTTCTTCACCGAGGCCAGCTCGAAGAAACGCGCATCGCTGCAGCTGGTCCGCGGCGAGCCTGCGCTGCGCGCGCTCGATCCCGGCGGCATCGAACCGCTCGAGGCATCGCTCGACGCATTTCACGACGCGCTGACACGCGAGAACCACACGCTGAAACGCGCCTTGACCGATCCGCATCTCTTCAGCGGCATTGGCAACGCGTACTCGGACGAGATCCTCCACGCCGCGAAGCTGTCGCCGATGAAGTTGTCGCGGTCGCTCAGCGACGAGGAGTTCCTGCGGCTCTACGAGGCGACGCGCGCGCAGCTCCTGTTGTGGACCGATCGCGTGCGCGCCAGCACGGAGGGCGGATTTCCGGAGAAGGTGACGGCGTTTCGCGACGACATGGCCGCGCACGGAAAATACAAGCAGCCGTGTCCTGTCTGCGGTTCGCCGATTCAGCGTATTGTGTATGCCGAGAACGAGTGCAACTATTGCGCACGCTGCCAGACCGGTGGCCGACTGCTGGCCGATCGCTCGCTCTCGCGCCTGCTGAAAGATGACTGGCCCCGTTCGATCGACGATCTATAAGGCCGTCGCGGTATTCGCTCTGCTGCTCGCCGCGTACGCGAACCACTTTCAGAACGGATTTCATTTCGACGACGATCACGCGATCGTCAACAACGTCTTCGTCCGCGACATCAGGAACATCCCGCGGTTCTTCACGGACGCAACCACCTCGAGCGTCCTGCCGCTGAATCGTTCGTACCGCCCCGCGCTGCAGACGACGCTCGCCGTCGATTACGCGATCGCTGGCGGCTACCACGCGTGGGCCTTTCAGGTCGACTCGTTTCTCTGGTTCGTCCTGCAGCTCGCGTGCATGTGGTGGCTCTTCTCACAATTCACCAGTGTTGCATTCGCGCTGATGCCGGTCGCCGTCTACGCCCTGCATCCCGTCTGCGCGGAGACGGTGAACTACATCATCCAGCGCGGCGACATCATGTCTACCTGCGGCGTGGTCGCCGCGCTCGCGCTGTACGCGGGATCACCGCGCGCGCGGCGATCCCAGCTGTTCTTGATCCCGTATGCGATCGCCGTGCTCGCAAAGCCACCGGCGATGGTGTTTCCTGCGCTGTTGCTCGCGTACGTCGTCGTCATGGAGCGGCGACCGATGCGAACCGCGCTGGCGACCGTTGCGCCCTCGCTGGGGGTGACGGCGCTGCTGGCGCTGTGGAGCGCGTGGCATACCCCGCCGACGTTTACGACCGGCGGCGGTTCGCTCGGCCCGTACCTGTGGACCCAGGCGTTCGTGTGGCTGCGATACGCGGCCGCCTTCTTTGCGCCGGTCGACTTGAGCGCCGATAACGACTGGAGCGTCATCGCGACGATCGCCGACGGCCGTGTCCTCGCCGGCCTCGCGTTCGTCGGCGCGCTCGTGTGGGCGATCGTCCGGACAAGTCAACGTGACGACACGCGACCGATCGCGTTCGGCCTCATCTGGTTCGTGCTCGCGCTGATTCCGACGTCGGTCGTCCCGCTCGCCGAAGTCGGGAACGACCACCGCATGTTCTTTCCGTTCGTCGGCTTCTCGCTCGCCGTGTGCTGGGCCGCGTGGTTGTGGGCGCGTCGCGCCACCGTCGCGCTCGTCGCGATTGTGCTGATCGCGGAAGCCGTCGGCGTCCATGCGCGCAACGACGTGTGGAGAACCGACGAGTCGCTGTGGTACGACGTCACGGTCAAGAGCCCGACGAACGGTCGCGGACTGATGAACTACGGCCTCACGCGCATGGCTGCCGGCGACTACGCGACGGC
The DNA here is from genome assembly GCA_035652075.1 of Vicinamibacterales bacterium. Classification (GTDB taxonomy): domain Bacteria; phylum Acidobacteriota; class Vicinamibacteria; order Vicinamibacterales; family CAVVIG01; genus Gp6-AA45. The sequence continues at coordinate 32,753 of DASREL010000021.1, forward strand.
ACTCACGTACTTCGAGCGCGCGCTCGCGTTCACCCCGAACTACTCGCTGCTCCACATCAACCTGGGGATCGCGTACGGTGGCGTCGGCCGGCTCGTTGATGCCGAACGCGAATTCACGACCGCGATTCGGCTGGCGCCCGATGACTGGCGAAGTCACCTGTATTACGGTCGCTGGCTGCGGCAGATTCGGCGCAGCGACGAAGCGCTCGCGCAACTCGAGCTCGCGGCAAGAGAAAATCCGACCGATCCCGAGACGACGCGCGAACTCGCTGAGGCGCGCGTCGGCGGCGCGAACACACCGGAAGGGTGGGTGGAGCGCTCGCTCGCGTTCTACCGTGCCGGCCGTTACCGCGAATGCATCGACGCGGCGCGGAGGGCACTCGACCTTCGGCCCGGATACGCCGAGGCGTACAACAACATCGCCGCCGGTGAAATCGCCATGGGCGAGTGGGACGCGGGCATCGCCGCCGCAGAAGAGGCGCTGCGGTTGAACCCGACGCTCGAGATCGCCCGCAACAACATCACGTACGCGCGGCAGCAGAAGCAGGCGCGCGCGCGATGACGAACGCCGCATCCATCGTCATTCCCGCGTACGAGCCGACATCGGCGCTCGCCGATCTCGTCGGCACGCTGTCACACGACGGCCGCCAGATCATCGTCGTGGACGATGGCTCGTCGGCAGCCGCGAAGATGACGTTCGAGCGCGTCGCCGCGCTGCCGAACGTCACCGTTCTCGTCCACGCCGTCAACCTGGGAAAGGGCCAGGCGCTGAAGACGGCCTTCAATCACTTCCTGCTGCACGCGGCGGCGGGGGCCGTCGGTCTCGTCACGGCGGACGCCGACGGTCAGCATCTCGCGGCGGACATCCGCCGCGTGGCGGAGCGGCTGGAACAATCGCCGTCGGCGCTCGTGCTCGGCAGTCGCGGTTTCGACGGTCGCGTGCCGCTGCGCAGCCGGGTGGGTAACACGGTGACGCGTGGCGTGTTCCGACTTCTGCTCGGTCGTCCGATCGTTGATACGCAGACCGGCCTCCGCGGCGTTCCGCGATCGTTTCTGCCGGATCTGCTCGCCATCGAGGCGGGACGGTATGAGTTCGAGCTCGAAATGCTGGTTCGCGCGACGGCGAAGGAGCTGCCCATCGTCGAGGTGCCGATTGAGACGGTCTACGGCGGCGACGGCCAATCGCATTTCAATCCGCTGCGCGATTCGCTTCGGATCTACTTCGTGTTCCTGCGTTTCCTCGGCCTGTCGTTGGCAACTGCCGGGCTCGACTACCTGGTGTTCGTGATGACGTTCATCGCGACGCGGAATATCCTCGGCGCAACGGCGCTCGCGCGCGGCCTCGCCGGGACGTTCAACTTCACCTGCAATCGCGCGTTCGTGTTTCAGTCGCGTGGCGAAGTGCGGCGCGAGGCGGTGAAGTATGCCTCGCTCGTATTCGCGTTGATGTGGGTGTCGTACGCGTTGCTGACGGTGTTTGTCGGCTACCTTGGCATCCAGGTGTACGTCGCGAAGCTGATTGCCGACGGCACGCTGTTCGTGGCGTCGTTCGCGATCCAGAACCTCTTCGTGTTCCAGGAGCGCGAACGAGCGGCACGATCGGCGACGACCGACTGGGACGCGTATCATCGGCGGCCGTCGACGTTCGCGCCGTTGACCCGCCGCATCACCGCGCGCGCGATCGTCGATGCCGTGCGTGCGTTCACGCCGTCGACACCGACGCACATCGTCGAACTGGGCGGGGCGAACAGTCTGTTTCTCGCCACGCTGCACGCGGCATATCCCCACGCGCGGGTGACTGCCATCGACACGTACGACCGTGTGCTGCCGCATCGCCCTCCGGTCGTGCCGGGAGACGTGCTCGCGCCGATCGTGAATCCGCTCGCCGCCGACGTCGTCCTCAGCGTCGGGCTGATCGAGCACTTCGACCGCGCCGGCACGGCGCGCGCGATTGCGGCGCATTTTGCCCACGCACGCCCCGGCGGGCTCGTCGTCATCACCTATCCCACGCCAACGTGGTTGTATCGGACGGTCCGGAGCGCGGCCGAGATGCTCGGCGTCTGGCGGTTTCCGGACGAGCGGCCGCTGACGCGCGAGGAGGTCGAAGGCGAGATCGGGCGCCACGGCACGGTGCTGTTCCGCCGCACGCTGTGGGCCATCGTCCTGACGCAGGGGCTCGTCGTCTCCTTGCAAAAGTAAATCAATACATATACATTCGTAGATGTGAAATCGGCGTCGGCGCTGTACCGGCTGCTCGGCGACGAAGCGCGTCTGCGCCTGCTCCGCGTGCTGTCGAAGGAACGCCTGAATGTCACGGAGCTCACAGGGGTCCTCGGCCTGGCGCAGTCCGGCGTCTCGCGCCACCTCGGACTGCTGAAGGACGCCGGCTTCGTCGTCGAAGAACGCGACGGCGGGTTCAGCTACTACCGCCTGTCGCCGGCGCTCGGCCGCGGCGAGCACGCGTTGACGCCGATTCTGCAGCAGCAGTTCGACGAGGCGGCCGCGGATGCGACGGTGCGTGCGGATGATGCCCGGCTCCAGGAAGTACTGCGGCTGCGCAAAGAGAATTTCGACGCCCACGCGGGTCCCGACACCCGCGACGCGCGCCAGCTCGTGCCCGGGCGGAGTTGGGCCGCCTGGTCGCGCGCGCTTGGACTGTTGATGCCGAAAGTGAAGGTCGCCGACCTCGGCTGCGGCGAAGGCTATCTGACGATCGAAGCGGCGCGATGGGCGTCGCGCGTGATTGCCGTCGACCGGTCGGAATCGGTGCTGGGCCGCGCGAAGGCGCTCGCGCGCCGCCGGCGCGTCTCGAACGTCATCTGGAAGAAGGGCGAGCTGGAGAAGTTGCCGATTCGCGACGGCACCGTCGAGGTCGCGATGCTGTCGCAGGCGCTGCATCACGCGCAGAATCCGGCCCGCGCGATCGCCGAAGCCGCGCGCGTGACGACGGCGGGTGGCCGGGTGCTCGTGCTCGACCTGCGGCGTCACGCCGAAGAATGGGTCCGCGGCAAACTCGGCGATCGGCGTCTCGGCTTCGACGACGAGGAATTGAAACGTTTGTTAACCGGCGCGGGGCTGACCGAGGTCAAGGTCGGCGTCGGCGCGCGCAAATCGGGCGATCCGTTCACGGTCCTGATCGCAAGCGGCACAAAACCACATGCAACCACGAAACCACGACGATACGACGACGATCATCGCTAACCTGCTTGCCTCGCGCATCCTCGTCCTCGATGGCGCGATGGGGACGATGGTGCAGCGGCACAAGTTGACCGAAGCGGATTTTCGCGGGCAGCGTTTCAGGGATCACCCACGCGAACTGCGGGGCAACAACGATCTGCTCGTGCTGACGCGGCCCGACGTGATCACCTCGATCCACCACGAGTATCTCGGCGCCGGCAGTGACATCATCGAGACGAACACCTTCAGCAGTAATGCGATCTCGCAGGCCGACTACGGCCTCGAGGCCTTCTGCTACGAGCTGAACGTCGAAGGCGCGAAGCTGGCGCGCGCGGCGGCGGACGCGTGGACGAAGAACGATCCGGCGAAGCCGCGCTTCGTGGCAGGCTCGATGGGCCCGACGACGAAGATCCTGTCGATCTCTCCGGACGTGAACAATCCGTCGTACCGCAACATGACGTTCGACGAGCTGTGCGCGGCCTACAAAGAACAAGCGCGCGGCCTGATCGACGGCGGCTGCGACCTGCTGCTCGTCGAAACGATCGTCGATACGCTGAACGCGAAAGCCGCGATCGTCGCGATCGACGAACTGAACGATGCGCGCCGCGCCGCGCATCTCGCACCGGTGCCGGTGATGATCTCGGTCACGGTGACCGACCGCAGCGGACGCACGCTCTCGGGCCAGACGATCGATGCGTTCTGGGTGTCGATCAAGCACGCGAAGCCGTTCAGCGTCGGCGTGAACTGCGCGCTCGGCGCGCACGACATGCGGCCGTACGTCGCCGAGCTATCGCGGCTCGCCGACTGCTATATCAGCTGTTATCCGAACGCCGGCCTGCCGAACGCGTTCGGCCAGTACGACGAGCTGCCGTCGGACACTGCGGCGGAGCTGAAGGATTTCGCCGACAGCGGCTTCCTGAATATCGTCGGCGGCTGCTGCGGGACGACGCCAGATCACATCCGCGCCATTGCAACGGCGGTCGCTTCGCTGCCGCCTCGAAAGATTCAGATTTCAGACTTCGGAGTGCAGACTTACACGGAACTGGCCGGTCTCGAGCCGCTGACCATCCGGCCCGATTCGAACTACATCATGATCGGCGAGCGGACCAACGTGACCGGGTCGGCACGCTTCGCGCGCTTGATTCGCGCGAACGACTACGCCGCGGCGGCGCAGGTGGCGCTCGATCAGGTGCGCGGCGGCGCGAACGTGATCGACGTCAACATGGACGAAGGGATGCTCGATTCGGAAGCCGCGATGACCGCCTTCCTCAACTACATCGCGACCGAGCCGGAGATCGCGCGCGTGCCGATCATGATCGACAGCTCGAAGTGGTCGGTGATTGCGGCCGCGCTGAAGTGCGTGCAGGGCAAAGCGGTCGTCAACTCGATCAGCCTCAAGGAAGGCGAAGCTGATTTCTTGCACAAGGCCGAAATCGTCAAACGATTTGGCGCGGCGGTCGTCGTGATGGCGTTCGACGAGCAGGGCCAGGCCGATACGATCGAGCGGAAGGTGGCGATCTGCCGGCGTGCGTACGCGCTGCTGACCGAGCGCGCCGGCATCGACCCGTCCGACATCATCTTCGATCCGAACGTGCTCGCCATCGCGACCGGCCTGGACGAGCACAACGCGTACGCCATCAACTTCATCGAGGCGACGCGCCAGATCAAAGCGGCGTGCCCGGGCGTGAAGATCAGCGGCGGGATCAGCAATCTGTCGTTCGCGTTCCGCGGCAACGATCCGGTGCGGGAGGCGATCCACTCCGCCTTTCTGTTTCACGCGATCAAGGCGGGGCTCGACATGGGGATCGTCAATGCCGGCCAGCTCGTCGTGTACGAGGACATCCCGAAAGATCTGCTCGAACGCGTCGAGGACATCATCTTCAACCGCCGTCCCGACGCGACCGAGCGGATGGTGGAGTTCGCGGCGACGGTCAAAGGCGGCGGCAAGAAGCAGGAGATGGACCTCGCCTGGCGCGACGCCAGCGTCGAGGCGCGGCTGTCGCACGCGCTCGTCCACGGGATGGTGGATTTCATCGAGGTGGACGTCGAGGAAGCGCGGCAGAAATATCCGCGGCCGCTCGACATCATCGAAGGGCCGCTGATGGACGGCATGAAGGTCGTCGGCGATCTCTTTGGCGCCGGCAAAATGTTTCTGCCGCAAGTCGTCAAGAGCGCGCGCGCCATGAAGCGGGCCGTCGCCTATCTTCAGCCCTACATGGAGCAACAGAAGGGCACCGCGCAGCGGGCGAAGGGCAAGGTTGTTCTCGCGACCGTCAAGGGCGACGTGCACGACATCGGCAAGAACATCGTCGGGGTCGTCCTCGGCTGCAACAGCTACGACGTCGTGGACCTCGGCGTCATGGTGCCGGTCGACAAGATTCTGCAGACCGCGCTCGATGAACACGCGGACCTCGTGGGCCTCAGCGGACTGATCACGCCGTCGCTCGACGAGATGGTGTTCGTCGCGAAGGAAATGCGGCGCCGGCAGCTGACGTTCCCGTTGCTCATCGGCGGCGCGACGACGAGCCGCCAGCACACGGCGGTGAAAATTGCTCCGGAGTACGACCGGACGACCGTGCACGTGCTCGATGCCTCGCGCGTCGTCGACGTCGTGTCGAGTTTGATGAGCGACGATCGCCGGGCGGACTTCGAGCGCGAGAATCAGGCGCTGCAGCAGAAGCTGCGGGATCAACACGTCGCGCGGAAAGAGCGCCCGCTGCTGACGTATGACGCCGCGAAAGCCAACCGGCTGAGGATCGACTGGGGCCACGAATCGATTCCGACGCCGTCGTTTGTCGGACGCCGCGTGCTCGACGACATTCCGTTGAAAGAGGTGATCCCGTACATCGACTGGACGTTCTTCTTTGCCGCCTGGGAACTGAAAGGACGATATCCCGCGATTCTCGAGCATCCCCAGTACGGCGAAGCGGCGCGCGATCTGTTTGCGAGCGCGCAATTGCTCCTCGATCGGATCGTGCGCGAGAAGCTGCTGACCGTGCGAGCGGTCTACGGCTTCTGGCCCGCCGCAAGCGAGACCGACGACATCGTCATCTATCGTGATGCCGATCACTCCGGCGAACTGGCACGCTTCAACCTGTTGCGGCAGCAGGAGCAGATGGCGTCGGGACAGCCGAATCTGTCGCTGGCCGACTTCGTCGGACCGCGCGACTACATCGGGGCCTTTGCGGCGACCGCCGGCATCGGCGCCGACGCGCTCGTCAGGAAATTTGAAGTGGAGCAGGACGATTACAGCGCGATCATCGTCAAGGCGATCGCCGATCGGCTCGCCGAGGCGACGGCGGCGTATCTGCACAAACGGTCCAGGGATGAGTGGGGCTTCGGCGAGTCGGCGTCTCCCGAGGATGTGCTGGCGGAGAAGCATCGCGGCATCCGCCCGGCGTTCGGCTATCCGGCGTGTCCCGATCACAGCGAGAAGTTCAAGCTGTTCGACCTGCTGGGCGCGCGCGAGGTGGGCATCGATCTCACCGACCACGCGGCGATGACACCCGCGGCGAGCGTCAGCGGACTGTATTTCGCGAGCCCGCAGGCGCGGTACTTCACCGTCGGACGGATCGGTGAGGATCAAATTGCCGATTACGCTAAACGGAAAGGCGAGTCGATCGAAACGGCTGAACGCTGGCTGACAACGAACCTCGCGTACGAACCAGCGCGCTGTTAGGCGGGCGGATACGGCTCAGCTCGCCAAGTCTCATCAGGCGCGCTACACTTCAGCAGCTCCCCCGAATACCTCAACCACGATGATGAAAACGAACGTTGTCTGGACGGGACAGGTGTGTCTCTTGGCGATGGTGTGCGCGTCCAACGCGAGCGCGGCGACGATCTCCGTCCCCGCGGGCGGCAACTTAGCTCAAGCGATGACAAACGCGCAGGCCGGCGACACGATCCTCCTGCAGCGCGGCGCGACGTATACCGGAAACTTCACGCTGTCGAACAAAAGCGGCAGCGGCACGATCACCATCCGTACGAGCGGTGACGATGGATTTCCCGCGGCGGGTGGACGGATTTCGCCGGCCAACGCAGGACAGCTCGCCGTCATTCGATCGGGGAACACGTCGCCAGCCATCCAGACGTCACCGAACGCGCACAACTGGACGTTGATGCTCGTCGAAATCCAGGCGAATTCGAACGGCAGCGGTGACATCGTGACGCTCGGCGACGGATCGACCGCGCAGACCTCGCTCGCGCAGATCCCGCACGACCTCGTCCTCGATCGTGTGTACATCCACGGCGATGCGGCGAAAGGGCAGAAACGCGGCGTCGCCTTGAACAGCGCGTCGACGACAATCACCGGCTGCTACATCTCCGACATCAAGGCGGTCGGCCAGGATTCGCAGGCGATCGGCAGCTGGAACGGTCCGGGCCCGTTCACGATCACGAACAACTATCTCGAGGCGGCTGGCGAGAACATCCTGTTCGGTGGCAGCGATCCCGCCGTGCAGAACCTGGTCGCGGCCGATATCACGATTGCGGGCAACTACATTTCGAAACCGACGTCGTGGCGCACCGAGAAGTGGAGCGTCAAGAACCTCGTCGAGTTGAAGAACGCGCGTCGAGTGACCATCGAGCGCAACACCATCGAGTACAACTGGCAGGGTGGGCAGTCGGGGTTTGCCGTCCTGTTCACGGTCCGCAATCAGGACGGGAAGTGCCCCTGGTGCCAGGTCGATCACGTGACGTTCCAGAACAACGTCGTCCGTCACAGCGCCGCCGGCATCCAGGTCCTCGGCTACGACAACAACCATCCCAGCCAGCAGACACAGGCGATCGTGATTCGCAACAACGTGTTCTACGACATCGACAAGGAGAACTGGGGCGGCAACGGCTATTTTCTGGCGCTCGTCGCCGGTGCGCGCGACATCACCGTCGATCACAACACGATCGTTCAGGATCATGCGTCCGGGATCATCCAGGCGGATGGCGCGCCGGTTATCAACTTCACTTTCACCAACAACGTCGCGAAGCACAACAGCTACGGCATCATCGGCACGAATCACGGCACCGGCAACGACTCGATCAGCGCGTACCTCCCGGCGTCCACGATCACGCGCAACGTGTTCGCGGGGGGCAGCTCGAACAAGTATCCGGGCGGCAACAGCTTTCCGACTGTCGCGCAGTTCGAATCGCAGTTTCTGTCATACGCCGGAAGCGACTACCGGCTCACGAGCGGAAGCGGATGGCGCGGAGGCGGAACCGATGGCGGCGATCTTGGGGCGCTGTTCGACCGGCCGCTTGGGGCGGCTGCACAGTAGATCGCGTTAGTTCTCAGGCTGTCAGTTTGTGACTCGAAAGTACTAGACACCTCGACAAACGGTACGCTAAGCTCTTCGGGTCGGTCGAGCGCCAGGGGTACGTGTGCCCATGGCGCTTCGATGTAACTACTTGAAGCTCAAGAGCTTATTTCTCGCGTCGCTCGCGGTTCCGCTGCTGGCTGCCACTGCGCTGGCTGGCGCTCCGAACCCGAAGCTCGATTCTGATCTGTCGATCCGAGCGGCGAGACCCAGCGGCCACCGACGCGTGATCGTCTCGCTCGCCCCGGGTCAGTCGTTGCCGGCGAATTTCAAGCAGTACGCCGTCAGCGATCGACTCGACAGCGTCGACGCGCAAGTCCTCGACATTCCCGATTCGAAGCTTGCCGATCTCTCGACGAGCGGTCTCGTGCGCTTCGTGCGCGGCGATCGCACCGTCTTCAAGCAGGATTTCCGCACCGACATCAGTTCGGGATCGTTCTTCGTCAATCAGGACCTCGGATTCACCGGCAAGGGCACGACGATCGCGGTGCTCGACAGCGGCATCAACGCGATTCACGACGACCTGCGCCATCAATACGTCGGATTCCTCGACCTCGTGAACCACCGCGTCGACCCGTACGACGACAACGGTCACGGCACGCACGTGGCCGGCATCATCGCCGGCGACGGCACCGATTCGAAGGGCAAGCAGGCGGGCGCCGCACCGGACGCCCAGATCTTCTCGATCAAGGTGCTCGACGCCAACGGACAGGGGAAGGTCAGCGACGTCATCGCCGCGTTTGATTGGATCGGCAAGAACGCAAAGACCTACAACATCAAGATCGTCAACGTGTCGTTCGCCGCGAAGGTTTTCGAGTCCTACGACACGGATCCGCTGACGCAAGCCGCGAAAGCGCTCGTTCGCAAAGGGATCATCGTTGTCGCCGCGGCCGGCAACCAGGGATTGAAAAACGGTCACGAAGCATTCGGCTACGTCGGAGCGCCGGGGAACGCCCCGTGGGTGTTGACGGTCGGCGCGTCGAGTTCGATGGGGACGCTGACCCGCGGTGACGACACGGTTGCCGACTTCAGCTCGCGTGGCCCGACCGCCATCGACCATCAAGCCAAGCCGGATATCGTGGCGGGTGGCGTCGGCATCGAATCGGCCTCGGCGCCCGGCAGCACCGACTACACGACGAAATCCCAGTATCTGTTGCGCGGTTCGTTCCCGACGTCGACCTTTCCGTATCAAGTGATGACGGGCACGAGCATGTCTGCGCCCGCCGTCGCCGGCACGCTCGCGCTGATGTTCGAGGCGGACCCGAAGCTCACGCCGAATCTCGCGAAAGCGATTCTCGAATACACGTCGCAGTGGAACCCGAACTACACGGCGCTCGAGCAGGGCGCGGGGTTCGTGAATGCTCTCGGCGCCGTGCGTCTCGCGTCGTTCTACGCGCACGCGAAGCAGGGCGACAGCGTTCCGGTCGAATCGATCTGGAGCCGTCACCTCAACTGGGGCAACCACACCGTGAACGGTGGCGTGCTGCTGCCCGCGGCGAACGCCTTCAAACGCACGACGACGTGGGGCGCGTCCACCGTCACGAGCGCCAGCGGCGACGACGAAAACATCATTTGGGGCACCGACGACGACGGCAACATCATCTGGGGCACGTCGAACGACGACGACGGCAACATTATCTGGGGCACCGATGATGATCAGTCGAACATCATCTGGGGCACGGCCGACGACGAGAACATCATCTGGGGCACTGACGATGATGGCAACATCATCTGGGGCACCGACGATGATCAGTCGAACATCATCTGGGGTACGGCCGACGACGAGAACATCATCTGGGGCACCGGCGACGACGAAAACATCATCTGGGGCACGGATGACGATGCGGAGAACATCATCTGGGGCACCGTGGCTGACGGCGAAGCGTTTACTGGCGCGAATCCGTCGTACCGCTGGTTCCTGAACCGCAATCACGACGCGATCTGGATCTCGCACGAGTTTGGCGATTTCTTTTTGAGCCAGGGGCGGAGCCGCTAGCTATGGAGAACATGCCTTACCGAGTCGGGCTGGCCCTCGACGTTCAGCCGACGAACGGAGAGGTCAGTCGCAGCGATTGGCAGCGCGCGCTGCCGATGCTTCGCGGACGCAGCGTCGTGCTGCGCGAACTGCGAACGTCGGATGCCGCGTCGTTGTTCGCGCTGCTGTCGACCGAAGAAGTGACGCGGTTCATCAACCCGCCGCCGAGTTCGGTCGAGGGCTTCGAGAAGTTCATCGCATGGGCGCAGCGTCAGCGCGAGGCGGGCACGTACTGCTGCTTCGCGGTCACGGTTCAGGGTTACGACACGGCGATTGGTCTCTTCCAGGTCCGTCAGCTGACGTCGGACTTTGCGAGCGCCGAGTGGGGCTTCGCGATCGGATCGGCGTTCTGGGGCACAGGCATTTTCCAGGAAAGCGCGGAGCTCGTGATGTCGTTCGTGTTCGACACCCTCGGCGTCGAGCGGCTCGAAGCGCGCGCCGCGGTGTTGAACGGCCGCGGCAACGGCGCCTTGATGAAGCTCGGGGCGGTGCAGGAAGCGCGATTGCGCAAGTCGTTCCTGCGGCGCGGGCAATATCTCGATCAGACCCTCTACGCCATCCTCGAAACCGACTGGCGCGCGCGTCAACGCGGCGACGTCCGGGTTTCGCGCACTCTCATTCACTAAGTTTCACGCTCCGGCGATGTCCTATACGGTCGTTAGAATGACTTTATAGGACATTGACGTATTTAGTGTGCTCAACTTTGAGACTTGTGTACCTCTGTAGAACACAAGCCTCGATCTCGCCAAATTTCCTAACTAATTTATCGATCTCACGGATGAACACTTAGCTCATCTGTTCACAAACAGCACAGCCATGGAGTTGCGGTCCTGTTGCGTGTTGTCCACGAGATGGCTGTAAGTAACTGATATCAATGTAATTAGTCTGTAGTGACTAAAGAGTCATATATTGGCTGTGCTTTTGCTCTTATAGCCTCCGATATGACTTCATCGTCGACAACTCACACACGAAAGAAAGCGGTCTGGGGACCCAAGCGGATGATTGCGGCTGCTGTCGTTGCGGTGCTCGGGTTGGCACCAACCGCGATGGCCGCCAACCAGAGGACGCCCGCCCCGAAAGCCGGTCAACACGTGCACAACGTGAAGAAGGCGGTCGCGGGCGTTCCCGGCTCACACGTCAAGAACTACAAGCTGGACGGAGAACTCTCGAAGCGCGCCGCGAAGGGCAGCACGACCAACAAGTCGCGCGTCATCATCGAGCTCTTGCCTGGCGCGCAGCTCCCTCCGCAATTCAAGCAGTTTGCGAAGGGTAAGCTCGACATCATCAACGGTCACGTCCTCGAGCTTCCCGATAACGTGATCGCCAAGCTCGCGGCGCACCCGGACATCTTCCGCGTGCATCACGACCGCGAGGTCAAAACGCACAACTACCGCACCAGCGTGACGGTTGGCGCGAACACCGTGCAGAACTCGCTCGGCTTCACCGGCGCCGGCATCGGCGTCGCGGTGATCGACTCGGGCGTGGCGACGTGGCACGACGACCTCACGAATCGGACGTCGAAGCTCTATCCCTACGGCAATCAGCGCGTCGCGAAGTTCGTCGACTTCGTGAACGGCCGCACGCAGCCGTACGACGACGCGGGGCACGGCACGCACGTCGCCGGCACGATCCTCGGCAACGGGTACGACTCCAACGGCGAGAAATCCGGCATCGCGCCGGGTGCCTCGCTTGTCTCGCTGAAGGTCCTCGACCAGAACGGCATGGGTACGATCAGCAACATCATCGCCGCGCTGAACTGGGTCGCCACCAACTACAAGACCTACAACATTCGCGTGGTCAACCTGTCGGTCGGCGCGCCGATTCACGAATCGTACTGGACCGACCCGCTGACGCTCGCGGCGAAGAAAGTCACTGACCTCGGCATCACGGTCGTGGCTGCGGCGGGCAACCTTGGCAAGGACTCGCTCGGCCATCCGCAAATGGGCGGCATCACGGCGCCGGGCAACGCGCCGTGGGTGTTGACCGTCGGCGCGTCGAGCACGATGGGCACGCTGACGCGGAACGACGACACGCTGGCGGCGTTCAGCTCGAAGGGTCCGACGTTCATCGACTTCGGCGCGAAGCCGGACATCGTCGCGCCGGGCGTCGGCACGGTCTCGTTGGCGGCGCCGGGCAGCACCTTCTACATGACGAAG
>DASREL010000022.1:0-16259 GCA_035652075.1 Vicinamibacterales bacterium
CGGCGATGCGGAGAACGATCAGGCGTTCTTGAGAAGCTGCGGATTGTCGGTCGCGGTCGCGAACGCGCTGCCGTCGGTGAAAGAGCTGGCGAACGTCACGACCACCGGCGCCCGCGGCGCCGGCGTCACCGAAATGATCAATCGATTGCTCGAAGGCGTCAGCCGTAGCGCAGGCCTTTAGACCTGCGTCCGTCGTCCCAAAAAACATCACGCAGAGAACGCAGAGCACGCCCAGAGGCACGCTGAAGCGGTTCGCGGGGCCTGCGGAGCAGGCCGCGAGCGTGTGGTGAGAGGTCGGCGAAAACACGAAGGCGCGCGATCTTCTCGTTCGTGTTTATACCGAACTCTCACCACACCGAAATGATCAGTCAATTGCTCGACAACGTCAGTTGTAGCGCGGGCCTTTAGGCCTGCCTCCGTCGCCCCGAAAAACATCACGCAGAAAACGCAGAGCACGCGCAGAGGCACGCTGAAGCGGTTCGCGGGGCCTGCGGAGCAGGCCGCGAGCGTGTGGTGGGAGGTGGGCAAGAACACGAACGGCCGCGACTTCCTCGTTCGTGTTTTTACCCACCTCTCACCACACGCCGGCGCTGCGCGCCGCCGCGAACCGCGTGGCGATCACCGCTAATTCGTCATGTTTTTGGGGTCTCGGCTCGGCGGACTCTGCGAGTTCTGCGTGAGATCGTCGGTGACACGCGCAGCGAACGCGTGATCGTGTTCTTGCGGTCTCGGCTCTGCGGACTCTGCGAGCTCTGCGTGAGATCGTCGGTGACACGCGCAGCGAACGCGTGATCCGCTTATCGCCGCGGAAACTGATCGGGGTTGTTCGTGAACAGCGCGTCGATGCCGTAGTCGTAGAGCCACTTCGACATCTCGTTCGGATCCGGACCGAACGTCCAGCAGGTGACCGTCAAGCCGAGCGCGTGCGCCTGCTTGACCATCTCGGGATGCTCGGCGACGAGCGATCGCTCCGGGGCGACGCCGGTCGCGAACGTCTTGATCTCTTTCAGCCGCGCATCGCTCACGTCGCCGCGACGTTCGACTAGGAGCACGCGCGGGATCGTGGGCAGCTCCTTGGCGACGCGACGAATCGCCGTCTCGTCGAACGACTGGATGATCACCGGCATCTTCTTCAACGAATCCGGTTTCTCGAGCCCGTTCTTCTTGATGATGTCGACGAACAGCTTCACTTGATCGACGCCGCGTGAGTTGTAGAGCTCAGGCGACTTCAGCTCGGGATAAATCCCGATCCCGTCATGGCCACGGACGATGTCGATCATCTCCTGGAAGGTGACGACCTTTTGTCCGGCGAACTCCGGTTTGTACCATTTGCCCGCGTCGAGGCGCTTGATCTCGGCGATCGTCAGATCGTTCGCGAGCGCCTTCGCCCGATCCGGAAACACCTCCGCGATGTTCGTCGTCCGCGCGAGCGAATCGTCGTGGAGGCAGATGAGGACGTTGTCTTTCGTGACGGCGAGGTCCGGCTCGACGAAGTCGGCGTGCATCTCCATCGCGAGCCGATACGACGCTTCGGTGTGCTCGGGCCGGTAACCCGACGCGCCGCGGTGGGCGATGAGCTGCTTCTTCGGCCCCTGCGCAACGAGGACGGTCGACACGATGGACAAAAGAGACACGATGACGAGCGCCTGTCGCATGGCCGCGGATTATAGCGTGCGCGTGTAACGTTACGGTTTACAACAATCGGACCCGCAGCACGGCTGCGCCGCCGGCTTGGTCGCGCGAATGAATGCGCTCGCGAACTTGCCCGGCGCCTCGACGTGATCGTAGATGCGCCACGGCTCGACGGTGATGTCGACAAAGCCCGCGGACCGAAGCTTGGCTGCATAGTCGGATTCCTCGAGCGCGCCGGCGATGCATCCAATCCATGCCTCGACATCCCGCCGAATCGCTTCGGGCACCTCGCCGCGGACGATGACGTCGGAGACGGCGAAGCGTCCGCCCGGCTTCAGGACGCGAAACGCCTCGCGCAGCACGGCGTCCTTGTCGCTCGACAGATTGATCACGCAGTTCGAGATGATGACGTCGACGGTGTTGGACGGGAGGGGAATCGCCTCGATCGTCCCTTTCAGGAAGTCGACGTTGGTCGCGCCGGCCTTGCGCTGATTCTCGCGCGCGAGCGCCAGCATCTCGTCGGTCATGTCGAGACCGTAAACTTTGCCGGTCGGCCCGACGCGTTTGGCCGAGAGCAGCACGTCGATGCCGCCGCCGGATCCCAGATCGAGCACCGTTTGCCCCGGCTCGAGCGATATCAGTGCGGTCGGGTTGCCGCAGCCGAGTGACGCCGCCACCGCTGCGTCCGGCAGCGTCGACGTTTCGTCGTCCGTGTACAGATTGGATGTGATGGGTCCACAGGA
Source organism: Vicinamibacterales bacterium (assembly GCA_035652075.1). Classification (GTDB taxonomy): domain Bacteria; phylum Acidobacteriota; class Vicinamibacteria; order Vicinamibacterales; family CAVVIG01; genus Gp6-AA45. Next base: position 2,376 of record DASREL010000022.1, read on the forward strand.
TCCGCCACAGCACGACGCCGGTTGTGCCGACGCCGCTTGACGTGCCGCTTCGCCGTACTTCTCTTGAATCGCTTGTTTGATATCCATATTCGTATTCGCGAATGTAGTGCGGCCGTGATATATTTGTCAAGACGAATATATGGCCAAGGCATTATCCGACATGGAGTCGCTCTTCAAGGCGCTCGCGGATGAAACGCGGCTGCGAATCCTCGGGCTGCTGCTGACAGGCGAAGTGTGTGTCTGCGACATCCACGAGAGCCTCAAGATTCCGCAACCGAAGGCGTCGCGGCATCTCGCGTATCTGCGTAAGTCTGGCCTCGTGGACACGCGCCGCGACGGCCTGTGGATTCACTATCGGCTCTCGACGCCAACCGACCCCGTGCTGCGAACCATTAGCGACGCGGTGAAACACGCGCTGACGCACATCGACACGGTGCATCGTGATGCGGAGCGGTATCAGAAACGCGGCGGCTGCTGTTTGCCAGCGGTCAAAGGCGCCAAGAGCCTGCCGTGCTGCGCGACCACATGACGCGCATCGGCATCAACGGGTTCGGTCGGATGGGACGCCTCGCCTTGCGAGCCGGGTGGGGGCGTCACGATCTCGAATTCGTGCACGTCAACGAGCTGACCGGCGGCGCCGGCACCGCCGCGCATCTGCTCACGTTCGACTCGGTCCACGGCCGGTGGTCGCGGTCGATATCAGCCGCCGACGATGCGATCGTCATTGACGGCGTCCGCGTCGGTTACTCCTCGTCGCCGTCGCCCGGCGACGTGCCGTGGACGGGCGGCCCGGTCGACATCGTCCTTGAATGCACCGGCAAATTTCGGACGATCGAGAAGCTCCAACCGTACTTGGCTGCGGGTGTAAAAACCGTCATCGTCGCGGCGCCGGTAAAGGCTGGCGCCCTCAACGTTGTGATGGGTGTGAATCACCATCTGATCAAGCCGGCGGAGCATCGCGTGTTGACGGCGGCGTCCTGCACCACGAACTGTCTCGCGCCGATCGTGAAGGTGGTGCACGAATCGATCGGCATCGTCCACGGTGTGATCACGACGATCCACGACATCACGAACACGCAGGTCGTCGTTGATGCACCGCACAAGGATTTGCGTCGCGCTCGTGCGAGCAGCCTGTCGCTGATCCCGACGACGACGGGTTCGGCGACCGCCATTGGGCTGATCTACCCCGAACTCGCAGGGAAGCTCACCGGTGTCGCTGTGCGAGTGCCGCTGTTGAATGCGTCGTTGACCGACTGTGTCTTCGAGACGCGACGGGCGACGACGGTCGACGAGGTCAACGACGCGTTTCGCCGCGCTGCTGAGGGGCCGCTGCAGGGCATCCTGGGTTATGAAGAACGTCCGCTGGTGTCGGTCGACTACAAAGACGACACACGATCCGCGATCGTCGACGCGTTGTCCACGATGGTCGTCGACGGCACGTGCGTGAAAGTGCTGGCCTGGTATGACAACGAGATCGGCTACGTCAATCGCATGATCGAACTCGCGCAGATGGTCGGTACCGCCCTGTGACGAACGCCTCGATCAGCATCCGCAACTACATCGTCGTCACCGCCGCGTACTGGGCGTTCACGCTGACCGACGGTGCGCTTCGGATGCTCGTGCTGCTGCACTTCAACCAGCTGGGATACACGCCGGTGCAGTTGGCGTTTCTGTTCCTGCTGTACGAATTCTTCGGGATCGTCACGAACCTGGTAGGCGGATGGCTCGCGGCGCGGACCGGACTGCGATTGACGCTGGCGCTCGGCCTGGCGATTCAGGTCGTGGCGCTCGTGCTCCTCGCGAGGTTGAATCGCGAATGGAGCGTCGCGGCGTCGGTCGCGTGGGTGATGGGATGTCAGGCGCTGTCCGGCATCGCGAAAGATCTCACGAAGATGAGCGCGAAGAGCGCCGTCAAGGTACTTGTGCCGAGTGGCGACGAGTCTGGGCTCTTCAAGTGGGTCGCGATCCTGACGGGATCGAAGAACGCATTGAAAGGCGCGGGATTCTTCCTGGGCGGCCTCTTGCTGGCGATGTTTGGCTTCCGCGGCGCGCTCGCCGTGATGGCGAGCGGCGTGGCGGTCGTGCTGCTGTTCGTCTTCGCCGCACTGCCGGCATCGATCGGCCAGGCGAAGAAGAAACCGAAGTTCGCGGGCATCTTGTCCAATTCGACCGGCATCAACCGCTTGTCGATGGCGCGCATGGCGCTCTTCGCCGCGCGCGACGTCTGGTTCGTCGTCAGCGTGCCGATCTTCCTCTCGAGCGTCATGCACTGGTCGTTCACGCAAGTCGGCGGCTTCATGGCGCTCTGGGTCATCGCTTACGGCGCCGTCCAAAGCGTCGCGCCGCCGCTGCTCGCGCGGGCGACGCATCATCACGCGCCGGGTCCTGCGCTCGCCTCGACACTCGGCCTGACCCTCGCGATGTTCACGGCGATCATTCCGATCGGATTGCAATTCGATCGCGCTCCAGCGGCGGTGATGCTCGGCGGTTTGACGCTCTTCGGCATCGTCTTCGCATTGAATTCGTCGGTGCATTCGTATCTGGTGCTGGCGTATTCCGAATCGGATCGCGTGTCGCTGAGCGTGGGCTTTTACTACATGGCGAATGCCGCCGGCCGGCTCGTGGGCACGTTGCTCTCCGGCGTTCTGTACGAACTCGGCGGCGTGTCGCTGTCCCTTTGGGGCGCCGTCGTGTTGGCGGCGCTTGCCGGTGTTGGAGCGATGACGTTGCCGCCGGTCACGGCGTCGCTCGCATGGAGTGGAGCCGCAGGCGATGAATGACGTGCAGGTCGGACCCGCGCAACCCAACGATGTCGGTGCCGTCGAGCGATTGCTCGAAGCCGCGGCGTTGCCAACGGTTGGCATTGCGAAATGGATGGATTCGGCGGTTGTCGCGCGTGCCGACGGCCGCGTTGTCGGATGTGCCGCGCTCGAGACGTACGAATCAGGCGTGTTGCTGCGGTCGGTCGCCGTTGATCCGGATTTCCGCGGGCGTGGGCTTGGCGTTCAGTTGACGGAAGCGGCGCTTGCGCTCGCGCGGCAAAAAGGAGCGACCGTCGCATTTCTGCTCACGACGACGGCGTCCAATTTCTTTCCCCGATTTGGATTCGTACCCGTCGAGCGTGCAGATGTGCCGGACGATGTGAAGCAGTCTGTGGAGTTTAGGTCGGCGTGTCCGTCGAGCGCACTGGCCATGCGCGCCTATCTCGGCGGCGCTTAATCCAACGCGCTGGAGACGGCTTCGAGCAGACCGGTCAGCGTCGCTGGCTTCTCGACGAGCGCTTCGTTCGACAGCAGACCCCGCTCGATGACGCGCTCGGGATAGCCGGTGAAGTAGAGGATGCGCGCACCCGGCACGCGATTCGCGATCTCGAGGCCGAGGACGTCGCCTGCCATCTGCGGCATCAGGATATCGATCACGAACAGATCGAAGGGCGCTTCGGTTTCGAGGAGCGCCAGCGCCGCGGGGCCGCTCGACGCGCTGACGACATCGTAGCCTTCCATCGCAAGCGCCCGCTCAGCAAATCGCCGGTTCGAGTCGTCGTCGTCGACAACAAGGACGCGTGGCTTCGCTCGAGTCGCCATCGCGCGGCATTGTACAATTAGGTGTGCGGCTGAGCTTGGTTGCGGCCTGTGCGGCGTTGGCGAGCGTGGTCATCAGCGCGCAGAACCACTGGATCGGACCGCTCGATTCACATCCCTCCATCGCATACGCATCCACGCAACCGACCGATCGCGCCGCCACGTTGAACGAGGCGCTCGCGAGCGGCGCCAAAACACTGCAACGCGATGCGCAGACCGGCTATCTGAAGTCGGTCCTCGATGCGTTCGACATCTCAATTGATTCGCAGTTGCTCGTGTTTTCGAAGACCGGCGTCCAAGCCACGTTCACGAGCCCGAAGAGTCCGCGTGCGCTGTATTACGACCAATCCGTCGTCGTCGGGTACATCCCGACCGCGCCGGTGATCGAAATCGCGTCCGACGATGCGCAGCAAGGCGTCAACTTCTACGTCATCGACCAGCGGGCGGAGAAGCCGATGCTGCAGCGCCGGACGAGTTGTTTGAGCTGCCACGTCTCGCACTCGACGCTCGAAGTGCCGGGCTTGATCGTCCGCAGTCACACCGTCGCCGACGACGGCACCGTCATGACCGGCGCGACCGACGTGACGCACGCGACGCCGCATCCCGACCGGTGGGGCGGATGGTACGTGACCGTGGACACGCTCTCGCAGGCCTATCAGCAACGCGCGCATGCGGGCAATATCACGACCGAAGGTCAGGGCTACACGTCGAATCAGATCTTCACCGATTGGATCAACAGCGATCCGATGTCGCACGGCTATTTGTCGGCGCTGAGCGACAGCGTCTCGCTGCTCGCGTTCGATCACCAGGCGCACGCGGTGAATCTGTTCACGCGACTCAACTGGGAAGCGCGCGTCGATCCGGCGAGCGCCGACGTCCATCGGCTCGTGAACGAACTCGCCGACTACCTGCTGTTCGTCGACGAAGCGGCGATGTCGATCCCGTTGACGCCGCGTCCAGGCTTCGCCGCGCACCTTGCGGCGACGACGCCGAAGGATCGCCGCGGCCGTTCGCTCGCGGAACTGAATGCGGAGACGCGGCTGCTGAAATACCCGTGCAGCTACATGATCTACTCGCCGGCGTTTGACGGCCTGCCGGCGCCGGTGAAACAGGCGGTCTACCCCCGCATGATCGACATCCTCGCCGGCCGCGACCCGCAGAAGAAGTACGCCCGCCTCAGCGGTTCCGACCGTCAGGCGATTCTCGATATCCTGGCCGACACGAAACCCGACTTTCATTTGACATCCTAATAGAGGCCGTGCTACTTCATTGGCGTGTCTAATAAAGCGCAGGCCAAGGCGGACATCCTGCAGGGCACGCTCGACCTGATGGTGCTGCAGACGCTCGCGACGATGGGGCAGCAGCACGGGTATGCGATCGCGGCGCGGCTCGAGCAGGTGTCGAAGGGCGCGATCCAGTTGAACATGGGGACGCTGTATCCGGCGCTGATGCGTCTCGAGCAGCGCGGGCTCGTGCGCGGCCAGTGGGGCGTGACCGACAACAACCGCAAGGCGCGGTTCTACGGATTGACCGCTGCCGGCCGTCGCGAGCTGGAGCAGGAAAAGCACGAGTGGGATCGTCTCGCCGGCATCATGGATGCGCTGCTGCGCGGTGACGCGTGATGCGGCGGCTGCGCGAGTGGTGGATCCGTGCGTCGAACCTGCTGCGGCCGCGGCGGCCCGACAGCGATCTCGAGCAGGAACTGCGCGCGCACATCGAGCTGGCTGCCGCGGACGGCCGCGTTGAGCGCGGTGTCGCCTCGAGCATGGACGCCTTGCGCGAGCAGCGCGGACTGCCGTGGATCGACGATTTCGTCCGCGACGTGCGCTTCGGGTGTCGCATGCTCTGGCGCGATCGCGTCGTGTCGGTGGTCGTGATCGTCGTGCTCGCCGTCGGCATCGGCGCGTCGACGGCGATTTACAGCCTTGCGAACGCGGCGGTGCTGCGTCGGGACCGGCCCGTCGACGATCGGTGGGTTGTCATCCGCGCGCACCTCGCGAATCGCGGGCCGGCGCTGACGTTCTTTTCGGTGCCCGAGTTGGCCGACGCCGAGCGCGCAACCGATGTGTTCGAGAGCATCGGCGCGATCACCGGCACCGATTTCACGCTGACCGACGGCGACTTTCCCGAACGCGTCCTCGGGACGTACGTCACCGCGAGCATGATCCCGATGCTCGGCATCCCGCCGGCACTCGGCCGGACGTTCCGGCCTGACGAGGATCAGCCCGGCGGGCCGCACGTCGTCGTCATCAGCGATCGGTTCTGGCGTGACCATCTGGACGCCGACCCGAACGTGCTGCGGCGGACGATCATGTTGAATCACGTCGAGTACGCCGTCATCGGCGTGATGCCGCCGTACTACGACCTGTGGGGTGGCCGGCTGTGGGTGCCGATGCAGCTCGATCGCCACGACACCGATCGACGCGCGCGCCGCTTCTGGATCGCCGGCACGCTTCGTCCAGGCGTGACGGAGGAACAAGCGAACGCGCGGCTCGCGCTGATCGCCGCCGAGATGACGCGCGAGTTCGCGATCACGCAACCCGAATACGCAGGCATGGCGCTGCGCGTGTGGAACGTCCGCGAAGCGGTGATTGGCGGCGTGCGTCCTGCGTACGTCGTGCTGCTCGTCGCGGTCGCGCTGCTGATGTTGACGGCGTGCGCGAACGTCGCCAACCTGCTGCTGTCTCGCGCCGTCGCGCGTCAGCGCGAGATGTCGGTCCGCGTCGCCCTCGGCGCCGGGCGCGGACGGTTGATCCGGCAAATGCTGGTCGAAAGCTGCCTGCTGTCGATCGTCGGCGGCATCGCGGGCGTCGCGCTGGCGATCGCGGCGCTGCCGCTGCTGGTGCATCTCATCCCGTCCGAATACCTGACGGCCGATCCCGAGCTCGTGCGTGTGGACGCGCAGGCGATCGGCGTCGCGGCGATCGTGTCGATCGCGACCGGCATCGCCTTCGGCCTCGTACCGTCGCTGCGTTCCGCGCGCAGCAGCAGCGCCGGCGCGCTGGGCCAGCGATCCAACACCGGATCTCGAAGCGCGCGATCGTGGCAGCACGCCTTGACGATCGTGCAGATGGCGCTCACCGTGCTGGTGGCCATTGCCGCCGCGTTGACGATCGAAGGCTATCGCGCCGCCGAGCGGCTGTCGTTGGGATTCAATCCGGACGGGATCGTCAGCGCGTACGTGTCGCTGCCGGCGACGACCTACGCGAGCGCCGATCGAATCGCCAGTTTCTACCGCGTGGCGCTCGCCGACATCGCCTCGCACGCCGGCGTCACCGGCGCGGCGGCCATCACTGACCGGCCGCTCGGCTATCGGTCCGTCGACATCACCACGTACGAGATTCGCATTCCGGGCCACGCGGTTCGCGACGGGGCGGTCGCGCCCGCTGCGGCGTTCCGGCTGGTGACGCCGACGTACTTCGCGGTGGCCCAGACGCCGATCGTCGACGGCCGCGCGTTTACCGACGCCGACGGCGCCGGCGCGCCGACGGTCGCCATCGTCAACGACGCGTTCGTCAAACGCTTTCTCGACGGCGCGCGCGGGGCGGGATCGCAGGTCGTCCTCGGGACGCGGTTCGGCGCACGAAATCTCGCTGGAACGACGACGCAGCCGACGACCGCGACGATTGTTGGCGTCGTCGCTGACTCTCGACAAACGCGCGTCATCGACGACATCGTCCGTCCCGAATTGTTCCTGCCGCTCGCGCAGCATCCGGCGGACGCGAGAAACATGGCGCTCGTTGTCCGCACGTCGCTCGACGACGGGGCGGCGGCGCGCGTCATTCGTGCCGGTGTGGCGCACGCGGATCCGCAGCAGCCGATGTTCGAGTTCGACCGCATGACCGACGTGGTCATGCGCGCGTTCGGCGCGCGGCGCTTGACGATCGTGCTGCTGTTCTTTTTTGCGGTGGTCAGCATTTCGGTGGCGGCGATCGGCCTGTACGGCGTCGTCAGCTTCGGCGTGCAGCAGCGGCAGCAGGAGATTGGCGTCCGCATGGCGATCGGCGCGAGCGCGCCGGCGATCGTGCGGATGGTCGTGGTCAGTGGGATTCGAATGGCGCTGATTGGCGTGCTGGTGGGAGTCGTCGTCGGTGCCGCGACCACGCGGCTGATGGCGAGTCAGCTGACCAATGTCAGCGCCACGGATCCTCGCGTGTTTGCCGGCGCGAGCGTGCTGCTGCTCGCGATCGCGCTCGCCGCGGCCGCGATTCCGGCGCGACGAGCGGCCCGGGTGGATCCGCTCGCCGCGCTGCGTGTCGATGCGTGAAACATCCTCACGCAGAACCCGCAGAGCATGTACTTTTCTCTGCGGGTTCCGCGGTCTCTGCGTGATGTTTATCTAATCGTGAACCAGTTGAAGTTGCCGACCGATCCGGTTGCGCCGTTCGTGTCCATCACGACCTTGATCACCTGACTGCCGGCTCCGAGCGCGATGCCGGTTTTCGTGATCGTTTTCCACGCCTGCCATCCGCCGGTGTTCGGGACGGTGAGCGTGCCCGTCTTGTTCACGCCGTTCACTTCGATGTGGAACGTGCCGCCCGATCCGTTCGAGGCGACGCGGACGTCGATGGAATACGTGCCCGCCGCGGCCACGTTGACGGTGTAGTTCAACCACTCGCTGGCCTTGACCCACCCGACGTTGTACCCGCCGCCCGTGTCGGTCGTCGCCTGGATGTCGACGTTGTTCGACCGATACACGCCGCCGCTGTTGCCGGAGGTCGTGTCGTGGTACGAGACGCCTTCACCGCCGGCGTCGTAGTCCTCGAACTGCACCGTCAGCGACGAGGGCGATGGCGTCGGCGTCGGGCTGGTCACCGGCATCGACGAGGACGCGTTCAGCGCGGCGTTGAGCTCGGTGAAGTCGACGCCGATGTCCTTGCCGTCGCTCGCCGCGTTGTTCGACAGGCTGGTCGAGACGAGCTGATAATTCGCGCTGCCGACATTCACGAAGTCCGCCAGCCACTGCGTCATCGTCGGAAAATCGTTGCCGGTCGGATACAGCTTCGGCTGGCCGCCGCCGAACGCGTTGTAATTGACGAGGAAGTTCGGTGCGTAGAAATTCAGACCGGCGAGCCCTTCGCCGTACTTGTCGCCGTAGATCGCGTACGAGTTGTCGCGCAGCAGATTGTTGGTCGCCTGGAAGCCGTAGATCTGCACGCCCGTCAGCGAGAAGCCGCCGTAGAGAAAGATCGTGCTGCTGCCGTCGCTGTCGATCGTGTTGTGGTCGATCGTGATGTTCTTCGGCCCGCCGCCGATGATCGCGAACCGCGCCGGCGCCGGATTGTTCGTGGTCCCCCACGCCGTCGACACGTCGTAGACGAGATTGTTTCTGATGATGATGTCGGTCGTCTGTTCGCTCGTGGCGAGGTTGTCGTAGCCGCAGATGTTGAAGGCCGCGGCGACGTGGCGAATGATGTTGTTCTGCACGGTGACGTGCTGGACGTGGGTCCACGGCGCGGTGCCGCTCTGATTCCGCGGCGTCATCAGGATCGAATAGCCCTGTTGACCGGCCGCCCAGTTGTTTTCGATCGTGTTGCCTTCGACGAGCACGTCCTCGGCGCTCTTGAACTCGACGAGGTTCTTGACGGTCCACGACTGCGTCATCCAGGCCGTCGGCTTCGTGATGTAGTTGCGCAGCAGCTTGATGCCGGTCGGAATCAAGTTCGGAATGCTCGGATCCGTTCCGCCGAACAGGATGTTCTCGCCAGCCGCCTGCAGGTAGTTGTTCTCGATCAGATACGGGCCGGGACCGTTCCAGCTCGCGATCGCCTGCGTGTCCTGGCTGACGCCTTTGAAATCGGCGAAGTACGAGTTGATCACTTGCGTGTCGCCGCTGTTCAACGCGAGGCCGCGCCGCTGGCCCCAGCTCGCGTCGCCGTGCAGGTAGCAGCGGTCCATCACGAGATGCTGCGGCACGACGGACAACGTCGACTGGCTCGACCCCGCGGTGCCGAACTCGACGAGGTTGGCGCTGGCGTTCGACACGGCCGGCGCGAACTCGAGGAACAGCAGGCGCCAGTTGTTGGCGGCGCCCGACGTCTTGAACGCGGGTCCGTTCTGGTTCGACTTGATCTTCGGCAGCAGGCTCGCGTACGCCGGCGTGATCCGCGTCCCTGCCGGCGGCAGGGACGAGTCGGCGGCCGCCGAACGGATCGTGATCGTTCCAGTGCCGCTCTTGGCAGGCAGCTTGTAGTTGCCGGTCCACACGGCGCCGGGCTGCAGCGCGATCGTGTCGCCCGGCTGCGCCGCGTTGATCGCGGCCTGCAGATCGCCGCCCGCGTTGACCGTAATCGTCGCCGCCGAGCTCATGCGCGCGGCGAGCAGACAGGTACCGAGACAAAGCGCAAAGGTAAGTTTGGTCACGATGCCAACCCGAGGGGCAAGGACGAGGCCCGTGCTGGGTTGCGCCGATTTACTGAGCGATTCGCGAAAGACGGGGTGAGAGGGGTCGGTGGGGTAGGGAATGCGAACGCGGCTGTTTCGACACAATTACGCGCACGAGGCAAATCCCCGAAGGAATTCGCCGCGTGCGCGGATACTGCTGCGTTCGAATTACAAACAGACGACCTAGAAATTCAGCCGGAGCGCGAACTGCACCTGCCGTGGTGTACCAAGTCCGACAGTCCGACCGACGGTCGCCGTCTCGCGACCGAACGTCCCCGCCGCACCGGCGGTGTACGGCTGCCCCGGCTGGACCGTATTCGCTTGTCCGGCCGTGGACGGCAGCGCGTTCGGAAGTGTGGCGTTGATCCCGCCGACCGCGTCGACGTTGAACGTGTTGAACAAGTTGAACACTTCGGCGCGCAGTTCGATGTTCGGTGCGCCGCCAAAATGGATTTGCTTCGCGACGACGAGGTCGGTCTGATAGAAGTTCGGGCCGTGGAGCGAATTGCGTTCGAGGTTGCCGAACTGTCCTGGCTTCGGCGTCGCGAACGCCGCCGGGTTCAGGAACACCAGGCCGCCGCTCGTAATGAACGGATCGACGCCGGGAACGAGATCAGGTCGTCGCGTCGACCGTGAGGCGCCGCCGCCAGGTGTGTTGATGATCGCGGTGCGGTCCGCCGCCGGCGCGTTCCACACGCCGCCCGCCGCGTCGACGTAGACGATGTCCGGCCGCGTGATCAGGACGTTGATCGGCACGCCGCTTCGCGCGTTGAAGATCCCGCCGACGGTCCAGCCGCTCACGAACGCGTTCGTCCCTTTCGTCGTGTAGAGCAGGCTCGCGTTGAACGAGTGCCGGACGTCGAAGTTGTTGTAGCCGTAATCGTAGTCGTAATCGGAGATGGCCTGCGCGTTGTTGCCGACCGTGCGCGCTTCGTTCGATCCGCCGCTCGTCCCTTTGCTGACGCCGAAGGTGTACTGCGCGTTCAACGCGACGCCGCTCGCCGACCGTCGCGACAGCGCGAGCTGCAGCGCGTTGTAGCTGTCGTAGCCGCCGCTCGTCTTGTAGTCCACTTCGGCGAACGGCGACTGCTTGCTCACCGCCGTCGCGCCCGGTCCGCACACGGCGCTCGTGATCGGCGTCACCGTCCCATTCAACACGCTGCCGTTCGAGCAGGTGACGATGTCGAACTGCCGGATGTTGGCGGCAGCGGCGGTCGGGCTCGTCTGCAGCACGCCGACGGTGAGATTCGAGACGCTCCGCAGAAACAGATTGCGTCCCTGCGCGCCGATGTACGCGGCAGTCAACGCCATCGACCCGCCGAGATCCTGCTGCACCGAGCCGGTGTACTGATAGACCTTCTCCGGAATCGTGTAGTCGTTCGAGTACGCGCGCGGCTGATACGAACGATTGTTCGGGTTATTGATGAAGTTCGCGCGAATCGCCGACGGGTCGATCGGGTAGGCGAGCAGCGGTCCGCTCGTCAGCGTCGTGCTGATGCGTTCGGCCTCGATCGGCTGAATCTGATCTTCGGTCTGTCCGGGCCCGACGAAGATGCCGGCGCCGGCGCGCAGCACGGTCTTGTCGCTCAACGTGTAGGTCGCGCCGACGCGCGGCTGGAAGTTGGTCTTCGACGACTTGTAGAACGGCGTCGTGTCGGGATCGATCTGTCCGGTGTTGATGTCGAACTTGACGATGCGATTGTCGGTTTCGCTGAGCGGCGTGTAGTAGTCGTACCGCAGGCCGTAGTTCAGCGTGAACTGGGGATTGACGCGCCATTCGTCCTGCGCGAACGCGACGTAGTACTCCTGCTTCGAGTGCTTCATGCCGCTCGCGTTCGGGTGGAACGGCGTCGCTTCGCTGACGTCGCCGAAATACTGAATCGTCGTCGGCGTATTCGCGAGGAATCCGGTGATGTTGCCGTAGGTGTAGGTGATGCCGCCCTGCTGATCCATCGCCATGCGGATCGCGCGCACGTCGACGCCGGTCTTGAAGAAGTGATTGCCGGCGAGGCGGCTGACCGTGTCCGCAAAGGTCATCGAGTAGGGTTCGTACGGCGCCGAGCGTCCGTTGCCCGCGCTGTTCACGCGCACGAGTCCGCCCGGGCTCGCCAGACCCGTGGTGCCGCTCTGGCCGGCCAGACCGCTGTTCGCGACGGTGCCCGAGAGGCTGAAGGCGATTCCTTGAAATGCCGGTTGTGTGTCGCCGAACTCGCTCGAGGTCGCGCCGTTGTAGCCGAACTTGAATTCGTTGGTCGTCTTGTCCGACAACACACCTTGCAGGTTGAACACGCCGTTCGTCGGATTGATCGTGGTGACGAAGTGCCGTCCCGTCACCCCCTGCGGGGCATCGTCGCGCCCCTGATCGTGGAAGACGCGCAGATAGGACGTCCAGCGATCGTTCATCCGCACGTCGAGGCGTCCGCTGAACGCGTCCTCGTGGACGACTTCGTTCGACTGCAGTTGCGCGATGTCGAAGTCGGCGTTCGTCGAGGCGCCAGGGATGATCACCGCGCCAGGGGCGGTCCACTGCGAACGCAGCGCCTGAATCGTCGGCACCGCGCGCGCCCACGCAGCCGCGCTCGGGACCGCTTCGATGAAGTTCAGGCCGGCATTCAGGCGATAGCCCTCGTAGCTGCCGAAGAAGAACGCGCGATTCTTCGCGAGCGGACCGCCGATCGATCCGCCGAACTGGTTCAGGCTGAGCGGCGACTTCGGTCCCTGCGATTGAATGCTGCCGTCGGCGTTGCGCAGATCGTCGTAGAAGTTCTTCGAATCGAATTTGTCGCGGCGCGCGTACTCGAAGAGGGCGCCGTGGACGTCGTTGCTGCCTGATTTCGTGATGACGTTGACCTGACCGCCCGTGCCGGTGCCGTACTCGGCGGGGTAGGCGCTCGACTCGACGCGGAACTCCTGCACGTTTTCGAGGCTCGCCTGCAGCTTGAACGGCGTGTTGTTCTCGCCGTTGGCCACGCCAGGCATCGCGTCGATGATGCCGGATCCCTCGACGCCGTCGTACTTGATCGCGTTCTGCTCGACCGCGCGTCCGGAGAAGCGCACGTCATTCCACGTGCCGGTGCCGGAGTTGGTCGAGCCGGGCGCCTGCAGCATCAACTGCGACATCTGCCGGCCGTTGACCGGCAGGTTGTTGACCTCGCGCTCGCTGACGTTGACGCCGATCTTCGCCGAACTGAGGTCGAGCACTGGCGCTTCCGCGGTCACCGTTACCGCTTCCTGCACGCCGGCCGGTTTCATCTCGAACGCGAGCGCCGCTTCCTGACCGACCGCTACTTGTAACGTCCGTTCGATCTTGGCGAATCCTGACAGTTCGGCCACAACCACATAGGTCGACGGCTTCAGGCCGGTGACGACGAAGTAGCCTTTCTCGTTGCTGACGGTCGTCCGGATTTCGCCCGTGCGGATGTTGGTCGCGGTGACCGTCACGCCGGGCATCACCGCGTTTTGCGAATCGCGCACCGTGCCGGCGAGTCGCCCTTGATCCGATTGCGCAAACCCGGTCGCGACAGAAACCAGAGTGAAGATCGCCGCGGCGATCCATCTCTTCAAAGTCATCATCCCTCCTCAAACAGCGAGGGAAGCGTAGAAGTACCGGTTGATCGCTGTGTGACGGCGCCGTTAACAGCGCGTAAACCACGACCACGAGGACCACGAAGATCACGAAGATCACGAAGGGCACGAAGGTCACGAAGCTATGAACTTCGCGATCTTCGTGTTCATCGCGATCTTCGTGGGCCGGAAGGGTCTAGACGACGGTACCGGGCTTAATGACACCATCCTTGGGGACGATGATGATCCCGTCGCGGATGTAGTAGCCGTCGCCGTCGGCGTGTTGGACGCCTGTCTCGTTGACCAGCTTCGCGCCGTCGCCGATGCGTGCGTTCTTGTCGACGATGACGCGGTC
>DASREL010000023.1:0-21992 GCA_035652075.1 Vicinamibacterales bacterium
CCGATCGAAGAGGTTGTAGACGTGTCCGTCCGCGTGCAACGGCTCGACTTCGGGCGTGTCCAGAAATCGCCCGCTCAATGTTGCGTCCACTGATAGGAAATTCCCGACATGTTCGTTGCCGTGCCCGAGGCTGAACGATGCCGTCGGCGAATGGAATGATCCGTATCCGATCGAAGCGGCGCCGCTGACGCCACGTGCGCCCAGCCCCGACCGCGTCGTCACCGTCGCGACCAGGCTGGTCTTGTCGCCGAACTCCGCCGCCGGGACGCCGGTCTGCACGTCGATCGACTGGATCGCATTCGGCGAGATCTGATTCGAGAAGATGCGGCTTTGCTGGTCCGAGATCGGCTGATTGTCGATGCTGAACGACGTCTCCGCGTGTTCGCCCAGCGGGTGGAAGCTGCCGTTGGAATCGGCGGCGACCCCAGGCGATGTCAGCGTGATCACCGAACTGAGACCGCTGCTGAGACTCTCGCTCGGCAGCGTCTCCAGCAGCGTGCGATCCACGCGCGCCGTGGGGGTCATGACGAGGTCGGTCGGCGTACCGTGAACGACGACCTGTTCCTGGACACGCGACAGCGACAACGTGACGTCGATCCGTGACGGCTGACGTGGATCGATCACGAGCGGTTGGTCGTACGGTTCGAAGCCGGAAAGTGTCACGCGCAGGCGGTAGTGCCCGGCGCGAATCGATGACAACGTGAAGGTGCCATTGAATGCCGCGACGGCGGTCTGGATCGCCGTCGACGTCCGCAGGTCGATCACGGCGACGATGGCGCCGGGGAGGACGCCGCCATTCACGTCGCGCACGGTGCCGGTCACAGACGCGGGCTGCAACGTGGCTTGACCGGCCGCGGACGAGGCGAGGAGGAACAGCGAAACGAGGAGCGAATTCAGCGCCATTCATGGCGCGCCCGCGAGGCCCGCGAAGCAGGCGCTCCGTATAGTCTAAATCAATATTTTGAGTAATCAAAACGCTGGAATCGTCACGAATGGCGGGGTGGCGTGAGGGCCAGCGCAACGGTCAGGTATCGGAAGCTCTCATAAAGCGAACCGCGTCGACGCAAGAGTGTACAGGCGTCGCCAGACCAGCCGGTTGACCGTGACCACGATCGCGGCCATCAAGACTGTCGCGCCGAGGAGCAGGGCGAATTCGCCATGATCCGTCGCGCGACTGATCACCGCGCCGAGGCCGACCGTCGACATCGTATCGCCCCGGAATCGAAAGTACTCGGCCACGACGCTGGCGTTCCATGCGCCGCCCGACGCCGTCACCAGCCCGGTGATGAGGTAGGGGAAGATGGCGGGCAACAGCAAGCGCCGCCATCGGTCCAGGCGGCCGAGATGAAATACATCGCACACTTCTCGAAGATCGGTCGGGATCGCGCTCGCGCCGGCGATGACATTGAAGAGCACGTACCACTGCGTTCCGAGCATCAGCAGCACGATCGATCCGATCCCCAAACCGCCGCCCGCCCGCACGAGCAACAGGATGATGATCGGAAAGAGAGCTGTGGCTGGCATCGAGGCCGCGATCTGTGCGAGCGGTTGTGCGACCGAGGCGATCCGCGGCCGCAAACCAATGTAGACGCCGACGGGAATTGTCCAGAGGGCGGAAATGGCGAGCGCCAGCTCCACCCGGACGAAGGTCGCGCCCGCACCGCTGGCGAGTTCGAGGAGTTCCGCGCGCGTCAGTGTGCCAAGCGTGGCCGCCATGCGCCACACGGCGTAGGTGAGGGCGCCGAGTGCGAACAGCGCGATTGTCGCGCCAAGCCAAGTCGCCGCAGATGAACGCGGCTGCCGCGACTGCCGCCGAGTCTCCGCGAGTCTTCGCATCAACCATGCGCTCGCCGGCGCGGCCACTCGGCGCGACACCCACAGCAACACACGTGATCGCTCCAAGAGTTCCAGGACGGGCGAGCCCAACGTCTCGGTCGCTTCAACCTGCTCGAACTTGAATTTCTGACTCCACGCGATGAGCGGCCGCCAGAGCAACTGGTCGAGCAGCACGATGACGGTGACCATCGCCGCGATGCCCCAGCCGATCGCGCGCGTATCGCCGGCGTTCGCGGCTGTCTGCAGGTACGATCCGAGCCCGGGCAGACGGAGATCGCGGTCTCCCAGCACGAACATCTCGCACGCCATCAGGAAGAACCAGCCGCCGGCGACCGACATCACGGAATTCCACACGAGCCCGATCGCGGCGAAGGGCAGTTCAAGGGCCGTGAAGGTCTGCCATCGCCCCAGTCGAAACGCGACCGTCGCCTCGCGCAGGTCCTGCGGAACCGTTTTCATCGATGAATAGGCGCTGAAGGCCATGTTCCAGACCTGGCCGGTTGCGATCAGAAAGATCGATCCCAGCTCCAATCCGAGCTGACGCGTGGGCACCAGCGCGATCATCGCGAGCATCACCGGCGGCAGAAAGCTGAGGACGGGAATCGACTGCAGCGTGTCGAGGAGCGGAATCAGGACTCGTTCGGCAATGCGGTTGTGCGATGCGATGTAGCTGTAGGCGACAGCGAACAGCATGCTGACGACGTACGCGATACCGATCCGCGCGAGCGAATAAAGCGCATACGCTGGCAGGGCGCGGGGGCTGAGATCGATCGTCAGCTGCGGCACGACTGGCGCCGCCCAGATACGGGCCAGAGAGAGCAGTCCGTACAGAAGCGCAAGACCGCCCACGATGATCGGGACATCGCGGAGCAGGAGGCCGGCGTCGGGCGGCAGCGTCGCCCAACGCGGAGGGCGGAAGATGGCCATGCGCGTCGACTACGGCGGAGTCACCGGCTGCGATCCTGGTGTCGGTCCGAGCAGCGACAGCTTGTCGGAGTCAGCATCGTAAGCGAAGAGGTCCGCGTCCCGGCCCCAGTTGAGCGCTGTGTCGATTTGCGAACGCGCCTCGGGCTCCGACACGTGCTTCTCGAGCGTGTTCCGGAAGAATTCGAGCGGCATGGAGTGATCGGGTTTGCCGGTCAGTACACCGTGCATCTGCTGGATGAGGGCTACATGCGAAAGCATCGCATCGCGGAAGAGCCTTTTGCGTGTCGCGATTTCGGCTTCCGCAAACGCCCGGCCTTCGGACGTCACTTCAACATCGCCATGTTCCGACGTGACGAAGTGGAGCAGCGTCGCCGCTTCGACAACCGGCAGCAGATCGTCAATTTCCATGTGCAGCTCGCCGGCCACGCGGAAGAGATCTTCCTTGCCGCCGCGGGCGTTCAACATCTCGAGGAAGCCGGCAATTTCGCCGCGCTTGGCGTTCGGCAGGACTTGCGCCGAACGGACGGAGCCTCCGGGCACCAGCGGCGCTGCCTCGGCGAGCGGCTGTGTCATCAGGTGATAGATGTAGTCGACATACAACAGGAATTCCTGTGACCGTGCATCGCGCGGCTGCTGAAGCGGAATCGCGAAGTCGGCGCGGATGCGCGCCGGACTGCGTCCGAGCACGATCACACGATCGGCCAGCAGGACCGCTTCCTCGATGTTATGTGTGACGAGGAAGATCGCGTCGGTCGACATCCGCT
The DNA here is from genome assembly GCA_035652075.1 of Vicinamibacterales bacterium. Classification (GTDB taxonomy): domain Bacteria; phylum Acidobacteriota; class Vicinamibacteria; order Vicinamibacterales; family CAVVIG01; genus Gp6-AA45. The sequence goes on from DASREL010000023.1 coordinate 3,528, forward strand.
TCGTAGTCCACAGCTCGAGGAGTTCTCCCCGCAGGTTCTCGGCCGTTAGCACATCGAGCGCCGAGAACGGCTCGTCCATGAAGAGGATCTCGGGCTCGACCGCGAGTGCGCGCGCAAATCCCACGCGCTGCTTCATCCCCCCGCTCAGCTCTTTGGGGTACGCGTTCTCGAATCCCTTGAGACCGACGGACTCGAGCGCGCGGACACTTCGGTCGCCGGACTCCTCAGCGTCCATCCCACGGGCCCGCAGGGGCACCCCCACGTTCTCTGCCACGGTGAGCCACGGAAAGAGCGCGAAGCTCTGAAACACAATCCCGACGCGTGGTTGCGCATCTCGCAGCGGTTTCCCACGCCAGAGCACCTCGCCGCTCGAAGGTGCGATGAGCCCAGAGAGAATTCGGAGCAGCGTCGATTTGCCGGATCCCGACGGACCGAGCACGGCCACGATCGTGCCCTCCGTCAGCGTGAGGTCGATTGGCGCAATGATCTGCACAGAACCGCCGTCGGGTTGCCGGAACAACTTCTCGACCGCTCGTGCCTCCACGATAGCCGGCGGCGGCGCCGGCGACGGCGCACGCGGACTTTCCTCAAAGAGCCTGCGCCACGCATCGTCGGACACGTCCTCGAACAGCTGCGTCCGCGCGAACGGGTTCATCGCATTGACGATCGCTCGTGCGTCCTCAGCCGTGCGGACGCGCAGGAGCCCGTACGACTCGAAGTACGGCAGGTTTTCGACGAGGCTCGTCGCGAGATCAACCGGCATCGACTGGAAGAGCCGCTCTTGGTCTTCGACCGGAATGCTGAGAAACGCGTCGGCGGCGGCGGGCGGGTCCAGCCACCGCAACAGAGCCATGGCGTGATCGCGACGATTGTCGATCACGAGGCGGCGAAACTGGTCGGGGCTGCCGTCGTTCATGAGCGCGTCAGCTGCTTGACTAGCGTACGCGACTTGAAGGGAAGAGATGCGCCAAACGCCGTGTGAAATCGCTCGGTGTCAGACATTGAGCCGCTCCGAGCGATTCTGAACGCCCTCGGCTCGTGAGATTTCGAGAAGTCGCCCGCGGTCTATGACCTGGGCTTCGAACCGATCCCGTTCCTGAAGTCGGCTGATGAGTGCACCGCCGCCGGCGACCGTCAGCAGATCGACTGCTTCAAAGGGACGAATGTGGCGGACTCGGCCGACTTCATCGATCCAACGGCGAGGCCACACCTGCGCAGGTTCACCTCGGATGCTCAGATCCGCCGTGGCCACTCGCGAGATCTCCCGATGATCGACGTCGCCGTCTTCGAAGACGAACAACGTCAAATCGTCCGGCTGGCGCTCGGTCATCCATCGCCGCACCCTCGCGACCAATAGCCCGGCGCACAGCCCATACAGCCCTGTCGTGACGCCAAGTCGGCGATCCCGGTGGACATCCTCGTAGTCCTCGACCGCAACCGAACACGAGAACGCGCGGACGATGTGCTGCTCGGTGATCCGTGCCAGGCGTTCGACCAGTCGCGTTTTCCGTGCGACATCGTGCCACCCGTTGGCGAACGCTCCAGATCCGTATGCGAACTCCCGCGCATGAAACGCTGCGACTCCCTCTTGCCTCAGCGCACGATTCCAGACCGAATCGAACTGGCGCCAGCGCGCCTTTGACGCGACGTATCCCGATACGGTGAATGTACCGCGTGTCTCGACCGGCTCCGGCTGGAAGTATCCGACGCAGATCGTCATGGCAAGCCCCTGCGGATCGAAATTGTTCGAGAACGCCGAGCTCAACATCGGCGTCGGCCAGGTCGTCTCCGAGGCGACGCGAATCATCAGGCTTCGAGCTCCACGGCGACCAAGTCGGAGAGCTCGTCTCGAGAGTCAGACGGGCGCCCGGGCGGCCGCGGTGTTGTTACGTAGACCGCGTACCACGGGGCGGGAAGCTCCGACGCGACCACACGTTCGCCCGACGGCTCCGCGGCCGGAAGGCCCATTCGGCCACGTTATCCGCGCGTGGCTTAAGAAGTCCTTAAAGCTTCATGAGGAATGCGCCGACAGCGACTGACCGCACGGGGCCGATGCGCCGCCGGTGACTGGGACGGGAATTGAGCCTTTCGGTGTGACGGCGCCTGTCGTGCGCGGCCGTTCCTTCGGTGTCGTCGCGGCACCAATCGGTGTCGACGATTTGGGTGCGTTCGATCCCTTTGTTTCTCGCCTGGCGGCCAAGGCATCGCTCGTCGAACCGCCGACCGGCGTGGAGGCTTTCGCGGAGAAGCTGCGATGCGTGGCTCTGCTCGGCACCTGACAACCGACGGCCGGCGTGGGGACCTGCGCGGCGGAACCGACCGACAAGGAAGCGACGGCGAATGCGGCCAGCACGGTTCCGGTCATGATGCCCTCCAGCTGAGGGCATGATACCAGAATAACGCCTAATACGCACTAGACTGCCATCATCATGGCGAAATAAGGCCGTAAATCAGCATGATGAACATCAAAATGTGCAAGATATGCACATAGCTTGAATCAGTCAGACAGGTACCAAGGGACGTTGATCACCACAATGTCTTCGTCACCCCGCACGAGCAGAAGCGCCTTCAACATCGCAGCCCGTTTGTTGTGGAGGAGGTGCTCGTACCAGTGCCGTGCGATCAGCTCTGGGATGAGGACGGCGATTTGCCGGTCCGGGTGCTGCTGCTTCACCTGGAGGATGTAGTCGAGCAACGGATTGAACACGTGCCGGTACGGTGACGCCACGACGACCAGTTTCGGGGCAGGGAGATGAGCAGCCCGCGTGGGCGCTTCGACGTAGTCGGGCCATCGACGTGTGAGGTCGTCCTCGATCTTGTTTCCCGTTCGAATCTGGACCACGAAGATATCCGGCGACAGCTTGAGCGCGAAGCGCAGCCCTTTCTGCGACATCTTGTTCCAGGCGTTCATCGGCAGAATGACGATGGGCGGCTTGATGTTCTCGACGTTCAGCGCGTACGGGTTGGCGATCTCGACGGACACGCGGTGGTAGTGACGCCGGACACCGCCGAAGATCGCCAGCAGCGTCGGGATCAATAGCGTCATCACCCACGCGCCCTCCGCGAACTTTGCGATCAGGATGACGACGAGTGTCGCGCCGGTCGCAAGGGCGCCGATGCCGTTGATCGCGATCTTCCCGGCAGGACGCGCGCCGCCGGCTTTCGCCCAGTGCGCCACCATGCCCGCCTGCGACAGCGTGAACGCGAGGAATGCGCCGACCGCGAACAGCGGAATGAGCCGATCGGTGACGCCACCGAAGATGATCAAGATGCCGGCAGATAACGCCGCCAGGACGTAGATCCCGTACGAGTAGACGAGTCGCCGGCCGCGCGATGCGAAGACGCGCGGCAGGAAGCCGTTCTCGGCGATCAGCCGGCACAGGCGCGGAAAGTCGGCAAACCCGGTGTTCGCGGACAGCGCGAGTACCGACAGGATCGCCGCGATGCAGACGTAATAGAAGATTCCCTGGCCGACAATAGCCGCGACGAGCTGCGACAGCACGCTCTGATAGCCGGCAACGCCAGGCTCGGTCGCGCCAATGTGATACGCCTGTGCGAGATAGGCGATGCCCGCGAGCAGGATCACGAGAATGGTGATGATCGCCGTCAGCGTGCGCCGCGCGTTGCGGACGGCGGGCTCGGCAAATGCCGGAACGCCGTTGCTGACCGCCTCGACGCCGGTCATCGCCGTACATCCGCTTGCGAACGCTCGCAACAGCAACCACGCGCTGACGCCGCTCACCGCCGATGGAACGGCCGGCGGCGCCACGACCGGTATCGGGTGCCCGCCGTCCATCCACGCCTTGACGCACCCGATGGCGAGCACGATCAGGAGGCACGCGACGAACAGGTACGTCGGCAGCGCGAACGCGAGCCCCGACTCGCGCATGCCGCGCAGATTCACCAGCGTGATCAGCAGCAGGATCGCCAGGCAGATGGCGAGCGTGTGCGGTTGCAGCGAGGGCACGGCGGAGACGAGCGCGCCGACGCCGGCCGAGATGCCGACGGCCACGACGAGCACGTAGTCGAGCAGCAGCGCCGCGGCGGCGAGGAGTCCGGGAAAGACGCCGAGGTTCCGGCGCGCGACCGTGAACGAACCGCCGCCACCGGGGTACGCCCCAATCGTCTGCAGGTACGAGGCGTACACGATCAACAGGATCGCGATGATGATCGCGCTGATCGGTCCGACGTAGTGCACGCCGACGATGCCCGCCGGCAGCAAGAGCGTCATCGCCGCTTCGGGGCCGTACGCCGCGGAACTGAGCGCGTCGAGGCCCAGCATCGGAATGCCGGCCCCGACACCGACCTTCTGCCCCTCTTCCTCGTGAGAGGAGAGCGGACGTCCGAATAGGAGTGAAAGGAGCGACGCCACTGTGGCTACAGTACGACGCTGACGCGCTCCGTTGGGGAAAACCTGCCCGCGCGGTCGCTAGTGCCGCGTGAGCGAGCGGGCGACAGCCGACGGTGGATCGGCTGTCGTTTGGTGCTTACAGCTTCACCAGTAACGCGAACGTGACGCGTTTTTCGGAGTTGCGCAGGTCCGGGCTCCAGTCCGGCACGAAAGATCCCGGCGCGCCGGTGTTGCCGCCGGGCGGTGTGACACCACCTTCACCGGCAAAGTACGGGACATTTGCGTGCCGGTAGTTGTACTCGGCACGGAACGTGACGAACTGGCTCGGCATGAAGTCGAAGGTCGTTTGCATGTCCCACGCTTTGAACGGGTCGCCCGGGTTCGCGGTGAAGTAAGGCGTTCCCGAGAATGCAGTCGCGCCATTGATCGGCGGCATCAGCACCAGATACCGGCCCGGATTGTTGATGGCCCCGCCGCCGACGGTGAACGCGTACCGGTCCTTGTCAAACCAAAACCGCTGATACGTCATGAACCCGAGGAAGTACTGCGAGGGCGCGTCGGCGGTGCCGCCGTTGCAGCTCACGCCGCCGCCGTACTCACACCCGGCGTCGAACGTGAATGTCATCGCCGCCTTCGTGATCGGGTTGTCCGGCTGGTCGTAGTACTTCCACTGGATGCTGTCGTCGGTGTGGATGCGCTTACGGTCCGGATTGCCGAGCGTGTCGGTGCCCCAGTAGTTGTTGAACAGGATGGACACGTTGCCGTTCGGTCGGTACAGGATCTGACCGCCGACACCCGGCGCATGATTGAACTTGCCGTACGACTGCCACCCGTTGATCAGCCACGGCTCGATCTTCAGCTTCTCGTTCGGGAAAATCTGCACGCGCATCCCGTTGAAGAACCATGGCGTGTTGGACGACACGTAGGACGGCTGGTACGTCCAGTTGTCGAAGTTGTAGTAGCTCCACAGCCCGACGTACGACATGAAGATGCCCGCTTCGACGTTGATCCCAGACATCTTGTCGAAGTGATAGCCGCCGTACGCCTCCGAGATGTACCGATAGGCCGTGTCCAAGTCCCACTGACCGCGTGCAGGACTCGCATCGTTACGCGGCGTCGTTTGCGAATACATCCCGAACTGTGTCATCACGCGGCCGATTACGTTGTCGTAGTGAAAATCGCCGCCGATGCCGAGCTGTGTGACCTGGAACTCGCCCGAGCGGAAGATCTCGCTCGACCCGGAAATCGTGTCGTCGATCGGCTTGTTGAAGCTGTAGGTGAAGTTCGTGTCGACGCGGAATTCTCCCGTGAAGACTTTCGTGTCGATCGGCGATTCTTTCGTGCGCGGGTTGCCGCTCAGCCAGGTGAAGTCGGCGAACGCGAACGGATCCGGCTTCTTCTCCGGCTCCGCTGCGGCCGGCTGCTGCGTGTTCGCCGCGGGTGCCCCGTCCGTCTCGATCGGTTCCTGCGCGCCAACGATCGCCGCCGAACCGAGCGTCAGGGCAGCGGCGAGCGCGAACGCCGCACTTACGTTGTACGTCTGCATGACTCCACCGTATCCGTCGGGCAATTAAGAAGTCCTTAGAGGAGCGTTAAGATTCCTGCGATCCAACGAGCCTTCGAAGCGAGGAAAGATCCGTTTGGTTGGTTCTCAGGCGGCGACGCGACGCTGGGTGGTGTTCGCGCCCGACGCGACGAACATGACCTGACATCCCGCGAGTGCGAGACGATTCGCGAACCGCTCTTCAGGCGACGTGAGCCAACGGCCGACGGGGCCGCCGACAACGACCGGTCCACCCACGGCGCAGATGTGCGCGAGCAGTTCGTCGACGCCAATCGACGCGAAGACGTCGACTTCGGCGTCCGCACCAATGAACTGCGCAATGTCTTGATAGCGCTTCGCGATCAGTTCGCTGGTAGGTGCCGGCGCATCGAGATCCCCTGAACACGACACAATTCGCGGCACCACGATGGTCACGCCGGTGTCGAGTCCGCGTGCAAGTGGAATCGCCGCCAGCAACGCAGCGCGCGTACCTTCAAACGTCGTCGCGACGACCTGGACCCTCGGAACCATGACGCCAATGTAGCGAGCGCCGGATTAAGAAGTCCTTAACGCTTTATGAGGATTCCAAGATCGCGCTGCTGTGCGAGCCGAGCGCATAGGCGTCGTCGTCCACCAACCGCGTTCCGCCTGTCGACGTCGATGCCGGTGCTGCCTCGCTGGTGTCGATCGCCAGCGTCCAGCGGCCTGACGCCCGTTCGGGCAGGACGAACGCGGCCGGCGTGTCGTCGGCGTTGAACATCAGGTACAGATCCGGACCGGAATTGTTCCGGATCCAACAGGCCAGTCGTTTCTGAGCCGGATCGTTCCACTGTGGCGGCCGGCCCGCCACATCGAACCATCGGATGTCCCGCTCCGTGTAGAACGCTTCCCGCCGAAGGACCGGATGGCTGCGCCGGAACGCGAACACCGCTTCCGTGAAGCGCACGAGTTCGCGATGGCGCTCGGCACGGACCCAGTCGACCCAGCTGATCGCGTTGTCCTGGCAGTACGGGTTGTTGTTGCCGCGCTGCGTCCGGCGGAATTCGTCGCCGGCGAGGAGCATCGGCACGCCGCGCGCGATCGCGAGCGTCAACAGAAAGTTGCGGATCTGCCGTTCGCGCACGACGTCGATGCGGTCGTCGGCCGAGTCGCCCTCCACGCCGTAGTTTGCGCTGAAGTTCTCGTCGGCGCCGTCGCGGTTCTGCTCGCCGTTGGCGGCGTTGTGTTTGCGCGTGTAGCTGACCAGGTCGTTCAACGTGAACCCGTCGTGACAGGTCACGAAGTTGACGCTGCACTCCGGGCCCTTGCCGGAGTGGGCGTACAGGTCCGAGCTTCCGCAGATTCGACTGGCGAACCGGGCGATCATTCCCGGATCGCCGCGCCAGAATCGCCGCACGTCGTCGCGGAAGTGGCCGTTCCACTCGGCCCAGCGTCGCTGCGAGAAGCAACCGACCTGGTACGCGCCCGCGACGTCCCACGCTTCGGCGACGAGTTTCGCGTCCCGGAGAATCGGATCCTCGGCGATGCGCTCGAGGAGCGGGGCGTCCGCGATGACGCGGCCGGCCGCATCGCGCCCGAGCACCGATGCCAGGTCGAAGCGGAAGCCGTCGACGTGCATCTCCATCACCCAGTAGCGCAGCGCGTCGAGAATGAGGTCGCGCACGACGGGATGACTCGCGTTCACGGTCTGGCCGGTGCCCGTGAAGTTCCTGTAGTGCCGCTTATCGTCGGCGAGCCAGTAGTAGATCGCGTTGTCGATTCCGCGGAACGACAACGTCGGCCCGAGCTCGTCGCCTTCCGCCGTGTGGTTGAACACGATATCGAGGAGGACTTCGACGCCTTCGCGATGGAACGCGCGCACCATCTCCTTGAATTCGAGCACCTGTGCGCCGGCGTCGTGAACGCTCGCGTAGGACGCCTTCGGCGCGAAGAAACCGATCGGGTCGTAGCCCCAGAAGTTATGACGGTCGTCGAACTCCTGCACGGGCATCAGCTCGACGGCGGTGATGCCGAGTGACTTCAGGTGCGGGATCTTCTCGACCAGCCCTCGATACGTGCCGGGGGCGCTCACGCGGGCACTCGAGTCGATCGTGAAGCCGCGCACGTGGAGCTCGTAGATGACCGTCGACGACCACGGCAGGCGCAGCGGTTGGTCGCCGCGCCAGTCGAAGTCCTCGTACGGAATGACGCACTTGGCCGCCGAGGACGCGTTGTCGACGTCCGAGAAGGACAGGTCTGTCTCGGGCGACGAGGGGTCGTAGCCGAGCGACGGGCGCCGATCGCGACTGACCATCGGAACGATCGCGCGCGCGCAGGGATCGACGACGAGCTTGTTGGGATTGAACCGATGTCCGGCGTGTGGCGCGTACGGGCCGGCGATGCGAAAGCCGTACAGTTGACCGGGCCGAATCCCATCGAGCCAGACGTGCCAGATATCGCCGGTCTTGTTGCGCGCCGCGTCGAGGATGATCGTTCGCGCCGGTGCGCCGGCGTCCGCCCGATCGAAAAGGTCGAGGCGAACGCCGGTGGCGTGCCGACTGAAGAGCGCGAAGTTGACGCCGCTCCCGCGAACGTGGGCGCCGAGCGGCAGCGGCGTCCCGGAGCGGACCGATTGCACTTCGCACGACGCGAGCAGTCGTTCCAGATCGTCGAGCGCGTTCGAACGCTCCGTTTCGCTCGGCACGCCGTCTGAACACGCAACCGCCGCGCCGACCGCCACGGAGTGGGCTTTGCATTTTGACCAGGAAACCACCGGAAAGGTGCAATGCCACCACTCCTGTCGACGGATATCCGGCAGACGAGGCTGGTTGCCGAGTTCTGCGAGTCGCTCGATCGTCACGCGCGGTACTCGCTCGGCGAGTCGTGGGAGCGTCTCACGCCTCGCCAAGTGTTCGAGTGTGTAAGCCTCGCGACACGCGATCGTCTCATCGACCGACAACTCGAGACCGAGGCGCGCTACCGACAATCGGACGCCAAGCGTCTCTATTACCTTTCGATCGAATTCCTTCCCGGACGCCTGCTGACCAACAACCTGAGCAACCTTGGCCTGTACGCGGTCTGTCGCGACGCCATGCGAGATCGGGGCATCGAGTTATCCGACGTCACCGAGTCTGAGCGTGATCCCGCGCTTGGGAACGGCGGTCTCGGCCGATTGGCGGCGTGCTTCCTGGACTCGCTGGCCACCCTCGACATGCCCGGTTACGGGTACGGCATCAACTACGAGTACGGCCTGTTTCGACAGGAGATCGACAACGGGTGCCAGACGGAGAAGCCCGACAACTGGCTGGCGTTCGGAACGCCGTGGCAGATCGAGCGGCCAGACGCGGCGTGCCTGGTGCCGATCTACGGCCGCGTCGAACATGGCGTCGATCGCGCCGGGCGCTACAACCCGATGTGGCTCGACTGGCGGCTGCTCGTCGGCGTTCCGCACGACGTGCCCATCGTCGGGTACGGCGGACGGACCGTCAACGTGCTGCGCCTGTACTCGGCCCGTTCGTCGCACGACTTCGACATGCAGATCTTCAACACCGGCGACTACCTGAAGGCCGTGGAGCAGAAGATCGCGTCCGAGACGATTTCAAAAGTGCTGTATCCGTCCGACGCGGTGCCGCCCGGCCAGGAACTGCGCCTCCTGCAGGAGTACTTCCTCGTCGCCTGCGCGGTGCGCGACATCGTCGAACGCTATCGGGTTGATCACGACACGCTCGACGCGTTTCCCGCCAAGGTCGCGATCCATCTGAACGACACGCATCCCGCGCTGGCGGTCGCCGAGCTGATGCGCATTCTGGTCGACGAGCGCGAGCTGTCGTGGGATGCGGCCTGGGCGATGACGCAGGCGACCTTTGCATACACGAATCACACGCTGCTGCCGGAGGCGCTGGAGAAGTGGCCGGTTGGCCTGCTGGAGCGCGTCCTTCCGCGTCACCTGCAGATCATCTACGAGATCAACCGGCGTCTGCTCGCGCGGGTCGCCACGGTCTGGCCCGCCGACACCGGACGCCTCCAGCGCATGTCGCTCGTCGACGAGGGCGATCCCAAACAGGTGCGAATGGCCCACTTGAGTATGGTCGGCGGCCATTCGATCAACGGCGTCTCGGCGATGCACAGCGAACTCGTGCGGACGACGCTCGCACCGGACTTCGCGGCGCTGTGGCCCGAGCGGTTCAACAACAAGACGAACGGCGTGACGCCGCGACGCTGGTTGCTCCAGGCCAACCCGCAGCTCGCCGGGCTCGTCACATCGACGATCGGCGACGGCTGGATCACCGATCTCGAACGGCTGCGCGAGCTCGAACCGTACGCGGGCGACGCGGCGTTCCAGCAGCGATTCCAAGCGATCAAGCGCGCGAACCGCGAACGTCTTGCGCGTTTGATTGCCGAGACGACCGCGGTTCTCGTCGATCCGGACTCGCTCTTCGACGTGCAGGCCAAACGCATCCATGAATACAAACGTCAGCTCCTGAACGTCATGCGGATCGTGCACGAGTACCTGCGGTTGATCGAGGACGGGCAGGCGCCCGCGGTGCCCCGGACGTACATTTTCGCGGGCAAGGCCGCGCCAGGGTACTGGGCGGCGAAGCAGATCATCACGCTGATTGCCAGCGTCGCGGCGGTCGTCAATCACGATCCGCGGGCCCGCGGGCACCTCACGGTCGTCTTCGTGCCCGACTTCCGCGTATCGCGTGCCGAGATCATCATCCCAGGCGCCGACGTGAGCGAGCAGATCTCGGTGGCAGGTTCTGAAGCGTCGGGCACGGGCAACATGAAGCTCGCCATGAATGGCGCGCTGACGGTCGCGACCCTCGACGGCGCGAACGTGGAGATTCGCGACGCGGTTGGCGCCGAGAACATGTTCACGTTTGGGTTGACGGTCGGCGACATCGACGCGATGCGAGCGGTCGGTGCGTACCGGCCGCGCGACATCCTCGACGCCGAGCCTGCCGCGAAGCGCATTCTCGATGCGCTGGCGTCGAATCTGTTCTGCGCGAAGGACCCTGGACGGTTTCGGTGGATCGTGCAGTCGCTGCTCGATGGCGGCGACCCATTCTTCTGCCTCGCGGACCTCGCGACCTACCTGGATGCGCAGCGGCGCATCGACGACGAGTTCCGCCGGCCGGAGACGTGGACGTCGAAAGCGATCCTGAACGTCGCTCGAATTGGCCGGTTCTCGAGCGACCGCACTGTCGGCCAGTACGCGAAAGATATCTGGGGAATCACGAGCATTCGCTGACAACAGACATGGGGACAGAGCTCTTGCGGCGCCCCGGCGCTGGCTACGTCGCGGCCTCCCTTGGGGTGGCGGCGGTCACGGCCGCAGCCGCGCCGTTTCAGCTCACCCTGAGTCCCACAACCGTCGCTCTCGCGTTTCTCCTGGTCGTCCTCCTCGTCGCGACGGCTTGGGGAAGCCGGCCGGCGTTCGTCGCGTCGGCGTTTGCCGTACTGTGCTTCAACTTCTTTTTCCTGCCGCCCATCTACACGTTCACGATCGCCGATCCGCAGAACTGGGTCGCGCTTGCTGCCTTTCTGATCACGGCCGTGACCGCGGGCCAGTTGTCGGAGATCGCCAAGCGGCGATCCGCGGAGGCCGAAGCGATCCGCACGACGGCGCGGCTGGCGACGATTCACAGCCGGAGTCTGCTGGAGGCGAGTCCGGACGCCCTCGTCACGATTGGGCTCGACGGCCGCATCACCGATGCGAATTCTGCGATCGAGGTGTTGACAGGGGTCACCCGTTCGAAGCTCATCGACACCGATTTCTCAACGTGCTTCACCGCGCCGGCACAGGCGCGCGCCGCGTATACCGAGGTCATCCGCGAAGGATTCGTCCGCGATCGCGGGCTGGAGATTCGACACACCGACGGACATGTCACGGCGGTGCTCTACAGCGCGTCGGTCCACCGCGACGACACCGGCCGTTCGATCGGCGTCGTCGTGGGGGTGCGCCCGATCTCGAGTGCGGCCGCGTCGACGATACGCGCATCAGATCCGGCCGTCGTCGACGCGCTTCAGCGGTTCGTCGCGGCCACCAGCGTGTTGTCCGTAGCCATCGGGGTGGCGGGGATCGCGGGATGGACTTTCGGCATCGGCATTCTGAAGAGCGTCATTCCTGGACAAGTGATCATCAAGCCGAATGCGGCGGTGGCGCTGGTGCTCGGCGGCGCGTCACTGTGGCTGTTGCGACGGGCTGACGCAGCACGACCGAAGAAGATCGCCGGCCGCGTGCTGGCGGCGGCCGTGGCACTCGTCGGCCTCGCGGCGCTGTCGGAACACCTCGTCGGATGGGACCTGCACATCGATCAAGCGCTGTTCACCGACGACAACCCGTGGGAGGCGTTCGGCAGCATTCGTCCGGGTCTGATCGCGCCGATCACGGCCGTCGATTTCCTCCTGATCGGACTGGCGCTCCTCGTGCTCGACTGGCGCATCGCGTACCGGTCGCGGCGCTACGCTCTGGCGCAAGCGTTTGCATTCGCCGCCAACGCGTGTGCGATCGTCGGCCTGCTCGATTTCGTGCTCGGGTCGCACACGTCGTACACACACGTCGCGCTGCAGACGGCCGTCGCGATGTTCGTGCTGTCGGTCGCCGTCGCATGCGCGCGCACGGACTCCGGCCTCGGCGCGCTCGTCGTCAGCGCCGGATTTGGCGGCGAACTCGCGCGCAGTCTGTGGCCGGCGACGGTTGTGGTACCGATCCTTCTCGGGAGCGTGGCGTGGCGCGCTCACGTCGACGGCGTGCTGTCCGACTGGTCTGCCGTCACGGCGATGATCGTCGCGATGACGACGTTGCTGGCTGGGTTGACGATCTGGAGCGGTCAGCGAATCGAGCGGAGCGACAGCGACCGGCGCCGCGCGGAAGCCTCGCTGCACCGACGCGAGGAAGAGCTGAGGGAAGCGCAGCGACTTGCCGGCGTCGGGAGCTGGGTGTGGGAGCCGGCCACCGACACGGTGACGTGGTCCGAGGGCCTGTACCGCATTGCCAGTGTCGATCCCAAACTGCCGCCGCCCCGGTTTGGCGAACAAGCGCGGTTCTACACGCCGGACAGTTTCAATCGGCTGACCGCGGCTGTTGAACGCGCGCTCGCGGCCGGTACACCCTTCGAGCTCGATCTCGAGATGACGCGAGGTGATGGCGCGCGGCGAGCCGTCACGACGCGCGGCGAAGCGGAACGGGATGCCGCCGGTCGGGTGGTGCGGGTTCGCGGCAGCATCCACGACGTGACCGAGCACAAGAAGGCGGAGGACGCGCTCCGCGCCAGCGAGGCGAATCTCAACAAAGCCCAGGCGATTGCGCACATCGGCAGCTGGCAGCTCGACGTGGCGCGCGATCAACTGACGTGGTCGGAGGAAGTCTTCCGGATCTTCGGAATCCCGAACGGCGCGCCGTTGACGTACGCATCGTTCCTCGCGTCGATTCACCCCGACGACCGCGCGCTGGTGAACACGGCGTGGACGGCGGCGTTGGGGGGAGCCAGGTACGACATCGAACATCGAATCCTCGTCGGCGACGCGGTGAAGTGGGTGCGCGAGCGCGCGGAAGTGGAGTTTGCTGCGGATGGCGACGCCGTACGGGGGATCGGCACCGTCCAGGACATCACGGAACGGAAGCGGGCACAGGACGAACTCGTTCGATTAAATCGCGCGCTCCGCGCTCTCAGTCTGTGCAACCAAGCCCTCATCAGAACGACCGACGAATCCGCATGGCTGAATCAGGTGTGCCGCGTCGTCGTGGACGAGGCCGGCTACCGTTTCTGCTGGGTGGCTCGAGCGGAGCATGACGAAGAGCGAACCGTGACGGCCGTCGCGGAGGCCGGGGTCAATGACGGGTACCTGAAAGCCGTCAACATCACGTGGGGCGAGAACGACCGCGGACGTGGACCGACTGGCACGTGCATCCGGACGGGTGAGGAACGGATCGTGAGGGACACGGCGACCGATCCGCGCTTCGCGCCGTGGTGCGCCGAGGCACTGAAGCGCGGATACCGTTCGACGATTGCCATTCCGCTCGTCGTCGACGATGAACGGTTTGGAGCCTTGTGCATCTACGCCGCGGAACCCGATGCATTTCCCGCGGAGCAGATCAAGCTGCTACGCGAGCTGGCGGCCGATCTCGGGTTCGGCGTGACGACACTGCGAGCCCGCGCCGAGCAGCGGCGGGCCGAGGCCGAAGTGCGCCAACTCAATGCCGACCTGGAGCGCCGCGTCGCTGCGCGCACGGCCGATCTGCAGCAGGCGCGGGAGCGCGAAGCGACCATCAGCTGCCGGATCCAGCAGATGCTGCTGCTCACGCAACCGCCGGGGGATGTTCGAGGCGTGCAGGTCGCCGCGCTCACGATACCGTCCCAGAGCGTCGACGGCGATTTCTACGACTTCTTCAAGCACGAGCCCGACTGTCTGGACGTGATGGTGGCCGACGTGATGGGCAAGGGGGTTCCTGCGGCGCTCCTCGCGGCCGCCACGAAGAGCAACTTCCTCGAAGCGCTGTGCCATCTGCTGGCGATGAGTCACAGCGGCGAGATGCCGCAGCCGAAGGAAATCGTGACGCTGGCGCACGCGGATATGGTCCGCCAGCTCATTGCGCTCGAGAGCTTCGTGACCGCCAGCTACGCCCGGTTCGACCTGGCGCGCCGCCAGGTGTTGCTGGTGGACTGCGGCCACACCGGCATGATGCGGCTGAGCGGTCGGACCGACGCATGCGAGATCCTCCACGGCGAGAACCTTCCGCTCGGGATCCGTGAAGGAGAAGTGTTCGAGCAGATCGCCGTCCCGTTCGAGGCCGGCGATCTTTTCCTGTTCTACTCGGACGGCATCACCGACGTCCGCGCTCGCACGGGTGAGCAGTACGGCGCCGAGCGTTTAGCCGATTGTGTGCGTCGAAACCGCGAACTCGCCCCGAATGCGCTGATCGGAACGATTCGAGACGCTGCGGTGGCGTTCGGTGGATCGGATCGATTTGCGGACGATCTGACGTGCGTGGTCGTCAAAGTCGTCGAGGCTCCGCAACGGGTCCGGCACGCGGAGCTCGAAATCCGCAGCGACCTCCAGGAACTGGGTCGCGTGCGTTCCTTCGTTCGCGCGTCGTGCGCGGCCGCACCGGAGGCGCTCTTGAGCGACCCGGCGATCGCGGACCTCGAGCTGGCAGTCAACGAAGCGGTCAGCAACGTGATCAAGCACGCCTATCACGGACGAGGCGATCAGCCGATTCAGCTCGAGGTCGACGCGTATGCCGATCGCGTCACGTTTCGCGTGCATCACCTCGGGGATTCCTTCGAACCTGCGGTCGTGCCGCTTCCGGCCTTCGACGGCTCACGCGAGTCGGGCTTCGGGATGTACCTCATGGCGCAGAGTGCCGACGAGGTCCGGTACTCGCGCGACGAGCGCGGCCGCAACTGTATCGCCCTCGTGAAACGTCGTCGGACCGGCGACGATGGCGACCAGTCAACACACAGGCCATGACTGGGGGAATCACGACACTGTTCGCGATGGTGTGCCGAGGTATAGGTCGTACGCGCGACGGGCGACGTCGCTGTGGGTGACGGTTGTCGAGTACTGTCGTAGCCTGGAAGGACAGGAACATGGAGATATCCGTATCGACCATCGGTGACGTGGGGGTGGCCGCCGTCCCGGTCGAAGATCTCGACGCGAGTAACGCCGCAGATTTCAAGCGCGACATGGCCACCGTGATCGACGCCAACTCGAAACTCGTCCTCGATCTGTCACGCGTGCGATTCGTCGACAGCTCCGGCCTCGGCGCATTCATTTCGTGCCTTCGCAAGCTGAACGCGAAGGGCGGCGACTTGAAGTTGTGCGCCATGTCCAAGCCCGTGCGAGGCGTATTCGAACTCGTCCGCATGCACCGTGTCTTCGACATCCTGCCGACCCGCGACGACGCTGTCCGAGCGTTCAGCCGCGCGACGGCCTGACCGCGCGTCACGCAGAAAGGTAGCGACGCCTGAGTCGCTCGGCGACCGCGTCCTCACGATTTCTCGACGTGTGCCGGCGCAGCCACACGATAATCCCGGCGCCGGCAGCGACAATTGCGGCAACTTCAAGCGCCATCTGTCAAAACGTGACGCGAAACGCGATCTGCCCGGTCCGCGCATATGTGCCGGGCTTGACGTTCAAGAACTGGAACGTGCCGGCGTTGTCCGAGACAACATCCTGCGACGTGTTCTCGTCCACGCTGCGCAGGACGACCATCACGCCTGGCAGCGGAAGGGACGATTGATCCTGGACCGTTCCGACCACGTTGGCGACTGTCGATTGAGCCGAAACGACAGACGCGAGCAGCAGCTGCACCCCGAGCGAAAATACGATCGTCCGAACCTTCATCGAGAGGTCTCCTCTGGTCGCGACACGATTCGCGTGCGCGGCGTGTTCAGGTAACGAGTGCGGAGTGACGTTTAGGGAAGCAGCGAGCCGGAACGCTGGCGGTGGTGACCGAGATGGCGATGGTGGCGCGTCATGGCGTCTCGACTGCGGCGGTGCCGCAATGCATCACCGTAGTCGAGCGCACCTTAAGAAGTCCTTAGCCGCGCATGAAGATTTCTGTGAGCGCATCGATTGCCGTTACACGATCGGGACGCGTCGTGGCTACCATGCCGCGCGTTTCGTGCCCCACCACCAGACGACGCCGAGCGTCGCCGTTTGCTGATCGGTCTTCAGGGTGCCGACGGTGTCGGTCAGGAAGAACGGCGTGTCCGAGAAGTCGCGCCGCCACTCGGCACGAATCAGAAAGCCGTCCGTGACAGGCCGGTAGTCGTACGTAACCGTCGTTTCTTTAATCGCCTGCGACACTCCGGTGAACAGGCCGCCATGGTCGCTGAGGTACTCCGCGCGTCCGGCAATCGCCGTTCGCTTCGTCAACTGCTGGCGCGCGTAGACGGCGCCTCCATAGACGCGCGAGGTCGGCATGGGCGAAGGATTCTGGTTCGACACGTAGTCGCCCTCCAGCACAAATGTCGTGTCAGCCGACGCGACCCATGTCGCGTACGTGTCGAAGATGTTCAGCTTCCCGGTGTAGTACGGGACGACCGGCGCCACCGAGAGGCCCGGTTGCGTCGGCAGATTCGGGGCGATGGGGTTCACGATTGGCTGCACGTCTGGGTGCTCCTGGCCAAGGTAGTACTGCACGTTCCACGAGACGGCCTTCGTCGGTGTCAGTACTGCGCCGACGAACTGATCCTTGAAGTTGTTGAACGCTTCGGTTTGCTGGGTGCCGTTGGTGACCCAGTAGTTGAGCGCGACGACGTCGTTGAACTTGTAGTTCACGCGCGCGCCCATGTGATAGAACGGCAGGAAATTGAACCAGTACGACCGCGAGTAGTTCATCTGGTCTTTGGTGTAGTTACTCTCGGTACCGAGTGCGCTCGCCCATTTGCCGAAATCAACGATCAAGCCGCTGCCGACAGGGACGATGTACGTGCCGTATGCCTGGAAGATGTTGCGATACACGTACGGGCGCGGCTCGTTGACCAGGCTGCCCTGCAGCGTCTCGGTGGCCTGGCCGAATTGAAAGTCGAGGCGTCCGCCGAACCGGCGACCTGCCGCGACGTCGGGAGCGGACTCGACGATCAGGTTCGCCTGGTTCAGGCTGAAGTTGTTCGACGTGACGTCGTAGGCGCGCAGCAGATTCACGCGGCCGATCGGCTGGTTGAAGTTGTACGCGTAGTACGTGTCGAGCGCGGCCCCGAACTTGAGATCGTGCAGGTAGTCGAGATAGATTTTTTCATCTTCGGTCACTTCGTGTTGCGCTGCTACCTGCGGCTTCTGCTCGACGAGCGCTTTCAGTTCGGCGAGCTGCGCCTCCAGCGCGGCGATGCGCCGCTGAATGTCCGCGTCGCGGTCCGTCGTCTGGGCGCGCGAGTACGACGGATAGACCACGAAGAACAGAGTCGAAATGATTGCAGTTAGGCGGCTGGCCATCGATGCCTCCGACGTGAACCTACACAGCCGTGGATTAGGAAGTCCTTAACGCGGCATCAGGATTTGGCGTACGCTCAATAGACGAGCTGCAACGAGCATTCGCATCCGGATCGCCGGCCGCATTATCGCGTCGGTCGTGGCCGTGGGTGTGGTGACGGCGGCATACGGCGCCCGCGATACTGTGCTTCCACTTCTTTTTTCTGCCACCGGTCTGGGTCGAACCGAAGCCTTCCAGTCCTGTCTTCTTGCTCACCGAGCCGTGGGTCGGCTACCGCCTCCACGTGCCAAGCGAGTCGTCACACAAATCCTAACGGCCGGTTAATGACTTCCTAAGGCCGCGGCACCTAGAGTGGCTCTGTTGGTGCGTGTCGATGAGTCACATCGTTCAGTGGGCGCCTCTCGCGAATCCGCAAGCTGAGTCGGCCGCTCCGCTCGTGCGGACGGATGCGGTGCACGTCGTGTTCACGTCGATCGAGGACACGCTCGCGGCCGCGCGCGTCGGTCACCGCCTAGCAGTGGCGATGGGTGTCCCGATGCGGCTCGTGCACTTCAGATCTGTGCCGTACGGCATGTCGGTGGATCACCCGGCCGGCCTTTCGCCGATCGAGACCGAGCAATTCATCGAGCAGCTTCGCAGCGCCGGTATCGA